>CAIUMM010000001.1 GCA_903900265.1 uncultured Pseudomonadota bacterium
CCCCCACGCCGTTCGAGAGAGCGCGCTCGCGGGGCTGGCCATGGTCGGCGCCTTCGCGCTGGGCAGTCCCTACGTGCTGCTGGACGCCAAGACGTTCCTGACCGACTTCAGCTTTGAAGCCGCACATCTCGCGAGCGGGCAGTACGTGGACGTCGGCGGGGGCTGGCGTCATCACGCAGAGACGCTGGTGCTAACTCAAGGTTGGGGCTTCGTCGTGCTCTCCGTCGGGGCGATGGCGCTGCTGCTCGTGCAGGGCATCGAAGGAGACCGGCGGCGCGCTTGGCTGTGGTTCTCCTTTCCCCTCGCCTACTATTTGGTGATCGGCAAAGGAGAAACTGCGTTCTTTCGATATATCCTGCCGGTCTTGCCGTTCCTTTGTGTCGCGCTCGCCACGGCGCTGGGTCGCCTGAAAGCCCCGATCGCCCTCGCAGTCGGCGTCGCCTGTGCGCTGCAGGGGTTGTGGGGCTCTGTGCAGGTGGATCGCCTCTTTCTGGCGGGTGACACCCGCGACGCGATGGGCGCATGGATCGAGCACCACGTGCCCACGGGCGCGCGCATCGTACACGCCGGAGCCTACACGGGCGCCCCGATGCTCCAACGAAATGTAGAGAATCAAACTCGGGAATACCTCGCGAAGCAAGGCCGCGCCGACAGCGCGGGCTTCCGCAAGCCCGACGACATGAAGTGGTACAACGCCGACCGCCCAATGTACGACGTCCTCTTTATCCGCAAGAAAGGCATCGACTTCGCGAGCCAGGTGGACCCGGCCGACCTGCACGGAGCCTTGATCATCGAGGTGGAGACCTACGGGTTGGTGCACTACGCCGCCGTGCCCGACAGCGTGCGCGCGATGGTCGCCGACGGCAGCACCTGCACCTTGCTGCACGCCGAGGATCCGCTTGCCAACGGGGTGTCGACGGCGGAGGCCTACCCCGGGACCTTCGATCAGCAAGACGCGCTCTACATGCCCGCAGCCGGGTTCGGCGCCTTCCATCGCATGGGGCCGTCGCTGAGCCTCTACACGTGTCGTCTTTCCGAGGAAGTTCCCGCATGAGTGACGTCGCTGCAGAGCCTACCTCAGCAAAGGATCTGGTCGCGCGCTTTCGTCGCTGGCTGGCGTGGGGCATCGCCGTAGCCGCGCTGCTGTACGTGGCGTTCAGCGTGTGGATCGGCATCGACAGCGTGCGCGACGCGCTGGTGCGATTTTCTTGGTTGTACTACGTGCCAGCGATCGTGCTGACGCTGCTGAACTATGCGCTTCGATTCTGGAAGTGGCACTACCTGATTCGGCGGCTCGATGTGCAGATCTCCGCCAAAGACAACGCCGTCATCTTCGGATCCGGCCTCGCCATGGTGCTCTCGCCAGGCAAGGTGGGGGAGCTGCTGAAGCCCTACCTGCTCAGCGAGCGCACCGGCGTCCCGATGACCCAGACCATCCCCGCGCTGGTCACCGAGCGGCTGACCGACGGCATCGCCGTGCTCGTGCTCGCCGCCATCTCGGTGAGCACCTACGCCGGTGACAAAGCGCAGTATGTCTTTGTGCCGATCGCGCTGACGGCCGCGGGATTGGCGGTGCTCTCCAGCGAGTCGCTGTCCTACCGCATCCTTGGGCCGATGACGCGCCTGCCCGGCGTGCTCGGCAAGATCGGCAACACGCTGAGCGGCATGTACGCAGCGATGCGCGTGTGCGTGGCGCCCGTTCCGCTCATCCTGACGGTGGTGGTCAGCATCATCGCGTGGGGCGGCGAGTGCATCGGGTACTGGTTGGTGCTCAAAGGCTTCGGCGCGACGCCCACGCTCGGCGTCAGCACCTTCCTCTACGCGTTCGCGACCGTCACGGGCGGCGCATCCCCGGGCGGTCTCGGCGTCGCGGACGGCGTGCTGGTCGAGCTGCCCAAAACCCTCGTCGCAGGTCTGGACCCGGGGAGCGCGCTGGCGTCTGCCCTGCTGATCCGTCTCGCGACGCTGTGGCTGGGCGTCGTGATTGGCGCCGTCGCGCTGGTCGGCGTGGGGGACGTCCGCCGGAAGTCCGGTTAGTCCCTGACGGCCCCGGCACCGCTGCCGTCGCCCTTTCCCCGAGATGAGCTTTGGCCCGCTTGACCGCCCCCGATCTGCTGCGCCGCAAACCGTCACCCGATGCCCCGACTCCGGATCGCATCACGATGGTGACCGCCTATGATGCGCAGATGGCCCGCTTGGTGGACGCCGCGGGCATCGACATGGTGCTTGTAGGCGACTCGCTTGGAATGGTCTTTCAAGGCGGGAAAGACACGCTCTCCGTCACTGTGGACGACATGGTGTACCACGGGCGCTGCGTCGCCGCAGGCCTCACCCGCGCGCACCTCACCGTGGACATGCCGTTCATGAGCTACCAGGTCAGCGTCAAGCAGGCGATGAAGACCGCGGGCAAGCTGATGCAAAAAGGACAAGCGCAAAGCGTCAAGTTGGAGGGAGGCGTGCGCTCAGCGCCTGCGATCCGCGCCCTCGTCGAAGCGGGAATCCCGGTCGTCGGTCACGTCGGCCTCACGCCACAGTCCGTACACGCCTTCGGCGGGTTTCGTGTGCAGGGACGCGAGAAAGAAAACGCCGATCGCATCCTCGAAGACGCGCACGCCGTGGCCGCGGCAGGCGCCTTCGCCATCGTGCTCGAGATGGTCCCGCATGCGCTCGCGGCGCAGATCACCACGGAGCTCGCCATCCCGACCATCGGCATCGGCGCCGGCCCCGCCTGTGACGGTCAGGTGCTGGTGTGCACGGATATGCTGGGGATGGACCAGCGCTTCTCCCCGAAGTTCCTGCAGAGGTATGCCAACTTGGAGCAGACCATCACCGACGCCATGCGGTCGTACGTCGCCGACGTCAAGACCGGCGCCTTCCCGACCGCCGCGCACAGCTACTGACGCCATGAAGATCATCCGCGACGTCGAAGAGATGATGGCGCTGTCCCGGTCGTGGGCGGGCCACACGGTCGGGTTCGTCCCGACGATGGGCTACCTGCACCGCGGGCACACGTCGTTGATGCAGCTCACGCGCCCGCTGTGCGAGCATCTGGTCGTCAGCATCTTCGTGAACCCGTTGCAATTCCACGCCAACGAAGACCTCGGCCGTTACCCACGGGATCCCGAAGGCGACGCCCAAAAGTGCGCCGCCGCAGGCGTCGACGTCCTGTTCATCCCCGAAGGCTTCTACCCCGCCAATTTTCGCACGCGCGTCATCGTCTCTGGCGTGTCGTCCCGCTGGGAAGGCGCAGAGCGCCCCGGTCACTTTGAGGGCGTAGCCACCGTCGTGGCGCGCCTCTTGGGCATCGTGGCGCCGACGGTCGCGTGCTTCGGCGAAAAAGACTTCCAGCAGCTGGAGGTGATCCGCTCGATGGCTCGCGATCTGGCCCTGCCCGTGCGCATCCTGTCGGGCCCCTTGGTGCGCGACGACGACGGCGTAGCGTTGTCCTCCCGCAACGTGTACCTGTCGCCCAGCCAACGCGAACGCGCGCGCAGCCTGAATCGGGCGCTGTTTGCGATCCGCGACCATCGAGGCACCGTCGGGGAGCGACTCGCGGCGGGCGCAGCCTTCGTGGACTCCGACAAGATCGACTACCTCGCGATCGTCGACGCGGAAGACCTCGAACCCCTGCCGGACGACGCGCCGGTCACCCGTTCCGCCCGCGCTATCGTCACCGCACGCTACGGCTCGGTGCGCTTGCTCGACAACGTCGCGATCGAGCCTGACCCACGATGACGGTGCCCCCTGCCCTCATCGGCCTGGCCGTACTGTTCGCGGTCAACCGCCTTGTCCTTCCCCGATTCCTGCGCGTAGCCAGCGTGTTCTATTTGGTGAACATCGCCGACCTGATCGCTGCGCTCTGGACGTACATTCAGGGCTTTCCCGGGATGGAAGACCAAACGGCGGTGCGACTGCTGATCGGCACCTTGCTGCTCTTCCACATCGCGCAAAACCTCGCGCTCCGCGAGCGGGAACGGGCGCGGGTCGAAGGCGAGCCGGATCGCAGGACCGAGCGTTTGAAAGCCCTGAAGGCGGATTCGACCAACGACGGAGATGCGCCGGCGGAATCCGGTTAGGAGACGCGCATGCCCTACGCGCTTTTCGTTGGAGTCGGCAGCCTGATCTTTCTGGTCGGTCTGGTCGTGCACCTGATCCGGCTCTCGCCCGACTCGTGACCACCTCAGAGATGCCATCTTCACGCGAGCCTTTCTGGCCGTTCGCGACCGCGTGGGATCAGCAGCTGGCGTCCACCGGGCCAGGCACCATCTTCACCCTCGATCCCAAGGGGCTGTTGCGCGCGGACGCGGAGCGCACGCGGGAGATCGGCCTCACGCACGGTGCGCTGAGCAACGAAGGCCCGCACCACTTTCTCGTCACCGACCGGGCGACTGGCGTGAAGATGTACCTCTTCGTCACCCATCGCGCCCTCGCCGAACAGCAGCCGAAAGCGGACGCGATGGAGGTAGAAACATCCAAGATCGCGATCGATGCCGTACGCGCGCAGTGGCAGGCCTGACGATCAGCCGCTCGCCCGAGCCCGCAGCCGCTCGGCCTCTCCCGGTGCACCACACACCGACAGCGCATGACACGCAAGGCGCGCTGCGTGCGCACCCGCGCCGGGGTCCGCGAGCAGGCTACGCGCAAAGCGCGCCGAGCGAGCCGGGTCCACCGTACACCCGATCGCCGCGATCCACGGCGTCCATCGCTGTGGATCTGCGGGCAGCAAGGCCTCAACCACGGGCAACACGACAGAAACCAGCGAGGCATCGCGCATCGCCAATCCCGCGCACACCGCTGCGGCGGCGGCGAGCACCGGCGTAGCGAAGCGCGCAGCGTCATCCAACACCGCGCCCACCGCACGTTGAGCCGGGCGCCCTTCGTTGACCAGCGAGACCGCCTCATCGAGTCGCAGTTCCAAGTCTACAACCGGATCATGCTCGCCCAACCTTGCCAATGCGCGAGCGCTCATCAAGCGCGGGGAAACACCAGCCCCGTGCACCCGCTCAAGCGCAGATCCCCGCACGACCGCGCAGCGCAGCGCGCTGTGCCGCCGCAGCCAACGCTCGGGGGATACGAAGCCATTGTTTGGCAACGCCAGCAAAGCGACGGCGTCCCGCATCACCGAAGCGTCGGGCCAACGCTCCCGACGCACCGAAGCGTAGCGTACGCACGCAGGCAGGTCAGACGCCTCCTTCAAGAACCGCCCCCAACGCCGCGCCTCCGCGTGTTCGGGGTACCGCATCCGCGCGGTCTGGACCCAGTCCTTGGCCTGTTGCACGTCCCCGTCGATCAGCGCGCGCGAGGCTCGATCACAGAGCACATCTGCCGAGACCACCGCCGGGAGCAGGCACAAGGCCTCCGGTGTCCGGCCGCCGGAGGGCGTCAAGAACACCGACAACCGCAGCGCCTCCTCACCGCCGTGTCGAAGCGCACGCCGCGCGAGCGCTTCCGCCCGGGGGTCGCGGCAGACGTACAACGCGCGCGCCACCACGGCGAGCACATCGCCATTCTCGGCATCCGCCGAAGCCAAAACAAGGGAGATCGCCCCCATGGCCGCCTCCTGCTCCCCCATTCGCGCGGGGAGGTAGATGTTCAGCCAGGGGTCAACGGGCAGCGGGGTCGGAAAACGGGACATCGAACACTCCTTGATGTCCGCGCTCGATGCACACCCCGTGCCGGCGTCCGAGTTGGAGTTCCTACCTACCGAATCGGGAGCCAGCCCCACGCATCCATTCGGCGCGGCCGTCAGACGGTTGTCAGTGCCCGTTCGCCGACAGGCGCCAGCCCACCGCGCTCAGAGCGCGGAGTACAGCAAGGTGCCCGTCCAGTCGGTGCCGTCCTCGGCGTCCCGGTCCTCGCCCAACGCCATCAGGTCGGGAGCGCCATCACCGCCTACATCGCCGAAAAACACCGGCCCCCCGATCGGGCGCGTGGTGTAGAACGCGGCCGGAGGAGCGAGCAAGCCGTCCACCACGCGGTATACAAACACGACGCCGTCCAACTGGCGAACGACATCGAGCGCGCCGTCGCCGTCCGCATCGTAGACTGAGAGGCTGCCGCCGGAGCTGAACCGGGATTCGGTGATCGTCAGATCGGAGGCGGTCGCGACCACAACGTTCTCGAAGCTATCGGCGCCGAAGGCAGCGGCTTCGAGCTCGGCCTCCACGTCAAAAGCGATGACCTCGCGGAAGCCGTCCCCGTCGGTGTCGGCGGCGGTGACCGAGATCCCGGCGACGTCCACCGTTTGTACAAACCCGCCGGTGGTGTACATCGACACCGTCCCCGCATCGGCGTCGACCACCGCGACGTCCGCGGCGGCGCTGAAGTCCGAATCGGTGAAAGGGCCACAGAGGACTTCACTTCCCGAAGCGGGGTAGTTTGCGAGCAGCGCCGCAGGGGCTCCGGTGCTGCTCAACGCGTAAGCGCGCAGCACGCCGGCGCCAGCTTCCGTCGTCAACGCCCACGCGACCAAGCCATTGTCGGTGTCGCACACCGACAACGCCACGGGATCCGCGTCTGCCGCCAGCACCGTGCTGCCCGAGGAGGCCCAGCCCGCCGGCGTCGTGCTCTCGGCGTAGGACCGGTAGGTCTGCAACGCGAGGCCGAGGTCAGCTTGCGTGAACGAGAGCAGATCAGGACCGCCGTCACCGTCGAGGTCGCGGACCACGGGCGTGCCTGCGATATGCAGGTTGTAGACTCCAAAGTCCGACGACTGTCCCTTCCACGACTCGTGAAACTCGGTGTCGGGCGCGTCTTCTACGCGCACCCCGGTCAGCGTGATCAGCGCAGCGCTGGATCCAACGATGACGTCCTGTACGCCGTCACCGGTGAGGTCCACCACGGCAACGCCGTTGCCCGCGGGCAGCCCGTCGGAGTTGGAGCTCTCAAAATTCGGCGCGGGTGCGCCTTCGGCATCGAGCAGGTCCGCGTTCCACGCCACGCGCTGCAACCCGAGCGCGCTGGACACCACCACGTCGGACAGGCCATCGCCGGAGAGGTCCCCGACCGCCAGATCCACCACATCCGGACGGCTTCCGTCGGGGTACGTCCCAAGGAACGAGTACATCAACGGACTGGTGGTGCCCGCCGTGACGATCTTCACCTGCGCGCCGGATCCATCGAGGAGCGGACCCGCAAAGATCATGTCCAGCGTGCCGTCATCGGTGAGATCGACCGAGGGCAGCACCCGCGTGCCCGGCCCCATGCCCACATCGAGGTCACTCGATGAGCCGATCTGCCAGCCGTCTTGGTACCGCGTATACCGGCGCACCAAGCCGTCTTCGGTCAGCAAGCTGACTTCAACGTCGCCGTCGCCGCTGTAGTCCTCACCGGAGATCCCGACCGACACGTAGTCCACAGTGAGCACATCGGCGAGCGACCAGCCGCTCCCGTCGCCCAACATCCACAGCACATCGGTGCCGGCGCCGTCGGAGATCGCCACCTGCACGTCGACCAAGGCGTCGCTGTCGAGGTCTTGCACATCGCAACCGACGACCGTGCCGGTCGCGGTCCAGCCTGAAGCGAAGGTCAGGCCTCCGCCGTCCCGCCCGCGCAAGATCAGCACGGTAGATGAGCTCCAAACCGCCAGATCCGTGATCCCGTCGGCGTCGATCTCCACCGCTTGAATCCGGCCACCGGCCTCCGGCAGCGTCGCTACCGGAACCGGCGGCTGACCCGGACTTGCCCAATACACGTGCACACCGCTCACCCACGCAAGGCCAGCGCCCGCCGCAGCGATAGACGAAGGCGGCTGCTCATCCACCATGGCGATGGCCGGCAGCTCAAAGGCCTGAGGCGCCGCAGCCGTCACCCACCCGGCGCCCGTCATCGAAGCACCGGCAGCGCTCACGGAAACAGGGCCGCTGCCGTCTAAGGTCACCGCTCCCCAGCCCATGGCGTCTACGGTCAGCGCGCCGACGTCGGCCGCAAGGTCTGCGGCCGGAACGACCGCGCCCGCAGCGTTCGTCGCGAACGCCGGTACCGCGACCGCACCTGTACCGGTGGACTCCCCGGCGTACACCCCAGTCGGATCCACGCTGATCGGCGTCAGCAGGTCAGGAAGCCCCTCCACGTCGGAACAACCCTTGCAACCCGCGAGAAAAAGCAGTGCAACCGTACGGTTCATGAGAGTCTCCCGGGGGTCATTCGCTAAAAAAGTCAGCCCGGGCGCCGGTCAGGCCAGCGGGGATGGGCGTGACGACATAACCTGAACTATCCATGTTCATTCGGATCATTCCCCGGCTGGGTGAAAACAGAAGGAACTGCTCGGACGTGGCGTCCCACCCGCAGTCGCTGACATCGGTCAACCCATCCTGGAAAAACGCGACCATGGTGCTGCTGCCCTCGGAGAGCTCCCGAATCGAGTACACGGCGCCAGCGCCCGTGCATCCGTAAGGCTCGCCTTCCGGGCCAAAAAATACGTTTCGCCCCCGCGCGGCGGAGTCGTCAAAGTCTGCGTAGCGTGAAGAGCAGCGCCCGCGATCCACACACTGATAAAGATCAGGTTTGGACTGACCATCCACGACATAGGCTACGCCGCCCTGAACGGCCAGACCACGGGAATCGCTGAGCGCTCCATCAAAGAGGTCGCTGTAGTAGCCATCCAGCGCGGTGATGCTGACGTCGCTGCCATGGTCGAACCAAAAGATCCCATCTTCCGCGTCGGCGTCGAAAGCCTGGTTGTAGCCCGTCGTTCCAAAGGTAGCGCCTCCATCGGAATCCAAAATAACCAGTTCATTTGCCTGTAGTACCACAGCGACCCGCGTGAGCGTGTCGTACGCTACGGGGCCCGACATCGCAGCGTAGTCCTGCCAGGAGACGCCCGACGCCGTGCCATCGGCGTTGTAGACGAAGAGCGAGCCCAAGCCGGCGCCGGTGTAGGCGATCGCGTAGGCCTCGCTGGGGGGCAACGTGCTGGTGTCGGTGTCGGTGTCCGCATCGGCGTCGGTGTCCGCGTCCGAATCTTCGGGGACATGCTCAGCGCACGGCATCCCCGCTGTACAATCGATGGAGAGGGACTGAAACACATGACACCCGCCTGCGGGGAGCAGGGTCAAGGCCGAGAGCCATGGGAGCATGCAGCGCACTTTGTACTTCAAGACCGCCTCCGAGAGCGTTTCTTCACTTGCAGCGTCCACCATAGCAAGGCGGGGGCAAACACCCAAGGCCTCATCGGCGCACCCGCCGACGCGCAGGCCGCCGAACCGTCTTCGAGCGTCCAAAGTCGAGCGCGCCCTGCGCCCAGCGCACCGTCCCATTCGGTGGTGACGCGTCGATCCGACTGGGCGTTGCCGGCAAGTCGATTGGCAGCGTCCCGCGCTGACAACCCCTCCCCCTGCATCACCAGCGCGACGGTGGCCGCCACCGCCGGCGTCGAACCGCTGGTCCCGTAGAACCCGTACGCGCCGTACACCGCCGTCGTCAGGCCATCGGGCCCCGCGATGTCCGGCTTGGCGAGGCCCCCCTGAGTAGGCCCGAGCGAGCTGAACGACTCCGCGCCGTTTTGCAGGTACCCCACCGCCCGAACCGCGCCGACGGTAAAGCTCGATGCGCTGGAGCCCGGATCCGCAATGCTGCCGGGGGTGTGCCCCCATGCGTAGCCCTCGCGAGCGTACACCGCGACGTGCGTCAACGGATCGCCTGCGCGGCGCACAATCCGCAGGTAGTACCAACCCGTAGCGCTCGCGTGCATCGCGACGCGCTCCACCGGCGAGCAACTCTCTCCGTTGGGCTGGTTCAGCTCGCTGCGACCCACGAGGACGCCGTTCGCGTCGTAGACATAGGCATCGAGGTCGGTGTCCCCGCAGCTCTGGTACTGGTCCCAAGACACCAGGATCGTAGGGTCACCCGCGCCGTAGTACATCGGCAGAAAGCTGGATCCCCAGGGAAAGTCGAGGTCATCGTCGCCGTCGCGATCGTAGAAGTCACCGTCCCAGTGCTCTTCCGCGTAGTTGCCCGCAGAATTGACCAACAGCACGTCGGCGTCCGCCATCCGCGAGGCAAGGCGGCTCGGAAGCCCGTCGCCGTCATAAAAGCTGTTGGAGAAGAAGCTCATCGACATGCTGACCACGTCGATGTGCTCGCGCGCGGCCCACGCCGCCGCATTTTCCAGCGTCGTCGTGCCGTTCACCCGCACGAGGTGCAGCTCAGCGCCGGGTGCGATGTCATGGATCACCTGCGCGCAGGCTACGCCGTGGCTGCCCTCTTCAAAACTATAGGTGGGATGCAGGGAGTCGATCGGCAGGTCACAGCTGCGCGAGGCCTGACAGTCGTGGGTGATGAAGTCGCCGAGCTCATCGGCCCAGGCCTCGGCGTTGTAAAATTGGGAGTCAAAAACGGCGATGCGGACACCGCTTCCATCGATCCCCGCTTCCCGCCATGACACCGCGCCGAGCGCGTCCAACGCCTCGATCGCGTCATAGCCACCGGGGTCATCGCCCGGCAGGGGCGAGCCCTCATCGAGGGAGGGCGCTTCTTCCACCGTCCATGGCACCCCGTCGGGCGCGTAGCTCAGCACGCTCGCGCTCTCGCTGCTCGCCTCCGCGTCCGGCAAGCCAGGTTGCTCCACTCGATACCGGTCGTACGGCCCGACCTCCGGCCGTTCAGACGCCAACGCGCCGCTCAGCCAGCACCCGAGCAAGGCGATCACCGGCGGCCGGCTTTGGAAAAGAGGGACGAGAAGTCAAGCACGCGAGCGCCTATCCCGCGCGTGCCGCACATGGACGCAGGGAGGGGGCAAACACCCGAAGGGAAAAACGATGAAGCCCGCCGTTTCCGGCGGGCTTCAAGCTCCAAATGGAGCGGGAGACGGGACTCGGACCCGCGACCCCGACCTTGGCAAGGTCGTGCTCTACCAACTGAGCTACTCCCGCAAGCCCCCACCACTTAACAGGTCACGGGGAGTCGTCAAGGAGGAAATTCGCCGTCGCGC
>CAIUMM010000002.1 GCA_903900265.1 uncultured Pseudomonadota bacterium
AGGGCGTGCACCTCGCGAAACTTCCGGCCTACTCCCCGGAGCTACAGCCCGCTGAACGACTCTGGCCGATCATCAACGAGGGCGTCGCGAACCGAACCTTCCGGGCCCTCGCTGAGCTCATGAAGGTGATCGAGTCGCGGTACGACCACATGGAAAACAACCGCGACCAAGTCCGAGCGCTGACCAAGTACCACTGGTGGCCAACGGAACACCTTTGCGAGGGGTAATCACGCTCAGTTGGTATAAAGCCCGGTCCAGAAGGCGATCGCCTCACTGGCGAGGCGGCGGTGGTTGGCCTCGGCGTCGACGAACATGCAGCGGGCATGGGCGTTGCAGCCACACTCGACGATACCGCCGACCGCGTAGGTGCGGTCGGAGATGCTGGCGGCGTCCGCGACTTGGTAGCCCCGGAACCGTCCAATTGCGTCGAGGGCGGTTGGCTCGCCGTTCTCGTCCTCGAGCCCGAGGAAGCGCCGCTGGTGGTGAACAAATGACGGCGCGCTCGTTGCAGAAGACGGCCATCTGCCCGAGTTGGGTGCCGACGCCCGGACGAATGACGTCGAGCCCGGTCCCGTCGGTGTGGTGGAGGCCCGCGCTGAACAACTCCTGCATCAGACTTGGCATCAACCGCCCAAGTTGTACCGCTGCCCAGCGCAGCCATCGGTCGCGCGTGACCTCGCGTATCTCACCGCCGAGGCGCACAAGCTCGGCGTCGATGCGGTGCAACGGAAGGCACTGCGCGATGAGCCGGGGAGTAGCCTGCATGCGCGGTGCCAGTTCGTCCGGGAAGGGAGCCATGGCGATGTGCTGGCACCGCTTGCAACGCGAAACCGTCCGTTGGACCACGCGGGCGACGAGCTGGGCCGGCACGAAATCGTAGACCTCGACCTCCTCGGTTCGCAGGCCTGCGAGGGTGGTGGAGCCGCAGGTGCACGCGCCCAAGACATGCGGGTCGAACTGCCGCTCCAGCCCGGCTGGGATTTTGTTGCGGCTGAACGAACGTCGGGGCTTCTTCTCCTCCGTCGCGTTTTTCCTCGGCTTCCACGGTTCAGGCACCCCGGTGACCGCCGGAGACGGTGCTGGCGCTGGGATTTCGGGGACCGGCTGCCATGCTGCTGGCGCCGGAGGTGGATCGTCCGGAGGAGGCTTGTTCGCAGCGCGGCGGAGCAGCTCAAGCTCGCGGAGGGCGCGCTCCAGCTGGTCCTGCATGCGGTCCAGTTGGTAGCCCTGACGCTCCAATTGGCGGACCAGCGCAGCGTTCAGGTCCTGCAGTAGGGCGATGTCTTCGGGGGTCATGCAACCGTTAGATATCTAAGCCTGCGTGGCGCGCGCAGATCGATGCCGTCCAGAATCATCCCGAGCGTGCTAGCGTCGACCTCCACGCGCGTGGCCAGCGCAGAAACGGCGGGCAACTCGAACGTGCCGCGCTCGAGCCGCCTGTAGTAGATCGCGTAGCCGCCGGGCTCGAAATGCAGGATTTTGCAACGTGTCCTTGTACGGTTGAAAAACGCGAACAAGTCGCCCGAGAGCGGATCGGCTCGAAGCGCGTTGCGCACCACGCCGGCCAGTCGGTCGAAGCTAAACTGGAAGTCCACCGGGTCCACAGCGACGAAGACCCGACCGCGCGACGCGATCAGCACGCGCGTGCCAGCGCGAGCAACCGACCCAGCGTGGCGTCCGCGAAGTCGTCGCCGACGGTGATCGTCACGTCGTTGACGGCGACGATGTAGTGGGCAGGACGAGCGTTACACACCGCCAGTTCGATACTGACAGGCTTCGCAACCACCTCGACGAGCCGCGTTTGGGGGATCGTTGACAGGCTGGGTGACACCGACCCAAGCCGGAGACGTTGTTGCCAACGGTACAGCCTGCTCGACGGCACATTGTTCACGCGACACCACGCGTAAACGGTCACACCGGCAGCAGCCACCGAGGCCAGGCAGCGCCGGGTGCCCACTGTCACATGCGGATCGTGCGGTGTCTGCCGGGGGCTGGGTGGGGGTTTACCCGTGCGACCACCATCGGCTCGTCCTATTTTCCTGCAAGGGCAGTGGGTTTTGCCCCCGGTGCGGCGGTCGGCGCATGGTGGAGTGGGCGGCGTGGTGGCTGGACCGGGTGATCCCGCACGTCGCGACGCGGCAATGGGTGCTGACCGTACCGTGGGAGCGTCGCTGGCTCCTCGCCCGGCGCCCCGAGCTGGCGTGCGGGGTGCATGCCGTGGCCATGCGCACCATCGAGCGGTGGTACGAGGAGCGGGGCGGCGCGCCGAAGGAGGGGCGCACCGGCTCGGTCACGGCGACTTAGCGTTTCGGCTCCGCGCTGAATTTGAATTTGCACTTTCACTGTATCTTCCTGGACGGCATCTACACCCGCGGTGCCGACGACCGCCTCTCGTTCCGCCGGGTGGTGCCGGCGTCGTTGTTTGGCCGGGCCGCGCTGGGGGAGCGGGCGGGCAAGCGGGCGCGTCGGGTTCAGATCCTTGGCGGGAAGGAGGTCAAGCTCGCCCCGCGGTGCGCGAGCCTCCTTGGCAACAACCTGCGTGCCGGCGTGGCATTCAAGGCGAGTGATCGCGGTAGGCTGGAGCGATTATGCCGCTACATCCTACGTCCACCACTCGCGAAGGACCGGCTCCAGCGTCGCGAGGACGGCAGCGTCGTGGTTCAGCTCAAGAGCGTCTAAGGCGATGGCACCTCCGGCTCGCCGGCAACGCGACATGGCGGGCGGAGGTGGTCCCGAAGCCCAAGCCGGAGACCCCCGACGCGGCCGCGGCCCGGCGCGCGCAGCGGCTCACGCGGCGCCCGCGGATCGATCGGGCGGGCGAGCACCCGAGCTGGGCGGAGCTTTTGAAGCGGTTTTTTTCGGTAGACGGCTTCGCGTGTCCTGGCTGCAGCGGGCCGCTCGCGCTGCGCTGCATCGTGCTGAACCCGATGACGGCGCGACGCATCATCGCGGGGCTCCAGCACGCCACCGGGCCGCCAGGATCGAGCCCCGAGGGCGACAACCGGACGGCGTGATCACGCGGGACCGGGGGCGGAGCCCTGCGCGGGGAGGCTCGGCGGTGTTCGAACCCGGGGTTTTCGAGCGCCGGTGAGGTCGCTCGCGGGTCGAGCGGAGCTTGACGGGGTGTGGTAGACTGCCGAGATGGGCGGTTCACACTTCTTATCCTCAGCCCCTAATCTTTCCCCCTAACCACAAAGGCTCGCTTACACATGAACACCGGAACACCGCTCGATCTCCCCCGAGGCGTCCGACGCCTCCTGCTCACCGCCGCAGCCATTGGCGTGCTGCTCGTCGTTGCGGGCAGTCTGGTCGGCCAC
>CAIUMM010000003.1 GCA_903900265.1 uncultured Pseudomonadota bacterium
ACCTACCAGTCTCCGAAGCTGTTTGGATCGCTGTACCACACGGTTCCGCTGGCGTTGCAGTGGCTAGACAGCCGCGACAAAACGCGTCCTTACTTCGCGTTCATCCACGGGTATGACACGCACTCGAACTACCTGCGACCGCAGCCTTACGGGTTCGCGCGTATGCTCCCGGCGGTAGGGAGCCTCGGGCACGACGCCCTCGTGAACGACAGCAACCGGCTCCTCGACGGGCGCTACTTGTCGGCGTTCCCGAACTGGTTGCAGATCTACGCTTCCGTGGTGCGGCCCCGCTCGGTCACTGGGAAGGCGGAGGTGAACGGCTTGTTCGGGGAGCAGGCTGGGGCGGAGGCCACCGAGGCAGACCTTGCCTATGTGCGCAGCGCCTACGACGGCGCGGTCACCTATGGCGACACGATGTTCGGCTTGTTGATGGCGGCGTTGGCCCAGCGCGGCGTGCTCGATGAGGCGATGATCGTCGTGATGTCGGACCATGGCGAGCAGCTGGGCGAGCACGGCATCTTCTGGCATGACTTTGGCCTGGAGGACGAAGAGAACCACGTCCCGCTGATGATCCGGATGCCCGGCGGCAAGGGCGGGGGCCGCAGGGTGTCGGAGGTGGTCGAACTGGTCGACCTCATGCCGACGCTCTTGGAGGTGGCCGGCGCGGTCGCTCCGGTCGGGGTGCAGGGCATGTCGCTGATGCCGGCGGTGCGGGGCGAGGCTTTCTCCGGACATCCGGCGGCGTTCACCGAGAGCTCGCCTTTGTCGAGGATGTTCAGCGCACGCAGCGCTACCGGGCGGCTGACGTTCAGCGGGCTGCACGCTACGATGACAAACACCGCCGACGTGCTCGAAGCGGCGCGGATCGACGGGCCAGCCTTCACCGCCACGGAGGGGCTCAGCGCTGGGGATCGCGAGAGCTTGCGGTCGCAGATGCAGGCGTGGCTGGCTTCCCTGCGGCCCGTGGCGCGCCAACAGGCGCCGGAGATCCCCGAGGCGCTGCGGCAGAGCATGCGCGAACACGGCTACTTCGACGCAGGGCAACCATGACGGCAACGACACCGATGCGTGGGCTCACCGGACTGGCGTTGTGCTGGGGTTTGCTGCTGTCGTCAGGCTGTGAAACGTCGCCGGCCAGCCCCTGGACCAGCGCCCGCGCGCTGGCGCCGGTCTTGAACCGCATCGACGCCAACCAGGATGGCAAGGTCACCGAAGACGAATACGCCGCGCGCGCCATCCTCGATCCCGCGTTCTCGGTGGTGGACACCAACCGCGACGGCGTGTTGTCCTTGGGCGAGCTGGAGGCGTTGACGCTGGGGCAGGATCCGCTGGCCTACGGGGTAGCCGCAAAGACCGCCGAGCAAGGAAAGTATGGGAGCGGCAGCGCGCCGACGAGCCGCCCGGTGTTTGACATGCAGGCGCTGGGCCCACCCACCGAGACCTTCTACGTGCTGCGGGATCTGCGCGAAGAGATCACGTCCGTGAACCCGGACATTCCGGTTCCGTCCGACGCGGACATCGCGCTCGCGGCTACGTCGGACAGCCTGAGCAGCGAGGCCTCGCTGCGCGTACTTGCGCAGCTGGAGCAAGCCTCCACGACGGCGGGGTTGAAGTTTCCCGCACGTTTCCGGAGTACAACCGCGACCGTTGCCCCCGCAGCGCCCTGAGCGTCGGAGCCCGCTCCGGAGCCCGCGCTACACGCCGCCGATCACGTAGACCTTCATCGTGTTGGTCGCGCCCTTCATCGGGGTGTTGCCACCGAGCACCACGACCTCCTGACCCCGCTCGACGAGTCCGCTCTCGAGCAGCGTCTTTTCGCCGAGCACGATCAGCTCGTCGGTGCTCTCGACCGACGGCGCGAGCAGGGGAGTCACGCCCCACGCGAGCGCGAGGCGATCGTAGGTCGGCTGGTTCGGGGTCAGCGCGAACAGCGGGCCCGGTGGCCGCGACTTGCTGGCGTGCAGCGCGGTGGCGCCGCTCCACGTGAAGACCACGAGAGGGCGAGGGATCTCCCGAACCGCGTAACAAGCGGCGCGCACGACGGTCTGGCTGGGGCCGGCGAGCACTGAGATCTCTTCGACCGAGCCGCGCATCCAGCGGCTGGATTCGACCTCGCGGGCGATTCGATCCATCGTTTCGACCGCGCGCACCGGCCATTTTCCAGCGGCGGTCTCCCCCGAGAGCATGATCGCGTCGGTGCCGTCGAGGATCGCGTTCGCGACGTCGGTGGTCTCGGCGCGGGTGGGGTTGGGGTTGCGCTCCATCGAGTCGAGCATCTGCGTGGCGGTGATGACCAGCACGCCCGCCCGGTTGGCGGCGAAGATCAGCTCCTTCTGGAGCACGGGCACCTTCTCGAGGTTGACCTCTACGCCGAGATCGCCGCGGGCGACCATGATGCCCTCGACCAACGGCAGGATCTCTGAGAGGTTGGCGACGGCCTGGGGCTTCTCGATCTTGGCGATGATCGGCAGGTCCGGGCTGCCGAGTCGGGTCAGGTGCTCCCGCAGCTCGAGGACGTCGCGCCCCTCCCGCACGAACGACAGCGCCACAAAGTCCACGCCCGCCGCGACGCCGACCTCGAGATCGGCGATGTCTTTTTCGGTCAAGCAGGGCGCTGAGACAGCTACACCCGGGAGGTTGATGCCCTTGTGGCTACCGAGCGCTCCGCCCTCGGAGATGCGGATGTCCACCTCGCCAACCGGGGCGGAGCCGTCTTCTGCGCCACGGCGGACGGCGACTACGCTGCCGCCCAGCGCGCCATCGGCGAACAGCACCAGATCGCCGGCGCGCACGTCGCCCGCCATGCCCGTGTAGGTGGTGCCGATGCGCCAGCCGTGATTCCCGCTGGGGGGCTCTGCCACGTAGTGTTCGTCCATGACCACGGTCAGGACGTCACCCCCGTTGAGCTCGATCGGCGCGTCGAGATCGCCGGTGCGGATCTTCGGGCCCTGAAGGTCGAGCAGGATGCCGACCGGTATTTGCTTCTGCGTGGCGATGCGCCGGGTGCGAGCGACCATCTCCCGGATGGACTCCGCGGAGCTGTGCGAGCAGTTGATGCGAACGACGTTCACGCCAGCGTCCATGAGCGCTCCGAGCATCTCATTGGAACGGCTGGCAGGGCCGAGGGTAGCGACGATTTTGGTGCGACGGATCATCCGCACTTCCTAATCGGAAACCGCGCCGGGATCCGCCGGCGGGGACAGATACTGGCGATCCGCGACCCGCGGTAAGCGATAGACCTGCGCGGAATGACCGTCTCTTCGTCCCCGTTTCCCGGTCAGGATCTCAAGTTGGTCCTCGAAGGCGCCTTGGGCTCCGAAGGTCACCTGCTTACGGCGGGTGAAAAGGTGGTTGTAGAACGTATACTTTCGTTGCCGGACGACGCTCTTGAGCTCTACGCGCGGCTCGCTTCGCGTCGACCCCGGGTGTTTCGGGTCAGCGAGCTTCGATACTCGGGTGACGTCGCTGCTCAGGTCCAGCAGATGCTCTCCTTGGGCCTCGCGCATGGCGTTGTGCCCGACGACCACTGCTTGGTCGCGTTCACCGCCGACGAGCTTCGCAGCGCCTGCCGCCGCCTCGGGCTGGACCATCGCGGTGGCAGGCCGGTGATAGAGGCGCGGCTGCTCGGGCAGCGTTGGGTGGACGAGCCGGTGCTGCTTTTGGGGCATCGGGGGTTGCTGGTCCGGCTCGAGGTTCTGTTCTTCCAGACGCCGCACATCACCCGGCAGGACCTCGTTCTGGACCGCCTTGGCGCGGTGCGCTGGGCCACCTACGAACCGACGGGGGGACCTGGGCTGTTTCCCAATCGAGGTGCTTTCGCGCGCTGGGAGCGGGCTCGCAGGCGCGCGTGGCTACCGGGAGATCTCGAGCACATCCTGACGCGCGGACCGTCGGGGGCCGCGCTGGATCCGTGGAGATACGCGGTTGAAGGACGCCTCACGCAGATCGAGGACCAGCCTCCGGACATCCGAGCGCCGGCGTTGGCGGTGCTGCTCGCGCAAGGGGCCCCGGTGCGCATTCCGCTGGCGCGTGCGCTGGAGCAGGCGGGCGATCGGGTGGGCGCGCTCGACGTCGTGTTGGCCGGGCAGGGGAACCGAACCGGGGATGGTCTGGCCTGTGGGCGCACCGCGCGCCGGCTCGCACGGGGATTGCGCCGCTCGATCCCTCCGCTCCCGCTGAAGGAGGCTCGCGTGCGCAGCATCGCCGTGGCCGGGGGAGCGGCAACGGGCGCAGGGGCGCGGCCGCTGTGGCCAGCGGGTGGCGGGGACATGGTGGTGATCGAACGGGCGGTCATCCGCTGGTTGAAGACCTTGGGGCGCCGCGCGATCCACGCCGAGCAGTCTCCCTGGGTCGGTTTGTACGCATTGTTGTTCGCCGACCTGTATTTTCTCCCCGTGCCGAACATGTTGCCCACCGCCTTCCGGACCGGGCCTATGGATGTTGGAACGCCGGCATTTTACGATCGCCTTCGAGATGTGATTGAGGCGCGCCTCGCGTCGGTCTTGGAGTTTGGTATGCAGTCTTACAAAAGCTGCGGGGACGGGGTGCGGCTGTCGGGGCTGTGGAACGCATCCGCGGCGCTGTTTTTGGCCGAGCATGCGCCTCCCCAGATGATCGTATGCATTGTGGGCCGCCTCGCTCGGGAGGGATGGGGCGTAGCGTCTGGGCTGCCCGATTTGTTTGTGGTCGCGGGCTCCCCGGAGCGCTTGGAGCTGCACGATCCGCAGGTCAGCGCGCTCCCCGCAAAGCTTCCACAATCGGCGTTCCTCGTGGAGATCAAGGGGCCGACGGACACGTTGCGGGACGAACAGCGCATCTGGCTCGACATTCTGGTGGAATCAAACATTCATGTGGAATTATGGGAACTTACATCAAATCCATTCATGTAATACTACTAACGTAGGTTCAAGGTGAATTCTTTCTCCGTCGAGTGCGTTGACACGTCAACGGGGGGTGCTATGATTCCTCCACGAGCCCTTTCCCGGGCCCAGAACAGGTCTCAACCGAACAGCTCCCCTTGGAGGTCCAGATGCCCATCGCCAACAACCGCAGCCGTGAACGCGTAGCCCGCAACTTCATGAAGACCTATGGTCGTGCACGGTTTCGTCGCTTGCTTGAGGCGCTCGCCCAGTCTGAGAGCGGTCAGGTGGTGGCCGATGAGTTCGGAGTCAGCCGGGAGCGCGTACGCCAGTGGAAGAACACCTTCGGCACCGTGATCACCATGTACCAGGTGCATCCGGAAGTGGAGCGTCTCCTCGCCGAGCGCCAAGGCAAGATCGCTCAGGCCGGCTGATCCGCGTGGTAACCCCCACCCCTTTGGGTGGGAGCTCGGCGTCTGTCCCTCGATTAGGTGGACGACGTCAATGCGGGGTCTCCGCCGACCACCTCGTGCATGACAAAGCGATCGCGGCCAGCGCGTTTGGCGGTGTACATCGCATGGTCGGCTCGGGAGATGGCATCTGCAAAGTCGACCTCGCTCGTCTCGAGCAAGGCGACGCCGATGCTCAGCGTGACGGATGAGCCCTTGGTCGCCTTGAGTTTGGCGGTGCGCACATCGGTGAGGAAGCGCTCTGCGACTCCCGGCGCCGCATCAAGCCCGCACTGAGGAAGAATGAGCGCGAACTCTTCGCCTCCCCAGCGCAGCAACACATCGTGTCCGCGTAGGCGCGCCTTGAAGATCGCGGCGATCTCTTCGAGCACGGCGTCACCCGTCGCGTGGCCCCATTGGTCGTTGATCCGCTTGAAGTGGTCGACGTCCAGCAGCATCACGGTGATCGGCCAGCCTTGCCTGCGCGCCCCGCGGATAACGCCGTCGGTGATGTGATCCAGCGCGCGACGGTTTCCGAGCCCGGTGAGGGGGTCGGTGATCGCGTCCAAGGCGAGCTGTTGGTTCATGCTCTTCAGCGCTTCTCGGCTTTGCCTTTCGAGCTCCAGGATCGTGCCGAGCGCGTTGAAGAGCACGCAGACGTTGGCAAAGAAGAGGAAGTAGCTGGTTGCTCCGGCGGCCATTGGGTCCCGTCCGCTCGGGCCCAAGGCGAACACCGCCCCACGGGTAATGTTCAGCACCAACCCCATGGCGGATGCGAACAGCATGTAACTACGGCTAAGGGGCAACGGGGCGGGGGATGCCCGATACAGGGCCCGCATCCAGAGCGCGCCGGTGACGCACATCGGCACAATCGCGGCGATCACTCTGGGCTTCGCTAACGCGACGTGGCCGTCAGACGCGTCCAGCGCCCAGAACGCCCACACGGCGATCAGCGAAGCCACGGACGCAAGGTACTCTACTTTACGGGTAGGCCGCGGCACTTCACACAGCCGGTAAAGGCCGTTGACCCACACCTGCACTGCCGCGAGCAGCGCGGCGTTGCCGCCGACGATACTGAGGAAGTTCGGCACCGCACCGCGCTGGCCGAAAAGCACCACGGCCGTCGCACCCAGCAGGACCGAGAAAAACGCTGTTCGGGTGAACGCGCTCGTGCCCTGTGTACGCAGCACCGGGAAGGCCGCGGCCAAAAGCAGGCCGAGCTGGAGGGCCATCACGATAAGTAGTGTGGGCGTATGCACGGGGACCGGGTGTATCCGATGTACATGCGGAGCGGCAGAGACTTTCCTTGTGTCCCGCAACATCGTTTTGATGTCCTGTGTGCGGCGGCCCACCGCCCCTGCATTCCATGTTGACATGCCGGGATTCAAGGCTATATTAGCCACGTTCGAGAGGATGGTTGTGGGCGAAATGATACTCGCTGCCTCGCCGGTTTTGCTGGAGGTGAACGTCCTCCTGACCGTCCACGGCACGCTCTCCGTCGATCAGGCAGGCACTCTGGAGTTTGAGCCCTCCTTTGACGCGCGGATGTTCGGCTTCAAGCCCATGTCCCGGCGCTTGGGGCAGCTGAAGGGCGTGCGTCGAACGGACGGTGGCCGCCGGGTCGTCATCGAGGCTGATGAGCCGTTGGTGCTTCGGGGTGCTGCTGCGCAGCAGGCGTACGTTGTGCTCGCAGCGATGCTGGAAGTGAAAGGAGGAGAGCCTCCCGCGGCCTTTGTACACGCCACCGCGCATCGCCGGTTCTCCAAACAAGAAGGAGTGTTGGCGGTCGGTCGTTCCCATCTGCACTTTGGGATCGACGAAGAAACGCTGCTCGCTGGCTCGTTCTCCACCGTTTCGATGGCGTTCGAAAAGATCGGTCTGTTGGAGCTGAAGTATCCTGGCATTCACATCCACTCGGGTGAGCATGATCTGAGCCTCGAATGCCCTGATCCGCTGTGGCTGCGTGACTTGTTGGTGGACCGCTGGTTTCATGCCGCCAATCCTACCGGTCTGGGTGGCTCCTATTGTTGCCTCGCTGCCCGCCGGGACGGGCAGAGCCTGACGCTCGGTCACCTCGTGGTCTGGACCCAGGGCCTGTGTTTTGTCCCTGCCGACTCCGACAAAGAGCAGGTGTTGATTCCGCGCCGTCGAGCCGGGGTGATGGAAGTACAACCTCCCCAAGTCGCGTTTGGCCGCTCGGGCTTGGAGTCCCTGCATATCGGCACCGACGAGGACCACTTTTCGGACCTGTTGGTCGCGGATCCGGCGGCCACTGTCACCGCGCTGGAGGCGATTCTCTCGGACATGGCGTGGTTTCCGCCAGGGAGAGATCCCCAGGATCTTCCCATGGAGCAGGCTGTCGGGATGTGTGCGTACACGTCTGTGTGGTTCGGCCATGAGCTGCTCGCCACCCGTCAGAACATCGTCATCGCTCCGGCGTCTGGAAAGCTGAGATTGAACCTTGATGAGGTGGTTGCACCTACCGCGATTCCCTGTCCGGTGCGCGTGGAGATCGCCAGCAGTCGGGGGCGGAGCATGGTGGCCGGCAAGCTGACCGATTGGCTCACTCCAGACGGAAAAACGATTCGAAATCGTCGTTCGACCGAGCGCACCGTCATCGTGGCGTTGAGCGAGTTCAAGGACGCGAACCGGAGGCTGTACTACCGGCTTCCGCTGAAAGACACCTTGCCGTTAGTACAGATCATCACGCCGCCGCCTGGCCGCCGCGCGCCTACGCCTGCGCCGATCAACGTAGACGATGTGCGCCTGTTTGAGCTCTCTCGAAACGGCGCGGTGGTGTGGCTGCCGCTGCGTCCCAACCCGGACGTTGAGATCTGCTTCCAGCTGGTCGTAGAGACCCGCGAGCAGCCTCGGCCTGCCCAGATTGACCCCGAAAAGCATGAAGAGATGGAAGAGCCCGAGATCACCGTCGAGAGCTTCCAACTGCAAGGCCGCATCGTGCACATGGCCCCGCAGAACGAAGGCAAGGTGAGCGGGTGGCGGCTCGGCTTGGCGTTTCCGGCGTCCACGGGGCACGACGCCTTCGATGCGCGGCAGCGGGCGGTGCTTCGTCAGCGCGCGGCGCAAGCCGACGAGCGCTGACCCCGACCGTTCAACGCACGAACGCGCCTACAGTGTCGCCTTCCCGGGTTCCATCCGAACGTTTGAGGAGGTAGTCGAAGACGCTGCCTTGGTCGACGACTACGCTTTGTCCCTTTTGCGCTGCCCGGGTGCGCGTAGGGGAGCTGATGACGTGGCCGGTCAGCCGACTCCCTTCCCAACGTTGCACCTCGACCCAGAGGTACTCGCGCGAGCCGTCGGGGCAGTCGAAGGGCACGGAGACCGCCAAGCGGACGCCATCCGGGACCCCGGACACGAACGTGGCTCTGTGGGACTCCAGCCCTTCCCGCATCGCGGCTTGGGCCTCGGCGAGCGTGGTG
>CAIUMM010000004.1 GCA_903900265.1 uncultured Pseudomonadota bacterium
CCGAATGCGTCTCCGACAGCTGCTAAGCCAGCCGTTTCCAAGGTAGAGCCCGTCCCCGTCTCCGCTGCGACCGCTGAGATCGCCGGCTTGCGGGGCTTGTTGCACGCCACCGAGAGCGAGCTCGCGCAAAGCAAAGAGCGCATCGCCGCGGTCGAGCAGGAGCTGGCGACGTCCGAGAACCATCGTCGCGCGCTGTTGCGTGCGCTGGCCGTGGCTTCGGTGCGGGAGCCCCGCCAGTCGGTGCGCGAGGCGTTTCTGCGCCGCGGTCTCTTAGGCGACGACGAGATCGCCCATGCGCTGCGCGCATGGGGAGAGGCGCACCGCCTGCAAGAGCTGCTGGAGCCTTTGCATGTCGCCAATCCGCAGGTGTTTCAGGCGCTGCTGGACGAGCGCATGCTGCTCATCGGGCCGGGAGAGGACTGCCCGGCGGGGATCGTTCCGGTGGTGGTCGGGCCCGAGCGCAGCGAGCGATGCACGGCGACCGCGGTGCGTACGGCGTTGGCGCGCATGTCGACCGCGTTGCTCATCAACGGCAAAAAGCGCATCGTCGTTCATGGCGGCGCGGCGGCGTGGCAGCGGGAGTTCAAGCAAGGCTTGGATCCGCGAATTGAGCTCCGGTTTTATCCGCACCTCAGCCGCGGTCCGTTGCCGGACACCGGCGAGTCCGACGTCGTCGTGCTCTGGGACTCCGCGGTCAGCGATCCCCGGCTGACCGACCGGTACCCCGAGGCGCTGCTGATCCTGCACCGCGGGCTCATCCCCTTCTGCCAAGCGGTCGTCGATCAGATCGAGCGCGAGTAGGCGGCGCTGAGCGAGCCGGAGCTACGCGGGGCGGGTGCAGACCATGCGGCGGTAGAAGCCGTGGCGCTCATCGCTGATGTTCTCGTCGGGATCGGCACTCGCGGCCTGACCGAACGGCGACGCGAGCACCGCGGCTTTCAGCCCGTTCCAGCGCGCTTGGTCCATGCCCCACTTCTTCCAGCGGCGCCGGAGTACGCCATCGGTAGGCCATACCCCGCGGCGCCGGATCCAATCCGCGGGCACCTGCGCGTCCGGGTCGGCTTCGTAAATGTAGAGTTTCCCCCCGGGTTTCATCACGCGGTACGCCTCGGTCAAGATCGCCGCGGGATCCTGCCAGTGGTGCGCGGTCTGTACCGCGGTCACGACGTCGAAGGTGTGCGCCGGGTACACGATGTCCGCGCCGGACATCTCGCGAAAAGTGATGTTCAGACGGCCGGCTTTGTTGTTCTCGGCGATCCCGATCATCGTCTTGGAGGTGTCGATGCCGATGACGTCGAGCTCTGGCTTGCCTGCACCCGCAAAAATCGCCAGCCAGCCTGGACCGCAGCCGATGTCCAGCCAGACCCCTTCGCTGACGTCGATGTCGGCGGCGATGTAGCGGTGCGCGGGTTGATACGCGAACGCAGGGCCAAGTTGGTAAGCGTACGCGGTGAGCGAGCGGCGGCCTTCGGGGAACAGCGACATCCAGACACTCCGGTGGCGTCGCGTTCGGGCTATCGGGCGTAGGCGAGCCTGTCCAGACGGTGGTCCAGCCGGATGTCCGAGCATTCACCTTTACGTTAGCCGGGGAGCATGGCGAAGCTTTGGGCGGTGACCGGCGCGACCGGACTTTTAGGCAACAACCTCGTACGCCAGCTGTGCGCGGACGGGGCGCGGGTGCGCGTGCTCGTCCGCGGAGCGGTCCGGCGAGAGATCGCGGGCCTTCCTGTCGAAGTTGTGGTTGGGGAGCTTGAATCGGGCCCTCTGCGCACGCTGGTGGCTGGGGCAGACGTGGTGGTGCACGCTGCGGCGAGCGTGAAGGTAGGGGTCACTGGACGCGAAGCGATGGAGCGCGTGAACGTCGGCGGCACGCAGGCCCTCTGTGACGCGATGCGGGCGGTGTTCCCTTCGGGGGCAGGCCCGCAGGCAAGGTTGATCCAGGTGTCCAGCGTCGACGCCCTCGGCCTCGGCACCCGCGAGCGCCCGGCCACCGAAGAGACCGCGCCCCGCCCGGAAGAAGGCGGCGTCCCCTACGTCGACACCAAACGCGCGGCAGATCGCGTCGTTCGCAGCGCCATCGCGGACGGATTGGACGCGGTCATCGTCCATCCGACGTACATGATTGGGCCGTACGATTGGGGACCTTCCTCAGGAAAAATGCTGCTGGAGATCGCCCGCGGCAAAGGCCTGATCGCACCTCGGGGCGGCAACAACTTCGTCGATGTGCGGGACGTCGTAGCGGGGATCCTGCGCGTGGCGGATCCGAAGCTCGCGCCGCGTGGCAGCGCGTGGATCCTCGGAAATGAGAACCTAAGCTACGTGGAAGCGTGGACGCGCATGGCGAAGGTCGTCGGTGTGCGGCCCCCGCTCGCTGAGACCCCGCGTTGGCTGGGCCTCGCGGTCGCGACGATGCTGCACGCGCCGCGTCTGATCGGCATCCCCGAGGGCGACATCAACCCGGCGAGCACGCGGATGAGCTTTCTCCCTCACTATTTTGACCCCAGCAAAGCGGAGAGGCTGCTGGGGATCGCCCCGACCCCGCTCGACGTCGCGTTCGCGGACGCATGGGCCTGGTTTCAGGCCCACGGCTACACGGGCGTGCGGCCTACTTGAGCCAGGCGACGACGTCTCCGGCGCTGACCGCCGCGCCGTCCGCGACGGCGTAGCGCTCAAACACGCCCACCGAGCCGCTGCGCACCGGAGCGAAGGTCTTCATGACTTCGAGCAGCCCGACCGAAGCACCCACGGGCACCGCAGCGCCGGGCTCGAGGAAGATCGGATCCCGAGGACCCGGGCGCAGCCAGAACGTCCCGTCCGCCGCGACGCGCACTGGCGTCAAGCCTTCCACCGCGGCTTCCGCTGCGACCACGAGGGTCTTGGACGCTCCAGCGACGGCGGCGCTCGCCTGTGGCTTGGTCAGCGCGACGAGATCATGCAGGCTCCAGATCCGGGGATTGCGCAAGGGCCGCGGCGACTGCCACGCGGCCTCGAGCAAGCGCTCGAGGTGCGCGCGTAGCCGTCCGAGCGGCACGACCTCATCGGTGTCCATGCGCGCCGCGGCGGCGACCGGATCCATGTCGGCTTCGATGCGCGCCGCGGTCTCCTCCATCGCCTTGGCGATCTGCTCGCGCTCTGCCGGATCGGTGCTGGCGATCTCAAAATCGTCGTCGAGCTTGGTGTTGAACGCAGCGATCGCCAGCGTGCGTCCCTCCATCACCGCGAGGCGCGTGAGCGGCGTGGAGAGCTGCACCACCGGGTCGTACGGCAGGCCCGCCAACGCGTAGTAGCCAGCGCCGCTGGCCTTGCGCAGCAGCACGGTGATCATCGGCGTTGTATTCGTTGAGTTGGTGTAGATCAGCGAGCTCCCGTAGCCCAGCAGTCCTTGCACCTCGGCTTCGACGCCGATGTCAAAACCGGCGATGTCCTGCAACCAGACCAGCGGGATGCCGTCTTCGTTGCAAGCGCGGGAGAACGCGGAGATTTTGGCGATGCCCTCGCGGTAGAGGATGCCGCCGGCGCGCTGGCGCCCCGGGAGATCCGGGTGCGCGGTTGGTTCTAGGTTGTTGGCGATGAACGCGCACCAGAGTCCGTTGACCCGCCCGACGCCGGTGATCATCTCCGGGCCTACATCTGGCATGATCTCGGCGAACAACGAGTCGTCCACGAGGCGCGCGAGCACCTCGCGCATGTCGTAGATGTGACGCGGATCGGCGGGCACGATCGACGCGAGCTCTTCGGTCGCGAACGCTGGCACCGAAGGCGCCACATCCCCTCGGTAGAACGCCGCGCCGCTGGTCGGGAGGCGCGCGATCTCCTCGCGGATTCGGGTGATGCACACCACGTCATCCGGCACCCGCACGTCCGCGCACGCCGACTGGTGCACGTGCACCTCGGGTCCGCCGATGTCCAGCGAGGTCAGCTTCAGCGACTTCGCGCCCTTGATCAGCGCGGCGCCAGCGATGACCATGTACGCCTGCTCGGTCATGTACACGCGGTCGGAGATGATCGGCATGTAGCCGCCGCCCGCGATGCAATCGCCGAACACCCCGGCGATCTGCGGAACGCCGTTCTTCGCCAGCAAGCTGTTCATCTTGAAGATGTGGCCCGCGCCTTTGGCGCCTGGGAACGAGAGCGCCTGCTCCGGCAAGAACAGCCCCGAGCAGTCCACGAGGTACACCACAGGGATCTTCAGCTTCAACGCGATCTGTTGGCCGCGCTGGATCTTCTCCGGCGAGAGGGGCCACCAGGAGCCGGACGCTACGGTGTTGTCGTTGGCGATCACCATCGTCTGGCGACCGTGAATCGTGACCAGCGCGTTGACGACGCCCGCGCCCGGCGCGAGCTTCTTCGAGCCCTTGAAGGCGCGCCCCCAGTTGACCAGCGACTGCAGCGGCAGCGCCTCGGTGCCTTCATCCGCCAACAGGGCGATGCGCTCCCAGGTCGTCAGCTTGTCCTTTTCATGGACGCGCTCGGCGCCCCATCCGGCCCGCACCACGTCGAGCTTTTCGGCGAGCGCAGCCTCTCGGCGGGCGGCTTCGTCACCGGCACGTTGGAGGGTTGCGGCGTCTGCGAGATGGGAGAGCGGGTGCCCGATGGGGCGAAGTGACAGGTAGGCCATGACGCCGGGGCTTATCGCGATGCGTGGCCAGCGTTACCACACGCCGGGCAAATCGCTCCAACGTCCGACGGCGCGCACCTCGTCGGTGCCCAACAGGTCAAGCCCTGGCAGCGAAAGGCGCTCTACGGTGCCGCGCATCACGTTCGCCACCCACACGACACCGCCTTCCACCTTCAGGCGCACGGGGCGCGGATCGCCCATCGGGCTCGGGCTCAACGGCACGCGCAACGTAGAGAGGTCCCGGCGCCCTACCTCGATCAGCGTCTCGCGGTCGTAGGCGATGAGGTCCCAGCCATCGATCGCGAGCACCACGCCCTCCCCCGCAGCCTGCACGATGCCGCGCACGCGCTGGCCATCGAGCGAAGCGCCACCGGCCCAAAGTCGATCTTGGTCGGCGACCAGCGCAAAATCGGCGGTGCCGCCCGAGACCGTCGCGACCGGGTTGAGCGCGCCGTCGGACAACGCGTAGATCTTCTGGTCACGGGGCTCAAAAGCGTAGAGCGTGTCGCCGAGGGACACCAGCGCCATGTGTTGGGCGTGCTCCGCCTCCTCCGCGACCGGCGCGAGCGCGACGCGGGCGCCGCTCGCTGAGCGCACGGTTTGATCGTAGGGATCGGAGTACCAAAGCTCGCCGTCGTGCAGGGTGGCGTCCAGCAGCAGATCGTGGCTGGTGCACAGGGCGTCGTCCCCGCAGTCGGTCTGAAACGTAGTCGCGATCTGTGTGGTTGCGCCGTTGGCGTGCCCAAGCTCTCCGGTCATCTGGCACGGGAACCACAGGTCGTCGTCCTTCGGAACTGCGACCAGCGGCCAGCCGCACGTCTGGATCTGCGCGCCGTCCAACGACCAGATCTCGTCGGTCAGATGACTGGGAAACCACAGGGTGTCGTCGTAGACGGCAAACGAGTCGAGGGTCAAGCCGACGGGCGGACCGGACAGGACGGCCGCGCCGGTTTGGCGATCGAAGGCGGAGAGATGGAGCGCGTCTTCATTGGCGACCCAGCCGTGGTCCCCGCTCAACGCGATGAAGTGCACGGTCCGGTCAAAATCGGTCGTCCAGAGGCGTTCGAGCGACGACGACAGCGCGATCACCTGACCGGGCGCACCTTCGTACGCGCCGGAGGCCGGGAGCTCCGCGCCCTGACGGTTGGTGACGAGCAGATGGTCGCCGTCTGCGAGCACGGTGAAGGTGTCGGAGCCGGCGTGGACACGCCCGACGACCGCGCCGTCTCGAACGGCGATGACGTCCCCAGAGCTGCGCTCGGTGACGTAGACCGCGCCATCGAGCACCGCGACGCTGTTCAGCGTGTCGGCGTCGATGGTGGCGGACCACGAGCCCGCAGCGCCTATGAAGCCGACGGTGTGCGCATCTGCGGACAGATACGCGAGGCCGGTCGCGTCCGAAGCGAGCGCGCTGGGGACCACCGGCAACGCGACATGCTCCAGCGCGACGGCGTCCTCGTACCGAACCGCAGACGCATCCGCGAGCCCGATCCACAGCCCACCGGACGCGGCCGGGGTGATCGCGACGGGGGGAGCGGACGGGACGACGGGCGCGAGCGCTTCGTGGGTGTCGACGTCGTAGCGGAGCACCTCTGCGAGGTTGAACGCCGTCGCCCACAGGGTGCGTCCGGTGACCGCGAGCACCGGGAAGGAGGGGCTGTCCACGCCGAGGGGAATGGCCCCGGCCCAGGCTCCAGTCGTCGGGTCGACGACGGTGATCCACGGGACATGCAGGTTGGAGACGTAGATCTCGGTGCCGTCCGGGTGGGCGGCGATGCCGTAGATCCCGACGCTGGGGGCCGGGGGACCGATGCGCCACACGCCGGGCGGATCATCTGGAGCTGCGGTTTCGCCGGTCTCATGCTGAGAATCCGCAGAATCCTGACTGTCCGCAGGGGACGGGGAGCGCCGGGCACAAGCGAGCAGCAGGATGAGCATCGCCCATCCGACTAACGCGCGGAATTGGGACAGGTGTCAGGTTGTTACCATTACACTTTCCGCTAAAGTGTAATGGTAACAACCTGACCCCTATTTTTTGTACGTTCGATCCGTTACTCGACCAGTGACCCGGATGCCGTGACCGTTACGCCGGCGTCCACGCCCCCGGCCTGAGTGCCCATCGCGTGCACCGTCGATGTGTCCGCGTGGATGTACATGTTGCGGGTGGCGGCGGCGCCCGAGGTCTTCAGGTCGTAGATCGCGCCCCAGACGTACCCGACGGTGGGGTAGTTCTTCGTGAAGTTGCCCCCCGACGACGTGCAGAACTCCGGCCCTCCGTCGAAGATGATCATCGGCCCTTCGAGGGTCTTTCCGTAGTTGGTGGCGGAGATCGCGCTGCCGCTCTGGCGAGCGGGAATGGTGCCCCAAGAGGGGCTCCAACGCGTGCTCGACGAGGCGATCGTGCTCGCGAGCTGGGCGCCTACCGCCGCGTCCATTCCGTTCTGCAGATACGCGGTGTCCTCGATGGTGGTCGCTCCGTCCGCCGTGCAGCTGGTAAGCTGGCTTTTCAGCCACGCAGCGCTCGGATTAGCGTCGGGGCGCACCCACCCGATGTTGTCCAGGCCGGGCGGGTTCAGCTTCAACGTTCTGGACTGGAGGCCGGACTTCCCGTAGGTCTCCAGCTCGCACAGCGGCATCGCGATGGGCAGAAAACAGCTGACGCCACCTGCATTTCCGCTCAATGCCTTGGCGGTGCTGTCCGCGCCTGCGGTCATTGAGCCTTTGCCGAAGGCGATCTTCGCGAAGAACGTGTCGATCCCAGCGACCGACGCGTGCACGCGAACAGCGTTGGCTTGGGTTGCGCTGGTCGATGGGGTGAAAACCCCATCGCTCCAAACGCCGATCACAATGTCGCCGTCTGCTGCGTTGCCGGTGTTCGCGTCCAACGCGAACGTCTGACCGGCGACGGTGTTGGCCGTGGCGATCCGCTGGGCTTGGCTGCGGGCGTTGGTGATGCCCGCGGCGGTGCCGTTCAGGCTGCGCGCGGCACCCATGGCCGCGGCGTCCGCGACATACTGGAGCTGCTGCTGCGCGGTGCGGGCATAGCCGAGGTCGATGGTCAACGACCCGACCGCGAGGATGACCGTCATGCACAACGCGAAGAGTACGGCGATGTTTCCAGACCGACGGCGACGACGTGTGTGCATGGAAACTTCAACCTCTACGTGAAGCTACGCATCGTCACCGGCGTTGAGGGCGCTCGCCGAAAATATCCCTGAAAGAATATGAAAATCGTAGCCACACGAAGCATCGATGCGTGCGTAGGCTGAGATTCATGTGGTTGACACCTGTGTATGTTTCCGCACTACCTGCTGCCCTACGTGCCCGTACCGGCCAATCAGGGGGAGCAGCAATCGAGTTCGCGCTCATCTTGCCGGTGTTCATCGCGCTGCTCTCCGGGGTTCTGGACTTCGGGTGGGTGTTCTTTCAGCAGACCAACCTACAGGCGGCGGTGCGCGAAGGTGCCCGGCTCGGCGTGATGAAAGCGACCACTGCGACGCCAGACCCGCTCGCCACCGCTACGACGCGCGTCGACACCGCGCTCACCGACTACAAGTTTGCGACCGCCGGGCGCACTGTCACCGCGGCGTATTCGGCCGCCTCGCCCAACCTGCTGCTCAGCGTGAAGGCCACGGTGCCCTTTCAGCCGCTGATCGGCTTGGCGCCGACGCCAGCCACGTTGACGTCGTCGCTGACGATGTTGGTCGAGCAGCAGCCCTGACGGCGCTCTGGCCGGCGGCTCAGCTGGCCGCGGTGAGCTCGGAGATCGGCTTGCGGAGGTGCCGGACGCCGCGCTTCAACCCGTCGATGGTCAACGGAAACATCTTCACCGCCCCGCCGATCGCGTTGACGGTGGGATGATCCCAGAACCGCTCGGGGTCCGGGTTGAGCCAGATGCTCGCAGGACAGCTCCGAGAGATCGCGCGGATGTTCTCAAAGCCGTTCGGCCCTTCGTTGCCCCAGCCGGAGGAGAACAGCTCCCAGGGCGCCATCGAGGCGTCTCCCACCCACACGACGCGATGCTCGGGCGTGAGCTCGCGCAGCACCTCAGCGGTGGCTTTGCGGTCGAAGGTGGCGTAGTCCCGGTACAGATAGCGGTAAGGGCAGTTGTGAAAGTACCAGGCGTCAAAGGTCTTGAAGGTCTTCATCTCGTTGGCGGCGGTGAACAATCGGGAGACCAGCGCCGCGTGTGGCTCCATCGAACCACCCGTATCCATCAACAATACCAGCCGCATACGATTGATACGCTCAGGTCTTTCTGCAAGCTCGATCTCGCCCGCGTTGCTGCACGTGCGCTCGATGGTGAGCGGCAGGTCCAGCTTGCTGCGCCCCTCCCGGACGAAGTTTCGCAGCGCCCGCAGCGCAACCTTGAAGTCCCGCACGTCCAGCGTCATGTCGGTGCGGTAGCCAGCCCATTGACGCTCCTCCGCGACGGCGACCGCTCCGCCGCCGCCGCCTTTGCCGCCGACCCGCACGCCGCCGTCGGACTTGCCGCTGTTTCCGAAGGGGGAGGACCCGCCGGTTCCGATCCAGCGACTGCCCCCGTCGTGGCGCTCCTTTTGCTCGCGCAGCCGCTTTTCGTACTCGCGCATCAGCTCTTCCATGCTCTCGAAGCCCGCGCCCTTGCCGCCCTTCCACTCCTTCGCGTCGGCCAGCGCTTGCTCCAGCCAGTCCGCGAGCTTGGACTTGAAGTCGTCGGGCAGCTCCACGCCCTTGAACGTCGCGCTGAACGCAAGGTCATAGGCGTCAAAGTGCGCTTCGTTGTGCACCAGCACGGTCCTCCCTAACTGGTACACGCCGGTCAGGTTCTCGGCGAGCCCGCCTTGCAGCCCCTGCAGGAAGGTCAGCCACTCGCCGACCCCGACCTTCAGGTTCTGGGAGCGCAGGTTGTAGAGCAGGCCCAGCAGCATCAGCCGCGTGTTCCGGGGCTACGACGTGCCGCTTCCAAATCCTGCTCCTGCTTGAGCAGCACACCGGCGAATGGGAAGCGCGCGGTGACGTCCTCGGGGCTGACACCCATGCGGACCAACACCGTCAACCAGTCTACGAGCTCGCTGGTGCTGGGCTTTTTGCGGAGGCCGTCTTGGCGACGAAGCGCGTAGAACTTGGTGAACGCCACGTCCAGCATCCGCTCGGGCAGCCCGGGAAGGTGCACATCGACGATGCGACGCATCCGATCTTTGTCGGGGAACGCGATGAAGTGAAACAAACACCGGCGCAGGAACGCGTCGGGTAGCTCTTTTTCCGCGTTGGACGTGATGATCAGGATGGGCCGGTGCTTGGCACGCACGGTCTCGTCCAGCTCGGGGATGTGGAAGGCCATCTCATCGAGCTCGCGGAGCAGGTCGTTGGGGAATTCGAGGTCGGCCTTGTCGATCTCGTCGATGAGCACGACCTCCTGCCGCTCTGCGGAGAACGCCTGCCCCAACACGCCGAGGCGGATGTAGCGACGCAGGTCCTTGGTGTCACCTTCGCCGAAGCGCGCGTCGTTCAGGCGCTGCACGACGTCGTAGTGGTACAGGCCGTCGATGGCTTTGGTGGTGGACTTGATCGACCAGATGCGCAGCGGCATCCCCAAGGCCTCGGCGACCGCGCTCGCCAACATTGTTTTTCCGGTGCCCGGCTCGCCTTTGACGAGCAGCGGGCGCCCGAGCACCACGGCTGCGTTCACGTCGGCCAGCAGCGACTCATCGGCGATGTAGCGCTGAGAACCGGAGAACGATCCGACGGCGCTGGAGGCGGGCGTAGTGGCTGCAGAAGAAGGACTCGAAGACGTGTCAGACATCGCTCAACGGTAACCCGGGTTATCCCCCTTGCCCCGCATCCCCTCCCCGCCCCAGCACCCGCCTGAAGCCCCCGCGCCCCGTGCGCAAGAGAAGAAATGGAAGCAAATATCGCCGTACTCATCGACTTCGAAAATGTCGCCACCGGTTGCGACAAAGAAGGGCTCGGCAACTTCGATGTTCGCATGGTCATGCGCCGCCTGAAAGACAAAGGCCGCATCTTGGTCTCACGCGCGTACGCAGACTGGACCCGCTGGTCGCGCTTCAAGCAAGACATGGTGTTCAGCGGCGTCAACATGATGGAGCTGACCGCCCACGGCATGGGCGCCAAAAACCGCGCCGACATCGCGCTGGTCGTCGACGCGATGGAGATCGCCTACACCCGCAGCTACGTCGACACCTTCATCATCCTCTCGGGCGACAGCGACTTCACGCCGCTGGTTATGCGCTTGAAAGAGCTGAACAAGCGCGTCATCGGCCTCGGCACCAAAGGCTCCACCAGTCGCCTCATCGCCGATGTCTGCGACGAGTTCATGTTCTACGACACCCTTCGCAAAGAAGGTCGCATCGAACACTTCGGACCCGAGAGCGGAGAGAAGGGCTCGCTGACGCGCGATGAAGCCTTCGACCTGTTGTTGGAGACGCTCGAGAACCTCGCCCGCGAGGAGTCCGGTGCGGTGCACGCGAGCATCTTGAAGACCTCGATGAAGCGCAAGTCGCCGACGTTTTCGGAGGTCGAGCTCGGCTTCCGTACCTTCGCGTTGTTTCTCGAGCTCGCGCAGGAAAAAGGCCTCGTACGCCTTTTCCGCGATGATCGCGCGGGTGGTTACCGCGTCGAGCTCCCGCTCTCGCGGGAGGACCGCGGCGAGCGCTCCAGCGACCGCGGGGACCGATCGGGCGGGGATCGCAACGACCGCTCGGGCGGGGATCGCGGCGAGCGTGCCGGTGCCGACCGCGGCGCCGATCGGAGCGGGGATCGCGGCGGAGATCGCAGCGAACGTCCCCGGGAGCCGCGCGAAGAGCGCCCGGTGCCTTCGCTCGCGCCCACGCGGGACGGGGAACGCGCGCTGCTCAACCGCTTGGTCGAGCTGGGCACCGACATCGGCACCATGGCCGACCGGCTGTGGGTGACCGAGCAGTTTGTCGCGGCGTGTCAGGAGCGCGCCCGCCGGGGACGCACCTGCGCGGTCGAGTACTTGATCGGCGACCTGCTCCGCCGCGTGCGCAACGAGCGCACCGCCATCCCTGCACGCGTCGTCAAGGGCATCCTCAACACCTTGCTGCGCGGCGGCGCGTTTGAGGGCGACGACGGGGACACGGCGCGTACGCCGACCTCGCCGTTTGTACCTCCCGACTCCGCCGAAGCGTTGCGGCAGATGCTGATCGTGTTTGGCCGCGCCGCGTTGGCGGAAGCAGGCGACGTGCTCGATCCCGCCGCGATGATCGACGTGTTCGGGAGCCCGAACGGCGCCAGCACCGCGCCGGCGACGAGCACGCGGCTGCGCTCGGAGGTTCCGCCCGCCCTGCAGGAAGCCGAGCCGGCCGTGGCGGGCTCTATCGAAGCCTCCGAGGACGCTGGCGATGACGCGGCGACCGAAGCTGCAGACGACGGGAGCGAAGGCGCTACATCCGAGGCTTCAGGTCGTCGCCGCCGCCGCCGCCGTCGCAAGTCCGCGGGGTCTACCGCCGAAGCTGCCGCGACGGACGATGCGGACGCGATCGTCGCTGAGCCGACCGTCGAAACCCCCATCGCACCGCCGGCCCGCGTGGAAGCCCGCTCGGGACGCTCCGCAGGCCCCCGCAAGAGCGCAGCAGAGCGCGAGCTGGACGCGTTGTTCCCGCCCGATCCGCCCGCCGCAGGGACCACGGAAGCCGTCGCGGTGCCGGTAGCCTCTGCGACGGATGAAGCGCCCGCAGACGCTGAGCCTCGCGCCCGCCGCCCTCGTCGCGCTGCCAAGGCCAAGCCCGAGTAGCGCGTGCGGGTACACCTCGTCCTTCCGCCGCTTACGCAGCTCAATACGCCGTACCCGTCCACGGCGTATTTGAGCCGCGCGCTCGCGGGGCACGGGATCGCGACCGAGCAGCACGATCTCGGTTTGGCTTTGGTGCTGAAGCTGTGCTCCCGAGCAGGCTTGGCCCAGCTTTTTCCTGCGCTCGCGGAGCTGGCCGAGACGCAGGATCTGGACGACGATGCTTGGCGTGCGATCGCGTTGCAAGGCGCACACGAGCGGGCGATGGACGGCGTGATCCGGTTCTTGCAAGGGCGGGATCGTGGCTTGGGGCCGCGCATCCTCGAAACGCCCTTTTTGCCTCGAACCCCTCGCATCGAAGCGGCTGCGGCGTCCGGCGAGCTGGGGGCGTTCGGGGACCTCGCGATAGACGACGCTGCGCGACGACTTGCCACGTTGTACTTGGCCGATATCGCAGACCTGTGGGCGCGGCTGGACCCTGGATTTGCGCTGTCCCATTACCAGCGCCACCTCGCGACCGGTCCGGTGGCGTTCTCAGGGCTCGCCGAGCGTCTACAGGAGACGACGCTGGTGGACGTAGCGCTGGACGCGCTGGTCGCCGATCTACCGGTACAAGCCGGCGATCTGGTCGGCTTGTCGGTGCCCTTCCCGGGCAACCTGTATGGGGCGCTCCGCATCGGCCGCGCGCTGCGCCAGCGCGGGGCGACGGTGCTGCTGGGCGGCGGATATGCGAACACCGAGCTGCGAAATGTATCGGAGCCAGCGCTCTGGAGCTTTGTGGACGCCGTGTGTCTGGACGACGGCGAAGGCCCGTTGCTGGCGTGGATCCGGTGGATGAATGGCGAGGGGGACGCGCGTCACCGCACGATCACCGCGTCGGGTCGACTCGAAAACCTGCACCATGATGAGCCCGCTGCCTGTGCTGCGTCCTACGGCGCTCTGCCGCTCGGGGACTATCTGCAGCTCGTCGACAGCATTAACCCCACGCACCGGCTGTGGGGCGACGGGCGCTGGAACAAGCTCACCGTCGCGCATGGATGCTACTGGAAGAAGTGCTCGTTCTGCGACATCCAGCTCGACTACATCGCCGGCTTCCGTCCCAACCGGACCGCGCACTTAGCCGATGCGATGGTCGAGCTCATCGCGACCACCGGGCAATCGGGCTTTCATCTCGTCGACGAGGCCGTGCCCCCGCGGGGGATGCGCGACCTCGCGCTCGCGGTGTTGGAGCGCGGCATTGGCGCGAGTTTTTGGGGAAACATCCGCTTTGAACGCGCGTGGACGCCCGATTTGGCGCGGCTCTGCGCGCACGCTGGCTTGATCGCCGTGACCGGCGGGCTCGAGGTCGCCAGCCCGCGCATCCTCGAAAAAATGCAGAAGGGCGTGACCATCGATCAGGTGGTTCGCGCCGCGCTCGCGTTTCGTGCAACTGGGGTCCGCGTCCACGCCTATCTGATGTATGGGTTCCCCACCCAGACCGATCAGGAGAGCATGGACGCGATGGAGACGGTGCGCCAGATGTTCGCTGCGGGCGTGCTGGACTCGGCGTTCTGGCACCGCTTTGTGCTCACGCGTCACTCGGGGATGTCGGAAAATCCCGAATCGTGGGGGATGCGCGTCCCGGTCGCGCCCCGGGCGTTCGCTGAGAACGACGTGGATCACGAAGATCCGTTGGGCGGACGTCACGATGCCTTTGACGATCCGCTGGCGAAGGCGCTGTCCGCTTGGATGCGCGGGGATGGCCTCGATGCGCCGCTCCAAAGCTGGTTCACCGTGACGATGCCCGCGACGTCGCTCGCCGCGGACTACGTTGCGACGATGGTCGCGGCGGACGAGCCCGCCACTTCTGGGCGGCTGCTGTGGACCGGTGGCGAGGTGCTCGAAGCAGACGACGAGGCCCAAGGCGGCTTGTTGTTGCACCACATGGACGGCGTCGAGCGGGTCCGTGGCCCGCGTCGGGCGTTGGAGTGGCTGGCCGAGGTGATCGCCGCGTCTACGCCCGCAGGAGAAGGCTTGCGCCTCGAACATGTCCTTCCGACTTTTCCAGGCGACTTTTCGAGGTTCCAACGCGGCTGGGCGGCGGCTCGGCGCGCTGGATTGCTCGTTGTATGATGTGTCCGCGCTGACCAGCCCCTGCAATTCCAACCCATGCTTTCGAGGCCTTGTTGCCCGCAGCGGATTACGCTGCCCGGCCTCTCAGGAGTCCTATGCCCGTCATCCAAATGCGTGAAGCCATCCGCCAAGCGATGGTAGAAGAAATGCGCCGCGATCCGACTATCTTCTTGATGGGCGAGGAAGTCGCCGATTACGATGGCGCCTACAAGGTCAGCCAAGGAATGCTCGAAGAGTTCGGTCCGGACCGGGTCGTCGACACGCCGATCGCTGAAAACGGATTCGCGGGCCTGGGCGTCGGGGCGGCGATGGCGGGCATGCGCCCGATCATCGAGTTCATGACCTTCAACTTCAGCCTTGTCGCGTACGACCAAGTGATCAACTCCGCCGCCCGCATCTACCAGATGTCGGCGGGGCAGTACAAAGTTCCGATGGTGTTCCGCGGACCCAACGGCGCCGCTGAGAACCTCGCGTCGCAGCACTCCACCTCGGTGGAGAGCATCTACGCGCATTTTCCCGGCTTGAAGGTCGTCGCGCCGAGCACGCCTTACGACGCAAAAGGCCTGTTGAAGTCGTCCATCCGCGACGACAACCCGGTGATCTTCCTCGAGAGCGAGATGATGTACGCGGTCAAGGGCGAGGTCCCTGCCGAGGAGTACCTGATCCCCATCGGCAAAGCCGATGAAAAGCGCGCTGGTACCGACCTCGTGCTGATCTCGTGGGGCAAACAAGTCATCAACTGCCTGCGCGCCGCCGAGCTGCTCGAAAAGGAGGGCGTGTCCGCCGCTGTGCTCGATCTGCGCAGCTTGCGTCCCCTCGATCACGACGCGATCTTCGAGGCCGTCGCGCGCACCCATCGGGTGGTCGTCGTTCAAGAGGGCTTTGCGTTTGCCGGCGTGGGCGCCGAGATCGTCGCGCGCATCCAGGAGTCGTGTTTTGACCTCCTCGACGCGCCGGTGCTCCGCGTCACCAACCGCGACGTGCCGATGCCCTACGCCACCGTGCTCGAGAAGCAGGTGATCATCACCCCCGAGCGCGTGGTCGAAGCTGCGCGCAAGGTCATGGGTCGCCGCTAGTTCTGCAGGTCTTCAACGCGACGAACGTCGCGAGCAAGGAGCTTTCATGGCTGAATTTCTGTTGATGCCCCAAGCCACCCCGACCATGACCCTTGGCGTGCTCGCCAAGTGGACGGTGCCCGAAGGCGGCGCGTTGGTGCCCCAGTCGGTGATCGCGTCGGTGGAGACCGATAAAGCGACGATGGACATCGAGTATTTTGACCGCGGCGTCTTGATCCGCCAGCTCGCCAAAGAGGGCGACGAGATCCCGCCGGGCCGGCCCATCGCGATCATCGGCGCCTCCGCGTCCGAGGACATCAGCGCGCTGCTTTCCGAGTACGCCGCGCTCGCTTCGGGGTCCGCGGTACCTGCCTCGGCTCCGGCTGCGCCTGCCGCTCCGGCCGCCCCGGCTCACGCCGCTCCGGTAGCTGCGGCTCCCGAGGCCCCCGCTCCTGCTCCGGTCGTTGAGGCCCCTGCCGCGCCTGCGCGCACCACGCCAGGTAGCACCCCGGTGATCACCTGGGCGGGCCGCCCGATCAACGAGAGCATCATGGAGCCGCGCGGCGTCTATGTGGCGGCTGCGCCGCACGTGCGCGCAAGCCCCCTCGCCCGTGCTGTCGCCGCTGAGCTCGGCGTGAAGCTGGACCGCGTCACGGGCACCGGTCCGGACGGTCGCATCGTCAAGGCCGATGTGGAGAGCGCCGCCGCCGCGCCCGCCGCGCAAAGCCACAGCGGCGCACCCGCTCGTGCCGATGTCAGCAAGCGTGTCACCCAGATGCGCAAGACCATCTCGCGCCGCTTGACGGACGTGCACCAGCAGGTGCCGGTGTTCTACTTGAACGTGGTGTTTGACATGACCGCGATGGTCGCGTTGAAGGCCACCGCGGCTTCGGCCGGAATGAAGATCAGCTACAACGACCTGTTCCTGAAGGCCGTCGCGCGCTCCCTGCGCGACGTCCCTGCGGTCAACGCCGCGTGGATGGGCGACACCATCGTGGAGCGAGGCGCCGTCGATATTGGCGTGGCTGTCGCGCTGCCCGAGGGCTTGATCACTCCGGTCGTGCGCAACGCCGACCAGAAGTCGGTGACCGCGATCGCCGCCGAGGTGCGTGAGCTCGCGACGCGCGCCAAAGATGGCAAGCTTCAAACCGACGAGTACACCGGCAGCACGATGACCATCTCGAACCTCGGGATGTTCAACATCGACAACTTCACGGCGATCATCAACGCGCCCGAGTCCGCGATCCTCGCGGTCGGCAGCGTCGACCAGGTGCCGGTGGTGGTGAACGGGCAGCTCGCTGTAGGCTGGCGCATGAAGGTCACGATGACCTGCGACCACCGCGTGATCGACGGCGCGCTGGGCGCCAAGTTCCTTCTTGCGCTCCGCACCTACGTAGAAGCCCCCGCGATGTTGGTGCTCTGATGGCAGAAAACGCCGTTGAAACTCTGTCTGTCGACGTCGCGGTCATCGGTTCCGGCCCCGGAGGCTACGTTGCGGCGATCCGCGCGAGCCAGCTTGGCCTGAGCACCGTATGCATTGAAAAAGAGAAGCTTGGCGGCGTCTGTCTGAACTGGGGATGCATCCCGTCCAAGGCGCTGCTCCGGGCCGCCGAGAACTACCACTTCCTCACGCACGAGATGGAGTCCTTCGGGCTCGCGGCGGACAACCCGCGCTTTGACTTTGCCAAGGTGGTCGGGCGTTCGCGGAAGATCGCCGATCAGTCCGAGCGCGGCGTACAGTTCCTGTTCAAGAAGTACGGCGTCAAGCTGGTCAAAGGCACCGCGAACGTAGACACCGCTCCCGGTCAGGGCCCCGGCCGCATCGTCGTGCGCAGCGCCGATGGCGAGCAGATTGTGGAGGCCAAGCACATCCTCGTCGCGACCGGCGCCCGCGCCAAGGTGTTCCCCGGCATGGTCGTTGATGGCGAGCGCGTGGTCACCTACCGTGAGGCCATCGCGTCGACGATCCAGCCCGAGCATGTGATCGTGCTCGGCTCTGGCGCCATCGGGTGTGAGTTTGCGTATTTCTACCGCTGCTTCGGCTCTAAGGTCACGCTCGTAGAAGGCGGAGATCGCCTCACCCCGCTCGAGGACCACGAAGTTTCGGCTGAGCTCGAAAAGAGCTTCCGCAAGCTTGGGATCGACGTCAAGACCAACGCGCTGTGCACCTCCGCGGTGCGCGAGGGCGACGGCGTTGCCGTCACGCTGAAAGACGGCACGGTGCTGCGCGGTTCGCACTGCCTCATCGCGGTCGGTGTCACGCCGAACGTCGAGGGCATCGGCTTGGAGAAGCTGGGCGTCGTGTTGCAGAAAGGCAACTGGATCGCCCATGACTCCAGCTTCCGTACCAACGTGCCCGGCGTCTACGCGATCGGCGATGTCTCGGGGCCCCCTGCCCTCGCGCACACCGCCTACATGGAGGCGCATGTGTGCGTAGACCGCATCAAGGGCTTGCACGCGGCAGATGTCGATTACGGCAACATGCCCGCTGCAACCTACTGCAACCCGCAGATCGCGTCGGTGGGACAGACCGAGCGGCAGCTCAACGCCGCAGGCAAAGTGCTCGGCAAGGACTACACTGTCGGCAAGTTCCCGTATTCGGCCAACGGCAAAGCCCGCGGCGTAGGGGCCACCGAAGGCTTCGTGAAGGTGCTGGTCGACAAGCGCCACGGGGAGATCCTCGGCGCGCACATCATCGGCCACGAAGCGAGCGAGCTCCTCGCGAACTTCGTGATGGCGCGCTCCGCCGAAGTCACCGCGGAGCACTTCCTCCACACGGTGCACGCGCACCCGACGCTCGGCGAGATGATGTACGAGGCCGTCGCGGTCGCGCTGGGTAAGAGCGCGCACATCTAAAGGCCCCCGAGCTCGGGCTACAACGCGACTTTTCGGAGGGTCTTCGCGACATCGCGAAAGTCCACTGCTTGAACCGTGGTCGCGGTGGTGTTCATCGGCGGGAGGCGTTGGCCGGGCCCGTCGCCGAGGCAGTACAGGCGCGGGCCGGGCTTGTTTCCGAGCGTGTCCCACGCTTTCGCGAGGCTGACCAACGCGGCGGCGTCCACCGCGTCCGTCAGCGTGAAGGTGCCCTTCGAAACATCGGCTGCGGACCAACGCGCAGGCTCCTGGTCGGCCCCGGCGCCTTGACCGACGCACATGCGCGCCCCCACCACCGGGACGGCGTTCATCGCCGCCATCCGGGTCAGCCAGGCGGCGGTGCCTTCGCGCAGAAATAGCTCGGTGTCGCGACGGAGATCCTCGGCGGAGATCGCGTCGATTCCCTCGGGAGGGAGCTCAACGCCCAGATCGGCGGCGGGGCACCCAAGCAGCAGCGTCAGCAACACCCGCAGGTCTTATCCTCTGTTTGCAGGAAACCGAGCCACCTTGGGCCTAAACAGGGGTACACTTCGCAGCATGAGCGACAAGTCGTACCGCCCTTCCCAAAGCCCCGCTCCGCTCGCTGAGGCGGAGACGCCCAGCCCCGCGTGGGGCTCCAATCGGGTGCTCTCGGCCAACGCCGCGCCGGGGGGCGGAAATGCGTTCGCGGCGAGCGTCGCGGCCGGACGCGGCGGGCCGGAGTCGTCACCGCCCAAAGAGCCAGGCCTGTTCGATAAGCTGAGCGCGGTGTTGGGGAGCAGCCACGTCGGCACGATGCTGGGCAGCGCGGGCGCTGGGGTGGAGTGGGACGACCGGGAGAAGGGCTCAAACCGCATGTCGGTGGACGTCATCGGAAAAGACGAGATGCGGATTCCGAAGCTGCGGATCGCGAGCTTGGAGCGTGAAGGGATCTCCGCGAAGGACATCCACGCCGATGCGATCAAGGTGCGCGAGCAGGACGCCTCCGGC
>CAIUMM010000005.1 GCA_903900265.1 uncultured Pseudomonadota bacterium
CCACCCCTTGAAGCGCGGCGCGAGCCAGCGACGGATCGGAGGGATGAACAACAACAAGCCCGTCAGGTCCGACAGCAACCCCGGCGTGATCAACAACACCGAGCCGATCACCACCAACAAGCCTTCGATCACGCTGTCAGCCGGGCTCTTTCCCGCTTGCAGATCCTGCTGCACCTGCCGGAGCACGCCCGTACCGGCGCGCTTCCCCAACCACGCCCCGGCCACGCCCATCGCGAACAGCCAGAACACCGTCTGGGCGCCGCCGACAGCACGCCCCACCTCGATCAACAGCCACGTCTCCAGCAACGGGACCACCGTGAACAGCAAAAAAAGCCCAAGCGCGATCATGCGCGAAGTCTAATCACGCCGCTCGCGGGTGTGGAGTGCCGCGACTCAGCCGGGCAAGCAGCGCACACGCGTGCCACACGCGGCACGCAAGGGGATAAGCGTTGGTATGTCCCGCCCGATCTTCATCCTCTCCGACGGCACCGGCGAAACCGCAGACCGCGTCACCCGCGCTGCGCTCAGGCAGTTCGAGGGCACGCGGGTGCAGGTCCACCTCTTCCCGAACGTCGTCGACCGGGAAACGCTGGAGCGCATCCTCAAACAAGCCGCGATCCAACAAGCGTTTGTCGTCACGTCGCTGGTCTCTGCCGAGCAGCGTACCTTCGCGAACGAGCTGGCCAAAGCGTTCCGCTTGCTGCAGGTCGACGTCCTCGGCAACGTCATCACCGGCTTGTCAGGATGGCTCGGGTCCACGCCGCAAAACCAGCCCGGCCTGATGCACCGCACCGACGAGGCGTATTTTCGACGCATCGAAGCTGTGGAGTTCACGGTCAAAGTAGACGACGGCAAAGAGCCGCGTATGCTCAAGCAAGCCGACATAGTGCTCGTCGGCGTCTCGCGCACATCCAAGACCCCCCTCTCGGTTTTTCTCGCGTACAAGGGCTATAAAGTGGCGAACGTGCCGCTGGTCCTGGACCGGGATCCCCCGCGCGAGCTGTGGGAGGTCGATCAGCGCCGGGTGTTCGCGCTGATGATCGATCCGGACTCCCTGGAGGGCATCCGAAAGCAACGCCTGCGCACGATGCGCGTGGGCAACAACAGCAACTACGGGCAGCTGGACTACATCCTCGCCGAGCTGGAGTACGCCGAGGACCTGTTCCGCAAGAACCGTCATTGGCCGGTGATCAACGTCACCCAAAAAGCGCTTGAAGAGACAGCCGGAACCATCGTAAATATGTATGTGGAGCGCGGGCTCGGCGAGCCCAACGGCGAGATCGGTCAGCTGTAGTCCACACCGATGCTGGAGCGAGCATGTCCCGTCCGTTTACAGGGTTTTCAACCCCGGAAGCGCCCCCCGCGGGGGTAAGCGCGATCCTCGGACCGACCAACACCGGCAAGACCCACGTCGCGATCGAGCAGCTGCTTCGCTACGACTCGGGGATGATCGGCCTGCCGCTACGGCTGCTGGCCCGCGAGGTCTACGATCGCCTCACCCAGCGCGTCGGCGAGCAACAGGTCGCGTTGATCACCGGAGAGGAGCGTCGTTCGCCACCGGGCGCTCGGTATTTGGTCTGCACGGTGGAGGCGATGCCGCTCGCGCACCCCGTCGACATGCTGGTGGTGGACGAGATCCAGCTCGCTGGAGACCGCGGTCGCGGGCACATCTTCACCGACCGCCTGCTGCACGCGCGGGGCACACGAGCGACGCTCTTTTTGGGTTCGGACACCATCGCTCCGGCCGTGCGCAGGCTGATCCCCGAGGCATCGATCACCACGCAGCCACGGCTCTCCAAGCTCACCCACACCGGCTTTTGCAAGCTTGGCGCCTTGCCTCCCAAAAGCGCGATCGTCGCGTTTTCGGCCGACGCCGTGTACGCGCTCGCTGAGCGGGCTCGCCGCAAGCACGGCGGCTGCGCGGTGGTGCTCGGAGCGCTGTCCCCGCGCACCCGCAACGCGCAGGTGGCGATGTTTCAGTCCGGCGAGGTCCCGGTCTTGGTCGCGACCGACGCCATCGGCATGGGGCTGAACCTCGATCTGGAGCACGTCGCGTTCGCGGCGCTGCACAAGTTCGACGGCGAGCGGATTCGTCGCCTCCAGCCTTCGGAGTTGGCGCAGATCGCCGGGCGAGCGGGGCGCTACCAGACCGATGGCACCTTCGGAACCACCGAGGCCTCGGATCCGCTCGACACCGCGATGATCGACGCGATCGAGAGTCACCAGCTCCCGCCGCTGCGCAAGCTCTACTGGCGCGCCGCGCGACTTGACTTCACCTCGCTCACCGCCTTACGCGACAGCTTGCTCGCGCCGCCCCCGGCGCTGGGCGTGCAGCTGGAGCGCACGGAGACGGACGAAGATGAGGTCTCCTTCGCGATCCTCGCGCGCCACCCGGAGGTGCGCGCGCGCGCCACGCACCCCAACCGGGTCGCGCTGCTTTGGGAGGTCTGCCGCACGCCGGACTACCGCAAGCAATTGCCCGAGACGCACGCTGAGCTGCTGCTGCGCGTGTACCTCCGCTTGGTGGACCACGGATCGCTCGCCGAAGGATGGGTGCGCCGCTCGATGGAGTCGCTCGACCGCATCGACACCTCCGGCGAGGACGGCGATCCAGCGGGGATCGACACGCTCACCCAACGTCTGGCGTGGATCCGCACCTGGGCGTACCTGACGCACCGCACCGACTGGGTAGACAACGCCCGAAGCCTGAGGGAATACGCCGCAGAGGTCGAGAACCGGCTGTCCGACGCGCTGCACGCCGAGCTGCAGGCGCGCTTCGTCGATCGTCGATCGATGGTCACGCTCTCGGCTCCGACCAGCGTGGTCCAAGGCGGCGAAGTCCGACTGGGGGGGCGCGTCGTCGGCGTGCTCGATGGCATCGGATTTCGCAGCGCGGAAGCACAACACCGGGGCGGAGGTGCCGCGGCGGTGCGCGCCGCCGTAGAGCCCGCTGTCGCCCAACGCGTCGTGGCCCTGCTCGCCGACGCGGGCGAGCACTTCCGGCTCGGGGACGACCTGACCTTGCAGTGGCGCGGCGAGAGCGTCGCCCGGCTGCTCCCCGGCCCTGTTCCTGCGGAACCTCGCCTCAAGCTGCTGCGCGGAGACTGGCTCCGCCCCTCGGATCGGATGCAGGTGGAGCGCCGACTCGCCGCGATCCTCCGCGACCGTGTCGCCGACGTGCTGGCACCGCTGCGGGAGAGCGCGACCCAGCGCGGGGGCGTTCGTTACTTGCTCGAAGCGGGCCTTGGCACGGTGCCGTTAGAGCGCGTCACCAGCGCCCGAGAGTCGCTGTCCGAGCACGAGCGCAGGTCGCTGGCGCACCACGGCGTGCGCTTCGGGGCCCAATGGGCGTTCTCGATTCAGGTCACCCATCCGGGACGTCGCGTGCTGGCGGCGGTGGCCGCGGGCTTCGACGCCGTTCCGGATGTTCTGCGCGCCGACCCGATCCCGAACGTCGTCTTTGCGGGGAGCATCGCTGCTCCTTTCTGGCCGCCGTTCGGCTTTATCCGCCTCGGAGCGCACGCCGTGCGGGTGGATCTCTACGAGGCGTGGACGGCCGAAGTGCGCCGCTTGTCGCGCAGCGGATCGTTCAAGGCCCCCGCGGAGATGGTGGAGCGGCTTGGCGACGTCGGCCCCGCGCTTCGGGAGCTGGGGATGACCGAGGCAAACGGCTTGTGGATACGCTGGAGGCGGTAGCAAGCGCCATTCAGCTACCTGCGCTCTCCGGCGTACAAGCCATTCAAGAGGCGCAACCTCTCGAGCACCGCGAACACCGGCAGCCCGATCACGTTGCTCCAGTCCCCGTCGGCGCGCGCGATCAGCCAGGCGCCCGGCCCCTCGGCCCGGTAGCCCCCCGCGCACCCGCTGCCGTCTTCAGAGGCCACGTACGCGTCGATCTCGGCGTCGGTCACATCGGCGCGAACGTGGATCTGCGTGTGCTCTACAAAGTCCCACGTCATGGGTGAAGGCACGTTGGACTCGAGTCGCAAGCGAGGATTTCCGCGAAACGACACGCCGGTGCTCAAGGTGTGCACACGGCCGCGCAGCCACCGAAGCCTCCGGCGATGATCGTCCGGATCCAGCGGCTTTCCGAACGCCTCGCCGTCCAGATGCGCCACCTGATCCGCCCCGATGATCACCGCCTCTGCGTCGGTGCGCGCGGCAGCGACCGCCTCGGCCTTGGCGATCGCACGCGCAAGCGCAAGCGAGACCGGGTCGGACGCGGTCACGGCGTGCTCGTCGATGGGGGCGGGGTGTAGCTCCACCGTGACGCCAGTGGCGCGGAGCAGCTCTGCGCGCCACGACGAAGCGGTGGCCAAGACGACGGGAAATGCAAGCTGCATGCGCGACGTCTATCCCCCGCCGCGGTCGGACACGATAGAGCGCCCGCTATCTATTGTCTCGGAGCCTACGCATGTCCACCCGCGCCGTTGGGATCGACCTCGGCACTACCTTCTCAGCCATCGCGCATGTGAACAAGTACGGGGTCCCCGAGATCCTTCACAACGCCGAAGGCGAACGCATCACCCCGTCGGTGATCTTGTTCGAAGGTGACGAAGTGATCATCGGAACCTACGCCAAGCAATCGGCTGTGGCGTATCCGGAGCAGGTGGTCGAGTTCATCAAGCGTCACATGGGCGACGACGACTACTCGTTCGAATACCGCGGGGAGTCCTACACCCCCGAGCGACTATCCGGCTTTATCCTTGCCAAGTTGAAGCACGACGCCGAGCTGCGCCTCGGTCACCGCATCGATCAAGCGGTGATCACCGTCCCCGCCTACTTTGGCGACAAGCAGCGTCGGGCCACCATCCGCGCGGGCGAGTACGCGGGCTTGAAGGTGCTGTCGCTGCTCAATGAGCCTACGGCCGCGGCCTTCGCCTACGGCCTCGCCAACATGGGCGAGCGCAAAAAGGTGCTGGTCTTTGACCTTGGCGGCGGCACGTTCGACGTTTCGATCGTCGAGATCAGCGGGCGGGACATCAACGTGCTCGCGACCACTGGCGACCACCAGCTGGGCGGCAAAGAGTGGGACGACAAGCTGATCGAGTATGCGGCGGAGCAGTTCAAGGCGCGCCACAACCTGGACCCCTTGGATGACCTCGCGGCCTACCATGACCTGCGCTCCAAAGCGACCAGCGCGAAGCTGTCGCTCTCGAAGCGCCCGAAGGTCAACCTGTTCTATGACTTCCGCGGCAAGATCCTCCGACTGGAGCTGTCGCGGGAAAAGTTCGAGGAGCTGACCGACGGCTTGGTGTCGCGCTGCGAAGCCTTGACCCGCGATGTGCTCGAAGACGCCAAGCTGAACGCGGACGATATCGACACCGTCGTGCTCGCCGGCGGATCGACGCGCATGCCGATGGTGCGGGACATGATCAAGAAGGTGTTCGGGCGCGACGCCGCGACCGACATCAACCCCGACGAGTGCATCGCGCTGGGCGCGGCCCTGACCGCCGCGATCGAAGCGAGCCGCGCGAGCGGAGAAGCCCCGCCGGTCGACATCCGCACCCACGACGTCACGTCCCACTCGCTCGGCATGGTCGTCTACAAAGACGGCAAGCTGTTCAACTCCAAGATCATCGACCGCAATTCGCGGATCCCCTGCGAGCGCACCCGGGATGACTACGTCACCTCGCACGACGGGCAGAGCACGATGGACCTCTGGTTGGTCCAAGGCGAGAACACCGATCCCTTGGAGTGCGCCGTGCTCGGGCACTTCGAGTTCTACGGGATTCCGATGCGCGCAGCTGGAAAATCAAGGCTGTCCGTCACGTTTCGCTACAACGCGAACGGCATCGTCGAGGTCGAGTCGATGGACCTCGACACCGGCCAAACCCTCGCGCACCGATTGGCGGCCGGCGCAGTGACCCTCGAAGACCTCGCGCGGAACCGTGCGCCGATGAACGTGGTGCTGCTGATCGACTGCTCCGGGTCGATGTACGGCACGAACATCGAGCAAGCGCGAAAGGCCGCGCTCTCGTTTGTGGAGCGTTCCCTTGGTCCGAATCGGCAAATCGCGGTCATCGCGTTCCCGGGCGGGGTCGTATGCCCGCTGACCTCCGATCCTGGGCGCCTCGAGAACGCGATCAAGGGCTTGACGCCGATCGGCTCCACGCCGCTCGCCGACGGCCTGCTCGCCGCGCGCGAGATGATGAAGAACCGCGCAGGCGTGCAGCGCATCTACATGGTGCTCACCGACGGGCACCCGGATGACCCCGAAGCGGCCGTCGCCGAGGTCAATCGCATCCGCACCTCTGGCGGAAGAGTGATTACCATCGGAGTAGGAGCTCAGGTGCGCCCCGAGTTCCTGAAGAGCCTCGCGTCCCGCGCCGAGGACTACCATTTCTGCAACGAGTCCGTAGAACTGCAGGGCACGTTTATCAATCTCGCGACCGAGCTTTCTGGAGGCCAAAATGGCGGATGAACCCAACCTCGCTGCAATCCAAGCACACGCGGGCTCCAGCGACCCAGCAGGCTCGGTAAACCAGCGTCTGCAAGCGTTGCACGACCTGATCCAGGACCGGATGCGCCAGGACGACACCCAGCAGCGGGCCTTCGACCAGCTGTATGAGGAGCTTCGCCAATACAAAGAAGACTTCGTCTTCCAACAGGAAAAGCCGTTCCTCCTTGACCTCCTGCTATTTTACGACTCGCTGAACTGGTTCCAGCAATCGATTGAGCGCAAAGAGATGAGCGCAGACGTCATCACCGACAGCTTCCAGTACCTGTTGGATGAATTCCTCGAGCTTCTGTATCGGCGCGACGTCATCCCCTGCGAGAGCGTAGAGCGCTTCGACCGCAAGCTTCACAAGGCCGTACGCGTGGTGCCGACCTCCAACCCCGCGGAGGATTGGCACGTGCAAGCGGTGCTCAAGCGCGGCTTCACTCGCGGCGACAAGCAGCTCCGCGCCGAAGAGGTCGCGGTCTCGCGGTTTGGCGTGGAAGCAGAAGGCGAATCCGGTAGCAGCGGAACCAAAGAGTAGGCAAGCCGGATGGCAGACGAAGGCATCATCCTCGGCATCGACTTGGGGACCACGTTCTCCGCGGTCGCCTACGTCGATCCCTTCGGGAAGCCTGTGATTCTGCCCAACGCGGAGGGACAGCGCACCACCGCGTCGGTGATTCACTTTTATGGTCGCGATGCCTGCGTGGTCGGCGACGAAGCCGTAAAGATGGTGCTGGTCGACGCACCCAACGTGGTTCGCTTCATCAAGCGACACATGGGCGATCCAGGGTACCAGTTTGAGCTCTTTGGACGTAGCTACAGCCCGCAGGAGCTCTCCTCGCTCATCCTCCGAAAGCTAAAGGAGGACGCCGAAGAATCGCTCGGGTTCACCGTGAAGGACGCCGTCATCACCGTCCCCGCGTACTTCAACAGCGCGCAGCGCGGCGCGACCGCCGAGGCCGGCGCGCTCGCCGGGTTCAATGTCCTGTCGATCATCAACGAGCCCACCGCAGCGGCGATCGCTTACGGCGTAGAGCGCATCGGAAAGGAGAGGAACCTCCTCGTATTTGACCTCGGCGGCGGCACTTTTGACGTCACCGTCATGGAGATCAAGGGTACGACGATGCGCACCATCGCGACCGACGGGAACGCCGAGCTCGGCGGGAAGGACTGGGATGATCGGCTGTTGAACTTCGTAGCGGACCAATTCCTCGAGAAGCACGGGACCGATCCCCGCGACGATGCTCAGACCTTTCAAGAGCTCTACGAACGCAGCCTCCAAGCCAAGATCTCCCTCTCCTCCAAGCCACGCGCAGCGATCCCGGTCAACTACAAAGGGAACCGGATGGTCGTGTCGGTCACCCGCGAGGAATTCGAGCGCATCACCAAGGACCTGCTTGGACAATGCGAGGACACCTGTACGCTGGTGCTCGAAAAAGCAAAGATGCAATGGGCACAGATCGATGACGTCCTGCTCGCCGGCGGCTCCACGCGCATGCCGGCGGTGCAGGAGATGCTGCGCCACCTGTCCGGTCGGGCGCCCGTAGCCGGGGTGAACCCGGATGAGTGTGTCGCGTTGGGCGCAGCATTAGCGGCGATCTTCCGGCATCAGCCCAAGCACCCAGCCATCCTCGCGTGGCGTCAGTCGCTCGCACGCAAGGCCGGCGGCTCAGGCAGCGTGCCAGACACGCTCCCCAATGACGACCTCGACATCGAGGTGGGTCTTCCCGCGGTACGCATCGCCGACGTCGCTAGTCACCCGTTGGGCATCGTCGCGCTCGACGCGTCGCTCACCGAGCGCGTAGTGCCGCTGATCCCCGAGCAAACTCCCCTGCCCTGCGAAAAGCGTGGGCGGTTTGCGTACGCCTACGACGGCATGACCTCCGTTCGGGTGGAGGTCACCGAGGGAGCTGGAGCCTCTCGGGATGAGGTTCATGTGATTGGAGAGGTGATCCTTGAAAACCTCCCGCCCCGTGCCCGAGGTACGCCGATCGATGTCGTGTACCGGTACACCGTCAACCAGATCCTCGAGGTGGACGTGACGGACGTCGAGAGCGGCGTCACCCGGAGGGCGAGCATCGTCCTGAAGGGTGGACTCTCCCCAGCCAGCTTTGAGCGTGCCCAACGGCGCGTCGCGGCGGCCCAACTGCGTTGAGAGAACGCGCTCGGTGTGATAGAACCCGTTCCGTAATGGATCGTCGCGAACTGGATGAACTCGACCGCTTTCTGGCCATGACCGGTCAGGCTACGCTGTTGACCTACTACGGCATCCAAGAGCAGACTTCGACGGAGGATGTCGAGGCGCTCATCAAAAAGCGGCGCGCATGGGCGCAAGGGCAACAATCCAATCCGAAGTTCAAGTCGGAGGCGCTTTTTGTCATCAAGCAGAACGCGCTGATCCGCAAAGCGTTGTTGGAAGAGCCGGAAGAGTATCGGACGCATGTCAACGCCAACAACGTCCAGCGCAACGTAGAAAGTCTGCGCGTCATCCTCAACGCTACGCTGGCGGCGGGTTCGCTGCCCGCCAGCGCCGACGCAGCGATTCGCAAGCAAGGGCGCGATCTCGGCCTACCCGACGCGCTCGTCGCCCAACAGATCGAAGAGGCGATGCACGCCGCGGGTCTCCGTAAAGACGGCGACGCCGACCCTACGCCCGCGCCGAGCCTCGTGGACTTCTACGAGGTCCTCGACACCGCGCCCGACGGCTCCGCCGAGCAGCTCGAGCAAGCGTACCGCGCACGGTACCGATGGGCGCGCGGCCTCAACGACCTGACGCGCTCCGCGGACATGCTGAACAAGCTGGACCAGGCGTGGACGGTGTTGCGGGATCCGGAGCGCCGGGCCCGGTACGACGCACGTAGAGCGCTGTGGGCGCAAGCCACCGCGTCGATGCAGACCGGCGTCCTCGGACTGTTGGGCGGCGCGCTCGCCCCGGTCAACGAGCCGGAGCTCTCGGAGGACGCGTCCAGCTACACGCCCGCGTTCAAAGCAGAGCACCTCAAGCCGACGACCTCGGCCAGCGAGCCACCGGTACGGGCGGATCGTTCCCCGCATCGCTCCGGGGATGACGACGAGCACACCAACGTGAACGTCCCGATGCCCGTCGCGCCGCAGATGCCGGATCTCGGCCCGGCGTTCCGGAACGGGGATGCTCCCCAGCCCATCCGCGAGCGTGGCCCCAAGCTTGGCGTAGACGGCCCGGACGCGATCCACATCCACACCAAAGATGGGCGGGTGCGCCACCGTTTGCTGGTCCGCAACACCGGGGACGGCAAGATGCCGGGGCGCGTGGTCGCAGACCACGACTGGCTGGAGATCACCAAGCCGCAGCTCGACCCACGTGCCTCTATGCAGGTGGTCGAGGTGATCGTACACGTCGACCGCATGCCGTGGCGCTCAGCCTCCGCGGCCCTGACCGTGGTCACCGAGCACGGCGAGCGGAGGTCCATCGCCTTCCACGTGTCGCGGAGGTCGATGCTGCCGTGGGCGGTGGCGGGCACCGTGCTCGCCGCGGTCGCGATCGTCGTCGCGGTCGGCGTGCTCACGCGAGGCGGCTCCGACCGGAGCGCGCAGCTCAACTTGACGATCGACCCTCCCGCCGAACATGTCTACGTGAACGGCGTAGACGTCGGCGCTGGGCCAGCCATCGCCTACCAGAGCGACAACGTCGTGGCGCCGCTTCGGCTGCGGGTCGAAGCCACGGGATTCGCTCCGCACGATGAGATTGTACAGTTGGATGCCGGAAATAGCATTGATCGAGCCATCCGTCTGGACCTGTCTGACCGGATGAACTGGGCACCCCCCACCGGAGCGTCCGATCAGGTAATTCCACCAACCGCCGCAGAGATTGTGCAATCCAAAGCCGCAGTGATCGCATCCTGCCTCGGGGTAACTACTCCGGTGGATGCGCAGTTCAAGGTGATGATCGACGGCACCGGTTTGGCCCGACAAGTGGACATCCTCGCGCCAACCGGGGCGTCGGACGACGCCCTCGCGTGTATCAACCGCACGTTTCGCGTCATGAAATTCGGGAAGCTTGAAGCTGACTATGGCGAACTCGAGACCGTAGCGCACCTGATGCCTGCGACAGCGCCTTGACGGCGCCGAGCACGCTGGATAGTAGACGATGTCCGCTGGGGAAGTAGCTCAATTGGTAGAGCGCCGCGTTCGCAATGCGGAGGTCGCCGGTTCGATTCCGGTCTTCTCCACCACTATTTTCTCCCTCCGATGTAGAGCCTCATTGGCTCCTAGGTAGACCCCGAAGAGGTCCCGTGTCCCCTTCCATCCGCGCCGGTTTTGCAACTGCAGACGACGGCGTGAGGTTGTACTGGCGCGCCGTGGGCAATGGCCCGGTGCTGATGTGCAACAACGGGGTTGGTGTCAGCACCTACTTCTGGCGCTACTTCGTGGACTTTTTCGCGAAGGAATACACCGTGGTGGTCTGGGACTACCGCGCTCATGGGCGCAGCGACCGCGTCAAAGACTGGCGCGAAGCGGACATGTCGATCGCCCGTTTGGCCGACGATCTGCACGCGGTGATCGCCGCCGCTGCGGGTGACCAATCTGTGGTCCTCGTCGGGCATTCCATGGGCTGTCAGGTTGGGTTTGAGTACTACCGAAACCACCCGGAGCGCGTCCTCGCGCTGGTCCCTATGCTGGGCAGCGCAGGGCGAACCTTAGAGACGTTCTTCGACTATGCAGGTTCACCCAAGCTGTTCGAGTTTGCCTCGCGCATGGTGGACAGCCAAGGCGCGGCCGCGCACGCGTTGATTCGCCCCATCCTGCGCAGCCCGCTCGCGTGGTTCGTGACCTGGAGGCTCGACCTCGTCGATCCCGTCTACGCAAGCCGGGAGGACATGGTGAAGTACCTCGGGCACATCGCGCGCCTCGACCTGCGCGTGTTCCTGCACAACGTGCTGGAGGTGCAAAAGCACGACGCGTGGGACGTGCTCCCGAAAATCGTCGTGCCTACGCTCATCGTCGCGGCCGAGCGGGACGCCTTCACGCCGATGTGGCTCTCCCGCAAGGAGGTCGACACCATCCCCGGAGCCGAGCTGCTCGTGCTCGCCGACGCCAGCCACGCCGCGCTCATCGAGCAGCCCGAGAACATCCATCATCGGGTTGCGCGCTTCCTACGCGAGCGGGTCTTCGTCACTCTCTGACGAACACCGCCGGATCAGAGCAGGTTGGACGCCGCCTCTGCAAGCGCAGACCGCTCGCCCTTGCGCATCGTGACGTGGCCCGCCATCCCGCTGGTGCGGAAACGCTCGATCACGTAGGACAAGCCGTTGGAGGTCGCGTCGACGTACGGGTTGTCGATCTGGTACCGATCCCCGGTCAACACCACTTTGGTCCCCTCGCCTGCGCGCGTGATGACCGTCTTGACCTCATGCGGCGTGAGGTTCTGCGCCTCATCGATGATCAAGAACTGCTTGGGCAAGGAGCGCCCGCGGATGTAGGTGAGCGGCTCCACCTCGACGAGCTTCTGGTCGAGCAACGTCTGGTAGTTCGGCGTGGTGGGGCGATTGCGGCCCGCCTTGTCCGCCGCGTCCTGACCACCAAGCAGCAGCTCGAGGTTATCAAAAATCGGCTTCATCCACGGGTTCAGCTTGTCATCGAGGCTGCCCGGAAGGAAGCCGATGTCCTTGCCGAGCGGGAAGATCGGCCGAGCGACGACCAAACGGCGATAGCGCTTGTCATCTGCGACGAGGCGCAGCCCGCAGGCGATGGCGACGAGGGTCTTGCCGGTACCGGCGCGACCGTCGAGGGTCACCAGCGGGATGCTGTCGTCCATCAGCAAGTCAAGCGCGAACAGCTGTTCCCGATTCCGGGCGAAGATCCCCGAGACGCCGTCGCGATGTTTTCCAACGAGCTGCAGCCGCTTGTTCCCGTGGTCGAAGCGGGTCATCGCGGTTTGCTGGGGGTTGGCGGTGTTTCGCAAGATCACGAACTGGTTTGGGCAGAGCCCCTCACCCGAGTCGGAGAGCGCGCCGCGCACGTGTAGATCGTCGACCAGCTCTTTGGCGACGTCGCGCTCGATGACGCCCGTGTAGGCCTCATCGACCTCCACGTGAGCGTGCTCGTAGTCCTCCGCGGACATGCCTAAGGCGTCGGCCTTCAGACGCATATTCACGTCGCGACTGACGACGATCAGCCTGCCGCCGGTCTTTGCGATGTCCTGATGCAGGCGCATCGCGGTGCGGAGGATGATGTTGTCCGCCGAGTCCAACGCGCCGGAGAACAGCTCGGCGTTGTCGCCGGGGCGGCCGAGCTCTACGCGCAAGGTACCGCCGCTGGGCAACGCGACGCCCTGCGCGAGCTTGCCGATCTGCCGCAGCCCATCGAGCGTGCGGCTGATGGTGCGCGCACAGCGACCGCGCTCGGTGAGCTCCCGCTTGAACTTGTCGACCTCTTCGATGACGGTGATCGGCAGGATCAGGTCGTGCTCGTGGAACACAAAGATGGAGTTCGGGTCCGAGAGAAGGACGTTCGTGTCGAGCAAGTAGGTGCGACGACCGGGCGCATGATCGGAAGGTGCCAAGGGAGGAACTCCATTTGTTAGGACGACGGGAATCGTCCGAGGGGAAATCAAGATAACCCGCGCGACCAGCACAGGCGTCGTTGTTCAACGGGCGTGCCTCGCAACGCGGGACACCGCGCTACGGCACGACGAAGGTGTACTCCTGCGAGGTCAGGCTCATGCCCGCTCGCCAAGTGACCGAGGGGGCGTCGATGCGCAGCGTCGAACCCGAGCCGTTGGCGCCGCCGATGTACGCCCCAAGTTCCCCCCGGCTCGCGGGCGACACAGGCGCGAACTTCACCGTGTTGGGGCCGGGGCGCACGAAGGAGGAGAGGTCCACCAGAACTTGGGATTGACCACTCTGGAGACGACGCACGTAGGCGCCGTTGACGTAGACATCCACCGCGCCACCAACCGACGCTTGATCTTCGGAGACGAGGTACCATGTGAGCGGCGCCGCCGTCGCAGGACGCGCCGCGACCACCGGAGCAGGAGCGGCGGAGACCACTTGCACGTTGTACCGAGGCGCGTCGATAAAGATGTTCCCGCCCGCGTCGATGCGAACGGTGACGCCTTCGAGCGTCACAGCGGGGGGTTCATCGGCGCGCACGCCGTTGATATAGAGCGCCCCAGCGCTGGCCTGCGTCAGCAGCGCAAGCACAACGAGAGCGATCACTCGTCGTCTCCGCCGAGCGTGCCGTTGACTCGGTTCCGCAGGCCTTTTCCGACCTTGAACACCGGAAGCACCTTAGGCCGAACCACGATCTCGGCGCCGCTGCGCGGGTTCCGGCCGGTGTACCCCTTGTACTCCTTGGCGCAGAAGCTCCCGAATCCGCGGATCTCTACCCGCTCGCCACGCACCAGCGCGTCGCGCACCTGATCAAACACCGCGGTGACCACGACCTCGGCGGTGGCTCTCGGGGTGCTCTCCTGGCGCGCTAGCGCATCGATCAGTTCGCTCTTGGTCATGACGCGAGCCTATCCCTTCCGACCGATAAAGCGTTCGAAGAAGTGGCGGTTTTCACGCAACACGATGGTGAGCGGCGCGGCCACATACACCGAGGAGTAGGTGCCTACGATGATTCCGATGAGCATTGCCTCCGCAAACTGACGCAACACCGGACCACCGATGAACAAGAATGGGACCATCGACAGCATGGTCGCGCCCGAGGTGATGATGGTGCGCGACAAGGTCTGGTTGATCGAGTCGTTGATCAGCTTCGGGAAGTCCGAAGCACGATAACGCTGCATGTTCTCGCGGATACGGTCATAGACAACGATGGTGTCGTTGATCGAATACCCGAGCAGCGTGAGCAGCGCGCTGATCATCGAGAGACCAAACTCCTGCTGCGTCAACACCCAGATGCCGATCAGGATGGTGCTGTCGTGGAACAAGCAGAGGATCGCGCCGGGCGCGAAGGTGAAGTCAAAGCGCAAGCCGACGTAGATCAACAAGATCAGCATCGTCGCGCCCAGCGAAATCAGCCCGGCCACGCGTAGGCTGCCGCCCACCTTGGGACCAACGGAATCGGTGCGATCGATGTGCACGCCCTGGCCGGACAGCGAATCCTCGAGCGCGCCACGAATCTGCTCCGCCAAGCCGGGCAACCGGACGTACACCGTGTTGTCTTCCGGCGAGGACTGAACGCTGACGCCGGGCAGCGCCGCGACGGCCTTCTCAAAATCCTTGACCGTGCGCGTCGACACGCTGCCATCCGCGGGCGCCGGCCAGCTTACGACGAGGCGGGTTCCGACCTGCTCGTCGGGAACGCTCTGGATGTCGGGGAATGAAGCCCGGAGCGCGTCCTCAGCGGCCTTGACATCCTCAGGCTTGGCCGAAGACTCGCCCTGCATCCGGAACAGAAACCGGTTCTCGCCGGCGGCGCCGATCGACTGGATCGCGTCGTCACCGACACCCGCGGGCGCGAGCGCATGGCGCACGTCTTCAATCGGAGTAGGCTTGTCGAAGGTGACCTCCACCTCGGTGCCGCCGGTGAAGTCGATGCTCCAGTTCGGACCCTTCACGAAAAACAGGATCAGGGAGATCGCGGCTGCTGCCCACGAAATGTTGGCGAAGAGGTGCCTGCGCTTGAGGAAGTCGTAGTAGAAACCTTGCGGGATGAGCTCAAACATCGTCTTTTCCTGTGCCGCCAGAGCGGGTCGTGGTGGCGGGGTTCAGATCGAGAGGGTGGTCGACGAGCGACGAAGCCCGACAAGGAAGGACAGCATGGCGCGCGACACGAACACACCGGTGAACAGCGTCGTGAAGATGCCGATCATCAGCGTCACGGCGAAGCCCTTCAGCGGGCCGGAGCCGTAGCTGTAGAGCACGACACCGGCGAGCAGCGTCGTCACGTTCGAGTCCACAACCGCGACGACCGCGTGTTCAAAACCAGCTTCCAGCGCAAGCCGCGGCGATTTTCCGAGTCGAAGCTCCTCGCGAATGCGCTCGTAGATGATGATGTTGCAGTCGACGGCCATACCCACGGTCAACGCGATGCCGCAGATACCGGGCAGCGTCAACGTCGCGCCCACCATCGCGAGCAGCGCCACGACGAGCAGGACGTTGACCACCAGCGAGATGCACGCGATGATGCCCGAGAGGCGGTAGTAGACCGCAGCAAACAGCAGCACCATCGCGCTTCCGAGGCCCGCTGCCATCAAGCCGCCGTGAATGGCCTGCTCCCCCAGAGAAGCGCTGACGAGGCGCACATCTCCCGGGGTGACGGGCGCAGGCAGCGCACCCGAGCGAAGCACGAGCGCGAGGGTGCCGGCCTCTTTCTTGCCGCCGTCGGGCCCGTCTCCACCGACCGTGATGCGGCAGTTATCGAAGATCTGCGCCTGAATCATCGGCGCCGACCGTACCTTGTCATCCAGCACGATCGCGAAGCGCTTTTGAAGGTTTGCGCCGGTGACCTGACCAAAAATCTGCGATCCGCGAGGCTTGAAGTCGAGGTGGACTTCATACTGACCCGTCTGCGGGTCGGTACCGGTGGAAGCGCTGTTGATGTCGTCCCCGGAGATCAGCTCCTCGTCATGCAGCACGTAGGGATACGCGCGCACGTCGACGCCGTCTTTCTTCTCGTAGTGCCACAGCACCACGCGCCCTTGCGGGATCTTGCCTTGGTCGACCAGCCATTGGGACAGGGCTTTGTCGTTTGCAAAGTCTGCAGCGCTCATCGCCGCTTCGGCTTCCGCGATCGCGGGCAGCAAGGGACGGAAGCTCAGCTCGGAGTCCTTAAGCGGGCTCTCTTCGTCCACCAGCATGAACACCAGACGCGCGGTGGTACCGACGGTCTCGAGCGCCTCCTCCACGTCGGTCTCACCGGGCAGCTGCACGTTGATGCCATCTACGCCTTTGATGGTGATCGACGGCTCTTTGACGCCGGTCTCATCGATACGATTCCGGATGGTCTCCAACGCCTGCTCGACGGAGCGCTTGCGGATCTCGGTTTGGTCGTCGGCGTTCATCGCGAAGGCGTGAACGGTCTTGCCGTCGTCGTTGTTGGTGTTCTTGTAGGTGTAGCGGCGCAAGGAAGTCCGAACCAGCGTCTGCACCTGCTCTAAGGACGTGCCTTCGCCCGGCTCAATCAGCAACGCCGGACTTTTCGGATCGCGACGGACCGATGCCAGCTTGATGTCTTGCTTTTCAGCCGCGGACTTCAAGCCTGGGATGTCGCGCTGCACGCTTGAGAGCACGCCCTCTTCTACGCCGACCTCGAGGGTCAAGTCGATGCCGCCCTGTAGGTCCAGACCGAGGTTGACGGCCTTGTTGGGCAACCAGCGTACATACGAAGGAAGCGGCGTTTCTAACGCAGGGGGATCATCCATGGCCGCGCGCTTGGCGGCGAGCTCAATGTTGTTTTGAACCTCTTTGCCCAGAAAAGTAGGCAAAAGCATCCAAACGGCGGCAACCACCGAGAGGCCAACCACGCCCAGACGAGCGTATACGCCGCGTTCCATCTACTTGTCCGCCTTGGCAACTGCCGGGGCATCCGCCGTGACCTTACGCTTCACGGTGTCCCTATCGACAGTGATGTAGGAGTTGGGGGAGACCTCGAGCACCAGCGTATCGGCGCGGGCTTCGTGGACCTTGCCATGGATTCCGCCCGAAGTCACGACCAGATCGCCCCGTTGCAAGCCAGCGATCAGCGTCTGCTGCGCCTTCGCCTCCTGCTGCTGAGGGCGCCACAGCACAAAGTAGAAGATCGCGACCATGATCGGGATCATCATGATGCCGGAAGGCAGGCCAGAGGCGGGGCTGTCGTAGAGGTGCATGGGTCAGGTCTCTTGGTCGTCTGCCGTACGTTGCCAGCTCCGAACTTCGGTGCGAAGCGCATCCAACGCGGCGGGGCCGGCCTGGATGGCGTCACGCACGCGGGAGAGCAAGCGCTGGTAGAAGGTGACGTTGTGGAGGGTAAGCAGGCGAGGAGCGAGGATCTCGTTCGAGGTGAAAAGGTGCCGGAGGTAGGCCCGGCTGAAGCGGCCGCACGCATAACACGTGCAATTCGGGTCGAGCGGCCCCCCATCATCGCGGTATCGGGCGTGTTTGATCGTGACCTTTCCTACGCTCGTGAACGCGCCGCCGAAGCGCGCGGTACGTGTAGGGATGACACAATCAAACAGATCGACGCCGGCCATGACCGCATCGAGGATGTCCCACGGATAGCCGACGCCCATCAGGTAGCGCACCTTGTTGGCGGGCAGCAGGGGCGCCGTGAACTCGGTGAAGCGAACCAGGTCCTCGCGAGGCTCTCCGACCGAGAGGCCGCCGATCGCGTAGCCATCGAGATCAAGCTCGCCAAGCTGCTCTGCGTGCTGCGTGCGCAGGTTCTCGTAGACGCCGCCCTGCACGATGCCAAACAAGGCCGTGCGATCCGAGTGCTGCCGCGCCGCGATGCAGCGCTTCAGCCAACGCGTCGTGCGGTTCATGCCGTCCAGCGCCCGCGCTTCGGTAGCCGGCCACTCGACGCACTCGTCAAACGCCATCGCGACGTCTACCCCGAGCGTCTCTTGAATCTCGATCGCTTTTTCAGGCGAGAGCATGCGCCATTGGCCATCGACCGGAGAGCGGAACTTCACGCCTTCTTCGGTGACCTTGTTCATGTCCTTCAGGCTGAACACCTGGTAGCCGCCGGAGTCGGTCAGGATGGGGCCGTGCCAGTCCATGAACCGATGCAGTCCGCCCAGCTTCCCGATCCGCTCATGCCCTGGCCGCACCCACAGATGGTAGGTGTTGGCGAGCACCATTTGCACGCCCGCCTGCTGCAAGTCCACCGGCGACAGGGACTTTACTGTGCCCTGCGTGCCGACCGGCATGAAAGCCGGGGTCTCAACGACCCCGTGCGTGAGCGTGAGGCGGCCTCGACGCGCCGAGCCGGCGGTCGAGAGCAGATCAAAATGAGCAGGTCTTTCGGACACGCGCGGGGGCTAATTCGGGAGTCCGGAAAATGCTCCAGATCAGCCGATGAAGCTCTGCAGGCTGTCCCGGCGGCGGTGGTGGCGGAGCTTGCGGATGGCTTTGATCTCGATCTGGCGAATGCGCTCGCGGGTCAGGCAGAACTGCGCGCCGATCTCCTCCAACGAGTACTGCGAAGGCTCGCCGATGCCGTAGCGCATCCGGATGACCTTCTCTTCGCGCGGCGTCAACGAGGAGAGCACCTCTTCGACCTCATCGCGCAACGCAGCTTCTTCCAAGGCATCCGAGGGCTTCACCGCGTCGGGATCGCCGACGAACTCGCCGATGGTCGCCTCGCTGTCCTCGCTCACCGGCGAGTCCAGAGAGACCGGCTCGCGCGTCAGCTTCATCAGCGCTTCTAGCTTGTCGACGTCGATCTCCAAGCGGGCGGCGATCTCGTCCATCGTAGGCTCACGACCAAAAGCTTGAAACAGCTCTTTCTGAGTCTGATGAACCTTGTTCACGACCTCCAACTTGTAGATCGGGATGCGAATCGTGCGGCACTGGCTCTCCACCGCCCGGATGATGCTCTGGCGGATCCACCAGGAGGCGTAGGTCGAGAACTTGAAGCCACGCGTGTGATCAAACTTCTCGGTCGCCTTCATCAAGCCGATGTTGCCCTCCTGAATGAGGTCGGCCAGCGGAATGCCGCGGTAGGTGTACTGCTTGGCGATGCTGACCACGAGGCGCAGATTTGCGCTGACCAGCGCGACCTTCGCGATCTCGGAATCGGCGCCGCCCGCGTCGATCCGGCGCGCGACCTCGACCTCATCCTCGCGGGACAGCAGCGGGATCTGCCCCATGGTCTTCAAGTACTTGTTGAGCAACACGTTCGCAGTACCGATGGGTGCAGACCGACGAGCGGGCGATGCAAATGACATGGGCTCCTCCAGAGTACGAACGATGGGCCGACAAGGCAGTGGGACCTCAACATGCTTTGCAAGCACCATGCCACGCCCACGCCCTGCTCCCGTAGCGCCGCCCCCCGATGTCCTTTCCGGTCACGATTCTTCAAGGAGATCCGACGCCGCGTCGCTTTTCACCATTCGTTGACGCCGTGCCCAAAAACCTTAGAAGCGAGCGCGCTCCGGGATCAATCTGCGACGCGCGTCCATCCGATGTCACGAGTCTGGGCACCTGTCCGAAATTTCGGACGCCCCTTCAGCGACTGGGCGTGACGCCAGCTTCCGCGAACGCCGCAGCGTGTAGCGCGACAAATGGATCCTTTGCCCATGCGGCGCCAGGCGGGTGCTCGATGCGCTGCACCTCGTCGATGAACCCCTTGATGTCGGTGCGGCCGTCGGAGAGACGGTGACGCTGCAACACCGCGGCAAAGTCTGCATCGGCCGCGTTGTAGGTCTTGAATTGGATCAGCCGAGCGTTGTTCCACGCGCTGCGCCGGGCCCACCGCTGGTAGTTGTGCTGATCGACGATCGCCGAAGCGGCGATGCGATCGGGGATAGACGCGTACAGTTCCGCTTTTCGCGCCAGCTTTTGGGCGTCGCTCAGGCTGGAGTCCGAATACACGGCGTCCAACTCGGCGCAAAGGGCGTGCAGGAGCGCGGTGAACGCGTCGCTGTCGCGCTCTTGCTGCAGCACGGCCGCGTAGGCGGCAGAGTCCTTGCCGTAGGTGTCGATCATCCACGTGTGCATCGCCGCCACGCCGACCACCTCGGCAAAACTCTCATTGAACATCGCGCTTCCCGGGATCCACAGCGTCGCGTGCGCAAGCTCGTGAAACACGGTGTCCGCGAGATCGGGCTCGCTCCACCCCAACATCGACGGCAGCACGGGGTCCTTGAACCAACCGAGCGTCGAGTACGCGCCGGCGGTCCGCACGAAGACGTCCAACCCCTCCCCCTGCATCCGCGCCTCCATCGCACGCGCGTCGTCCTCGACAAAATAGCCTAAATACGGCATTCTTCCAACGATGGGGAACCACCATGTGCGCGGCGTGAACGACAGCGGGTCACAGGCCGTCAGGTTCCAAATCGTGCGCTTCCAGTGCAGCGCGACGGTCTCGTAGTTGTCGGTCGCGGAGAGACCGAGCGTCTTTCCGTAGGCCTTGAACACCCCGATCATCCGCAGACGCTGCTCTTGTCCGGCCGAAAGTGCGTGACTGGATAGGACCTCGTCTACCGGCTCCCGCGAAGCCATCAACTCCATCTGGTAGTAGCCCGAGCGCACCACGTAGCGAACGCCGCAGGACGGCAACCAGCACAGCGCAAGGCCGGCGGCAGCGGTGACGGCGACCACGCGCGCAACGCGACCGTAGCGGCGTCCAACGCTCCGCGTGTGCTGCTTACGCGGCACGTTGATCAAGGCGCGGTCCCCTTCAGGATGATCTCCAGCTGGGCGGCGAGCGCGCCGCCGTTGGGGCGGGCCAGCGTTGCAAGCTCGCGGGCGAGCTCGGAGCGGTCGGCGTTGTAGGCGTCCACCGCAACCGCGTACAGGGCATACACCGTGCCCGCGTCGGCCGGCATCAGCGCGTTGGCGGCGCGTGCGGCCCGGGCGCGAACGTCCAGATCCCCTGCCCGCTCCGCGATCGCGCCCTGACAGCGCGCCTCCACGTCAGCGAGGCCCAGCGCAGCCGCGCGGCGCACACATTCGGAGAGCCGCTGAGCGGGATCGCCCTGTCCAGACTGATGGATCGCGACCGCCGCTGCGCCATACGCCCGCGTATAAAGCTCGGGATCCTCGACTTGCCCTGCTTCGGGGACGATCTTGGCCCACGCAGCCACCGCTTGGGCCACCGGCAAGGTGATCGTAGCGTTGTAGTCGCTCCACACCGCCGCGCGATGCGCGCGCGTGGCGTACGGCGCTTCATTGAGCTTTGTAAATGCAGCTTGGGCCTCTGCAAAGCTGGTTCGAGCGGGCGCCCACATGCGCGCCTCATACTGCTTCAAGCCCGCATCGTAGGTCGCGAAGGCCGCCTGCATCGCCGTAGCGCGGGTCACGAGGTCTCCGAGCCCCTGTTTGGAAGCGAGCGCCGCGATGTCCTGCCCCGCCCCAAGCGCAACCAGCGTGCTCGCGGCGTCTTCCCGGGCCACACGGGCGAGGGCCGCGCCGCCTGCCGTGCCGGTCGCTTCGCCCAACTTCGCCGCGTTGGCGAATCCGGCGAGCGCCTCGGGCAGCCGCTTGGCGCGGGAGTCGGCGAGCGCGCGGGCGAGCGCGACGTGCGCCGGGCCGAGCACGTCGTGGGCGTTCGCAAAGTAGCCTTCAGCCTTTTTTGCAAACGACTCGGCTTTGGCGGGATCGCTGCGCTGCCAGGCCGCAGCGAGCTGCGTCGCGACGCGCGCTGCGTCCAGCGGGCGGCCGTGGGCGACGTACCAGTCCACCGCCTGTCCCAGCGCCTGATTGGCGGTCGCGACGTCGCCCTGCTCGGAGGCGATGGCGCCGCCGAGCTCAGCTTGGCGCGCAACGCCAGCCGCGTAGTCCATCTTCGCGAGCAGCGCGCCCGCCGAGCGCTGCTGCTCACCCGCGCCGCCGACGTTCTGCATGTGCAACAGCACGAAGCCCAGCTCGCAGCGCAGGTCGACCTCCACGACGCGGTAGCCCGACCTGGAGGCCTCGTTGATCCCGGCTTTGAGCGAGTCGGCCGCGAGCGGATGTTGTCCGAGCAAGGTGTACGCGAGCCCCAAGTTGCCCAACCCGATGGTGACCTCGCGCATCATCCCCGCTTCGCGCGCAGCGTCGATCGCGGACTTCAAGCGCATCACCGAGCCGTCGAGGTTGCCTTGCGCCCGCTCAACCGCGGCGAGGTCCAGCTCGGCGTTGATCTTCTGGCGGCGCACCGTCGCGGTCGACGCCTGCTTTTTGGCCTCAGCGAGCGCGCCTTTGATGTCCCCTTTCCCCAACAGCGCGCCTACGCCCGCGTCGCTCCCAGACAGCCCCGCTGCTGCGGCCGCGCCCTGTGCTGCGGCGCCGGCTAAGGCGCCATCGCCCAGCGACTGCGCCGCAACTCGCGCTTGTTCAAAGCCCGCTTTGGCCTCGGCCGAGCGCCCCTGATCCAAGGCAGCGAGCGCCAAGTTCAGCGCGATCCGCGCTTGGGCTCCGCTATCCCCGTTGGCCCGCGCGGCTGTGGCCGCGTCATTCAACACCTTGATCCCCTGCTCTACCGCGCCGCCATCGATCAGGATGAGCCCCAGCAGGTTCCTCGAAGCAACGTCCTTGGGAGCCAGCGCGAGTCCAGCTTCAACAGCGACTTTTGCCCCACGAAGGTCACCGGACTCGTAGCGCGCGACCGCCTCGGCGAGCGCTGCCTGAACGCCGCCGTTCGCCATGAAAAGCGCGTGGTACAAGCTCGCGGCTTGCTCAAAATCGCGTGCCGCCAGCGCGGCCCTCCCCGCTGCGACGGCATCGGCAGAAGCAGTCGAGATCTCGACTTCTCCCCCATCCACCTGAAGTCCTCCGGCCAACGCGACAGTGGAGGATCGTACAGCGAGGCCAAGGAGCAGCGAGATCAGCATCAGAGACCTGGGTAAGGTGGAATGGACAACCGGGACCGCGCGAGGTTCCCGATCCCTCCGGTAATTCGGCGCGCAGCAGGCCGGCGCGCCGCTATATGTGCGGGACCCGAGGTGTACATGAGCCCCGATCGCGCCGCCGCCGCTCTCTCGCTGACGTTCCTCTCAGCGTTGCTCACCGCTTGCGCCACCACCGATCCGTGCAACGACATCGACCTGCCTCGCTGCGAAGCCACCGAGGGCTGTACGACGTTCACCGCGGTAGAGCTGGGCTCCGTCGAGGGCGGGTGGTGCAGCCCGAGCAACGCCGTCGCCGCAGACGTCGCGTGCATCACCGAGCCCACGGATTGCCGGGGAGGCACAGCGTATGCAAGCCCAGCCGACGAAAACGGCGATCCTACCGATGCCTGCTACAGCTACGCAGGCTGCGAACCGCCGTTCGGTTGGGTGGCGTGTGACCCCGATGTGGCCTTGACGATCCAGGAATGTGAGGGCTGAGCAAGCCAGACCGCAGCGGTCCGAAAGGTCGCGTTCGGTTCCCAAACGTAACAAGCCAAAATCGCATCTCCTCATTAGACGCCGCCCGCGCTCGGAGCATCCATGTCGAAGATCCGCATCCTGACGGTCCTGATTGCCGGCTACAGCGTTGGCGCGCTGACGGGCTGCGGAATCGACAGCAAGGTCGCTCATGTCAATAAGGCGCCGGACGTCGACATCACCGAGCCGCTCGCGGAGACGGTGATGCGTCAGGGCGCAGGCGGCATGTTGCAGGCGGTGGTCTCCGATAGCGAGGATCAACCTAAGGACCTTGCGATCGTGTGGTCGCTGGACGGCGCGAGTCCCATCCCCGTCACCGCCGATGCAGACGGAAACTTCAGCGCCGTGCTCCCTGATCTGGAGATCGGCGACCACGTGATCGACATCACCGTCACCGATCTGGACGAAGCCACCGGCACCGCGAGCGTCAACTTCAGCGTACAAGGCCCGCTCGGCGCGCCGAACGTGCTCATCACCGCGCCCGACGACGGCACCAGCGTCGCGATCGGAACGGCGATCACCTTCACTGGAGAAGCCAACGACAGCTCGACGCCCGCCGCAGACCTCGTGTTTGCGTGGTCGTCCAGCGTAGACGGCGCGCTGCCGGGCGCGATCTCCGGCGGCGGCCAGTCGGCGCTGCTCACCAACGCGCTGTCCGCAGGCGAGCACATCATCTCGCTGACCGCCACGGATCTGGACGGCGAGATCGGCACCGACACGCTCACGGTCACGATCACCGATGAGCCCGCAGAGGCCGAGCCGGGCGAGCTGATCTTCACCGAGGTGATGGTCAACCCCAACGCGGTGGAGGACCAATACGGCGAATATGTGGAGCTGTACAACACCGGCGGTCGCACGCTGGACCTCGCGGGCTACAGTTTCCACGATGACGGTGGAGACGTCTGGGTTTTCGACGCTTCGGTCACCGTCCCCGGGTACAGCTACCTCGTGATCTGCGCGAACACCGACTTGACCACGAACGGCGGCGTCCCGTGCGACACCTGGTTCTACCGGAACCCGCTCGGCATCGACCCGCCCGCAGGTCAGGGCCACGGTCAAGGCATGGCGATCGCCAACAACGACGACGAGCTGGAGCTGACCAGCCCCGCGGGCGTCGACATCGACGTGTTCAACTACAACGACACCAGCACCGACGTGATCGAAGCCGGCATCGCCTTCGGCCTCGATCCCAACAAGCTGGACGGCGTGTCCAACGACGACTTCACCAACTGGTGCAACCAGACCACTGTCCTTGGCGGCATGACCGACATCGGAACGCCCGGTTCGGCCAACGATTCCTGCGACGGCATGTAGCGCGCGACGCCCGGCGCAGACTCAACGCCGCCGGGAAGACAAGCCAGTCAGTACGCCGAGTATCGCCCAGTGAGTTTGGCTGAACGTCTCTGTGGACGTCAGCAGGTTTAGGTTCAACGCCAAGAAGCAGCCCCAAATCGCGTCGTCCAGCCGCGAGGCGCGACTGCCGCCGCATGTGGCGCGGCTGATCCGAAGCGCGATCGCGCCATTCGCGACCAACCAAGCGCACAAACCGAGGCAACCAAACTCGCTGCTCAACTTGGCGAACACGCCGTGGGCATCGACGCCGTTGACTCGGTAGTCGGGGAACGTCGAGAGCTCGTACCGCACGTTGCTCCCCGCGCCGTAGCCCACCCAGGGATGGTCCCAGAACATCGCGATCGCGCGCTTATTCAGCGACATCCGCGATCGCAGCGAGTCGATCTGCTCGACCGAGCGCGCCAGATACGGCAACGCCGCCATCGCCAACAAGCTGATCGCCGCGCCCGCCCCGAGGCTCCAGGCGCGCACCCGGCGGGGCAATACGACCCAACCTACGCCGTACAGCGCTGTCACCCACGCCGCTTTGGACCAGGAGAGCACGAGCGCAACGCCGATCGCGGCGGCAGCCGGCCACGAGACCAGCGAGACCAACGGCAAAAGCGGCGCGAGAAACACCGCGAGCGTCTTGTGGTTGTTGGTGAGGCCTTCGATGGCGCGCCACCAGAACGCCTCGCCCGAGCCGATGCGCGCAGCCGAGCTGCCGAACAGCACCGCGGCGCAGAGCAGCGCCGAGACCGTCAACCCCTGCAACGTGCTCTGAACGCGCCCTCCCATCGCTCCCCGGCGCACGCAATCCGCAAAGCCAACGCGCCACGCCAAACACAAGAAGATCGGCTTGCGAAGAAGCGTGTGCAGCCCGTCCGGACCCGCCCCGGGCAACCCATCGCCGTGGTGCGCCGCGAAGGCGCCGATCCCCCACAAGCACAGCCAGGCAGCCCCTTCCAAGACCTGCAGCGCGTCCGGCCGGCGTCGGAGCAAGCTCGGCAGGGACGTCACGAGCGCGAGCAACGCCACCGCGTCGGCTACCGGCACGTTCATGTTCCAGAACGTGCCGCCCGGCAACGGCACCGCGGCGGTGAGCTGCCAATCGATGTAGGGCGCCGATAGCAACCCACACGCCACGACCACCGCACACCAGCGCTTCATTTGATCCGAGCCTCGCGCAGCCCCAGCCCGAGCAGGAGCACGAAGGGCACAGCGGCGGCCCACAAGCGCGGGTCCGAGACGCGGGTCGGCTCGACCCCTGCGGCGGCAAGCGCGCCCGCCAACCCCACCGAAGCCGCGAGGATCCCGATCGGCACCGCCCAGGAGCGTCCCGTAGGCAGCTCACGCCACAAGCGCGCGAGCGAGAGCGCCGCGATCATCCAGCTCGTCAGCGAGGTTGCGAGCGCAAGCCCGGTGATGCCAAACTGCAGCAACACCGCGTCGAGCCCCGCGTTGATCGCGAAGGAAGCCACGCCGAGCACCAACACGAGGCGCGCCCGATCGGCGAGCAGGTGCGCCTTGACCGCAAGGCCCGCCAGCATCGCCGCCAGCACGCCGGGCAAGAAGAGGCCGAACGCAGCGGCAACCGCGACGGTGCTGTCCGCGCCAAACGCCCCGCGCTCAAAGATCACCTGGATCGCGACAACGCGACCGACCCACAACCCGCAAAGCACCGGGGGCGCGATCAGCAGGACCCACTGCAGCGCGCGGCGGATCTCGAAGCCACGCTCAGCAGCGGAGACCCGCGCCCACGTGTTGAACGCGACGATCAGCAAGGAGCCCTCGAACAGCGTCATCGGGATGACCCGCGCGCGGTCGGCGTACTCCAACAAGCTGACGCTGCCCTCGGGGAGCAGCGCGGCGTAGACCTTGTCCACCACGACGTTCAACGCCACGAGCGTCTCTCCGACCAACACCGGGGCAAAGCGGCGCAGCGCGGGGCCCAGCGTGGCGGGCCAAAGCACAAGGCGGGGTCGCAGCGGCGTCGTCCACAACCCCGAATAGAGCCACAGCAGCTCAGAGGCGGTGCCGATGAACAGCGCCAGCGGAAGCCCGGAGGGGCCGCGCGCGCGCAACACCAACGCCGCGGTGAGCAGCGCACTGGTGCGGATCACCGGCGAGAGCGCGCTCCACGTAAATCGGGCCTGAAGCTCGATGCCGGCGCGCAGGGCGCTCCCTGCCGCCACACACACGATGAACGGCAGCAACCCCAAGCAAAACTGCCGCGTCTTCTCGATGGTCTCGACGCTAAAATCCGACGTCAGCGCCAACGCCGAAGGCAGCACAAACGTAAGCGCGACGCCAAACACCGCCGCGCCGACCGAAGCCCAAACCACCGCGCCGCCTAACAGCGCCCCCGCCCCGTTGGCCCCGCGGTCGTGCGGCAACCGAGCCAGAGAGGGCACCAGCACGCTCCCGACCGTGGTCGCGCCGACGACCAGCAGGAAAGTTGGGATTCCAAGCGCATAGTAGAACGCGTCCATATCGGCCGACACGCCGTACCACTGCGCGAGCAGCACCGGGACGGTGAACGCGACGCCGCGGCTCACGACCGCGAGCGGCAACAGCGTCAGGGAGCGGCGAGCGATCGACACGCGGGCGGCTATCAAGGTGGCAGCCGGCCGGGAGTGATAGAGCGTCGGTGTGCACTTTCTCGGCTCCCTTGCGTGGTTCGTGGTTGACTGGGGTCGCGCGTGCGCGCTCCGCAGGCCTCCCCCCGGTCGCGTGTTTGAAGAGGCCTACGCCATCGGCGTAAAGAGCTTGCCGGTGCTGCTCACTATCAGCGTCTTCGTAGGAACCAACCTCGCTTTACAGGGCTACAACGCCTTCGTGCCGTTGGGTGGGCAGCGGCTCGTCGGGATGTTCGTCGCGCTCGCCGGAATCCGCGAGCTCGCCCCGATCATCGCCGCCGCGATGGTCGCGGCCAAAGCCGGCACCGAGATGGCGAGCCAGATCGCCGTCATGAAAACCCGCGAGCAGATCGACGCGCTTGAAGTGATGGCGGTAAACCCGCTGTGGTGGCTGGTCACGCCCCGGTTGTACGGGATCGTGCTCGTGATGCCCGCCCTCACCGTGATCGCAATTTTCACGATGTTGCTCGCGAGCTACGCGGTGGCGACGCTGCAGCTGGGCCTGAACGGCGCGGTGTTCCTCGAATTCGCCCGCAACGCCACCAGCGGAGCCGACCTGTTGGCCGGCATCGTCAAGGGCTTCATCTTCGGCATCGTCATCTGCTTTGTCAGCACCTACTGCGGCTTTGCGAGCACCAAAGGGCCGGAGGGGGTCGGGCAAGCGACGAACGCGGCGGTGGTGATCTCCAGCGTGGCGTGCGTGTCGATCAACTATCTGGTCTCGCAGGTGCTCTATGGATGACGCTCCGATCGTGTTTGACGGGGTGAGCAAGCGGTTTGGCGCGCTCACCGTGCTCGACAACGTCAGCCTCACGTTCCCCAAGGGCAAGACCACCGCGGTGATCGGCCCCTCCGGCACTGGGAAGAGCGTGCTGCTCAAGCACATCGTCGGCCTCTTGCACCCCGACTCCGGCAGCGTGCGGGTGTTGGGCGTGGACATGGCGCGCGCTCGTCCGGACGCGATCTACGCCACGCGCAAAAGACTCGGCATGCTGTTTCAGGACGGCGCCTTGTTCGACTCCCTGTGCGTCGGCGACAACGTGGCCTTCCCGCTGATGCAGCACCGCCGCGACCTTTCGCAGCGGCAGCAACGCGAGCGCGTCGAAGAGGTGCTGGAGATGGTGGAGCTGCCTGGGCTCTACGATCGTGCCACCAGCGCGCTCTCCGGGGGCCAACGCAAGCGGGTAGGCCTTGCGCGCGCGATCGTCAACGAGCCCGAGATCGTGCTTTTTGACGAGCCCAACTCCGGCCTCGATCCGATGACCTCGGACGCCATCGACGCGCTGATTCACACGATGAAAGCGCGCCTCGGCATCACCTTCGTGGTGATCTCCCACGACATCGTCGGCACCATCAACGTCGCCGATCACATCGCGATGCTCTACCAAGGCAAGCTCATCGCGCATGGAACCACCGCCGAGGTCGTGCGGATGGAACATCCGATCCTTCGACGCTTCCTCGGGAGGAACCTCATCCTTCCTGAGGCGGACGACCCGAGCCCCCCTCACCTGCCCGGCGTCCCGTAGCCTCGGCCCCGCGCGGCCGCTCAGTCTGGCCGGATTGACCGCCAACGCCAGGCGCACACCGCGATGGTCAACGGCAGCAACACCGGCACGATGCGCACGGTGTCTTCGCTGCCGATGAGACCCAGCTCAAAATCCCACATCGAGAAAGGAAAAAGCAGCAGGTAGCCCGCGCCTAAGTGCGATTGCAGCAGGTCGACCGCCATGTGCAACATGCCGCCAGCCGTCAGCTGCATCGCGGCGGTCCGACGTGTCCCATCCCCGAAGAGCTGGCTCACAAGCACGCTCATCACAAGGATCCCGAACGGCATGTGCAGCGGTCCCAACACGTAGATCGTCCACTCGGGGATCGACGGCACCGTCCAACGCAGCGTCGTCAACGCCATCGAGGGTACGCGCCCGAAGAGGTCGGGCAAGCACGTTCCAAGCACAAAGGTCGCGACCGTGGGCGGCAGCGGCCATGCGTTCTGCCCGGCAACGCGCGGGACGGCACGGCAGGTCGCGGCCTTCCAAAGCAGCGCGGCGCAAGAATGGGTGATCAGGTCCGCCATCGAACCCACCGCGTACGCTCCGCTAAAACCCCAGGTTCTCCGCGAAGCAACACAAAGCACCACGGGAGCAGGCCAGCCATGATCACAAAGCCAAGCACCCCGAGGCGCTCCTTCCACACGCGCAGAGTATGGACCTCAAGGTAGGTCTGACGCGCGATCGGGGCCCCAGAATTCCAGTCAAAGTCCGCCACGACCGACACCGTGGCCCCGACCTGTAAGCGCAAGCTGTCGCCGTCTACCGGCACATCCTTCACCACCTTGGAGATGGTGTAGTGATGGTCATTTTCGATGGAGGTGACCGTCCAAAGTGGAAAGATCAACACGCTGTGCTGACGCGCCTCCGGCGCCTCCATACACCAGCGCCAGCCCTGCTCAGCGCTCATCGCCACACGGGCGTAGTACAGCCCCATCGCGACCAGCGCCGCCACACACGCGCTCGCGATCGCGCCGCGGCTCGTCCCGATCATCCGCCCTCGGAGCGCGGGACGGCGATGCGCGTCAGGTGATGCAGCACGCCCAGCTCGGCGTACGCGTCGCCGCCCAGACGCGCGATCGGCGCCAACGCCTCAGCGTTGACCTCAAGGCCGCTGAGAACCCCCTCGGCGGCGCTGAAGAGCACGACCCTGCCTACAAAAAGGTGGGTGCTCTCCAAGTCGATCGCGTGGTGCAGTTCGCACTCCATCGTGAACAACGCGTGCGCCGGACGGGGCGCGCGGATCCGTTGGCCAGAGGCGCGCTCAACTCCGACGGCCTCGAACTCGCTGCCTGCCCACTCGCCGCCGGTCGCGTGCATCGCGGCCAGATCGGATACAGATGGAATACTCACAGAAAAACAATGGGTTGTGAGTATATTCCTCGCAGTATGCTTTAGCGTTCCAGCGCGCCCCCGCGCGACCGACAACGCGAGCAGCGGCGGCGCCGAAGACACGCCCATAAAGTAGGAAAAAGGCGCCAAGTTATCGCCAGTCGGATCGTCCACCCCGGAAGCACGGCCATCCGTCGTCCCCACCCACGCGATGGGCCGCGGCACGATGGCGCTCGTCATCAATCGGTACACCGAGGCCTTGTCGATCGCCGCCGGATCGATGTTCTTGCGCTCAGACAACGTCAACCTCGGGCCCGAATCAGGACAGTCGCATATAGTCAGTGTGTGCTGCTCCTGCTCGTGATCGCTTGCTACCGACCAACGGAACCCGCGCCCAGCGGCTCTCCTTCCGCGCTGTTGGCCGGCCAGACCGCCGAGCTCGCCCGACGCTCCGAGCTCCTCGCAACGCAGACACGCGAGGTGGAAGGCTGGATCGACGAATGGAAAGCTGCCCCTCCCGACCAGCGAGCGGCGATTGAAGCGCGGATTCAAGAGCGCGCCGAGAAGCTGCAGGCAGACGCAGAAGCGCTCAACCTTGAAGTGCAGGATCTCGAGGAACAAGCCAGGGTGTGGGACGAATAATGCCCACTGAGTACACACGGCTTCGCGTGCTCGGGCGCGGGGCCACCGCGCAAGTATGGCTCGCGGATGGACCAGACGGGATCGTCGCGTTGAAGGTAGCGCACGAGCCTGGCTTGCTGCGCCGGGAGATCGCCGTGCTGCGCCGCGTTCGTCACCCCGCGATCGCGAGGTTGATCGCCGCCGATCCGAACGGCAACTGGATGGCGATGGAGCACGCGCCCCTGGGGCAGTGCAACGACTGGGCGACGGGGCAATCCTTAGCCACGCTCGTAGATTTTGGGACATCTTTGGCCGAGGGGCTCGCCGCGCTCCACGAGGAAGGCATCGTGCACGGCGACGTCAAACCCGCGAACGTGCTGGTGGGCGTCGACCACCGGCCCCGACTGGTGGATCTGGGCAGCGCAACCCCCGCCGGACAACCGGTAGGGAGCGGTGCGACGCCCGGATACATGGCCCCCGAGCGACTCAAAACCGAGCCTGCCACCGTCGCGACCGACATCTGGGGTCTCGGTGCCACCCTCTACACCGTGCTCACGCGTCGAGCGCCCTTCACCGCAGAAGACGCGACAGCGATGGTGTGGGCGCCGCTGACCACGCTTCCCGAGCCGCTCAGCGCGGTGCGCCCCCGCATCCCTCATGCGTTGGATGAGCTCGTGCTGCAAATGCTGGCACAACGTCCACAGTCCCGGCCAAAGTCCGCGCTATCGGTCGCTCAGGCGCTCGGGGAAGCGCTACGGGATGCGCCGCGTGCGCCGATCGTGGGGATGTACAAGGAGCGGGAAATCCTGCGACACGCGGTCGTCGACGTGCTTCAGGGCGGGCGCTCGATGTTCGTGGTGCACGGCACGGCGGGGTCGGGCAGACGGGCGCTGATTCGGGAAGCGGTGCAGGCCTGCGTGCGCGAAGGGCTCAGGTTGATCCCTCCCGGCGACCGTGCGAGCATCCTCGCAGCGGTCAGCGTGGGCGGGCCCTGCGTCGTGGCGCTGGACGGCGATGCAGAAGGTGGAGAGTCCCTACTACAGCAGCTGATCCTCACCGATACGCCCGTGCTCGTCCTCGCTCGCGTCGAGCGGCCGATGCTCAGCCTCGCGCGTCGCGGCGCGCGTCACCTTACTCCGCCGCGCCTTTCGCTCGAAGAGGCCACGCTGCTGCTGGAGGCGATGGGGTGTGACGCAAACCGCGCCGAGGTGCTGCACAGGCGATCCGCCGGGCTACCCGGCGCCATCCAGGGGCTCCTCGCTCCCACGCCGCTCGCCGGGCTGAGCGCTTCGGCGCGAAAAGTGCTCCAGCACCTTCACAACGGCGCGGTCACCGTCCCCGGGCTCGCCGCGCTGTTGGAGTTGCGCGAACACCAGCTCCTCGATCTGGTCGAGCCGATGATGGATCGCGGGATGGTCGTCGCTTCGGCGGACGGCATGTGGCTGTCTGCGGTGCGTTGACGTCCCGCAACAAACCCCGCTACCGGATAGTAGAGTAGGTCTAAAGGGTACCTGCATGCTTTCCGTCCTGCTGCTCACGCTCCACGTCTCCACTTCGCACGCTGCAACCACCGGGATCATGCCCGACTCCAGCCCACCGAAGTTCACCATCGCTGGCGACTCGAAAGACTCGAAGGACTCGAAAGACTCGAAGGACTCGAAAGACTCGAAGGACTCGAAGGACTCGAAGGACTCGAAAGACTCGAAGGACTCGAAAGACAGCGGCGTGAGCACATCCGAAGGCAAGGTGTTCAAGAGCTTCAAGATCGGAAGCTGGAAGGTCAAGCCCTACATCTCCCCGGGCGGCGGCGTGCAGATCAACGGCTCGGACCTGTCCGGCGTTGTCGGCGTCGACGCCGGGCTGAAGTACAGTCACAAAAAGTGGGCCGGCGACCTTTACGCAGGCGGCGCGTACACCACCGGCGGCAGCAGCGGCACCAGCGGCTACGACGTGCACGTCGGAGACGAGACCGGCGCCCGCTTCAAGGCCTGGGGCGCAACCCTCGGCTTGGTCGGGGCCTACAACGGCTTCATGTTCGCGGACGGCACGGCGATCGCACCCGCCGCTTCGGCGTCCATCCCGGTGGAGCTCACCGTAGGCCCGAAAAAGTACCACATCTTTGGCGGCGTCGCGCCGGTGTTCACCAGCGACAAGAGCCGTCACGTCGACTGGAACAAGACCGACGCCGTGGGCTTCGGGGATGAATTCACCTGGACGGTAGGCGCAGGTGTAAAGTTCAAGTCCTTCAGCGGAAAGGTTGCCTTCACCCAGTACGTGTACGGCGACAGCGGGCGCCCCGTCGTCGTCAACACCCCGACCATCTCGGTAGGGCTCGGCGACATCCTCAACATCAGCCAGTAGCGGCTCTCCGGCTACGGCCGCGCCTCGTGCTGCAGCCGAGCGGTATCAGAGCGCCAACATCCGCGTCAGCGGCTTCAACGCCGCGACGCGCAGGTCTTCGTCCATGGTGAGCTCGGGCTTCATGTCCCGAAGCGCGAGGTACATCTTTTCAAGGGTGTTCCTCTTCATGTGCGGACACTCGTTGCAGGCGCACGTCTCGTCGATGCCCGGAAGCGGGATCAGCGTCTTGGTCGGCGCCTGCTTCGCCATCTGGTGCAGGATCCCCGGCTCGGTGGCGATGATGAACGTGCTCGCAGGGCTGTGCTCGACGTAGTCCAACAACGCCGAAGTAGAACCGATGAAGTCGGCTTTTTCAAGCAAGCTGGGCTCGCATTCGGGATGGGCGATGATCTTCGAGCCCGGGTGCTGCAGCTGCAGCTCGATCATGCGGCGCTCGTTGAAGGTCTCGTGCACCATGCAGGTGCCCGGCCACAGCAACATCGGACGGTTCATCTTTTTGGCGATGTAGCCGCCCAAGTTGCGATCGGGGGCGAAGATCAGCGGCTGATCCGCCGGAAAGCTGGCGACGACCTTCTCGGCGTTCGAGGAGGTGCAGATGACATCGCTGATCGCTTTGACGGCCGCAGAGCAGTTGATGTAGCTGATCACCTTGTGATCGGGATGCTTGGCCTTCATGCGCGCCAGCATGGGGGCTGGGCAAGCGTCGGCCAACGAGCAGCCAGCCTGCATGTCGGGGATGAGCACCGTGCGCGTCGGATTCAGGATCTTCGCGGTCTCCGCCATGAAGTGCACCCCGCAGAAGAGGATCACGTCGGCGGTAGAACCTTGAGCGGCGCGCGCGAGCTGCAGCGAGTCGCCGATAAAGTCGGCCACGTCCTGAATGTCGGGCTCTTGGTAGTAGTGGGCGAGGATCACCGCGTTCCGCTCTTTTTTGAGGCGCTCGATCGCGCCAAGCAGGTCGTGGGGGATGCCGTCAGGGGTGGAGAGGTCTGGCGTGGACATGCGCCAAGATAAGCACCCAGCGTTAGTCCGTCGCATGCGAGTCGCGGTCTTGATGCCCTGTTTAGATGAAGCGGGCGCGCTCCCCGCGGTGATCGCAGGCCTACAGCTCGATCCGTCGCTGCGCCTGATCGTGATCGACAACGGCTCATCCGATCAGAGCGTCGCGGTCGCGGAGCGGCTTGGCTGTGAGGTCGTGGTCCAGCCTCGCCGTGGCTACGGCGGCGCCGTGCTGCGCGGCATGGCCCACCTCGCCGCCCTCCCCGCGGAGCAACAGCCTGACATCGTGGTCGTGATGGACGCCGACCATTCGAGCTTTGCGGCGGATCTCCCCGCGCTCACCGGCCCGATCGCGCGGGATGAAGCCGACTTTGTGTTGGGCGAGCGGTTGACGCGCGGAGACGCGGCCTCGTTGACCGCACCACAACGGGTTGGAAACCTACTCGCAACGCGGCTGATCCAGCGCAGCACCGGCCACCGGTACCAAGACATGGGGCCGTTTCGCGCCATCCGCTGGCGCGACCTGCAGGCGCTGCAGATGGAGGACACGACGTGGGGATGGAACGTGGAGATGCAGATCAAGGCGGTCAAAGCCGGGTTGCGTATCGTCGAAGTCCCGGTAGGAAATCGCCCCCGCATCGGGCAGAGCAAGATCTCCGGCACCGTGCAAGGCGTGGTTCGCGCCGGCGCAAAAATCCTGTATGCGTGTTGGCGGTACGGGTGATTTCAACCCTAGGGCGAACCCGCTGAGTTAATGCCGGGGCATGCACCGCTACTCGTTGGTCCTCTCGATCTTGCTCCTGCTCCCGCTCCCCGCGGCGTTGGCCGCTCCGGCCCCCGCGAACGAGCCGAACGTCGGGTATTACCGGCAGCCCTCCTTGCGCGGCGATGTGCTGGTGTTCGCCTCCGAAGGCGACCTTTGGCGCGGTAGCGTCAGCGGTGGGCGGGCCACACGGCTGACCTCGCACCCCGGCGCAGAATCCGCGCCGTTCTTGTCCCCAGATGGCTCGATGATCGCGTTCAGCGCCAACTATGAAGGCGTGCAGGCGGCGTACGTCATGCCGACCGCCGGAGGTTTGCCGACGCGGCTGACCTGGGACGGCGCGCGGGTCAACGTCGTCGGCTGGAGCCGCGACGCGAAAGTGCTGGTCGCGACCGACGCCGAGTCCACCCTGCCCTGCACGCAGCTGATCCGCGTCGATCCCGTCACCGGCGCACGAGAGGTGCTGCCGCTCGCCCAAGCCGCGGACGGCACGTACACCGACTCCGGCGTGCTGGTCTTCACCCGCCTCGCTTTTCAAGGCAGCCAGACCGCGCGCTACAAAGGCGGCACCGCGCAGAAGCTGTGGCGCTGGGACCCCGCACACCCGGACATCGAAGCCACGCCGCTCGCCGCCGACTTTGACGGCACCAGCAAGAACCCGATGGCCTACAACGGGAGGATCTACTTTCTGACCGACCGCGACGGGACGATGAACCTCTGGTCGATGGCCGAAGATGGCAGCGCCCCCAAGCAGCTGACGCACTCCAAGGGCTGGGACATCCAAAGCGCGACGCTGGACAGCACCCCGAGCGGCGGCACCGCTGGCGCCCGGATCGCCTACCGCGTCGGCGCCGACATCCACGTGCTCGACATCGCTTCGACAGGCGCGGAGGGAGCAGACACGCTGGTCCCGTTCACCCTCGACTCGGACCTCGACCAGACGCGGGAACACTGGATCAGCAGCCCGATGGACTGGGCGAGCAGCATCGACCTCGCTCCGAACGGCGAGGCGCTGTCCATCACCGCGCGGGGCGGGGTGTGGGTGATCCCGAAGACGCCGGGACGCGTCGTCTCGCTGACCAACGCGCCCGGCGTTCGTTGGCGGTCGGCGGAATTCGCCCCCGACGGCAAATCGGTGATCGGCCTCTCGGATGCGAGCGGCGAGGTCGAGCTCACCGAGGTGCCCGCCGATGGCAGCGCAGATCCCACCGGCCTGAGCAAAGACGGCGCGGTGCTGCGCGTCGAGGTCGAGCCTTCGCCGGATGGCTCGCTCATCGCCCACACCGACAAGAACCAGCGGCTGTGGCTGTACTCCCGAGCGACCGGCATTAGCAGCTTCGTCACCTCCTCGGCGATTGACATCCCCAGCACCCCGACGTTCTCCGCCGACGGAAAGATGCTGGCCTGGGTTGAACCCGGCGCGAACACGCTGCGGCAGATCCACCTTCAGGACATCGCTACCGGCGTACAGACAACCATCACCACCGACCGCTATGACAGCTGGAACCCGGTGTTCAGCCCAGACGGCCGCTGGCTGTACTTCCTGTCCGACCGGAACTTCGTGTCGTCGGTGGACAGCCCCTGGGGCACCTACGCGCCCCAGCCCCACTTCGAGCACCGCGCGGCGATCTACGCCCTCGCGCTCCAGCCCGACGCGATCTCGCCGTTCCAGCCTTACGACGAGCTGCGCCCCAAGCCCGCCGAGGAGACGGACGCCGAGCCCAGCAAAGCCGACAAGAAGGTCAAGGCCAGCAAGCCCGGCAAGAAAGACGGCAAGAAAGACAGCAAAAAAGATCGGAAAAACGGCAAGGATCCGGACAGCGACCTGCCGGCGATCCTCGTAGACGGGCTCGCGTCCCGGATCTGGCCTGTGCCGGTAGCGCCCGGAAACCACGCCGCGCTGTCGGTCAGCGACGGAGCGCTCTATTGGACCACCAGCGAGGGGTCCGGCGAGACAGCGGGGACCACGCTCAACAGCCTCGCGATCGGCAACGAACCTCCAGAAGTAAAGGTCGTGGCAGCAGCGATCGACAGCTACCAGCTCTCTCGCGACGGCAGTCGCCTGCTGATCGTCAAAGACGGCGCGCCGAACATCGTCGACGCTGCTCCTGCGGAAGCGGACCTGTCGAAGGCCGCGGTGGACCTGTCAGGCTGGAGCTTTGCGGTGGATCCGCGCGAAGAGTGGCGGCAGATGTTCGTTGAAGCCTGGAGGTTGGAGCGAGACTACTTCTACGCGACCAACATGCATGGCGTGGACTGGAGCGCCGTGCTCGCCCGCTACCAGCCGCTGGTCGCGCGCGTACGGTCGCGGGCGGAGCTCTCGGATCTCATCGGGCAAATGGTCTCGCAGCTCTCGGCGCTACACACCTTCGTGTACGGCGGCGACATGCGCACCGGCCCCGATTGGATCGGACAAGCGACGTTGGGCGCCGCCTTGTCGCCGGTCGCCGGAGGCGTGCGCATCGACCGCATCTACCAGTCCGATCCCGACTTGCTCGAGCGCCGCTCCCCGCTGCAGGTCCCGGGCGTCGACGTGCAAGCAGGCGACGTCATCCACACCGTAGACCACCGGGAAGTGACCACCGAAAACGCGCTTGCCAGCGCGCTCAGGAGCCGGGCGGGCCACCCCGTGCTCTTAGGCTACACCCGCGGCAGCACCGAGATGAAGGCGCTGGTGCGGCCCCTCGACGGCGCGGCCGATCAGGATCTGCGCTATTTGGACTGGGAGATCGAGCGGCGCAACCGCGTGGAGCGAGAGGGCGGCGGCAAGATCGGGTACGTCCACCTTCGTGCGATGGGCGCGGCCGACATCAACGAATGGACCCGGAGCTACTTCCCGGTGTTCAACCGCGAAGGGCTGATCATCGACGTGCGTCACAATCGCGGCGGCAACATCGACAGCTGGATCCTCGGACAATTGCTGCGACGTCCATGGTTTTACTGGAGCCAGCGCATCGGCGCCGCACCGAGCTGGAACATGCAGTACGCGTTCCGAGGCCCGGTCGTGGTGCTCTGCGACGAAAACACAGCTTCCGACGGGGAAGCGTTCACCGAAGGCATCCGCAGGCTCGGCATCGGTAAGGTGATCGGCACCCGCACGTGGGGTGGCGAGATCTGGCTCTCGTCCAGCAACTTCCTCGTCGACGGCGGCATCGCGACCGCGGCGGAGTATGGCGTCTACGGCCCAGAAGGCGCGTGGCTCATCGAAGGCCACGGCGTCGAGCCGGACGAGGTGGTCGACAACCTGCCCCACGCCACCTTCAATGGCAGTGACAAGCAGCTCGAGGCCGCGATGCGGTACCTGCAGGAAGAGCTCCTCCGGAACCCCGTCCAAGACGTCCCGCGCCCCGCGCTCCCCGACAAGAGCGACCCGAGCCAGAAGTAAGGACCGGAGAACTACCGGCTTCGCATCATCGCTTGCGCTTCATCGACGCGGTCTTCGGGGACGTAGACCCGCGCGATGTGACGCTCGTCTTGGTAGCGCTCGAAGATCCGCGTGGCGTCCTCCAAGGAGAGCACGCGCTCGAGGCAGCCGGGCTGACGCTGGACGACGTAGATACGAGGGGCCTTTTCGCGCTTCTGACCCATGACGTTGTAGCGAGAGAGCTTGCCGGTAGAGCTCGCCTGCAAGCAATCGATGCCCGCACCCGAGAGCACCGCGACGGCATCGTCGGTCTGCACCTCTTGAAAGCTCCCGTGCAGCTCCAGCGCGCGCCGGTACGGACGACGCTCCACGATGCGGCGCGCCCACGGGTCGTCCGCGCCGCGCAAGTACGAGTGCAGGTGCACGTCATCGAGGTGCAGGTAGCCTTCCATGTCGGTCGGGAAGGGATAATTGACGACCGCGCTGGTGAAGTGGCGCTTCAGCATCTCTTCAAAGACCACCGACTTGTGATGGAAATACACCATCACGAACATGTGGTAGCGCGCGATCATGAAGTCATCGAAGGCGTAGATCGCGCGATGGTCGAGCGCGAGGCTGACGGTGTCGTTCTGCACCTGAAACTCGAGGTTGCCGATCAGCCAACCCACGTCGATCTGCCCGTAGCGAGCCCCGGAGTAGTAGGAATCCCGCTGCAAGTAGTCGAGCCGGTCCACGTCCAGCTCGCTGGAGATCAGCTGCGAGAGCAGGCGGCGCCAGTCCAAGCCATCGACCACAAAAAAATCATCTTCGATGGCGACTTCGTGGCTAACCAAGCCCGCGACGTGCCGCCCGGTGAAGGAGAAGTGCTCCGCGATGCAGGTCGCCAGCGAGCTCGCCGTCAAGATCCCGATGGTGTAGTCTTCGTGCGTCGCTTGCGCCGTTAGCCTGCCCGCCACAGCCTCCGGACTATACGCCTCGATCCTCAATGCATGCAGCGTCGGCATCGCGAATTCGGTGCAGTGCGAGAACGGTGCGTGCCCGAGATCGTGGCAGAGCGCCGCCAGCCGGACGCAAGCGCGCAGCTCGGCACGACGGCCCGCTGGGAGAAACCCACGCTCGGGCTTGACCACCGCGTCAAACGCACGACCCGCGAGCTCCATGACGCCTACGGAATGGGCGTAGCGACTGTGAACAGCCCCAGGAAAAGGCAGCTCAGAGAACCCCATTTGCTTGATACCACGCAGACGCTGCACGAACGGGTGATCGACCACGAACGCTTCGGCTTCGCTGACCTGCACCGCCCCATGGATGGGATCGCGCACCTCCATTCGGACCTCCGGGCCCCGCCGTGATAACCCCCCTCCCGCCGATGCGCCCGATTCCATGCGACTCTCCGCTCGCCGTAGGCGATGTGCTGCACCAAGCGGCGTTCGGCTTCGCTGTGGTCACCGAGGTGGACGCCGAGGGCGCGAGCGTGCGCTGGGAGACCGCAGGGAACCTGCACCCGACTTGGATCTCGCGCACCTCGCTCCGGGATGCGTACCACATCACGGAGCCCATCGGATTGCTCTGCCTGACGGTGCGCGACATCGAGCACGCCCGCCGCATGGCCGCCGCTGACGCGACCTGCGCGGTCGGTCGCCTGCTCCTCGACATCGGCCCCGCCGCGGCGGACGAGATCCAGGACTGGCTCGCCGCCCGCAGGATCGTACCCCGCCCGGAATTCGCGGCCTGGTGGGAGCGGATGACCCCGATCCTCCAAGCCGACGCGCGCTTCTGTGAAGAAGCCGCAGGTTGGAATGTCACAAAAGACGCGGTGTTCGCCGACCCCACGGTGCTCGTGCCCGATCCCCTGCCCGCCCCTGGTGCGTGGCCCGCGTCGGAAGGCCTCGCGCGTGCGGCAGCGATGGCGCGCGCCGTCGCCGGTTTACACGCCGCCGGCCAGACCATTGACGGCGGTCGTGAGGCGTTCCGTGTCGATGGCGAGACGATCACCGTGCGCGGCCGGGTGGGCGGACGTCCCGAGGACGACGTGCTGCTGATTGGTCAAACGGTGCTGGAGCAGCTGATCGGCGCGCTCCCCAGCCCTACGCACTTACCCGTAGAAGACGTCCTGCAAAGCATCGGTGATCTGCTGCCAGACGCGCCGTTCGAGCTCTTCGGCGTGCTGGAGCAAGCGCTGACGCCCGACGCCGCGCTTCGGTACCCCGACGCCTTTACGCTGCTGCACGCCATCGAAGTCGCTGCGGCGACCGCGGCGCTGCGAGCACGCTTTCCGCACAACCCGGCCGCGCTGGTCGCGGCAGGCTTTGACAGCCACATCGGGATGACCCGCGCCGTGAGCGGGCAGGTCAATCAGGACGCGCTGGTGATCGTGGGCGATCCAAGCTGCGCGCTGCTCTGCGTAGCGGACGGCATCTCGGTGTCCACGGCAGGTACGGGCGATCAAGCATCAAAGTTGCTCGCTGAGACCTTGAAATCGTGGTGGCGCGACCGCAGCGACACCCTGCGCGGTGTCTCCGCGGCCCGCGTCCACGCCGCGCTGCGCGATGTCCTGATCCGAGCCAACCGCGCCATCATCCAAGAAGCCACGAGGCTGGTCGGAGGCAAGCTCTCCCAGCACATCCCGATGGGCACGACCTTTGTCGTCGCGATCACCACGGGAAACCGGGTGCACCTCGCCTCGCTGGGGGATTCACGGGCTTGGCTGGTCTCAGCGACGGGCGCGAGCCTGCTCACCGCGGACCACAACTTGCAAGCCGTTGTGCTCCGCGAGCACCTCCAGGGCATCGAGTCGGAGTGGACCGATGAGCGATTCGCGCTGACCGGGTACTGTGGGCATCTGGACGAAGACGGCCGATCTGCGCTCCCCCCGCTGTACACCCGCACGTTCACGTTGCTGCCCGGCGAGTGGGTCGTGATGGCGACCGACGGCTTCTCCGATTTTGCGCACGACGAAGATGCCGGCCTCGCAGGCATCCTCCGCAGCACGGTCACGCAGAGCGTGGGCCCCACGCCGGGCCGACGGGCGATGGACGTGGCGCGCCACGTCGTGCAGGCCGCCAATGATGGCGGAGGCGGCGACAACGTGACGGTACTCGCGTTCACACTCTACGCGGACGACCGCACGTCCAACAAAGACGATCACACGGACCCGAGGTAGGTTTTCGTTATGGCTGACACCTTTCGCGAGGCCCTTTCCGAACGGGTCATCATCTTCGACGGCGCCATGGGCACCGAGATCTACAAGCACGGCGTGTTCATCAACCGCTGCTACGACGAGCTGAACTTATCCCAGCCCGACATCGTCTCCGCGATCCACGGCGAGTACCGAAAAGCCGGCGCCGACGTGCTCACCACCAACACGTTTGGCGCGAATCGCCTGCGACTTGGCGCATACGGGCTCGAAGATCGCGTGCGGGACATCAACGCTTCTGCGGTGCGACTCGCACGGGACGCCGCGCGGGACCGCTCCTGGGTCGCCGGCAGCATCGGCCCCACCGGCAGCTTGCTCGCCCCCGTCGGGCGAATCACCCCCGGGGACGCCTACACCGCGTTTCGGGAGCAAGCCGAGGTTCTAGCGACCTCGGGCGTCGATCTGTTCGTGTTGGAGACCTTCACCCACCTCGCCGAGCTGTGGCAGGCGGTGCGCGCCGTGCGATCGATCTCCGATCGTCCCATCGTCGCGAGCATGAGCTTCCCGTTCGTAGGTCCGGGCCAAGCGCAGCTGGAAGGCGACAGCCCCGAGGTCGCTGCGCGCACGGTGCGCAATTGGCCGATCGACGTGTTCGGCACGAACTGCTCGAACGGACCTCGCGGCGTACAGCACGCGCTGGAGCGGCTCGCTGCGGCCACCGACATGAAGCTGATCGCGATGCCCAACGCTGGCCTCCCGCAAGTGGTCGAAGGGCGCACGATCTACCTTGCAGCTCCTGAATACATGGCCGAACACGCGCGTCGCTTCGTTCAGATCGGCGCGGCTATCGTCGGTGGGTGCTGTGGCACCACGCCGCAGATGATCAAGGAGATCACCACCTTTGTCCGCACGGCCACCGCGGATGCGCGCACCCGCGTCGTGATGCAGTCGGCCGAACAAGCCGCCGCGGATGGCGCGGCGAGCGCAGGCGTCACTCCGACGCCCCCGGCCGAAAAGAGCGCGTTCGGCAAAAAGCTCTACAGCGGCGAGTTTTGCGTCTCGGTGGAGCTGGATCCTCCGCGCGGCATCGAAGCCCACAAGGCCGTCGAAGGCGCCAAGATGCTGCTCGCTGCCGGCATTGACGTCGTGAACATCGCCGATGGTCCGCGCGCCGTCGCCCGCATGGGTCCGTCCGCGCTCGCGCAGCTCGTGCGCCAACACAGCGGTATGGAGTCGGTGGTCCATTACTGCTGTCGCGACCGCAACCTGCTGGGCATGCAGATGGACCTGTTGGGAGCCAACGCCCTCGGCCTGAAGAACATCCTCGCCATCACCGGCGATCCGCCCAAGATGGGCACGTACCCGAACGCGACGGCGGTGTTCGACATCGACGCCATCGGCCTGATCACCTTCATCCAGATGATGAACCGCGGGCTGGACTTTTCAGGCGCGCCGATCGGCGGCAAGACCGAGCTGTTGGTCGGAGCGGGCTGCAATCCCGGACACGTAGACATCGACATCGAGGTCGAGCGCTTCGGGCGAAAGATCGCTGCCGGGGCCGAGTATTTCTTCAGCCAGCCGGTGTTCGATCCCGAGCTGCTGCTGCACTTCTTCGAGCGCACCGCGCACTTTCCCCGCGTGCCGTTCCTCGTCGGGATCATGCCGCTGGTCTCCTCGAAGAACGCCGAGTTCTTGCACAACGAAGTCCCGGGGATGCAGGTCCCCGACGCGATTCGCGCGCGGCTCGCCAACGCGGGCTCACGGGATGAGCAGCGCGAGACGGGCATTCAGGTGGCGCGGGAGGCGCTCGCCGAGGTCGTCAACCACCCCCGCGTGAACGGCGTGTACGTCTACCCCCCGTTTGGGTCGTACTCGGCGGTGCTTCGCATCCTCGATGTGATCGCCGACCGGCGCGCTCGTCCTACGGTGGTTTGAGCGGCTACGCAGCGCCTCCGCTCAGCGAAAGGTCGATGCGACGGGCGCAGGCGTCCAGCCGTCCCCCCAAAGCGGCGCGAGCACGGCATCCGCCGAAGCGCGCTCGTACAGCAAGCCAAGCTGGGGAAACTCCGCGTCTTCGGCGGGCGTCTGCTCGGACAACGCGCGCTCCACGGCGTCTGGGGTCTGGCCCCACTCCCGCGCGAGGCGCTCCGCGGACGGATTCAGAAACGAAAATACGAGTAATTCCGCGTACTCGTGCACCACAGGCTCATCCCAGTCCACAGCGGGCGTGACGCTCCGCACGTCCTGCATCTGCACGGTCAACTCCGCCAACCGGCGATCAAAACGCGCGCCGGAGATCCCCCCGCCTACCGCCGGGTTCTGATCGGGGACACCACGCATCAAGTGATCTTCGTGGCACCACATGCACCTCCCCGGCGGACCCGCAGGACCTTCCGACGCAGCGATGCGCTCCCCATCGGCATCGTACACGACAAACCGCTGCTGACCGTTGGGCATCAGGTCGATGCGCTCCAGCTCGCCCACACGGAAACCATCCGCTTTGAAGGTGCCTGTTCCCTCCTCAACCGTAAACTCCACGGCACCACAACGCGGCGCGCAGCCCCCCGCAGGCAGGCGCACCACCCGGCCAGTCTCGGTGAGCAGCGATGCCGTGACGTTGTAGGTCAACGCAGGCTCAGCGACGTCCACAAAGCGCGTCGGCGCGTCGACCATCCGGTAGTAGCGCTCGGGTTCATAGAGCGACAGCATCAGGAAACGCCCGAGATCGGCGCTCCCACGCAGGTCACGCTCCGAAGCCAGCTCCGCGTCGACCTCCGCGATGACCTCAGGGTCCAGATCGCCGAAGGACACCGTCGCTTCATCCGCATCGCCGTCCCACACGATGTCTTCGGCCCGACTCCCCATCAACGAGAGCGCCCATCGCAGACCTGCCTGCGCGATCTCTGGCGTCTCCCCTTCATAGCCGCGCACCCATCGGTAGGGAGCGACGTCCTGGGCAATGCAGCCCAGGAGGAAGATCATCGGGAGCGCTCTGCCGACCGCGTACCCGCTGCGCGCACCGCTGCGGCGCGCTCCGACAAGGCCCGCAGATCCGGCGCCGGAGCCCCGGGACGCTCGGCCGGCTGAAAGGTGCCGGCTTTGACCTGCTGCCCCACCTCACGGTACACCTCGCGAAACGGGCGCCCGGTGCGCTGGGCACGCGAAAAAGCCTCGCTGGTCGCGAACAGCTCTGGGTCGAGCGGCTGAATGCGCGGATGCAGCCCCTGCACCAGCAGAGCGGCGATGCGCACCGTCTGGAGGCCGATGGTCACGCCGCGCAGCAGCGGAGCCTTCGTATGCTGCAAGTCGCGGTGGTAGCCGCCCGGAAGCACCGTCAAATCCTCAATCTCTCGCTGCGCCGCACGTACGCGATGCACCTGACCCCGAAGCAGCTCGGCTACGTCCGGGTTGCGCTTCTGCGGCATGATCGAGCTGCCCGTGGTCAGCGCATCGTCGAGGTTCAGCAGCGCAAACTCGGCAGATGTATACAGCGAAACATCCCACGCGAGCCGCCCGACGAGGTGCGCGGAGGCCGCGAACGCGCCCAACACCGCCGATTCGACCACCCCGCGGCTGAGCTGCGACGCGGTCACCGGCTCCTCCGCCCGCGAAAATCCGAGGTCGGCCGCCAACGCCGCTCGGCCCGAGGTCGAGCCCATGGGCAACGGCGAGCCGTAGCCCGCCGCAGATCCTAGCGGCGAGCGATCCGCGAGGTCAAACGCCGCGTCATAGAGCACCACCACATCGAGCAGCGCGCCGGCATAGCCGCCCGCCCACAGCGCATAGCTGGAGGGCATCGCACGCTGAAGGTGCGTGTAGCCCGTCAGCGGTTCGGGATGTGCTTTGGCAAACGCCAACAAATCACCGACCAGCGTCAGCGTCGCCTCGCGGCCCTCGACCACGCGCGCCTTCATCCACAGCCGAAGGTCGGTCAGCACCTGATCATTCCGCGAGCGCCCAGTGTGCAACTTGCCAGCTACGGCGCCGACTCTCTCGGTCAGCAGCACTTCAACCGCAGTGTGTACATCCTCCAACGCGTGCGGAATGGTGAAAACACCCGCTGCGATATCGGCTGCGATCGTCGCTAATCCCGCCTTCAGCGTTTGAGCATCCTCCACGGACAACAGGCCCGCGCGCTCCTGGGCCGCGATCCACGCGAGGGACCCTCGGATATCTTCAGCCGCAAACGCCAAATCAGTGACAGGGTCTTCACCTACGGTGAACGCATCCAGCTGGCGCTGGGCTTCGCTCTGCTCGGCGGAACCTGCGCTCTTGTCCCACAGTCGGCTCATTCCGCCCCCAACACAGTGTGGATCACCTGCAAGTACAGCGACGCCGCATCCTCGACCATCTGCACGTCCACCCACTCATCGGCGGTGTGCGAAACCTCCGACAATCCAGGTCCCCACTTGATCCCCGCGATGTGGCCCAGATGCGCCCAATCGGACAAGGTCGGCGAGTGAAACAGCGTGGCGGCGCGCCCTGACTCCGACATCGCTCGTTGTGCAGCCTGTAATAGACGAGTCCCATACTCCGTATGTTCGGGCGTAGACACCGGCCGGAAGCGGTCCGAGCGCACGTGCACCTCGGCGACCACCGCGCTGCGCACCTGCTCGACCAGCTCGGCGTGGGTGTACATCGGCGTGGTGCGCAGGTCGATGGTAAACCGTGCTTCGCCGGGGATGACGTTGTGGCGATCCCCCGCGGCGCACACCGTCACCGCGAGGCTGGTGCGCCCTGCGAGCGGATGTACACGGGTCAGGCCCTCCAGCGCGATGCCCTCCAACGCGAGGATGTCGCGGGCCGCGGTGTAGAGCGCATTGTCGGCGAGGTGGGGCCGCGCAGCATGACCGGCACGACCATGCGCGACACAGTCGAGGATCAACAATCCATTTTGCGCCGTCGCGATGTCAAGGCCAGTGGGCTCCCCGATGATCGCCATGTCAGCGGCAGGAAGGCTCGGCAGGAAGGCCTCAAGCCCGCCTCTACCGATCTCCTCCTCGCACACCGGGGCGAACACTAACTTTCCAGCTTGAAGCTGCGCAGCTTCAAAAGCCACTGCCATCGCCGCGACGCTCGCTTTCGCGTCGTTCGCGCCCAGTCCGTACAGACGGCTGCCCTCTCGCGTCGGGGTCCAAGGGTCACGCGTCCACGCAGCGGTCGCAGGGACCGTGTCGGTGTGTGAGCACAAAAGCAGCGTGGGGCCTGGCTTTCCGGAGTCTTTGACCACCATCAGGTTGCGATCGGCGCGGGTCACGTCGAACCTGCAGGCTTGGAGCCAGTGTTCCAGCACATCCACGCACGGCCCCTCCTCGCGGGACGGCGAACGCGCGGCCACGAGGGAGGTCAGGAGCGGAAGCGGAGACCGAAGCGCGGCGCTCAAATCTGCCCGGTGATGTCGACCACGTGCAGCTGACGCCAGTCGGAGCCCGACGTGGGCAGAGCCGTAAACGCGAGGAACGTGCGACCGCCCGACGTCGAGATCGAGGCGTCACCTACCGCCGTCAAGCCGGTGTTGACCTGCTTGGTACCAGAGCCATCCAGCTTGGTGACGTACACCAGACCATCGGTGTTGGGCGCCATCGAGGTCCAGATCACCGCCGAGCCGTCGGGCGTGATCTGGGGCTGGCTGCGCAGCGGAAGGCGGATGTCTTTCGCGACGACCGCAGCGGTTCCGCCCGGGGTCGCCACCGGAAGCACACCGATGTCCCAGTGGTCGTCTCCCCGCTCGTTCGTGAAGTACACGATTTTGTCACCTGCAAAGCGAGGGCGGCTCTGGTCACCCGCGCCTCCCTTGAACGGAGACTGCACCGTGGCGCCGACCGTCCACGTGTAAAGATCCTCCGTCCCCTGACTCTTGCGGCTGAAAACTAAGGTCTTTCCATCTGGAGAGAAGCGCGGCGCGTTCTCTGGCAGCGCAGAAGGCGTGGTCAGCGTGGCCTTGCTCGTCGACGACGAAAACAAGTAGATGTCCCCTGCCCCGCTCGCGCTGGAGGTGTACGCGAGGTTGATGCCATCCGGCGAGACCGAGGGCCACGCGAGGTTGCCGGGAGCCTGCCCGATGGCCAGATACTCCGCAGGGGAGCTGCCGCCTGGAGACAGGTAGTAAAGCCGCGTATTTCCACCGGGGTTCGCCGCTTCGAAGATCACCGGACCTTTGGGGTGCCAGTTCGGGTTGGCGGCGTACCCACCGGTCGCCGAAAAGCTGGACGAGCTGCCCGGGATGACCACCTTGGTCGCCTGTCCGGGGTTGCCGTTCTGCACGCGCACTACGTAAAGATCCACCTTGTCCGCGTTATTGTTGACCTCATAGGCCAACCACGTGCCATCGGGCGACCATTGGGGGTTGGAGGCATGGCCACCACCGACCCACGTGATCTCGACGGCGTGAGCCGCTGCGGTGAGCGTCAGCAACGTTGCGAGGAACATCCTACCTCCAGTTCAATCAGCTTTGGTTGCGGGAGCGAGCGTGAGACCAACCTGTCCCCAGGGGAACAGACGGTATGAGTCGGTCTGTGCGCCGCCCTCAAGGGTAGCAGCCCCGCTGAAGGGGCCCACATCGAAGAGCGCGTACGACACGCTGGCAGCACCGCCGCCAGCCGTGATCCGACCACTCAAACGCTGGTAGCGCGCGTTGTCTTCCCCAATTTCTGCAGCTTCCGGACACGCGCCCCCGGCGGCCGAGACACAGTAGCCGCTGACGCCCGTAACGGCGCCGCCGCCGACGCCCCAGATCGGACCGGCAGCCGCGGAGAACTTGCCGAAGCGAGCGCTCGCGGCCAGCCAACCGTAGCCCATGTGCATCGCGTTCCCCTTCACCTCGGTGGTGGCCGTGCTCTCGGTGAGCTCGCCGTCGTACCGGGCGGCGCCGTACATGTCGTGGTAGCCGACCATCGCCAGCACGCCAAAGTGCTCGGAGAAGCCCATGTCGACGCCGACGCCGAGGCGAGCGCCGACGCCGCCAAAGTTGGTCGCTTGCAGGCCAGCGTCCGCCGACGTCCCTGCGGCGTTCAGCCCGCCAGCCTGAAGCGCGGACACGCCGACCGTGGCCCGCGGGCCTGCCCAGCTGAATTCAAAGACCTTTTTCTCGCCCGCGTTCGGAGCGATCAGGATGGTCCCCGAGTCTTTGCCGGCAGCGACGGTAAATTTGTGCGTACCCACCGTGTAGTCCCCGGCAGGCAAAAGGCCGTCAAAGTCCTTTTCAGCCAGCACGATGGTGTTTGCGATCGCGATCGCGGCGCGCTGGTCCGGCGCGAACGGCGGAGCGGCGGCGATGATGGTACGGTCAACGCCGTAGCGCGCGTCATAATCGAGGTTTACATGCCCGTAGTTGGCGTCGATCTCCCGAAGTGCGTTCTGGAAGTCAGCGTTGGCTTCGATGAGGACCGCTTGGGACAACCGGGAGCGCGCGGAGGTGATGTCGCCGAGGTTCTGTGCGGCTTGGATGCCGAGCGAGAGCTCGGGCACCGACAGCGTCTCGCCCTTGGCTTGAAGCGCCATCAGCTTTTGAAATTGTGCCTCGACGGCGCTCCATGCGTTGCGCTGCGCCAGCTTGCGCATCTCTTCAGAGACCCGCGTGTGCTCAGCGCGCTCCACTTCCCCTGCGTAGGCAGTCGTGGAAAACAGAGGGGAAAGCCCAATGGAAGCAGCGAGCAACAGTGCGAATGCCGGGGGATGGCGAGCGATCATGTGGCACCGGGGGAAGGGTCCTGCCAGGGGTCAAGCAGGGAGAGTGTGTAGGGGTGGGCCGGAGTATCCTTGCGGGGGTCGAACGTCTCGATCACAAGCCCCTCCAACATCACGACTACGCGATGACAGTAGGGGAATGCGGCGTCGAGATCATGCGTCACAAGGATACACCCTGCGCGGGCGGGAAGGTTGCCGATCAGGTCTTCGAGCACCGAAGCGCGCCGCTCGGGATCCAGACCCGACGTAGGCTCATCGGCGACCACGAGGCGCGGCTCCAGCGCCAACACCCGAGCGAGCGTCACGCGACGTTGTTCCCCGCCGGAGAGCTCACGCGGCAACGCATGATGCCGATGAGAGAGACCGAGGCGCGACAGCATCGCGGCTGCTTTTTCAGCGGCCTGATCGGAGGGCACGCCCGCGAGCACGGTCAGCGTCTCCAACACGTGCTCGACCACGGTCTGCTGCGGATCGAGCGCGGCGAGCGCGTCCTGCGGGACGTACTGGTACGCGAGGCGGCGGCGCTGCCGGCTGCCTTCGGCAAGGTCGTCCCAGCGAGCACCTTCGATCCAGATTTCACCGGTGGTGGGACGCTCCAAGCCCAGCACCATTCGCGAGACCGTCGTCTTGCCCGAGCCTGACTGGCCCACCAGCGCGACGACTTCGCCGTCGGCGACCTCTAAGTTCACGCTTCGCACGGCCTCTACCGAGCGACTCGGCGACCACGGATACGGCCCAGGGATTCGAAAGGTCTTTCCGATATTTCGCAGGGAAACCAGCGGCGTCACGGCGCACCTCCGGAGCCCGGTGGAACCAGGCGCACCACCGAATCGGAGATCCGGGAGACGGTGTCCTCGTGGTGCGAGATCAGCAGGATGCCACAGCCGTGCGCCTTGCCGACGGTGAGCAGCAGTTCGACGACCTGCCGACGCAGCACCGGGTCCAAGCCGGTCTCAGGCTCATCGGCGACCAAGACCTGCGGGTCGGAGGCCATCGCGATGGCGAGCGCCGCACGCTGGCACATGCCGCCGGAGAGCTCCCCGGGCAGCGCCGAAGAAACATGCGGGGCGAGGCCGACCTCCGCCAGCAGATCGGCGATCACGCCGGACTCGTTCGCAGCGGGCACCGGCTGGGCACGCCGCGCGACCGCCATCTGCATCTGCCGGCCGATGGTGCGCCCCGGATTCAACGCGCTCGACGCCGCCTGCGGGGAGTACGAAAGGTAGCCGCCGCGCATCGCTTCGGTGTCGCGCGCGAGCTTGGCCATCCCAGTAGCGTCGCCGTTGACGTAGCCTGCGAACCAGTCGCGATCGGACTTGCCCGGGTACCGCAGCGCGCCGCCAAGCAGCCCCGGCGCGACGTCGATCAGCCCCATGCACGCGCGCGCCGTCACCGACTTGCCCGCGCCCGAGGGCCCGCAGAGCGCAGTGACCTCGCCCGCGCGAACGACGATGCTCACCCCGTCGACGATCACCCGTCCGGGCCCGCCGATCCGCAGGTTCGTGACCTCAAGCAGCACGCCGGCGCTCATCGTGCACGCGCCGCATAGGTGCCCAGCCGCGCGGAGAGCACGACCATTCCGACCAAAAACAGGCCCGCCGCCAGCGCATGTCCGGTGCCGACCTCCGGGATCACCAACGAAGGATACCCCAGCTTGAGCAGGTCCGCCCAAGAGCGGAGATCGTCGGCGTGGGTAAAGCTCGACTGGTTCTGTTGCACCGACAGGTAGGACAGCGCCAGCTCGAGGAACGTGACCTGAGTGATGGTCTCACACGCTTGACGAACCACGACAGGTCGAAGGTTCAACGCGACGATGTGGTACAAAAAGATCCGGTTCCAGGAAAACCCGTGGGCGCGTAAGGCCTCGACGAAGCGGGCACCGCCGAGACGCTCAGCGACCGCCGCCGCCTCGTCCATCGCGCCGGGGCTGCACAGCACGGCCCAGGTCAACGCCAACGGCAACAAGCTGCGCTCCGTCCCCGGGATCAGGATCGCGACCACGAGGATGACGACCATACGCGGCAACGCACCGACAAGCTCGCCAAACGCCGCGACGGCGCCGTCCACTCGGGCGTCCCCGACGCAGCGGAGCAGACCGCCGATCACGCTCGCGATCGCCACGGCGATCCCTGCGGTAAACGCCGGAAACACCACTACGCGCGCGCCTTGCATCGCGTATTCAAGCAGCGGGCGACCGCGGGTGTCGGTGCCCAAAGGCGGCGACTGAAGCCAGGATTTCAAACCCAGCTCCAAGTTCGGCTCTGCCAGATGCTCGGGCGCCATGCTGCCCAAAACTACAAGCGCGGTGAACACCGCGACCGCGACGAGCGCCGGAAGCCAGCGGGTCATGCCGCCCCCTCCAGCCGGACCGCGGCAGGCGCCCTACGCACCCAAAGCGCAACGACGATCTCCACCACGGCCTGCACCGCGAGCAGCACGGCGGAGAGCACCGCGTAGGTCGTGGCAGCTGCGATCACCACCCCAAAATCCTGCAGCAACGTTCCGTTCCAGAGCAGGTCCCCTACCCCGTTGATCCGGAGCACGACCTCGACCACCACCGTGCCAGACACCAGCTGGAGGGCTCGGGCCCGCAGCTGACCGACCAGCGCGGGCGTCAGGTTCGGCAGCATGTTCGAGAGCGGGCGCTCGCCGCGAAGCTGCGCGACCTGCACGTAACGCTGCTTCCGCTCCCCTGAAAACAGAGCTCCGACGCCTGAAAGCGTGTCTGAAAAGGCGCCATCGGCGAGTCCAAGCACCAACGCGCCTACGAGGATGCGAACGCGCGTGCCGGTGACGTCAAAGCTGTCCGCGCCGAAGCGCAGCTCTACCGCGGCGGCACCGAGCAGGGCCAACACCACCGCAGGAACCAGCCCAAACGCCGCGAAAGCGGGCACAATCCGACGCGGCACCCGCCCGGAAGCCCCAGCGATCGCAGCGATCGCGACCGGGAGCATACCCGCCAGCAGCAGCACTACGGTGGTCGGCACGGCCTCGGCCAACAGGTTGGAAACCGGCTCCCCCTGCAAGACCCGCCATGAGCTCCCGAAGTCGCCGCGCAGCGCGCTAGACACCCACCCCGTGTAGAACTGCCAAGGGCCACCGTCGAGGTTCCAACGCTCGGCGAGATCCGCCGTCCCCGCGCACATCTCCGGCGGGCAGATGATCTCAGCTGGGTCACCCGGCAACGCGAAGATCAACGCCGCGATGATCCCAGGCACAGCAACCGGCAAGCCCAACGCGGCAAGCAAGCGCACCAGCGGACGCGTCCACCAGTACCTCACATGCGCTCCAGGCCCGCCGCGCGTCCCACTAGCTGCCGTACTTCCAGGAGTCCACCTCGGTCCAGTAATAGTACGCAGCGATGATGTTGCCGCGTACTTCGGTGCGCCAAGCGGACTTGGTGTCGAGCTTCCACATGAACAGGTAGGGCAACTCGTCGGAGAGCAAGGCGTGAAGCTTGTGGTAGGCGTCGAACGCGGCCGTATCGGTGCGCGCCGCGTTGTACTCAGCGATCGCGTTGTCGACGTCGGCGTTGGAGTAGTTGAAGATGTTCAACGTACCCTTTGTGCCTGCGCGCGTCTCAAAGATCGGGTTGACCTCGTCGACCACACCAAAGCTCCATTTTCCGATCAGCAGGTCGAACTCGGTGGCCTTGCCGGTCAACACTCGGCGACTCCAGTCGTCGGCGCTGACGCGATGCTCCTGACGATCGAAGCCGCCGGCGCCGATCTGATTGGACACCTGCTGCAGCAAGTCGGGGGCCTCATTGTCCAACGGCGCGAGCATGCCGATGTTCAGCGTGACCGGCGCTCCCTTGAACTGCCAGCGACCGCCCACGTTGGTGAGACCGGCGTCGGTCAGCAGCTTGTTGGCGGCGGCCTTGTCGCTCTTCTCGTGGGTGGGAACCGAGCGGTTGTAGAACGGCGACGACTGCACGAACGGACCGGAGATGAACTCGCAGGGGCTGTTTTGCTCGCCCGGCTTCACGCCGATCGAGAGCTGGCGGAGATCGCTGCGGTCGAGGATCAGGTCCAACGCCTTGCGCACGCGCTTGTCGGTCAGCGCGCCCTTTCGGGTGTTGACCGCGACGAACCACCAAGAGCGAAGGTCATAGCTCTTCAGTTGGAGGTCGTCGGACGCGCTCACATCGGCGCGCAGCGGGGGAGGAACCGCGACGATGCCCTGCACGCCGTTGTTGCGGAGGGTGGTGACCTGAACGATCGGGTCGCCGCCCTCGCTCAACGAGAGGTTGGAGATCGTGGCCGCATGGTGGCCATTGGCGTAGGCCTCAAACGTGACCCCGCGCTTGCCGCGGCTGCCCTTGTAGGGACCGGAACCAACGGGGTGTACCGAGAAGTCCAGATCGGGCGAGATCGCCGTCTTGCCGCCGAACGCGTCGGTAGGCATCAGCGCAAAACCAAGGCGCTCCTTGGGATTGTGGAACACCTTGGTGAACTTCACGAGCGCGACCAGCTGGCTCTCGGCCTCACAACCCGCGAGGACGGTGCGGTAGCCCGCAGCGATCGGGCTGGTCGTTCCGGGGTCCAGCATCGCCGCGACGGTGAAGCAGACGTCCTTGGCGGTGACCGGCTTGCCGTCATGCCACTTCAGCCCGGACTTGAGGGTGAGCCGGAAGGACTTGCCGCCCTCTGCGACTTCGCCTTTCTCCACCACGCGGGAGATCAGCTGATTGTCGATAGGACTGTGGAAGTAGATCCGGTCGAACACCAACTCCTGACTGCGGTAGTCGACCATCGACTGCGCATAAAGTGGGTTCAACGTGCTGGGCAGCGACTCTTCATAGAAGTTGACCGTCGCGCCCGTGGTCGCCACCGCAGCCACGAGACCTACGCCTGCGAGGACGAGCCGTAGCGGTCCGGGCGAGCTCGCTCCGGAGTCGCCCACAGCCGAAGGAGCCCGCGAGGAGGCAGAGGCACGAAGGAATGAAAACATGGACATCAAGCGACCTCGTTGAGGGGGTCAGTGCATCGGAACGCCGGGAGCGGCGCTCCGACTAAGCCGGACGTGGAGAGCGTCGAGGGAGATGCGCGCGACGTCGAGACCAGGGATCTCGTCGACGAGCGGGTGTACAAGTTCGGTAGCGCGCACCGAGTTGCGGTTTCCCGCATCCCAAGCTGCGACCGAGAGAACAAACAACGGGTCATAGGCCTTCCCAACGGCTTTATCAAGTGCGTTGAGCCGGAGTTTGCCGCCAGCATCCGAATCCCCTGCCGCAAAAGCGGCATCTGCGGCGACTCGGAGCAAACCCGCCCTCGCCTGCGAGGCGAAGAAGCGATGAAAATCTTGCGCGCCGCCTGCGGCCTGCGCCATGCCATCTTCGATCGCCGTGCCGAGCGCGGCAGACTGGTCAATCACGCAATCCACCGTGATCTTGCCGTCCTGCGTGCAGCCCTGCAAGACCGCGGCGTAGGGGCTGTCCGACACATGCGCAGCTACAGCCGACGCTGCTTCGGCGGGGTTCCGGAGCGCAGCATCCAACGCCAAATCACCCGCGGTGGTGTAGGGCCCGAGGAACAGCACCGCATCCGAAACGGTGGGGGTGGGAGGCGGAGGGGTGGTCTCTGCCGGGGGAAGTCCAGCCCACTCCCGCCAACCCATACTGCGGTACGCCGGCGCGCCGTGGGCTTGAATCAAGTCGAACGCGCCATACGGCACGCTGTCCCCGCCCTTGGTCGCGGCCGAGAGGTGCCAAAGCGACAGCGACCAGAGCGACATCAGATCCGCCGCCTGCACGCCCAACGCTTCCGGGCTGCGCTCGGGAAAAGTGTAGGTGGGAACAGTGCCCAACCCCGGTGCGCCGCCGAGCACGACCTCGCCGGGCCGGACAATGTCGCCTATCGGCCAGCTCGACGCGACCGGCTTGCCACCCGCCGCCACCCAGGCTTTCCACGCGGCATCGCGCGCAGCCAGACCGGCGACCTTCGACGCGCCACACTCTCCAAAACGCGCCATCAACGCAGGGTCATCGAGGATCACCCCGGCCTCACCTAACAGGTACGCCACTTCCACCGGGTCGGTGGCCTGCCCGTCCACGCCGTATACCTGCTTGATGCTCTGAGCCGCCATGACGGCAGCCTCCTGATACATCGCGGCAAACTCGGCGTGCATACGAGCCAATCCCGCAGGATCGCTCTCGGTCGCCATCGCAGCGAGCGCGTCCTTGCGCTTGCCTTCGAAGTACGCAGTCCAGCTCGCTCGGCCCTCAAAAGCACCCCGCGCAGCGTCGGGCGCGAGGCGCACCTGCCACGTAGAAGCGACGAGCTCCGCGGACACCATCCCGGCCGCAGCGACCGGAGGCGGGGCCTCGACGCTACCGCCGGAGCACGCCAAAATGAGCGTTAGCAGCACCTATCCCTCGCAGAACGCAGTCGTGCCAGCCGCAGACACGCAGTACTGCATCGCCGACTTGGTGTCTTGCGTGCTCGCCTTGGCGTAGTCCAGCCATTCGCGCGCAAAATCCTTGGTCATGCCACGGTACTTGGTGCTCTTCGCCTCGTTTTCATCGGTGTGATCGGTGGTGTAGGTGGCTTCGGCGTCCTGCCACATCTTGTTCGCCGCTTCGGTCTTCATGCGGAACAGCGCGAAGACGCGGGTCTTGTAGGTGTTGCCGGTCCACTTCGACTTGTTTTCCAGCGCGTAATCCGCCCAACGGATGACGCCGGACGCACGCCCCGCCCCACCACGCGACAGCTGCAGGCCGTACTTGTAGCAGAGGTCCGGGTCAGATCGGTCGATGTCTTCGAGGTGGCGCTTGACCAGGCGCTCCCATTCAGACTTGTCACCCTTGCCTTCGGCGTTGTTGATCATCACCAAGGAGATCTTGGCCCGAGTGGTCTGCACGGTCTCGCTGCTCAGGCGAGACTCCAAGCACTTGCTCTGCCCGGTGGTGAGCGAGCCCATCATCGCTGCGGGCTCGAGCAGGACCAGATCTGTGCAATCGACGGCCGTCTGCGCCACAGCCACGTTCGCTACTGGAGGCGGGGCGACGACCGGCGCGACCGTAGCCGCTACCGGAAGGGGCTTCGCGGCTGCAGCGGTATTGGCGACCGGTTGAGCGGGGGGCGTGTAGGCTGCGACCGGAGGAGCGGACACAGGCGTGGGGCGGCTGGGCGTGGTGTTCACGACCGCCTGAGGAGCAGCGACGGGCTGGGCAGGCGCAGGAGACACCCGAACCGACATGTCCTGCGCCGGAGGAGCGCTACCGGCGTCGGGGCGAGGTGCAGGAACCGGCGCGGCAGCAGCGACCGGCGCGTCTGCGACCGGCGCGTCTGCGACCGGCGGAGCTTGCACAGGCGGAGCGGCCACCGCCCCACCCGCCGGCCCGCTGTAGGCGGACAAGCCCACGAAGGGCGAAAACGAGGCGGTCGGCTGGAGATCAAACCAGCCTACGCGTCCATCGGAAGGCAAGGGTCTACCTGCCGAGTCGTGTAGCATACCTGGCCCGACGGCGCCGCCTGCGGTCAAGCACGCAGACCACCCATCCATGCACGCGGCAACAGGAAACGCCGCCTGAAAGGACTGCCAACCTCCTGCAATCGCAGGGAGCGCCAGACCGGCGAGGCCAAGACCAAAGAGTAGAGTCTTCGAGACGGTACGCATGGCGTTGTGCATTACTCCCTCGGCTCGTCGCGGCCGAAGCTGATGGTAGGCTCTTCAATCTGCGAGTCGTCGGTGTCAATCTTCGGCAGGGTGACGTCTACGAGGTTGCGACGCTTGCGCACCTGGTAGGTCAAAACCTGCGTGGTGTATCCGGGCGCAGAGATCTCAAGGTTCAGGGTCATGCCTGCGGTGAAGCGCAGCTCCGTGCCGTCGGGCATGTAGAGCACGCTGGCCTCCCACGATCCATCCACCGCGTTCACGCGATGCCGATCGGCCTCTTGGGGGTGGCGCACGACCGCAGTCGCGATGGGGGTTTTGGCGTCATCGCGGACGACGACCCGCACAGGCACGCCCTCATCGGAGGGCTTGGCGAGCGCCGGCGAGGCCGTAGAGAGCAGGGACTGGACTATCAGCGTAAAAAGCAACGACATCGTCAACCTCCGAGCTGCTTCTTGAACACCGGATCCGCCGCAACATTCGCGGCACCCGCAGAATCTCCGGTCTCCGCGAGCGCACGCGCGACCGCATCGCCGCTGTAGCCGTCCAGCAACGCCTTGGCAGCCGCGCCGTCCTTCGGAGCGAGCAGCACCGCCGCAGTGGCGCGCGCGTCTACATAGCCATCGGCCGGAGCGATCGCCTTGATCGCCTCGAACATCGACGTGCAGGTAGCGCCGTCACCCGATGCGCAGGCATTCATGGCGCGCGTGGCCTGAACCCGCCACGCCTGCCCCGCAGGAGGCACCGTGATCGCATCGAGGAGGTTGACCGAGATGTCCGTCTCTCCGACCGTAGCGGCCCGCCCGGCCCACAGAAGCAGCTGGTCCGCGCCGTCCTCCCGCGTCTCGGCATAGGCCTTCACGAGATCTTCGACGGAGCGCACCGCGACCTTCCGCTTGCCCACCGCCCAAAGGGCCTGCGCCTCGGACAGGCCGCCGACAAGCGCGTTGGAATCCCCCATGAGCTGCAGGTATGCCGAGGCGGTCGAACCGACCTCGCCCGGAGTGGTCGCGACAGCGTCCAGGAGCACTTTTGCGGCGTCACGGTCTCCGTCGGCAAGGTTGACCTCGGCGGCCAAAAGCTTGCCGACCGGCAATCCCGAGGCCGAAGCATACTCCTTCACCTTGTCAAGATCGCCCACCTGCATCGCCACAAGCGCACGACGAAGCTTGACATCTCCAAGCTTGTCTTTGGCGTCTGCCTCGGCTGCAGCGAGGATGGAGTCCGCCTTCGCGGTGTCCCCCATCAGCAAGTGGCCGTAGGAGGCCCCCACCGCGAGATCCACATCGGTAGGCGACTTGGCGAGCGCAGCGTCGTACATCGCGGTAGCGCCGGACAAATCCCCTGCTTTCAGCAAAGCATCTGCCTCAGACACGGTCTTCTTGGAATCGCCCATGAGCCCCTGAATCAGGGAGCAGCCGGCTAGCAGGAGGAACGAAGTGAGCAAGGGTAGGACTCCGAGCGGGTAAAGTATCCCACAGACGCCAACACGTCCCGTTTCCACATCGGGCTGCTCCCGGAAGGGAGCAGCGGTTCAGAACGTGGCGGTAGCGGAGAGTCGGGCGCCGTCGAAGCCGGGCAGCGAGCGGCACTGCCCACCTGCGCACCGAATTCCTGCACGATAAGCACCATAGAACGCCTTCAACGTCACCGCAGTCGAAGGCTTCCACTGAGCTTCGACCGCGCCATACACATCTTCAGCGAGGTTGCCGGTCGATCGGACCAGCGGATTCGACGAGTAGTCGGTGTAGAAGATCAGCGCCCAGGGCGCCCCCACCTTGAACGCGATCGTACCTGAAAAATCCAGATAGTCAGACTGCTGTTGCGCGTTCGACCCCCAGTGAAATTGCTGGGCAGCCGGAGCCAACTCCACGGAAACTTCACCGGCGATCGGGAGCGTCAAGCTGGCGTCGACATGCATCATCCGGTCTGCGCCGAAGTCAGCCGCGCCATCCGGCGTGCGACGATCCAGCCGAAACCCACCGTTCAGGAGCAAATGCGCCTCGCCGCGCACCCACGTCAGGCCCGCGACCGTGTGCGAGATGACCTCCGGGGTGACGTTGAAGTGCAAACCGCCGACCTCCGCATCGTAGAATACGGCCTCGGATACGTACGGCGTGAGCGTGTCTGCGCCCTTTCCGAGCATGACGTCCCAGCGAACGCGCCCGCCGGTGAGATCATTGGAGTTGACCGCCGCCGAGCTGTCTTCCGTGATGACACGCTCGTACTCCAAGGTCGGGCCGCTGGCGAACTCGTAGTTGTCTGCGCCAGCAAAGGCGTTGATGACCTCGGTGTTCTTCTGGCGCTTGGCCTCAAACTGCAGCGTGCTCATCCCCGATGACGGCCCGTCGCCCCATCCTGGATACGCCGAAGCGCTAAGATACACCTCGTACCCCGACTTCGCGGCAAGATCTTCGGCGGCGTAGTCGAACACATCGCCTTCTACGAACCAGTCGATTCCGCCCAAGCCCAGCGCCTCTACGGTGGCGCCGCCCACCAGCGCGTCTACCGGGCGATCGTACGCCAACAGGAGGTTCTGGGTCGGGTCGACCTCGCGCGCAAACTGGTACACCACGCCGTGCGCGCCGACATTCAGCGGACCGACACCAAAAAAGTCAGCACGAACTCCGCTGACTGCATGTTGGCGCCCGAGGTGAAGCGCGACGTTGGGGTTCTCAAGCGCGATCTGTTGAGGGTTGGTCACGCCGGTGAACGCGGTCGCGTCCATGGAGCCAACGTGCAGGACGCCCGATACGCCCCGCATCGACGTGTCGATGTCGATGTCCGTGTTCTTGTTCAGATTTACCGCGATACCACGTCCAAAAGAGGCGTAGGAGTCTCCGAAGGTCAACGCCCCTCGTTGCGCACGCGTGACGACAGAGACCTTTTCGAGTTGAAACAGAGCGTCGTCGAAAGGTCCGCCGATGTCGGTGTAGAGGGGGCGCTCGTGGTACAGCTCGCCGTCGAGGATGTAGCGGTTGCCGAACAACGCGACCGCATCCCCGCTCAGCGAAATGGTGAGTCGGGAGTTGCCCCCCGTGATATCGAGGCGATCGACCGCCTCCACATAATCAAGGATATTCCTATCTTCAAAGCCGACAAGCTTATCGGCCGAACGATAGTACCGAACGCGAAGATCGGTGGTTCCGCTCGTTCCTCCGCCCGCGAGCGACGCCCCGGTCGGCGCATCAGGCCCAGCCGCCGCGGAGACTTCGCTCGGCGTCCCGTCCTCGCTCGCCGTATCGGCACTTGCCGCTGGAGCACCTGCGGCAGCGTCTGCGGCAGCGCCTGTCGGAGCGGGAGCCTCGGTCGGGACGACGTCTTCTGCGAACGCAGCGCGGCTCGCGGTGGTCGCAAAAAACAGAGCAAGGAGCGGAGACATCACTGGGCCGGCTGCCCGAGCAAGGCCACAACGGCGGCCTTCACCTTCACCTCATCCCCGGGGTTGTACCCCGAAAACACGTTGGCGATGTTCCCGAGGCGATCGACCACGACGTTGTAGGGCAGCGTCTTGGAGGGGTTGTACTGGCTGACAACGGCGCTGTCCTTGTCCTGAAGCACCGGGTATTTCAGGCCGAAGCTCATCGCCGTGGGCTTCACCGCCGAGGCAGACCGAGAGTCATCCGCCGAAATCCCCAACACTACAAAGCCTTTAGAACCGAGCTCCTCATACATCGCCTGAAGGTGAGGCATCTCTACCTTACACGGTCCGCACCACGTGGCCCAGAAGTTGACGAGCACGACTTTGCCACGGTACTGCGACAGCGTCTGGGGCTGATTGCTAAGGTCCCGCAACGAGAAATCTGGAGCCGCCTTGCCCGCGTGAGCCGGCGACAACGAAGCGCTCCCCAGCGCCACAGCGAGGCAAACAGCGACCATAGTCAACGCGGACGAAACACGACGGGGAAGAGCCAAGAGAACCTCCAGACGGGAGACCGGGGAAGATGAGGGAGAGCAGCCTAACGTACCTGCTACGCGGGAGTAGACGCTACATTCAACGGAGGGAGCGGAGTCGGCACTACAACGGGTTACCTGACCGGCCCATGCGACCTCGGATACTGGTAGTTGACGACGAACCCTCGATCCGGAAGGTGCTTCAAGCACACCTTTCC
>CAIUMM010000006.1 GCA_903900265.1 uncultured Pseudomonadota bacterium
CTTCGTCGAGAAGGTCCCAAGCTGCATCCGCGGCGAGGTCATCGGCGTGCGCCCCAACGACGTCGCGCTGCGCGCCAAGCCGAGGATCGACGCGCCGGCGATGTCGGGCCAGGTGGAATTCGTCGAGCGGCTCGGCTTTGAAGCGATGGTCCACCTCCGGATCGGGGAGGAGAGCGTGATGGCGCGCGTGGAGGGCGAGGCTCCGACCGCAGGCTCCAGCGTGTTCGTCGAGTTCATCAAGCCGTACCGCTTTGAGAAAGCGACCGGCGCGCGCGTCCGCGACGGCGAGCGGACGTGAAAAGCGGGACGACCCGCGCTCTCGTCGGCGCGCTCGTGCTGGGCGCAGCGGGCGCGGTGACGCACCCTGCGCATGCCGCGGAGATCACGCTCTGGCACGCGTGGCGCGGTGAGGAGCGCACGGTGCTGGAGGCGGCGACCGCCGACTACCAATCCAGCCACCCCAATGACACCATTGAGCTGGTGTTTGTGCCCTACGAGGGCCTCGCGACCAAGCTCGAAGCCTCCGTTCCCCGGGGCAACGGGCCAGACCTGTTCATCTTCGCCCATGAGAAGCTGAGCGACTGGGTCACGACCGGCATCGTGCGACCGGTTTCGCGCCCGTTGACCCACGAACCCCCGCCCGCAGCCGATCCCCTGCACGCCGCGCTGACGGTGTCCGACACAGCGGCGACCACCACCTATGGCTGGCCGTTGGCGAGCAAGTGTCTCGCGCTGTTCTACAACAAGGACTTGCTCCGCGAACCGCCCACCACGACCGACGCGCTGCTGCGCATCGCCGAGCAGCTCCGCGATGACCCCGCCCATCCCACGCGCTGGGGCTTCGCCTGGGAGGCGACGAGCGCGTACCAGAACGCAGCGTGGATGCACGGCTTCGGCGGCGGGTTGTTCGCGAACGGCAACGTGGCGCTCAACAGCGCCGAGAACGTCGCGGCCTTTGACTACATCCAGCGCCTCGCCGCGCTGGGTCCCGCTGAGACGTCCGGCACGCTGATCACCCAGCTGTTCAACGAAGGCAAAGTCGCGATGGTCCCGAACGGGCCATGGTTTCTGGGCGAGATTGAGCCTCCCGAAAAAGGTGGCCCACGGTGGGGCGTAACCACGCTGCCCGTGGTGTCCGAGACCGCCCGTCCGATGTCGCCGTGGCTGACGGTCGAAGCGCTGTTTCTGGCCCGCGACGCGCGTAGCGCCAACCCCGGATCCCCCGAGCAAGAAGCGCTCGCCCGTGACTTTGCCGCCTACCTCCAGAGCCCGCCCGTCGCGCTCCGCCGCGCGACAGAAGCCCACCAGATCGTCCCGGGCGTCGCGGTGGACGACGCGGTGCTGACCACGTTCCAAGCCCAAGCGAAGCTCGCGCAGCCAATGCCGACGACGCCCGAGATGAGCCGGACCTGGGAGCCGCTCGCCCGCGCTTTTCGCAGGCTTGTGCGCGGCACAGCGACGCCGGAGCAGGCCGCTGCTGAGGCACAGACCACCTACCTGATCGTGTCGCGCCCCGCGCCGGAGACCGTCGATCACCGGCCGTACGCGGTGGTCTTCGGAGCGTTGGTGCTCGCCGCGACGATGTACGGCGTGCGCAGGCTCGTCGCGGTGCGCGCATGGCAGTCCTGGAGGGAATACCTGTGGATCGCGCCGGGCGGCCTCGCGGTAGCCGCGCTGGTGGTCGCGCCCTTTCTGGTCGGCGCGAGCGTCAGCCTGTTCGAAGTGTCCGGCTCCGCCACGAACGGCAGCTGGCGCTTCATCGGCGCGCAGCACTTCGTGGACATCCTGCTGTCCCGCGACTTTCCGCTGAGCTCCCCGTCCACCCGAGCGTTGTCGTTCTGGTTCACGCTCGCGGTCACCATCGTTTGGACGCTCACCAACGTCGTGCTGCACGTCAGCCTCGGCGTGTTCCTCGCGATGATGCTGCGCGAGCCGTGGGTGCGCCTCCGCAGCACCTTTCGCGCGCTGCTGATCCTGCCGTGGGCGGTCCCCAACTACATCACCGCGCTGGCGTGGAAAGGCATGTTTCACCAACAGTTTGGCGCTATCAACGCCCTGTTAGGGCTGTTCGGCCTCGCGCCCGTGAGCTGGTTCGCCCATTGGAGCACCGCGTTCGCCGCCAACGTCGCGACCAACACCTGGCTGGGGTTCCCGTTCATGATGGTGGTCACCCTCGGGGCGCTGCAGAGCATCCCGCGGGAGCTAGAAGAAGCCGCAGAGATGGACGGTGCGACCGGGTGGCAACGCTTCCGGCTGGTCACCCTGCCGCTGCTGAAGCCCGCGCTGCTGCCCGCCGTGGTGTTGGGCAGCGTGTGGACGTTCAACATGTTCAACGTGATCTACTTGGTGAGCGGCGGTGAGCCCGACGGCTCGACCGACATCCTCGTCTCCCAAGCGTACCGGTGGGCGTTCACGCGCGGCCATCGCTACGGCTACGGCGCGGCGTACGCGGTGATCATCTTCGGCGTGATGCTGGTGCAAAGCCGCGTTCTCAACAAGCTCGCTGGCCGGAAGGTCGTTTAGGGATCAGCCCTTCACGCCGCCGGCGGTCAAGCCCTCGACCAGCTGACGCTGCAGGAAGAAGAACAGCACGATCACCGGCACGCTGACGACGATGGCCCCAGCCGAGAACATGCCCCATTCGGCCCCGTATTCTCCCACATAGCCGTTCAGCACCACCGGCAGCGTGTACGCGCGCTCGTCCCCGATCAGCGTGGCAGCGAGGATGAACTCGTTCCAGGCGGTCATGAACGAAAACAGCCCCGTCACCACCAGCGCCGGGCGCGCTAACGGGAGGATGATCAGGGTAAAGGTGGTCCATCGAGAGGCGCCGTCGAGCGTCGCGGCCTCTTCGATCTCCACGGGGATGGTGTCAAAATAGCCCTTCAAGTTCCACACCGAGAACGGCACCGACGTCGTCGCGTAGACGATCACCAAGCCCGCGAGCGAGTCCAGCAGGTGCAGCGCGTCCAGCAACAAGTACAGAGGGATCGCCATCAGCACGCTGGGGAACATCTGGGTGAGCAGGAAACCAGAGATAAAGCCGTCCCTGCCGGCAAAGCGCCACCGGGACAACGCCCACGCGGCCGTCGCGGCCACGCATACGCCGACCACCGCGGTCGCGCAGGAAACGACGAGGGAATTCACCAACTGCCGCACGAACAGCAAGCTGCCGTCCGCGGTTCGCGTACCCACCACCGCCATGAAGTTCGCGCCGGTCACCGCCGTCGGGATCGGCAGCGCGCCCCCGGCAAAGCCCTGCGCCGGCGACAGCGCCATCTTCAGCACCCAGAGCACCGGATAGACCACGGCGACTGTAGCCAAAACCAACACGGCGTGCGTCGCCCAGACGGTGCTCCGACTCGGCTGCCGCGCCACTCAGCCCGACCGACTCTTGGACCGGACGGCGGAGCCGACGTCATCATTGTCACCGCCGCTGTCGGCGTCGTCGGACTCTTCGACCCGCGAAGACGCAGCCCGAACGTCCCGGCTAGGGTCCCGCGCGATCTGCTTGGCGGCACGACGTTTGCGCCGGAACTCTTCCAGCGCCGCGCGCTCTTCTTCGTCGTCACCGTCGTCCGCGGAGTCCTCGCGACTCCGCGAGCTTCCCTTGCGCTCTACGCCCTCGGACGCGTCCTTGAACTCCCGGATCCCCTTCCCCATCTGCTTCAACACGTCGGGCAGACGCCCAACTCCAAAGAAGATCATGATGATGACCAGAAGGACGATCAGATGCTGAATGCTGGGCATGGGAAACTCCGGACGGTGTGGGGGACCGCTGTGCGGTGCCTATCCCGGGTGTCAAGGACCGGCTCAGCGGAACCGGGGGCCGCGCTTCTCGACCCAAGCGTCGTACGCCTCGCGAAAGTCAGGATGCATCATGCAAATCGCCTGAGCCTGAGCTTCCATTTCGAGCGCCGCGGACAAGGAGACGTCCATCTCCCGCTCGAGCTGCACCTTGGTGACGGTGTTCGAGAAGTGCGGCCCATCGGCGATGCGACGGGCGAGTCGCCCCGCCTCCACCAACAGGTCATCCGCTGTAAAAACACGGTTGAAGAAGCCGATTCGGTGAGCCTCCTCAGCGCCGATCACATCCCCGAGGTACAGCAGCTCGCTGGCGCGGCCATGGCCGACGATGCGCGGCAAAAGATGACAAGCGCCCATGTCAGCCCCGGAGAGGCCGACCTTGTTGAACAAGAAGCTGACCCGCCCCTTTTCGCTGGCGACGCGAAGGTCGCTGGCCATCGCGATGATCGCGCCGGCCCCGGCCGCCACGCCATTGACCGCGGCGATGATCGGCGCCGGGTGCGCGCGCATCGACCGCACGAGCTCCCCGGTCATGCGGGTGAACTCCAACATCCCCGCCATGTCCTTGGCGAACAGCGCGCCGATGATGTCTTCGACATCCCCGCCGGAGCAGAACGCGCGGCCAGCCCCGGTGATCACGATCGCACGGGAGTGTCCGGCGATCGCCGCATCGGAGCGAAACCACCCGGCGAGCCGGGCATAGATCTCGAAGGTGAGCGCGTTCAATCGATCCGGCCGAGAGAGGGTGATCGTCGTCACCCCGTGCGCGAACGCAACGTCAAAAGGCTCGCCCCTCACCACGCGCTCCCGCCATCTCCAGGGATCACCGCGGTCGCCTCGATCTCGACCATCGCGCCATCCTCCAGCAGATCGGCGACTTGAACCAGCGTCATCGCCGGGAAATGTTTACCAAACGCCGCGCGCCACGCTTGCCCGACCTCGCGGCCGGCATCGAGGTAGGCGCGCTTGTCCGTCACGTACACGGTGACGCGCCCGACATTCTCAACGCCCACGCCGGCAGCGTCGAGCACCGCGCGGACGTTCTGCACCGCCAACGTGAACTGAGGTAGGAACCCGGCGACCAGCTTTTGGTCGGCGTCCCAGCCGATCTGCCCCGCGATAAACAGCATGTTGCCAACGACATAGCCGTTGGAATAGCCCCGCGGCGCAGCCCAGCCTGCGGGCTCGACCGGACCGCGCTTCAAACGTTCAGCGCGCCGCCGCAGACCGACAGCGCCTGACCGTTGATGCCGCGCGCTTCGTCCGTCGCGAGGAACACCGCCAAAGAGGCGATCTCAGAAGCGTCGAGGAAGCGATTCTGAGGGTTTTGAGCCTCGAGATCCGCCTTCACGTCTTCTACCGAGCGACCGGTCTTCTCGACGATGTTCGCGATGCTGGCGGTCAGCAGCGGCGAGTCCACGTAGCCGGGGCAGATCGCGTTCACCGTCACGCCCTTGTCGGCGTATTCGGCAGCGAGCGCACGGGTGAGGCCGATGAGGCCGTGCTTGGAGGCGCAGTAGGCGGCGAGGTAGGGATACCCCTTCAAGCCCGCGACGCTGGCCACGTTGATGATGCGCCCACGGCCACGCGAGGCCATGAACGGCAGCACCTTCAACGAGCACAAGAACGCGCCGGTGAGGTTCACCTTGAGGTGCTCCTCCCAAACCCGGACGTCGGTCTTCAAGACCGGCGAGGAACGAGCGATACCCGCGTTGTTGATCAACACGTCTACCGGACCTGCCGCCATGAACGCCGCTTCTACGCTGGCGGGCTCGCCGACGTCGCAACGCACACCGTAGCCGCCGATCTCATCGGCGACCTTTTCGACTTCGTCCCGCGTGCGCGACATCACGGTGATGCGATCACCCTGTGCTGCAAATCGGCGCGCGATCTCCGCACCAATCCCGCGTCCACCACCAGTGATCACAACATGTCTACGAATGGCCATGGACAAAACTCCGGCCGCCCCATATGACCCGTTCATCCATGTTTGTCAAGGCCCGAGGCCCGCCCAATGCAGGCAGCCGAGCTTCACAAAGCCGGGATGGTCGCCCAAAATTCACGGATGTGACCGCTGATCGCTTCGGGCTCTTCGAAGTGCATCATATGAGAGGTATTGGGCACCACGACGGTGCTCAACCGCGCGATCGCCGCCTCTAAGACCGCGACGTCGTCGTGCTGAAACATCGTCATCGCAGGTCGCACCGACAGAACTGGGCAAAGTATACGTCGAAGCAACGGAATGTGGTGCTCGTGCCGATACGGGATCGGCGAGCGCACGCGATGCATCGCGTCAAAGCTCCACACCACGCTCCCCGACACCGCGGGCGACGGCGCCGGTCGAGTACCACGCTCCGCCAAGCGCGCCGCCCATTGGGGTCCAAGGCGCGGGTGGGCAGCTTCAAGCCGCTCTTGCGCGGCCAGCAGGCTCGGGAGCGCGCGGTTTCGCGGCGGAGACCGAACGCCGTCCAAGAACCGAACCAGCCGATCGCTCACCGGGTCGAGGTCCACAACCGCGGGGCTGCTCACGCCATCTGCCAATCCCAACCCATCGAGGCTCACCAGCGCGCAGACGCGATCAGGGCGAGCACCGGCGTACAAGCTCGCGATCGTCCCGCCCATCGAATGTCCGACCAGCCGCACCGGTCGAGCGGGGGAGAGCCCATCGATCAGCGCGTCCAGATCCGCCAAATAGTCGGCAAATACATAGCTCGATCCAATCGGATTGTGCGCTGACCGCCCGTGTCCCCGATGGTCGAGCGCGACGCAGTCTCCCGGGAGGGCCTCGGCGACGCGCTCCCAGGCCCCTGCGTGATCCAAAAAACCATGCAGCAGCACCGTGAGCGGCCCCGCCGCGCCCTCACGCCAACGCAGCCCGGAGAAGGTCATTCCCCGGAGCTGCCACTGCTGCTCGATCATCCGCCCTGACGGATGAGGTTGAGCGCGCTACCCGCCTTGTACCAGCGGAACTGGTCAGGCGAGATGGTGGTCTTCAGCAACACGGTCTCCACCGAGCCGTCGCTGTGGGTCAGCTCGAGCGTAGGCGCCTTGCCCTCGGGGATCCCGGCGATGCCGCGGATCGCGACGCGATCGGCTTCTTGCACGCGCTCGTAGTCCGCGGGGTTCGCGAAGGTGAGCGGGAGCAGGCCCTGCTTCTTCAGGTTGGTCTCGTGGATGCGCGCGAAGCTGCGGGCGATGACCGCGCGGCAGCCCATGTACCGGGGCTCCATCGCGGCGTGCTCACGGGAGCTGCCTTCGCCGTAGTTTTCGTCGCCGATCACCACCCAACCCTGACCAGCGGCCTTGTAGCGCTTGGCCAGATCGGGGAAGTTGATGCCGCTCTCCCCGGTCAGCTGATCGGTGCCTTTGCCCATGCCGCCGAACGCGCTGTTCACGGTCAGGAAGAGGTTGCCGGAGATGTTGGTCAAGTGGCCACGGTAGGTGAGCCACGGGCCGGCCGCAGAGATGTGGTCGGTGGTGCACTTGCCGCGCGCCTTGGCGAGCACCATCAGGCCTTCCGGATCCTTTCCGTCCCACGCGTTGAAGGGCTGAAGCAGCTCGAGCCGGTCGGAGGTCGGGGACACCGTCACCACCGTGCTCTTGCCTTCGGGGCTGGGCTTGATGAAGCCCTGGAAGTCCGGCACGAAGCCCTTTGCGGGGAGCTCGTCGCCGACGGGCGGCTCAAAGCGGAAGCTGACGCCGTCGCGGGTCAAGGTGTCGGTCATCGGGTTGAAGCGCAGGTCGCCCGAGAACGCGAGGGCGGTGACGATCTCCGGCGAGCCGATGAACGAGAGCGTCTCGGTGTTTCCATCGTTACGCGCCGGGAAGTTGCGGTTGAACGAGCTGACGATGCTGTTCTTCTCGCCCTTGACGATGTCGTCGCGCTTCCATTGGCCGATGCAGGGTCCACAGGCGTTGGCGAGCACGGTCGCGCCGGCCGAGGTCAGCGCCTCGAGCTGACCATCCCGCTGGATGGTCGCAAAAACCTGCTCCGAACCCGGCGAGACGAGCAGCGGGATCGCGGTCTTCAAGCCCGCCGCCGTCGCCTGACGAACGAGGTGCGTGGCGCGGCTGATGTCTTCGTAGGAGGAGTTCGTGCACGAGCCGATCAGCGCCACCCGCAGGTTCGCGGGGTAGCTCTCGCTCGCGACCGCAGCGGCCACCGCGGAGATCGGACGGGCCAGATCCGGGGTGTGCGGCCCGACGAGGTGGGGCTCGAGCGTCGACAGGTCGATCTCGACCACGCGATCGAAGTAGCGCGCGGGATCGGCGTGCACCTCCGCGTCCGCCACGAGCGACGCAGCGTTGGCGTCGCACAGCGCTGCGAGGGCCGCGCGATCGGTAGAGCGCAGGTACTCGGCCATCTTCTCGTCGTACGGGAACACCGACGTGGTGGCGCCAAGCTCAGCGCCCATGTTGCAGATGGTGGCCTTGCCGGTGCAGGAGAGGGTCGCGCAGCCTTCGCCGAAGTACTCGATCACCGCGTTGGTGCCGCCCTTCACGGTGAGGATGCCGGCGAGCTTGAGGATGACGTCCTTCGCGGAGGTCCAGCCGGACAGCTTGCCCGTGAGCTTGACGCCGACCAGCTTGGGGTAGAGCAGCTCCCAGGGCAAGCCGACCATCGCGTCCACCGCGTCTGCGCCGCCGACGCCGATCGCGAGCATACCGAGGCCGCCGGCGTTCGGGGTGTGCGAGTCGGTGCCGATCATCAGCGTGCCGGGGCAGCCGTAGTTCTCGAGGATGACCTGATGGATGATGCCCGCGCCGGGCTTCCAGAAGCCGATCCCGTAGCGCTGGCTGACCGAGCGCAAGAAGGAGTACACCTCGGCGTTCTCGCCGAGCGCGACCTCCATGTCTTCGTCGCTGCCCTTGTAGGCGCGGATCAAGTGGTCGCAGTGCACCGAGGACGGCACGGCGGTGGTGTCTTTGCCGGCCAACATGAACTGCAAGAGCGCCATCTGCGCGGTGGCGTCTTGCATCGCGACGCGGTCAGGCTGCAAGTCCGCAAAGGAAGAGCCACGGTTCAACGTCGCGGTCTCGGGCTCGGAGAGATGCGCCCAGAGGATCTTTTCCGCGAGGGTCAGGCCGCGCCCCAACCGGCGACGCGCCAAGGCGTGGCGGGCGGGAAAGGTGCTGTACAGTGCTTCGATCGAGGAGATGTCGAACATAGGGGCCTCCGGAGGTTTCGCGACGCGTACGGAGCCGATCCGAGGAGTGGAAGCGTGCACCGTTTCGCGCAGGCGTCTAGCCGATCTGCGAGCCCTCCGCACCGTTTTGAACGCGGCTACTGCGCGCAGTCCCCCGCCAGCTCAAAGCGCACGACGATGTGGGAGCCCGGCGGAGGCACCGAGTCCGCCCCGAAGACAATGCTGTTAGTATCGGCGTCGTAGGTCCAATCGGTGACGGTCGAGCCGTCCACCTGAACCACGATGGTCTCCGGCTGAGGTTCGGAGGCGAGATGAAAAGAAGCGAGCAAGCCCGACGCCGCCATGTTCGCGATGGTCTCAAAGTAGGACGACCAATCCGTCGCGCAGATGGACAAAAACGCACCGCCCGTCGCGACGCTCGCTTCGTAGTAGCCGGTGCCCGGATCCGCCAAACCGCAGCCATCCGGGACATCGCCGGCGATCGCGGTGATGCTAGACGTCGGCGCCATCGCCTGGATCGCGTCGACGTAGGTGTTCCATGGGCGCGAGGACTGCTCGGTCTCGTCGGAGACCTCCACCAACGTGACCTTGCTGCCCGCGCGGAGGAACCCCTCGTTGCAGCCTCCCGAAGCGGATTTTTCGATCGCCGACTCGGTGATGGTGAGCCCAGCTTCGGTGTTCTCTCCGCCATAGCCGTTGACCGCGTCCACAAACTGCGCGATGAGGCTTGGGGTCTCCGGCGTCAAAATACCATTCTTGAAACATCCACCGTCGCGGATCGCCACGCCGACCTGCCAGTCCAGATCGAGGGAGTCCAAGCGCGCGGCGAAGCTCTCAAAGTTTGCGTTGATGATCGCCTTGTTGTCCAGCATGGAACAGGACTGATCCACATAGAACAGGATGTCGCCCTTCTCGTAGGGGCCGTCGCCTTGCCAGAATTCTTCTTCGATACTGGGATCGGTCACGCCGGTCGCGGTTTGGACGGCCTCGTGCACACCCACGGCGTCGTTCGCGCTGACCCACAGATCGCTGTCCATGTCGCCTTCAACCGCCGTCACGGTGAGCGTCACCTCGGTGGCTTCGCCGGGCGCGAGCGTCGCGGGCAACGCAAACGGCACATCGAGGGTCCAGCCGTTGCCGATCTGAACGATGGTGTCGATCACCAGGTCGGCGTCTCCGATGTTTTGGAGGCGGATCGGCTCATCCCGCGAGCAGCCGACGAGCACCTTTCCGAACGACAGCGGCTCCGGCGTGATGAGCAGATCGGGCACAGCGCCGCTGCCCTCGAGGGACACGAGCGGCTCGGGGTTGCCGGGATCGTCGCTGTGGATGTGCACCGTTCCCAGATCATCGGCGCCCATCGCCGTGTACACCACCGAGACATCCCGACTCTCGCCGGGCGCGAGCGCAAAAGCCGAGCTGTCGGTGATCAACGAAAACGCGGTGGAGCCGTAGATGTCGAGGCCGGAGATCTGCAGATCGCCGTCGCCATCGTTGAGGATGTTGAACGACTGCGTCGCGGCGTCGCCCACCGGGATGGTCTCGTACAGCAGCGCCGCGGGCGAAACGACGATGTTCGGCGCCGGATCGAAGCCGCCTACGGAGTCGACCTCGCCGTACTTGTAGTCGTGCTGGCACGCGCCAAGCAGACAAAGCACCCCAGAAAGTGGGAGGAAGCTCCAGCGGGGGGAAATCGACATCGTCACTCCGGCGTGCCAACTTCAACCATACCCCAGCCCAGTGCAGCTTGAGCATCGAATCACGTCGCCAGCCGGTATACTCTCCCGTTTCTACAGACTCGCCATGCGTCAAGCCGCCATCGTCACCTTCCTGCTCGCCACGCTGGTGACGTGGCCGACGTTGGTGCAGCCGACGTCCGCGGTGCTCGGGCACCCTGGAAACGACGTTTGGAATCACATCTGGGGCTACTGGTGGGTCTGGGAGAAGCTTCGGCACTTCGAGCTTCCGCTCGAGACCAACCTGATGCACTTCCCGGATGTGAGCCGGCTTTTCTTCATCGACACCTTCGGCGCGGTGATCACGCTCCCGGTACAGTGGGTGCTCGGGCCGGTAGCGGCGGTCAACGCGATCATGTTTTCGTGCTTCTGGGCCGCTGGATTCTCGGCGTGGTTGCTGGGCCGTCAGGTGCTGGAGACGCTGCGCGGACCGGGCGCCGTCACCGACCGACTCGCGCTGGTCGTCGCCATCGCCTACGCAGCAAGCCCGCACCTCATCGCTCAAGCCTACAACGGCATCACCGAGACGCTTTTTGCAGCCGGGCTGCCGTTTTCCACCTACGCGACGCTGCGCTTCCTCGAGCGGCCTACGCTGCGCCGCGGCGTAACGGCTGGGCTCACAGGCGCGCTTTGCGTACTGGCAAACTGGTACTTTGGCCTGTTTGCGGTGGTGGGCGCCGTGAGCTTGTTGGCGACGCACGCCTGGGCCCGCCGCGACCGCGTACATTGGCGCGCCATTCCGGTCGCTGCGGGCGTCGGCACCCTCGTCGCGCTCGTGCTGGTCGCGCCGGTGTTGTTGGGCTTCTCCTCCACGCTCGATGGCGCGAACGCCATCGTGCAGCGTGACCCGAAGTTTGTTTGGGAGTCGCTGATCAATCACAACATGACCGACGTTGTGAGCCTGTTTCACCCGGGGCGATTCTACAGCCCGGACCTCAAAGCCCTGACGGGGGAGGACCTGCTGATCGTCACCTACCTGGGCTGGAGCTTGATCGCCTTCGCGCTGATCGGGGCGTTGACGCTGCGCCAGCCGGATCGCGTGCACTGGGTCGTGTGGGTCGTCGTGTTCTTGGTGCTCGCCCTCGGGCCGCAGCTGTACGTCGACGGCAACTACGTGACCATCGATGATCGCAAGGTCAAGCTGCCGTTCTTGCTGCTCTACGAGAGCATCCCGGCGTTTCAGCGCATCTCCCACCCGTTCCGGTTCGTCATGGGCGCGCAGTTAGGCTTGGGCCTGCTCGCGGTCGGTGGGCTCGCCCGGCGCCCACAATGGACGCACGCGCTCGCTGGCGCGCTGATCCTCGCTGAGTCGCTGGTCGCCTCGCCGGCTCCATGGCCGATCGCGCGCTCGCAAGCCACCATGCCCGCGTACGTCAGTACCCTCCGCGAAGATCCGGTCGAGGGCGCGGTGCTGGACCTGCCGATCAACGTGCCGAACCTTGAGCGCGCCGTCTATTTGTACTACCAGACCGCACACGGGCGCCCCAGTCCCTATTCGCTCAACGAACCGTTGCCGCCGATCCTCGAGCGCTCGCATCTCGCCCGCGTGATCCTCGTCGCCGAAGGCGGACAGTTGGACACCCTTCCGCCTTCGCTCGGCACCTTGGATCTTGTGGTAGCCGGCCGCTCGGCTGCCCGCCTCGGGGTGCGCTACATTGTCGTGCATGAGCACATGTACCCGCCGGAGCGGCTCGATCAGGTGTTGACCCTGCTGAGGACGGCGTTGGGCGAAGCGTCCTTCGACACCGGCGAAGGCGAGCGGGTGTGGCGTCTGGACAGCCCGGAGGCACAGTGACGATCGAAGGCAGAAAACGCGAGATCCTTGGGTTCTTCGGGGCCATCCTGGTCGCGATCACCGCGGCCATCGCGGTGACGTGGCCGATGGCGCCGAACTACGACACTGTCGTGCTGGGCGGAGGCGAGCTCGGAGGCTGGCTATGGCGCTACAACTGGCACTATATGTCGCTCGATGGCCTGATGGCGCTCCATCTGAACCCCATTTCGGCGTGGACGGAGTTCGTCGGGTTGGGCCGGTTTCCGGAGACCGGCAACGTCATGGACGTTCTGGCGATCTCGTACCCGCTCGAGAAGCTGTTTGGCTTTCCCGCCTCGTACAACCTGAAGATCCTCATCATCCTGACCTTGAACGGGCTGTCCGGCTACGGCCTGGCCCGGTACTTTTCCGGGAGTGTGAGCGCCTCGCTCGCGGCCTGCGCCTTGGCCGTGGTCAACCCGCTCACCTTGCAAGAGGTGCAGTCCTGCGGACTTCGCCAGGCGATCCTGTGGTGGGTGCTGCTCTACCCAGCGCTGATCGACCGCGCGCTGCGACGCCGCACCCTCGGCGGCGGCGTGCTGGCCGGCGCGGTGTTCGGACTCGCCGGAGCCTACTACTGGTTCTATGGACTTTTCACGCTGGTGTTCTCGGGCGTGTGGTTTGTGAAGCACCTGCTGGCCGAGCGCTCGCGCGTCAACGCCATCGGCGTGGTTCGCGCCACCCTCGGCGCGCTGATCGGCGTGATCCTCGTCGCCGGCCCGTTCGTGTTGCCCTACGCGATGCCCGGCGCCGGGAGCAATTCCGGGGGTGCTTCGGCGCTTCCAGAAATGACGTTCTTCTTGAAGTATCCGCCGTACGACACCGTCGCATACGCGCCGCTCCGGCCCCAAACCTACGCAGAAAACCTGCTGGCCTCCATTCACCGTACGATCGGCTCGACGTGGTCGGCGACCTATCCCTTCGACCCCTCGCTCAATGAGTCCTTGCAGTGGACGGTGCTGGTCTTTGGGCTGCTCCCCGCGCTCTGGCGCTCGCGCAGCTGGGGATGGCTGGGCGTCTGGGCGTTCTTCTACATCGGCACGCTCGGCCCGTTCTTGCGCATCGGCACCGGCGACGCGCAAGAGGTCACCCGGTTTGGCGCCGACCACAACCTCGTGCTCCGGCTGCCGTACACGCTGATGTTCCAGTACATCCCCGGCATGTCGCGTATGTTCGCGCCCTACCGGCTTGGGAGCTACGTGATCGTAGCGTCCGTCGTGCTGCTCGCGGTGGGTTTGTCGCGCACCCGCTACCGGATGTGGCTGGCGCCGCTGGTCATCGCAGCGACGATCATGCAGCCGATGGGGCGCTGGGGACGCGGCGGCGTCAACGAAGGCGACACCGACAGCCGGATCTTCAAGTCCCCGTTGAAGCTGAACCGAATCATCGTCCCCGACTACTACAAGAGCATCGACCCCACGAGTCTCTCTGGGATCATCGAGCTGCCCTTCGATCAGCAGCAGGACCTGCTGTACTTGTACCAGATCGTGCACGGCCAGCGCGTCTACCGGTCCTGGGCCTCTCCGGCCGCCGTCCCACCCGCCTTGCGCCCCCAAAACGCCGGCGGCGACTACGGGGCGCGGCTGCGCTATCAAGCCCGCCAGGATGCAGTCAGCGGGCCGGTCCCCGACGCGCTCACCCAGCTCTCCCGCGATTCGCATGACTCCGACCTGTCGGCGCTGACCCTGAGCAGCATGGTCGCGTTCGCCAAGACCAACAACTACCGCAGGATGATCCTTCACGAGCGCGGGTACTACCTCGTCGATCCTCGTCGCGGCGGAGAGCTCTACGAGACCGCCCGGCGGCGTCTGACCACGGCGCTGGGCCTCGAAGGCACGGAATACGACGAGCTTCGTCGCGGCGATCCTGCAAACCCGGTGCTCGGCGTGCCCATCGTCGGTGATCTCGTCCCGTGGTCCTCCCAGCCCATGGATCTGCCCCCCGATCAGGCGCCTGCGGTCTACCACATGACGGTGTGGGAGCTGCCCGACCCCGGAGCAGACCTGAGCGACAAGAAGATCGAAGCCAACACGGGCATCCCGGGCTCCCCCGGCGGACCGCCGCCCGGTAGCGCGCCGCCGGGCTCCAGCGCGCTGCCTCCTCCCTGAGCGAAGGAGGATCCTTCGATCGCGCCTTACGTGTTCGCTCTCGCCACGATACCTTCCCCACAATGCGTCGTCCCAATGCGTAATTCCGCAACCCGCCCCCTTCTCCCCCTGAAACTCGCGCTCGCCGTCACCGGCGGGATGCTGGTGCTGTCCACCTCGGGATGTGCCGCGGCACGCGCAGGCTATTTCTTGGTGAACGCGGAGCGGAAATACCACAGCGCGTTGGAGCAGGGCGCCGAAGATCGCGCGCCCTACGAGGCTGCGCTCGCCGGAGCCTACCTCGAAAAAGCCAAAGAGGAAGACGGCTACTGTGACTTTGGCGTCACTGAAAAACTCTGCAAGCGCTCGATGGAGATGTCCGCCAAAGCGCTCACTCGCTCCGAGGACCTGACCAACGGCCAGAACGGCGAAAAGTTTGTCCCGGAAGAGCGTGAGAAGGAGCCGGAAAAGCCGGCTGAGCCTGCGCCCGACCTCGACATCGACCTGGATGATCCCTAATGTTGGTGCGTACGTCGTCAAAACATGCTCCCCTCCGCGCTGGATCGATGCTCCTCGCGCTCGCGGTCCTCGGCGCAGGCTGCGCGAGTCAGACCTCGCTGGCCGAGCGCTATGCGGATTTGGAGCGGGACATCCAGAACGTGCACACCCTCTCGAACTGCGCGCCTCGGGATCTGGCGCTGGCCGACGCCAACTACGAGTTTGCGCGCATCGAGTTCGATCAGGGCAACACTCGTAGGGCCAACGAGCATATTGAAGAGGCTCGGCGGCACGTGCTGATCGTGCGTAGCTGCGCTCCGCTCGATGTCCCCGCACCCAAGGCGCCCGAGAAGGTGGTTGAGAAGCCGGCCCCCGCGCCGAAGAGCGGGGATCAGGACGCCGACGGCGTGACCGACAACGACGACAACTGTCCGAGGGACGCAGAGGATCTGGACGGCTACAAGGACCTCGACGGCTGCCCCGAGCTCGACAACGACGGCGACGGCGTGATGGACACCTCAGACAAGTGCGCCAACGAGCCCGAAGATCGCGACGGCTTCGCCGACACCGACGGCTGCCCCGAGCTCGACAACGACAGCGACGGCCTCGCGGACGTGCAGGACCAATGTCCGAATGAAGCGGGCCCGATCGCAGGCAAAGGTTGCCCCTCGAAGGATGCAGACTCGGACGGCGTCAACGACGACACCGACAAGTGCCCCACCGCTCCCGAAACCCGCAACGACTACCTCGATGAAGACGGCTGCCCGGACACCAAGCCGCAGCGCATCGAGGTCACCGGGACGCAGATCGTCATCAAGCAGCGCATCAACTTTGCCACGGGTAAAGCCACGATCCTCTCGGACAGCTTCCCCGTGTTGGACGACGTCGCGCAGGTGCTCAAAGACTATCCGAACATCCGCGTGGAGATCGGCGGCCACACCGACAATGTGGGCGATGACGCCGGCAACCAGCGCCTCTCCAAGTCGCGCGCGGACGCGGTCTTCGAGTATTTGCTGAAGCGCGGGGTGCGCGCCGATCGTATGGTGACCGTCGGCTTCGGCGAGACCCGTCCGATCGACACGAACATGACCGACGCCGGCAAGTTGGCGAATCGACGCGTCGAGTTCCTGATCCTCGACGCCGCCAAGCCCGCCGCCGTCCCCGAACCCGAACCCGCTTCGCCCTGGTAGGCCCAAGTCGGGGGCTCGGGACCGCCGCGAGGCGGTGCTAGCCCTCGATCAGCGGCAGGACCGCGTCGCGCACCTTGAAGAAGTCGGCCTTCTCGGCTTCGGGGAGCTCGGAAGCGCCGTTGTTCGGGAGTTCCACCGTGAGCGGATTCACGTAGGTGCCGTTCACGAAGAACTGGTAGTGGAGATGCGGCCCGGTCGAGAGACCGGTTGAGCCGACGCGCCCCACCACATCGCCTTGGTGAACGGTCTGGCCGCGCTTGACGAGGATGGCCGACAGGTGCGAATAGCTGGTGGCGTACGGCCCCTCGTGGTCCAGCTCCAAATAGTTGCCGTGACCACCGGAGGGCCCAGCCTTGCTGACAACGCCGTCGGCAACCGCGCGCACCGGCGTGCCGGTGGGTGCGCCAAAGTCCACGCCCAGATGCGGGCGGCTCTTCTTCAGGATCGGATGGTACCGCCCCTTCGAAAACCCAGAGGTCACCCGTGAAAACGCCAGCGGCGAGCGCAAAAACGGCTTCCGAGCACCGGTGCCGTCCGGCTTGAACCACCCCACGGTGCCATCGGCCATGCGGTACTTGATCTGCACGTAGGTCTTGGTACCATTCTGAAGCTTGGCGGCTCGGATATCGCCTACCCGTGAGGTCCCGGCGTCGTCCGTCAATGTGTCGGCCGCGAGGCGGATGATCGCGCCAGGCAGCAGCTCGGTGTTGAAGTCCACGTCGTACTCAAAGATCGAAGCGAGGCCCATCACCTGCCCTGGCCGCAGCCCCGCATCCAGCGCTGCGCTCCACAAGGAGGATGTCACCGTCAACGTTCGCGCGCCGGTCTCAATTGTGAACGGCACAGGGATCTGCGTCTGCGCGTACGTGGACTCCCCGGTGCGCACCAACGCCAACACCTGCGGGCCGCCTTTGTCGAGCCGCAGGCGCCAGGGTGTGGACTCGCCCTCCACAAAATCGAGTTGCACGACGTCCCCGACAGACAGGCGGTTCAAGCGCCCATCGGCGGCAGCCAACAACGGGCCACTCGGCGCGTTCATCGCCTTCAGCACCTCAGAGGCGGTCTCGCCATCGACCACCTCGTGCTCCACGGTGCGGTATCGGGCAGCGACCGCCGGCCATTGTACCGGCGAGGCCAGCGGGTTGGACGGTGCAGCCTCACGCGGGAGCACATCCGAAACGACCACGGCTCCCGAGATCCCGGCGAGCAACGCCCCGACGGACGCGACCCGAGCAGGCACGGAAGAGAACACGCCCATCAGAGATATCTCCGCAGCAAAAAAATCGCGATGAGGATTAGCACGCAGATCGCCCCGAGCCCGCCCCCAACGATCAAACCTTGGACGATGAGCATCGTCGTCGACGCCTGCTTCGACGCGGCAGGACGCGGAGCAGCGGGACGCGGAGCAGCAGGACGCGGAGCGGCTTCTGCCGCGTGCGGCGTAGGGGGCGACGCCACCGGCGGGTCTGCAGAAGGACGGACCAGCCCCGCTTCGCCAAGCTCAGCGAGGGGGACCTGACGCCCGAGCAGCCCTGCGTCGTCCTCCACAGCAGCGCTCTTGGCGAGCAGCGGCGAAACCACCACGCCGCACCACGCCCGCAAGCCCTGTCCACGCATCCCATCCGCCAACGCGAGCAGCTTGTGCTCCACTTCCGCGGCGTTCGGACGGTCCTGCGGCGCCCAGGCCAGCATGTGCCGGAGCGTTGCCACCAACGGTTCGTACTCCCCGGCGATCCTGCTCAGCTGGGCATCGCGACGCGTCGCGTGCTGCTCCACCTTCAGTCGCGGCTGGCCAAACACCTCGCCGGTCGCGGCCTCCCACAGCAACAAGCCCAGTCCGTACACATCGGCAGCAGGGCTCACGTCCCCGGTGACGATGTACTCTGGCGCCATGTAGTTGAGCGTGCCCAGCACAAACTGACCGGTCCGGCTCTCTCGAGCCTCAAACCGTGCCCGGGCAATGCCGAAGTCCAGCAACTTTACACCGCCGCGCGCGGTCACCATCACGTTGGCGGGCTTCACGTCACGGTGGATGACGTTCATGGGCTCGCCCGTAGCCGGGTGTAGGGCGGTGTGAGCCCGATGCAGCGCGCCGGCGACCGCAGCGCCCAGCTCCACTAAGGCGCGCGCCGGCGGAAGATGCCCAGCGGCGATGAGCGCTGCGAGGTCCAACCCCTCGACGTACTCCATCACCACC
>CAIUMM010000007.1 GCA_903900265.1 uncultured Pseudomonadota bacterium
CCACGAGGTCAACGGGCTGCTTTTCCGGCACCGGGACGCCGAGGATCTTTCGCTTCAGATGCAGCGACTAGCCGATGACCCCGCGCTCGCCGAGCGGCTTGGGCGTCGGGGGTACCTGTACGACCCAGAGGGGCGCATCCCCGATATTCACCAGCATGTTCAAGACATGGAGGCCGTCTATGACGAGCTGCTGCGCCGTCGACGGTCTGCGCGCGTCGATGCGCTGCCTGGCCCCTGGCGAATCACGTTCGACACCAACCCTGACGACTGCAACCTCAAGTGCATCATGTGCGAGGAGCACAGCGTTCACAGCACGCTCCAAGAGGAGCGAAAGGCATCTGGCAAGCCGCCGAGACGGATGCCGATCGAGCTGATTCGCCGGGTGCTTCAGGATTCGGCCGGGACCGGGCTGCGGGAGATCATCCCGTCCACGATGGGCGAGCCGCTCCTCTACGCGCACTTCGAGGAGATCATCGATCTGTGCCGGGAGCACGGGGTGCTCCTGAACCTGACGACCAACGGCACGTTCCCGAAGCTCGGCGCGCGCGGCTGGGCCGAGAAGGTCGTTCCGGTGACCTCGGACGTGAAGATCTCGTGGAACGGGGCGACGAAAGCCACCCACGAGGCGGTCATGCCGGGGAGCCAGTGGGAGAGGGTGTTGGAGAACGCGCGGACCTTCATCGAGGTGCGCGATGCCCACGCCGCCGCCGGGGGAAACCGGTGCCGCGTCACGTTCCAGCTGACCTTCCTCGAGACGAACGTGCACGAGCTGGCCGGCGTCGTGAAGCTCGCGGCCGACTTGGGCGTCGAGCGCGTGAAAGGGCACCACCTCTGGGCGCACTTCGACGCGATCAAGCGCCTGTCCATGCGGCGCAATCCGGGGTCCATCGGGCGATGGAACGCGGCGGTGCTCGAAGCGCGCGAGGCGGTGGACCGCTACCGTCTTCCCGACGGCCGGCGCGTCCTTCTCGAAAACATCTTCCTGCTCGACGCGGACGCCACGAAGGATCTCGCCCCGGGCGGGCCGTGCCCGTTCCTTGGACGAGAGGCTTGGATCAGCGCAGAAGGCAGGTTCAACCCATGTTGTGCGCCCGACGCGGAGCGACTGTCGCTCGGCGACTTCGGCAACCTCGATGGCGTGGGCATCCGGGAGGTCTGGACCGGGGAGAACTACCGGCGGTTGCTGGCCAGCTACTCCAGTCGCGGGCTCTGCCTTTCCTGCAACATGCGCAAGCCGGTGCCAGCGTGAGAAGCGTGGACTGGCGGAACACCGTCGTCGCGCCGGATGGCACCCACCACCTGATCGAGGGGGTCGCGCTCTACGGGTCGCGGTTCGCCGAAGTCCTGAAGTTCCACGCGCCGGGCCTCGCGCCCGTGCAGGACGCCTCGGGCGCGTTCCATGTGACCGTGGAGGGGCGCGCTGCCTACAACTGGCGGTACGAGCGCGCGTTCGGGTTCTACGACGGCCTCGCGTCGGTGGATGCTGGGGCGACCGGCTGGCATCACGTCCGGCCTGATGGCGAGCCCGCGTACGCGGCGCGGTGGTCTTGGTGTGGCAACTTCCAAGAGGGGCGCTGCACGGTGCGTGACGTTGCCGGTCGTTATCTTCACGTTGACATACATGGGAAGCCCGTGTCTGCAGCGCGCTGGCGCTACGCGGGAGATTACCGTGACGGTGTTGCGGTCGTCCAACGGGACGACGGCACCTCCAGCCACGTCGACGCCGCTGGTGCGATCATTCACGGTCGTTGGTTTCTCGACCTTGATGTGTTCCACAAGTCGTTCGCCCGGGCAAGGGACGCGTTCGGATGGACCCACATCAACACTTCGGCGGAGGCGTTGTACGATAGACGGTTCGCCGCTGTGGAGCCCTTCTACAACGGCCAAGCGCGTGTCGAGCGGTTTGACGGTGGGCTCGAGGTGATCGATGAGCGAGGGGCTCGCGTCGTTGAGCTGCGCCCTTGCCCCGGAGGTGCCGGCGTTCGTCGGATTGTCGCCTTGTACGGTCCGCCGGGGGCTGGAAAGTCGACGGTGGTCGAACTCGCTCATCGGCGCGGCGTGACCGCGTACGACGCCGAGGCGTTCGGGCCCAACCATGCGGAGCGCGTTGCTGGCTTTCAGCGTGTGCTGCTTCAGTCAACCGAAGGACTGATTCTGATCGGCGCAGCCGACTTGACCCCCGAAGACTTCCCAGAAGGTACGAAGTTCGTCCTCCTTCTACCACCTGCTGAGGAGCACAGGCGGCGTGTGTTGGATCGGCGCGATGAAAGAGCGCACAAGTCGCTGCCCCACGCCCAACAGGTGCATGGCGAGCACGCGACGATGCGCCAGAGCTTCGACGTCGTCGTGGATTTCGATTGTTCGCCCGAGGCTGTACTGTCGATCATCCTGAGTGCGTCGTCCCATGACTAATCCCGCTCCTCGTCGTCTGAATGACGGTAGTTGGGCGCTCGTCGATCGCGACGGTCACCCAATCAGCCCAATTCGTTATCGCGCCGCCAGCGCGTTCTCGGAAGGGCTCGCCGTAGTTTATCGTCGCGACGGCAGCGCGGTGCTTGTGGACCCCGTCGGCCATGAGCTTCCGACGCACGGGCTTCGCTATCAGTGGATCCTCCCGATGCGTGACGGACAGGCCCCTGCGTGCACTTCGGACGGAGCTACCGGCAGCATCGATCGGCATGGCCAGTTCTCGTGTGAAGGCGAGGATCCCGAGTGGCGAGCGCGCCGAGATCTCACGCGCGTGTCACACCTGCTCTACGAGCGCGGTTACAACGCCTCGATCGACGGTAACGTCTCCTATCGCCTCGACGACGGGACGCTGCTGATCACCCCGACGGGCGTGCACCTCGGGTTCTTGCGCCCCGAGGATTTGGTGGTGGTTCGGCCGGACGGATCCCTGCTCCGCGGTGACCGTGCGCCTACCTCCGAATACCGGCTGCATGTGGAGCTGCACCGAACTCGGCCCGACTGCCGCTGTGTAGTCCACGCTCACGCGCCGTACGCGATCGCCGCGTCCATCGCGGGGATCAGCCTGCAGGAGACGTATATGAGCATGGCTCCGGTTCCGACGACCGCCTACGCGCGCATCTCCTCCGAACAGAGCCCCGTTGCCGTTCGCCCGTTCGTCCACGATTACAACTGGGCCATCCTTCCGAGGCACGGCGTCGTCGCGTGGGCGGCGACGGCGTGGGACGCGTTCCTCCGCGTGGAGGGGTTGGAGCACTGCGCGAAGGCGGTGCTGACGGCGCGCGCTTGCGGACCGATTGAGCCGCTGACCCCAGACCAGCGGATCGACCTTCTCACGTTCTGGGGCCTGGAGCACCTGACATGATCCCCGATTCTGGCACCTTCGTGCTGTTCATCCGCCATGGCGAGCGTGCCGCACTGCCGCCCGACGACCCCTACGCCGACGTGGATCTGACGCCTGCGGGATACGACGGCGTTGCGTCGCTTGCCGGGCGACTCAGCGGCCGTCTCGCTTGGACCGCTGCGAGCCCCTTTTTGCGATGTCGGGTCACCGCCCGGGGCCTTGGGCACGAGCCGGAGGACGACACGCGGTTGGGGCGGCACGGCCCATGGATCGCCGACCATGCCGCTGCAGGAGCCGCGTTCGCCCGGCTGGGCACTGAGGGCGTCGTCCGTGCTCAAGTCGCTGGGGAGTCGTTCGCCGGAATCCGCCATCCGCAAGATGCGGTACCGATTCTCCTCTCGGCGGGTCTTGAGCGCATCGCGCGCGGCTCTGGAGTCTGCGTCACGCACGACGCGGTGCTGATGCCTGCGATGGCGTGGCTCTTCGGAACAGACGCCGCGGACTCCTGGCTGGCGCCGCTGGGCGGGTTTGCGTTGGAGCTGCGCCCCGCCGGTCCTGTCGCCGTCTGGAGCGGACGGGAGCGTCGATGTTGACGGTTGGCCTCTACGGCATCAAGGACACGACCCACGGAACACACCCGACGTACACCCACGACCACAGCGTAGCGTTCATGCGCGATGGGCGGGTCGAGGATGTGGTGTCGTTGGAGCGCATCACGCGGCGGAAGCATGACAACCGCCTTGACCAGCACATCGGTACCATCCTGAGGGAGCGAGTCGGCGACGAACCGGTGCGCTTCGTCTCGGTCAACGCGTTCGTCGGCGACGCGTTTCAATCCGCTGACGGGAACCTGCGGATCGAGCCGGAGGCTCCGGTGCGGATCGACGCCTGCCCGGTGCCGGCGCGCGTACGATGGTGGCCTGACGGACTCCGTCGCCGAGAGGCCACCGGCTGGGCGCTGTGCCACGAGTTCGCCCATGTCGCAAGCACACTGCCGTTCGTCGGACGATTCGAGCCAAACAGCCTGCTGGTGCACATCGACGGCGGTGCCTCCGACTCGGCCTGTTCGGCGTGGTGGTGGGATGGGCGCGAGGCCAAACTCGTTGCGTCGTCGTGGGACCTCCTAAAGGAGCCCGTCAGCAACTTCAACGTCGGCCCGATCGCGCGATTGGCTTTGGGGCTGGGCTCCGAGGAGCACCTCGCGCTCCCCGGGAAGTTCATGGGCTTCGCCGGACATGGGCGCGCGGATCCTTCCGTACGCAGGTGGCTGCAGGAGAACGCGTGGTTTCTCGGCCAGCCAGACTCCGGCGTCCGCGAGATCTTGGTCGCACGCTTCGGCGCGGCCCCGCCCTACGAGGACCTCGCCGCCACCATTCAGTCCGACTTCGAGTCCCGCGTCACCGCCACAATCCTGGAGTGGCAGGCGCGTACCGGGGCGCGGCACTTGTACTACGGGGGCGGAGCGGCGCTCAACATTCCGACGAACGCGGCGTTGGAGGCAGGCCGGCACTTCCGTTCGGTTCACATTCCCCCGTGTACGAACGACACTGGGCTCGCGTTGGGCGCCGCCGCGTGGATCGAGCTGCGCGAGCGTGGGTTCGTCGAGATCCACGGGCCCTACCTCTCCAGGTCGGGCGAGGCCGAAACGTCGCTCGACCGCATAGACGAGATCGCGGATCGCCTCGCGAGGGGCGAAGTGCTGGGCTTGTGCAACGGCGCTGCCGAGTTGGGGCCGCGGGCGCTCGGGCACCGGAGCATCGTCGCTCGGCCAGACAGCGTCGAGATCCGGCGTCGGGTCAGCGAGACGATCAAGGGGCGCGAGCCGTACCGTCCGGTGGCACCCATGCTCCTGAAGGAGGTCGCACTTGAGGCGCTCGGTGCCGAGGTGGCTCAGAGTCATCTCGCGTCGTTCATGCTCGGTGCCTGGCGCCTTCAACCCGGGTGGGATGCGCAATTCGCGGGTGTGGTTCATGCGGATGGTACGCTTCGCGCGCAGGTGGTGGGCGATGACGCGTTTCTTGTGGCGCTGCTGCAACGGCTCTGGCGCGTTCACCGCATCGCCGGCTTGATCAACACGTCCTTCAACGGACCGGGCGAGCCGATCGTTCACACGCGCAGGGACGCTCTGGAGTGTGCTCGGCGCCTACAACTCGACGGAGTGGTCATCGATGGATCCCTACATTGACCTTGGACGACTCAACCCTCGTCACCCACTCGCAGAGACCAAGCTCACCAACCTTCATCGGGGCGACCTCGCGCACCGATCCCGCACCGAGGTGGTGGACGCGCTCCCTGTAAAGATAACGCTTCAGACCACGGACCTCTGCAACCTCGACTGCCCGCACTGTCAGATTCCGAAGGCGAAGAAGACCCGATCCATGCCGGAGGCGGTGCTCGAGCGAGTCATCGCAGAGCTGTTCCCTACACTTATCGAACTTCACCCCACGAACCTCGGTGAGCCGTTCTTGTGGCGGCATTTCGAGCGACTCTGTGCCGAGATGGACCGCTACGGCGTGCTGCTCGACCTCACGACGAACGGTACGCTCTTGGAATGATCGGCGCATCGCGTGGATCGCTGGGATCGCCCGTGACGTGAAGGTAAGCTTCGATGGCGCGGAGGCGGCCACGTTCGAGCGCCTTCGGCGTGGTGCCGACTTTCGCGTTGTCTGCGCGAACACTCGCCGACTCGTGGCTGCGGTGCCATCCCGGACCGTGGCCCTGCAGATGACCCTGATGCGGTCGAACTTCCGCGAGCTTCCTGCTCTTGTTCGTCTTGCCGCGGATCTCGGGGTGGGGCGCGTGAAGGCCTACCATTTGTTCTCGTTTCAGCCATCACTGGACGCGGAGTCGATTGTTGCCGACCGCGATCTTTGGCCTCCCATCCTCTTCGAAGCGCTGCGCGAGGGTGAGCGCCTCGGCGTCGATCTTCAGTGCGCTGAGCCTGTGGGATCTGCGGCCGATGTGCAAGCCAGCGTTTGCCACCTCCCGTGGCACGAGGCCTGGGTCGACTTGGATGGCGCCGTCCTGCCTTGCCACTCGCACGGTGGCGACACCGCCGGGAACGTCCTCACCGCCCCCTTCGCCGAGGCCTGGAATGGCGACCTGTATCGGCGTATTCGCCGCGGCTTTGGAGCAGGTCGACACGACTGGCACTGCGACGGATGCGGAATGAACTGCCTAAAGCCTGCTGAACATGCTCCCGTGCCCTACGATATCGAGAGCTTTCTGTCGATGACGGGGCGCAAGGGGTTGTCGTCCTCCGCCGTGCGTTGGAGCGGTCGGATGCGTCCCTTCGGGCTTGTTGGGAGGCGGAATGGGGCATGACGACATGGAGGCGGTGATCGAATCCCTGCGGGCGTTCGGCGAACGCCCCGTCCGCAAGCGCAACCTCGCATTGCTCACACAGCCGCCGCTCTTCGACATCGAGGTGGCCGCGGCGTGCAACATCGTCTGCGCGTTCTGCCCCCGCGACGAGATGGTGCGGGCGAGCAAGCTCATGGACGAGTCCACGTTTGCAGCGGTTCTGGCGTTCCTCCCCGCGAAGGCCGTCGTGATGATCAGCGGCCTCGGAGACGCCACCGTCCACCCTCGACTCCCCGACATGGTCGGACGACTCGTCGCGAAGGGGGTCTCCACCTGTATGATCACCAACGGGGTACGCCTTACCGACGGGCGCCAGATCGCGCTGATCGAGGCGGGGATCTCGGAGATCCAAGTCAGCGTTCACGGATGGAGCGATGAGGCTGTACGGCGTGTCGTCCCTGTCGGCAGTGCGCCGGGAACGGTGCGCGCGAACGTGGAGCGGTTGGCCGCGCGGGCAGGGCCGAGGGTCCGGGTGAACTTCGTGGAGACCGACGACAACGGGCACGAGCGGGAAGCTGTGCGGGCGTGGGCCGAGTCGCTGGGCGTGCGGTTTTTTCACCGGAGGCAGCATACCCGAGGCGGAACGATCGGCCACGATCGTGGCGAGGGGTGCTCCGGCTGCGGCATCTTCGGGACGGTCACGTTCATCAGCGTGGATGGCGATGTGCTCCCTTGCGTGAACGACGTGCGGGGGGATGGCAGGTTCGGGAATATTCGTCAGGTTGACTGGGAATCCGTGCTCGCGTGGAAGCGCGGCGTGATTGACGAGCAGAGGTGGTTCGGGGCCTGCAGAAGCTGTGACGACGACTATCGCTGGGTGCTCCTCGCGAATGGCGGGTTAGAGGGGGCGTGACGGCGGAGCGGCCGGGTGTATGTCGACGAGTACCTCTGCGAGTTTTATGCGGTCCCGGCGGGTCGGTGCAATCGTGAACTCGGCTACCGAGGAAGCGTCCCTTCCGGGGGACTACTTCAGGTGAGCAGATCCGGGGCTCGTTCTGGTGAGCGGCTCAGCCAGGTCCTGAATCAAAAGCGGTCACGTCTTCGCCACCTGCGCATCGACCCCGAGCGCCCGCGCCGCAGGCCCACCCTCATCCTCCCGCGTTCACGTCACCGCGTGTTCTCGCTACTTGCTACACATGACGAACATCAAAACCGACATAGGACGAACTCCCGCGCCTAATTTCAAAAAAGCTCGTTGCGGCCCCGCGGCGACCCGTCGTCGGTGCCCCCGCGCTCGTTGCCGCCGCGCCGGACCTGCTTTGCCGCTGTCAACCCGTTAGGGGCAACGCCAGACGCCGGTGCAAGCGCACGGGCTCGCGATGCCCGTCACCGAAGTCAAACACCGGCGTAGCGCCCTCGAAGTCCAAAAGCGCGTCGCAGCCGTGCACCGCGCGGTGGTGGTTGGGGCAGAGGAGGACGAG
>CAIUMM010000008.1 GCA_903900265.1 uncultured Pseudomonadota bacterium
TCGGGAACGCGTTCTATGCGTGGCAGGCGCACAAGCTGGCTCGGGAAACCGGCCGCACCGACATCTGCGCGTTGCCCTACGGCATCAACACCGTCTCGCTGTTCGCGCACGTGTTTTTGGTGATGCTCCCTGCCAAGTTGGCGGCAGAAGCTGCGGGTGCTGCGGATCCGGCGCGGGTGGCGTGGATCGCGGGGATCTGGGCCTGCATCGGGAGCGGCATCATCGAGTTTGGCGGGGCTTTTGTCGCTGACCACATCCGGCGCATGACGCCTCGCGCTGCGTTGCTCTCTACGCTCTCGGGCATCGCGCTGGGGTTCATCTCGCTGGGGTTCTTGTTCCGCACCTTCGCGAATCCGCTAGTGGGGCTCGCCACCTTCGGGGTCACGCTTCTTGTGTACTTTGGACGAGTCAAGTTTCGTGGCGGGTTGCCCGGTGGTTTGATCGCTGTGCTGCTCGGGACGGGTCTGGCCTGGATGACCGGCCTCGCGCCCGTCGGGGATGCGCCGACGACGGGGCTCTCGCTGCACCTGCCGATCCCGGTGTTGAGCGAGCTCTTCGGTGGCTGGCACACGCTGCTGGCCTACTTCAGCGTCATCCTGCCCATGGGCATCTTCAACGTCGTTGGCTCGCTCCAAAACGTCGAGTCTGCCGAGGCCGCAGGGGATGCTTACCCTGCGCGCGCGTCGTTGGCCTGGAACGGCGTCAGTACGCTCGTCGCTGGCTTGCTGGGCTCGTGCTTCCCGACGACGATCTACATCGGTCATCCGGGTTGGAAAGCGATGGGGGCTCGCGCCGGGTACTCGGTGCTCAATGGGGTCTTCATCAGCGCGATCTGCCTGACGGGCGCGCTGTCGTGGGTGGCGTGGGTGGTTCCCGTCGACGCCGGGATGGCGATCATCCTGTGGATCGGCATCGTGATCACCGCGCAGGCGTTTGAGACGACCCCGCGACACCATGCGCCCGCGGTGGTGATGGGCTTGCTGCCGGGCGTGGGGGCATGGGGCGCGTTGATGGCCAAGAATGGGCTTCGCGCTGCGGGAATGGGCACCTTGGAGAGGCCGTTTACGCCGGAGCTCATCCCTGCGTTCAAGGCGAGCGACACGTGGATCCACGGCGCGTTCGCCTTGGAGCAGGGGTTCATCTTTACCGCGATGGTCCTCGCTTCCATCACGGTTTGCTTACTCGAACGCCAGTTCCACCGGGCCGCGGGATGGGCGCTGCTAGGCGCTGCGCTCTCCGCCGTTGGGTTGATGCATGGCTATGCGTGGACTCCGGGAGACACGGTGGTCGCGCTGACGCCCGGGTGGTCGTGGGCGGCGGGCTACGGGCTGATGGCGGCGCTGTTTGCGGTGGCCCCGTGGGTCACGGTTCCGGGTGAAGGACACTGAAACGTCGGGCTGATCGCCGTTGTTCGTGGTACTGTGCGTCTGGTTTACGGAGTGAATGTGCGTTCCTTACTGATTTCGTCCCTCGTGGTCTCGTTCGTCCCGCTCACGCTTGGGGGCTGCGTCAACCCGAAGTTGGATCGCGCGGTAGATGACACCATGTCCAGCGGAGATGCCGACACCGACGCCGACAGCGATGCGGACTCGGACAGCGACGCCGACACGGACACCGACACGGACTCCGACTCCGATGCCGATACGGACACCGACTCCGACACCGATGCGGACACCGACTCCGACACCGATGCGGACACCGACTCTGACACCGACTCTGATCCTCCTGCGTTCGCCTGCGACGAAGACGTAGACGGGGACGGCGTGACCGCGACGGCCGGCGATTGCTTCCCGATGGACGTCGAGGCGTACCCGGGGGCGGCTGAGCGGTGCAACGGCAGGGACGACAACTGCGACGGCCAGATCGATGAGGGTGCGGGCTGCGCCTACATGGACACCGCGCCGGATCCGGTCGACACCGACACCGCGATCGACACCAGCTCCTGGGTCTCGAACGGCGAGCTTGACGTGGATGACGACGCGGACGGCTACACCGAGAATGACGGCGACTGCGACGACACCGTGCGGCGCATCAAGCCCGGCGCCACCGATGGATGCAGCGGCGCTGGTCTCGGCGTCGATGACAACTGCAACGGCATCATCGACGACGACTGTGCAACCGCAGACACCGCGACGGCGATCGTCTACTACGCAGGTGACGCGACGGTTTGCGACGGCCCGACCTTCCTGACCGGTCATTTCGGATACGATATCCAGAGCACGACCACAGGCGATCCGGTCTGTGAGGTGTTCTCCACGTGGTCGGATGCGGGCGGAACCCTACCGCGCGCAGCGTGCCCTGATTGTGACTGGGCGTTCAACCTGACGTTGTCCGATGGCGTCCTGTCCGGCACCGCGTGCGAAGGCATCGGCTTGACGGCAGATTCCTGGGACGGCTTGGATCTGTCGTGGGGGTTCTCGCCGGCCTACGATTACGTCTACGGCACCGACGTTTTCTCGCTTACCAACGTGGTGTTCTACTACTCGACTGACTCCAGCGCATGGCGGTTTTTTTCGTATAACTACGCCGGCTATGGGGATAATGTGAGCGACGGCACCTCGCTTACCTTCGCCCGGTACAGCACCTACGTCTACTACTACCCGTAGCATGGCCGCCACCCGTCCTTATCTCTACTACGACGCCGCGGTGTCGGTGTGCAACACCTGCCTGCGGCGCGTCGAAGGAAAGATCGTCTTTCAAGATGACAAGGTGTACCTTGATAAATGGTGCCCGGTCCACAAGGCGCAGCGGGCGCTGATCTCCGACGACGTCGCGTTCTACCGAAAGGGGCGCGAGACCTACATCAAGCCGCCCGAGCACCCCCGCCACTTCAACACGCCACAGCACTACGGATGTCCTTACGACTGTGGGCTTTGTCCCGAGCATATGCAGCACTCCTGCTTGTCGCTCATCGAGGTCACCGACCTCTGCAACCTGCGCTGCCCGGTGTGCTACGCGGACAGCGGGCCGCACCGTCCCAACCATCGCAGCATGGACGTGATCCGGCGGATGCTGGATGCGGTGGTCTCCAACGAAGGGGAGCCCGATGTGGTGCAGATCTCCGGGGGCGAACCTACGCTGCATCCCGAGTTCTTTTCGATCCTCGACGAAGCGAAGGCGCGCCCAATCAAGCACCTGATGCTCAACACCAACGGGGTGCGCATCGCGAAAGAAGCGGGGTTTGCCGAACGACTCGCGGCGTATCAGCCGGGTTTTGAGGTCTACCTGCAGTTCGATAGCTTGCGGGGTTCGGTGCACGAGACGCTGCGCGGCCTCGACCTGCGCACGGTACGCCAGCAAGCGCTCGCTCGACTGGAGGCCGCCAACGTCAGCACCACGCTGGTGGTGACGCTGATGAAGGGCCACAACGACGATGAGATCGGCGAGATCATCCGCTACGCCCTACAGTTTCGATGTGTGCGGGGCGTCACCTTTCAGCCGATCCAGAACGCCGGCCGCACCGAGGGCTACGACCCCGCGCTGCACCGGCTCACGATCAGCGAGGTCCGGCGTAGAATCGTGGAGCAATCGGGGATCTTCACCGAGAACGACGTCCTGCCGGTGCCGTGCAACGCCGACTGCCTCGCGATGGCCTATGCGTTCAAGCCCGATCCGGCGGTCGCGCACGCGATCCCGTTGACGGGGCTGGTGGATCCTTCGGTGTTCATCGAAGGCACGCGAAACACCATCGTGTACGAGCGCGATCCGGTGATGAAAGACAAGTTCATCCAGCTTTTTGCGACCAATCACTCCCCGGAGAGTCAAGCCAACTGCTTGTCGGACTTGCTGTGTTGCTTGCCCAAGATCGCGTCGGCGGATGGCGCTGCGCCCGAGATGCCGTTGTTGAAGTACGAGAATCTCTTTCGGGTGATCATCATGCAGTTCATCGACGCCGAGAGCTTCGACCTGCGAGCGGTTCGGAAGAGCTGCGTCCACATCGCGACGCCCGAGGGAAAGCTCATCCCCTTCGATACCTACAACCTATTTTATCGGGATGACCGGGTGAAGGTGCTCGAAAAAATCCGCCGGGAGATCGACGCCGGCATCGACGCGATGCGCGACGATCCCTGAGCCCGGCTTGGGAATGCTCTGAGCCGCTGCATCGCGCCGCGACTGGCTCACTGCAAAGGGACAAGGCTCCAAACCCAGACGCCGTCGACGTCCCTGGGCTCCCCCAACAGCGGCACCACCGCTGAGCGCACGCCGCTCTCCTCTGCGGTGGACATGCCTTCCGCGTGCACCACGAGGGTCTTGAAGCCGGCGTGGGCGACGACCGAGAGCGCGATCTCGACGTTGGGAGCGCGCGGCGGGACTCTCCATCCCGCCGATCGGCCCAGAGAATCCAGCGCGTTTTGGTAGATCGCGTTTTCGCCGCGTCCGAAGGGATCTCCGATGGGCTGCTCGTGCACCGTTTGCGCGAGCAGCTCGTCGTAGGGCATCCGGCCCGCGCCCTGTTGTGCACGGGCGCGCGCCGGGAATTCCAACACCGCGCCGGCGTCTGCGTCGTGCAGCTCGGTCATCCAGCGCTGGGGTTCGAACTGCAGCGCGGGCAAGGGGAGGCGAACCGGGCTGCTCAGCTGCACCTCGAAGGCGATGAGCAGCGCCGCGCCTACCGCCACTGGCACAGGCAGAAACCCGATCGCGACCGACGCGAGCTGCCACGCGGGGACAGCGTACTGTTGGGGTTTCCAGGCGATGTTACCCAGCGGGTAATGGCGGTACCAGAGATCGAAGGGGAAGGGCGTAGAATACCCGTAGTCCCGGGCGCTGCCGACGGCGATCGCTGCGTAAAGCA
>CAIUMM010000009.1 GCA_903900265.1 uncultured Pseudomonadota bacterium
CGGCGCGCCGAGGTGGCCGTAGATGAACGCCCAGTCGAGCACGACGTTCACGACATTGGCGAGCACGATCGCGACGTTGCCTTGGCGCATCTCCCCGCGGGCTTGCAGCCAGGTGCGGAGCAGAAAAAAGCCGAAGGCTCCTGGCAAGCCGGGGATCAGCAGGCGGCAGTATTGCACCGCCACCGGGATGGCCTCGGCCGGCTGTCCGAGCAACGCAAGCGCGGGACCCGCCAACGCCAGCCCAATTGCGGCTGCGACCGTGGTGATCGCGGTGAGCACGGCGCCGCGTGCGAGCCCGCGGGCCGCTCCGTGCTCATCGCCCGCGCCGATCGCTTGAGACACCATCGGGTCCAACACCCGCACCATCCCCAGAAGTGGAAGGTACAAGCTGATGAACCACCACGCGCCGGTCGCTACCCCCGCCATCTCGACCTTGGAGACATGGCCGACCATGATGTTGTCGGTCAGGTACATGCTGACGATGGCGATCTGTCCGATCGCGACGGGCCACGCGAGGCTCCACTGGAGACGCAGCTCTTCGAGCAGGTTGCGGCTGGGTTGGATGAGCGACATGGCGGGCGCCTAACGCTGACGGGACGCTGTGGGGTGGCGTACGGGTGCGCGCGTCGAACCGCAGATCCGCTGGGCAGGGGACCACGCGCTCGGGATATGGAAGGTCGATGTCTCAGCCTGCATCGGTGGATTCGAAGCCTACGCACACTCCTGACTGGGTTGGTCCTGTGGACTTTCTCGTGCTCGGCACGGGCGTGGCCGGGATGATGTATGCGTTGAAGGCCGCCAAGCTGGGGAGCGTGCTGCTCGTCAGCAAGGTGGATCGCCGGGAGTCGAACACGGCGTATGCGCAGGGCGGCATCGCCGCGGTGTGGAGCGCCGACGACAACCTCGAAAACCATGTGCAGGACACGCTCATCGCCGGTGCGGGCTTGTGCAGGCGCGAGGCGGTGGAGCGCACAGTGTACGACGCGCCGGAGCGAGTTCGGGAGCTGATCGACATCGGCGTACGCTTTTCGAGGAACGACGAGAAGCCCGCCGAGTACGACCTGCACCGCGAGGGGGGCCACAGTCACCGTCGCATCCTCCACGCCGACGATCTGACCGGCGCTGAGATCGTGCGTGCGCTGGTGGCCGCGGTGGAGGCCGAGCCCAACATCCGCCTCGTTGAGCACTTGATCGCGGTCGATCTTGTCACCGAATCCACGCTGGCGCGCCGGCGGAGCAAGTCGGTGATCGAGCCCGATCGGGTGCTGGGCGCCTACCTGCTCGACCCCTCGACCGGGGACGTACATCCGGTGGGCGCTCGGGTCGTCGGCTTGTGCACCGGCGGCGCCGGTAAGGTCTATTTGTATACGTCCAACCCGGACATTGCGTCGGGTGATGGAATGGCGATGGCGTGGCGCGCAGGTGCGCGGGTGGCGAACATGGAGTTCGTTCAGTTTCACCCTACGATCTTGTACCATCCCCACGCCAAAGGCTTCTTGATCTCCGAGGCGCTGCGCGGCGAGGGCGGGCGGCTCGTGCTCGCCAACGGCGAGCGGTTCATGCCCCGCTACGACGCCCGGAATGAGCTGGCGCCGCGGGACATCGTCGCGCGCGCGATCGACGACGTACTGAAGCGCACCGGCGCAGACTGTGTGTTTTTGGACATGACGCACCTCGAACGTGCGGACTTGATGCACAAGGTCCCGAACATCTACCAGCGCTGTTCAGAGCTTGGCATCGACATCGCTACCCAGCCGATCCCGGTCGTGCCTGCCGCGCACTACTTCTGCGGCGGGGTGCAGACCGACCTGTTTGGCGAGTCCTCGATCCAGAACTTGTACGCGGTGGGCGAGGTCGCGTGCACCGGCTTGCATGGCGCCAATCGTCTTGCTTCGAACTCCTTGCTCGAAGCCTTGGTTTTTGCGCACCACGCGGTCGAGTCCGCCGGCGCGCGCCTCAAGGACATCCCGGCGCCGGATGAGCTGCCGCCTTGGGACGTAGGCCGCGCCGTCGACAGCGACGAGCAGGTAGTGATCTCCCAGACCTGGGACGAGGTCCGTCGGTTCATGTGGAACTACGTCGGCATCGTGCGCACGACGCGTCGCCTGCTGCGCGCGCGCGCGCGCATCGATCGCGTGCAGGAGGAGATCTACGACTACTATTGGGACTTCAAGCTCACCGGGCCGATGATCGAGCTGCGCAACCTCGCCACGGTAGCCGATGTGGTGGTGGAGAGCGCGCTGCGGCGCCGGGAGTCGCGGGGGTTGCACTACACCCTCGACTACCCGGACAGCACGGATCGTTGGCTGCGGGACACGGTGCTCCGGCGGCGTTGAGCGGCCCGCGCAGCGACCTCTGCCGCGAGCGTGATAGTCCGGCCTGATGTTGCTCGCCCTTGCTCTGCTCACCCCCTCCGCTTCGGCCGCCTCCTATTACTTCCTCGACTCGGGAACCCGCGCGATCGCGCGCGGTGGTGCCTTCGTCGTCGGAGCGGACGACCTGTCGGCGCAGTACTACAACCCCGCCGCGTTGGTGAACCTCCAGCGCCCGATGTTCAACCTGAACGGCTGGGGCGTGGGTCAGTACGTGCGCTTCGACCGGGCCGATGAGGCGGGTCTGGACGGCGCGATGGGCACCGACGATGACCTCGTCTTTGAGCCGGTCACCAACGAAGCGTCGCCCCAGATGGAGCCCTCCGGCGGCTTCGCGACCACGCTGGGCGGCATCTCGCCGGTCTTGAAGGACACCCACATCGCGATCGGCCTGTACGTGCCGACCTCGCCGAACATGGCGTACGACCCCGAAGGCCCGCAGCGCTACTCGCTCGTCGACAGCCTCGTGTGGCAGGTGTACGCCGGCCCTTCGGTCGCGCAGCGCATCACGCCGTGGTTGTCGGTGGGTGCTGGCTTGGAGTACACCTTCCTGCGAGTGGATGAACGGTTGAACGTCACGACCGCGCCAGGCGGCAGCGACGATGCGTCCAACGATGTCGCGCTGGATTTGCACACGTGGGACCCGGCAAAGTTCAGCTGGAACGCGGGCTTGATGATTCAGCCCACCGCGTGGCTTGACATCGGCGCTTCGGTGCAGCCGGCGATCCACTACGTCGCGCCGGGCACGCTGGACATCAAGTTCAGCCCGGACCACCCGTTCTCGCAGTTCCTGACCGACGGCGACGCTTCGGATGACGCGGAGAACGGGCAGACCTTCTCGGATGACGACGTCAACCTCTACGTCACGACGCCGTGGATCGTGCGCGGCGGCGTGCAGGTCAAGCCGACCAAGAAGCTTAAAATTGAAGGCGACTTTACCTGGACGCACTGGTCCGAGTCCAAGGAGCTTCGGATCGAGCTGTGCACCGAAGGTGGGGACGATTGCACTGACGGCGGCGTCTCGCTCACCCACGGCGACGGCTTCTTGCAAGAGGACATTCCGATCACCGAGGACATCGCGATCGTGACTGGCTTTCAGGACGCGGTCTCCGGTCGGCTCGGCGCGGACTACCTCGTGGCCGATTGGTTGCGGGTGTCGGCCGGCGCGCACTACGAGACCAGCGCGGTCCCGGCTGCGCGCCAAGGCGTCGCCGTGGTCGATGGCGACAAGTGGGGCGTGGCGGCGGGCGCGACCGCCTTCGTGGGCAAGCACCTCGCGTTTGACGTCGCGGTGGCCGAACAGTTCTTGTCGAACCGCAACATCACCGACTCCGAGCTGCGTCAGATCGCGCTGCAGGCCGACGTGCTGAACCCGGACAACACCACCGTAGGCGAGGGGAAGGTCGTCGGGAACGGCGAGTTCACCAGCCGTCTCACCTTCGTCGGTATCGGGGCGACGGTGTACCTCGGCGCGCCCTCCGAAGACGCTCGATCCGCGCGGTAGCCGCGTGCACGACTCGGAGGCGAGGCCGGATCCCAGCGCTGTAGCGGAGCTGTTAGGGCTGTGGAAGGCGCGGAACCTGCTGTCCGCGTTCACCCGGAACGAGCTTCGTGGGCGCTATGTAGGCTCGTCCATGGGCGTCTTTTGGGCGATCCTGACGCCGATGCTGGAGCTGCTGACCTACACTTTCGTGTTTCACACGCTGCTCTCGGTCAGCTTCCACCCCGCCGGCACCACGCGTCATTACGTGTTGTTCCTGTTTTGCGGGATGCTCGCGTGGGCGGGCTTCGCCGATGGCATCACCCGCTGCACCAATTGCATCACCGAGCACGCGCACCTCGTCCGCAAGCTCAACTTCCCGTCGATCGTGCTGCCGGCCCACCTCGTGCTGTCTACGCTGGTCAATCAGGCGTTCCGACTCGCGATCCTGCTGATCGGGGTGTTGTTGATCGGCGACGGCTGGTCTTGGCACATCCTGCTGGCGCTGCCCTTCTTTTTGATCCAAGCGGCGTTCACCCTCGGCGTAGGGTTGTTTCTTGCCACGTTGAACGTTTATTTTCGCGATATGGGCCACTGGGTCAACGCGGGCTTGATGATCGGCATGTTCGTCACCCCGGTGTTCTACCCGGCGAGCGCCTATCCGCGTCAGTTTGTGTTGCTGCTTTACCCGAATCCCATGGCGCAACTTGTAGGCATCTACCAGTCTTTATTGCTCAATCAGCAAGTGCCCGCGGCGTCGTCGATGCTGTACGCCGCAGTGACCGCCGGGATCGCGCTCGTCGTCGGCGCGAGCGTGTTTGCGCACAATCGCAGGGCGTTCGCTGATCTGGTGTGATCCCGCCTAACGACGCCCGCGGATGATGGGGACGGGCTCACCTTCGGGGAACTCCATGAGTTCAATCACGGTAAATACCCGTGCTGGATCGGTGGCTTCGGTCGCGGCGCCGACGGTCAGGTGCGTGCAGGACGGGCACAGCAGGTTGAGCCGGTGGCCGGGGCTGTCGAACAGCCGCTCCCAGGACTCCTCGGTGGTGTCGGCTGCGACGACGTCTTCGTGGTGGCGCGCGCGCGGGTAGTAGCTGCGCTCGGCCATCGCCGGGACGCCCGGACATCGCGGGGTGCTGTGGGCGACCTCGCCGGTGGACGCGAGGCACGCGGCCTGCGCGATGGTCTCGGGCTCCAACCGGGCGAAGGGCCGCAGCGGCGCGAGGCCGGTGCTCACCCGGAGGTGGTTCACCCGGGCGGCGAGGTCGGCAGCGACGGTGTTCGCGTCCTGTCGCTCCGCGGGCCCGGGTAGAGGCGAGGCTGCGGGGGGCGCGGCGTCGACAAACAGCGAGAACAGATAGGCGACGCGGTCTCCTTCGACCACCTCGACGCGGTACTCGCCGGGCACGTGAAAGACGTCCAACCAGCGCGCGGTCCCGTCGGTCATCGCCAGCTCTTGGGCGCGTCCGTCGGGGGAGCCGATGAACAAGCGGGGGTCCACAAGCCCGTCGGTGCGCAGCGGCAGCCCCTGGTCGAGCACGATGTCGCGGGGGATCGGGTCGATGGTCCCGATGCGCGGCGCCCATCCGACGATCCAGGTCGCCCCGCCCGTGGCGTCGGGTCGGGACGCCCAGCCGATGTCGACGCCCACTTGGTCGGGGATCGCTTCTAAGAGCGCTTGGGGGATGGTGTCATCGGCGCTGTGGGCGCGCAGAAAACGCGCGTCCCGCGGGTAGCCGCTGCGCCCCAACGCGACGCGCATCGCGCCAGGCGTCAATCGGGCGCCGACGCGCGTGGCTCCGGCGATGAGCTCTTCGGCGGCGGCGCGTAGCCCGGCGTCGGGGTGTAAATTGGGGTTCAACCCGGCCATGCTCTCGGCGCGCAGCGCGACCATCGCCGGCGCTTCAGAGACCGGAGCGTGCGGGTGTACACAGGCGAAAAGTAGCCATATCATCGAGTTTCTACCCAGTCTTTCCAGCGGCGTGCCAACACAGGATCGGACGGGGGATCGTCCACGAGGCGCCGTTGAATCTCCAAGGTAGCGCGCCGTTCGACGTCTTTGAGGTCAAAGGTTCTACCCGCAAACTTTCGATACCCGGCGATGAAGCCGTCTCGCGCGCGCGGGTTGAGCGCGAACACGCTCACTTGCAGCTCGACGAGGTCCGCCTCGGGCGGGCCCCATCGTGCGCAGGTCCAGTCCACCACGCCACTCACGGCGTAACCCGTGGAGATGGAAGGCCGAATGAGCACATTTCCCAGATGGAAGTCGAGGTGCAGCAACCGCGCGTTCATCGGATCAACGTCGGGCAGGTCGGGCAGCGCCGCCGCATCCTCGGGGACGAGGGGGCGTCGGCGGCCATGAATCCCGGCGAGCGTGCGGCCCAGCTGCACGCAGAGCGTGACCAGCGTGCTCTCGTCGAGGCGCTTGTCTTCGAGCAGGATCTCGGCGGTGGTGCCGGGGAGGATGCCGAGCGTGCTGCACAGCGGCGTGGTCTCGTGGATCTGGTAGTCGGTCGGGACCTCGACCTCGCGGACGAACCCGATGGCGCGGGCCTCGGCCCGCAGGCGGTCTGCCGGCTTGCGAAGCGGGTCGTAGGGGTCCGGTAAGCAATCGGCCCGCGCGAACTTCAGCAGGCGCTCTCCCTGAGGCAGGGTGACGCGGAACAGGTGGTGTTCGCGTCCGTCCCGGGCCCGCGCGAGCGGGGCGTTCGGCACCCCGAG
>CAIUMM010000010.1 GCA_903900265.1 uncultured Pseudomonadota bacterium
CCGCTGGAGAACCACGCGTTGGCGGCTCTTCCCACCGCGACCGTGGTGCCAAAGGAGGTGGCGGCGCCGAGCACGCTGCCCCACCCGGGGATCAGCCGAGCCACGTTGTTGACCGCGATGCGCAGGCCGACGCTGCCCGCCATCCCGCCCAGCAGCGTACGCGCCGCAGAAGCGTCCAAGGAATGCCCCCAGTAGCAGCCGATGTCCCGCACCAGCTTGACCTGCAGCGCGACCACGGCGAGGTCGGTGAAGATCGCCGCGCCCGGCACCGGCATCGCCCCCAAACCCGCGCAGAGGATCGCGTATTTGAGCGTGTCCTCCTGGATCTCAACCTCGCGCTGCCGCGGATCATGCATGGTCGGGAGGCGCGTGGGGAACAGCGTGTCGCGGGTCTCCCCGACCAACTGCCCTAAGAGCGTCGCCTCGCCCTCCAGCGGCTGCAGGCGCTCCAGCATCGCCAGCTCTTGCGGGCTCGCTGCGCCATCGGCGTTCGCGAGCACCAGCGCCGCGTCGTACACGCTCTTCCGCGCCTCAGGCGACCGCAGCTGCACGAGCTCGGCGTCAAAGTGGATGTCGGCGGCGAGCAGCTCCTCTAAGGTCGCGCCGCGGGTGCCCGCAGGGAGCGCCTGCACCGCACCTTCGAGCGCGGCGAGCTCGTGGTCGGTCAGGCGCCCGTCAGCCCGCGCCACGCAGACTAACAGGCGTACTCCCGCCAGAACCTCGCGGTCGCTATGCGCCATCGCCGCTCCCAGAGCGCAGGACCTTCACGCGCCGCCCTCGCCGTCACCCTCGTCAACCTCGGCGGCGTCGTCTTCGCCGTCGCCATCGGCGTCATCCTCGTCGTCCACCTCCACCGCGTCGGCGTTGGCGTCTTCGGGATCTTCGACGATCGGCGTGACCTCCTCGCCCTCCTCAGCGTCCGCGCGGGTGATCGCGACGATGCGCTCGCCATCCTCCAAGCGCATCAATCGCACGCCCTTGGACCCGCGCCCGGTGATGCGCACCTCGGCGACGTTGATGCGGATCAACCGGCCGGTGTCGGTGATCAACAACAGCTGGTGGACGTCATCGACCGCGACGGCGCCGATGACCGGCCCGTTGCGCTCGTTGGTGACGATGTCGCGTACGCCCATGCCGGCCCGGCCCTTGAGCGGGTAACGGTGCTGGGTGTCTCCGGTCGGTCCCTCACTGGCGCCGAGCAAGGTACGTTTTCCGTACCCGCGCTCGGTGACGGTCAGCAGGTGGGTCTGACCCGAGTAGACGACCACGTCGACGACCTGATCGCCCTCGACCTTGAACTTGATGCCGCGAACGCCGCGGGCGACACGACCCGACGACCGGACCGTCTTTCCCTCAAAGCGGGCTGCGCGACCCGCGCGGGTCACCAACAGGATGTCTTGGTCCCGACCGGACGGCACGACGGTCAGCAGCTCATCGCCTTCGACGATGTCGACCGCGTTCAAGCCATTGGAGCGCGCGCGGGCGTATTGTTGGAGCTCAGTGCGCTTGACCATGCCTCTCTTGCTGACGAACAGCAGATCGCCACCGTCACTAAAGCCGCGAACGGGCACAACGCGCGAGGGGACCTCGCCTTCGGGCATGTTCACGAGGTTCGCGAGGTTGCGGCCCTTGCCGGTCGCCGTGCCTTCGGGGACCTCGATGACGCCAAGCTGGTAGAGGCGCCCGAGGTTGGTGAAGATCAGCAGCTTGCCGTGGGTGTTGGCGATGAGCAGATCCCGGACAAAGTCCTGATCGCGCGTAGCCATGCCGCGCTTTCCGGTGCCGCCGCGGCGCTGCATCCGGTACTCGGTCATCGAGGTGCGCTTGATGTAGTTCAAGTTGGACAGCGTGACCGCTTGGTCCTCCTCGGCCACCAGATCGAGCAGCGACACATCGCCCGCGCGCTCGGCGATGACCGTGCGGCGGGCATCCCCGAGGCGCTCGCGAACCGCGACGAGCTCTTCGGTGATCACGCCCATCAGCACGCGCTCGTCGCCGAGGATGCTCTTGAAGTACGCGATGTCCTTCAACAACGCCGCGTATTCGTCTTCGATCTTGTCGCGCTCCATGCCCGTCAAGCGCTGCAAGCGCATGTCGAGGATCGCTTGGGCCTGGATCTGGGAGAAGCCGAACGCCGCGATCAAGCCTTCGCGCGCGGCGTCTACCGTGCGTGCCGCGCGGATGATGCGGATGATCTCGTCGATGTTGTCGAGCGCGAGCCGGAAACCCTCGAGGATGTGCGCGCGATCATTGGCCTTGCGCAGCCGGTAGCGCGTGCGGCGAAGCGTGACCTCGCGCCGATGCGCGAGGTAGAACTCCAACATCTCTTTGAGCGTCAGCACCCGCGGACGCTGCTGCACGATCGACAGCAGGATCACGCCGAAGGTGCTCTGCAGCGGCGTGTGCTTCCAAAGATGGTTCAGCACCACCTCGCGCACGGCGTCGTGCTTCAGCTCGATGACGACGCGCATGCCGTGGCGATCGGACTCGTCGCGGATGGTGAAGATGCCTTCAATCTTCTTGTCGCGGACCAGACCGGCGAGGTCCTCTTGCATCCGCGCCTTGTTGACCTGGTACGGCAGCTCGGTGATGACGATCGCGTCGCGACCGTGCACTTCTTCGAACTCGACCTTCGCGCGGACGACGATGCGCCCGCGGCCGGTGGAGTAGGCTTCGAAGATGCCGTCGCGGCCTTGAATGATGCCGCCGGTCGGGAAATCCGGACCGGGGACGTGCATCATCAGCTCGGGCAAGGTGATCTCGCGGTTGGCGATCAGCGCCAGCACCGCGTTCACGACCTCGACGAGGTTGTGCGGGGGGATCTTCGTCGCCATACCGACGGCGATGCCCTCGGCCCCGTTGACCAGCAAGTTGGGGTACGCGGCGGGGAGGACCTCAGGCTCTTCGGTCTGGCCATCGAAGTTGGGCTGAAAATTGACGGTCTCTTCATCCAGATCGCCCAGCAGCTCTTCGGCGGCCTTGGTCATCCGGCACTCGGTGTACCGGTAGGCTGCGGCGTTGTCTCCGTCTACACTCCCGAAGTTGCCTTGGCCGTCGACCAGCAGGTACCGCATGTTCCACGGCTGGGCCATGCGAACGAGGGCGTCGTACACCGACGCGTCGCCGTGCGGGTGGTACTTTTTGAGCACCTCGCCGACGACGCCGGCGCACTTCGAAAAACGGCGATTGGAAACAAGGCCTTCGCGAAGCATCGCGTAGAGCACGCGACGATGCACCGGCTTCAGCCCGTCCCGGACGTCCGGCAACGCGCGACC
>CAIUMM010000011.1 GCA_903900265.1 uncultured Pseudomonadota bacterium
GGCGTGCGGTTCGTGGCCGGTGAACACCGTCGCGTGCGATGCGAGGGTGCTCGGAGCGTGCGCAAACGCCCATGCGTAGCGAACGCCCTTGGCTGCGAGGGCGGCGATGTGGGGCGTGATCGGCACGCCACGCAGGTCCTCGCGCCCTGCTGGAGCGAGTCCCCACGCGGAGATCGCGTCGGCGCGCGTGGTGTCGACGCTGATCAGAAATACGTCCGGGGCCGCCGGCGTTGGCCTGCAACCTTCGAGCACCGCGATGAACAACCAGAGTAGGCGCACCGTTCGGGGCTAACCCAATCGTCACAGCCCGCGTGCCTTGCGCGCGCGGATTTCGGCGTTAGCCGCGGACGCGTTGCTAAGGTGCTTCATGCTTCGTTTGTCCTTTGGTCTCCCCGTTGCATTTTTGGCGTTGACCGGTTGTTTCCCGAAGGGAACCACCGACACGGGCGCGCCTCCCGATAGCCAGGCGGACACCGACTCCGACGCGGACACCGACGCGGATGCGGATGCAGACAGCGACGCCGACAGCGATGCCGACTCTGACGCCGACACTGACGCCGACACTGACGCTGACACTGACGCCGACAGCGACGCCGATACGGACTCGGACACCGACTCCGACACCGACGCGGATCTGGGTCGCGCGCCTACGGTGGGCGAGCTGGTCATCACCGAGGTGATGTCGAACCCGCACCCGGACGCCGAGCCCGCGGCCGAGTGGTTTGAGATTTACAACACCTCCAGCGACTCCATCGCGTTGGACGGGCTCGTGCTCTCGGATCTCGGGACCGACACCGTGACCCTCAGCGGCGCCGGCGTTGTCGGAGCAGGCGCCTACTACGTGATCGGCGGCTCTACCGACCTCGCCGTCAATGGCGGCGCGACGGTCTCCTTCGCGATCCCCGCAGACGCTGCCTTCAATCTTGGAAACGACGATGACGAGATCGTCATCACCTCGGGCGGCGTGGTCATCGACTCGATGGCGTGGCTCGATGGGCAACCTTCGTTGAAGGGACGCTCCTGGAGCCTCGATCCCGCCTCGATGACCGCTGCGGGCAACGACGTCGCGACCGCCTGGTGTGATGGAACCACGGTTTTCGGCACGAGCGCGATGCTCGGCACTCCGGGTTCGGAAAATCCGTCCTGCACGGTGTCCAGTACTGCCCGCTGAGCGTGCTGAGGCGCTGCTTCTCGCCGTTCGAGCGGGGGAGCGCTTCGACGTAGCCGCCGCGCTCGGGGACCTACGGTCTCTGAGCACCGCCGAACTTCTTGCCGGTCTCGACGCCGACGCGGCTCGCGGTGCGTTCTGGACGAACCTGTACAACGCGCGCGTGATCGATGCGGTGGCGCAGCTGCGGGAGCGCGGTCAGGTTCGAGCCCGCGGACGGTTCTTTCATACGACCAGCATGGAGGTGGGCGGCCTGCGCTTCTCCTTGCACGCGATCGAGCACGGCATTCTGCGTTGTGGGCGACCTGCGCCGTGGACGTTCTGGTCTGCGCTCGGGTCTCGTGACGCGCGCCGCGCATTTGCGCTGCGCGAGTTTGACCCTCGGGTGCACTTTCTGCTGAACTGTGGCGCTCGATCCTGCCCACCTATCCGAGCGTGCCGTGCCGAGCTGTGGTCCCATCAGCTGGAGATCGCCGCGCGCAGTTACATCTCCAGCGAGGCTACGCTCGACGGAGATCTCCTGCGGCTTCCTGCGTTGTTGCGGATCTACGCACGCGATTTTCCGGACCCGCTCGGCTTCGCGCGCCCGTACCTCTCCGACGACGTTCAGGCTTGGCTAACGAAAAACCCCAGCCCGAAGCTGGGCTGGGGTGATTACGACTGGACGCTTGGGACGGCCTGACGGAGCGTCAGGCCGCGTGGCGAATCAGGTGCCGGTGCAGGTGTAGACGACCGCGACGGTGTCGGAGGAGTTGGCGCCCATACAGTCGGTGGCGACAACCTGAACTTCGACCGTCTGCGACGTTGCGGTGGGGTAGCCCGCCGAGACGCCGGTGATGGTGAGGCTGGTGGTGCTGCCCGTGGAGCTGCTGATCGTGCCGTAGGTGCCGCCGCTGGTCACCGACCACGCGTAGGTCATCGTGTCGCCGTCTGCGTCGGTAGAGCCGGTGGCCGACAACGAGTAGCTGGACGAGGTGCACGCGTCACAGTCGTAGCTGGCGCCATAGCTGATCGCGTCACAGTTCGCGCTGCCGCTGCCGCTCTGATCCGCACCTGCGTTCGCGACCGGGGTGTTGTTGCCCGGGCGCTCGGAGATGGTCACGGTGACGCTGGAGGGCAGCGAGTTCGTTCCGCCGTCATTGACGGTCAGCGAGAAGGTGTAGTCGCCGACCAGATCGGGGTTGAACGTGGGCATCGCGTCGGTGGTGTTGGTGATGTCCGCCGAGGTGCGAACCGAACCTGCCGGGGCGCTGATGAGCGTCCAAGCGTAGGTCAGGGCAGATCCCTGCGGATCGACGGACGCCGAGCCGTCCAAGGTGATGTCGGAGCAGGACTCGTGGGTGGTTCCGACGACCGCGGCGTTCGCTGTCGGAGCCTCTTCCGCGACGCCGTCGCAGTCGTTGTCAACGGCGGGGTCGATCTCGTAGGCGCCGGGGTACACGGTGGTGTCGGCGTCGTTGCAGTCACCCATGTCGTAGGTGTAGCCGTCGCCGTCGTGGTCGATGTCGCTGCAGAACTCGTTTAGCTCACCCGGCGAGCCCTTGTCCCCGTTGGTGTAGCCCCACGCGATTCGGGCTTCGCACCACTGGGTAGCGTCGTCGTTGATCACGGCGCTGTAGATGCCTCGGTCGGTCATCATCGTCGCGCCTTGGGGGTCGGGCATGGTCGCGCCGTCGTCCCAACGCACGGTGTCGATCTCGGTGGTGCCGGTTCCGATCGTCAGCTGGTCGGTCTCGTTGCCCAGCGAAAGCGTGGCGTATTCGTACTGTACGGAGACGTCCCCGTTGTCGGCGGCGTTGTCGTCAGAGCCGAGCACCATGAACTCGCCAGGGGCGAGCGAAAGCGTGGTGGTGGACGCGATCTGGTGGTGCTTGGTGGCGGTGTAGAGGTCGAGGCCGTTCAAGATGAGCGTGCGCGACGAGTCGTTGTACACCTCGAACCACTCTCCGGCGGGGTCGCCCACGGCGCCCGGGTTGTTCATGATCTCGGTGATCACGAGGTCGCCAGCTGCCCAGCTGCCTTCGTCGGCGATTCCGTCGCAGTCGTTGTCGACCGAATCGCCTTCGACCTCGGGCTGGTCAGGATGGACCGCGCCGTTGGTGTCGTCGCAGTCTTTCGTCGTCGTGCTGCTGCCGCACTGGGTGTAGCCGTCGCCGTCGGCGTCGTAGCCTTCGTCGATCTGGCCGTCACCGTCGTTGTCCAAACCGTCACAGGCTTCGGTGCCTACGCAGTCGGCCTGACCGTTGCCGTCGCTGTCCGCGAAGTCCTCGTCCACGAGGCCATCGCCGTCGTTGTCGATGCCGTCGCAATCTTCGACGTCCAGACAGTCCGCGGTGAGGTCGCCGTCGGTGTCCGGCAGGCCTTCATCCACGAGGCCGTTGCAGTTGTTGTCTTTGCCGTCGCAATCTTCGCCGTGGCCAATGTAGACGCTCGGATCCGAGTCGTCGCAGTCGCCATCGCCTACGCTCACGCCGTCTTCGTCCGCGTCCACCGGGTTGAGGTAGGTGTCGTCGGTTCCGATCTGGCTGTCGTCCACTTTTTTGTCGGTGGCTTTGTCGGTTGCACCGTCACATCCGACGAGGGCCAGAAACACCAGAGAGGGGGTGAGAACGGTCAGGTGGGAAATGAGGCGCATCCAGACTCCAAGGGCCTTTGCGGCCAGCAAGCGTAGTGACCCCGTAACATACACTATTTGTAGTCATTCCGTCATGCGTTCTGAGCGAATCCGCGCACAGGTTTGATCTTTTTTCTGACTTCGGGTCGTCCCGGGTCGGTTCTTTGGCGGATGGGTTCCATATTCCTATTCTGAAACGTCGGAAGTTTTGCCTGCGTACGCGCACGCCGTCGAGGGCCGTGTGCTCCGCGGGTTGATGTGGACGCGGCCACCCACCCTGCGAGGCGACGCGTGGGCGAGCGGGAGCGCTGGGCCCGATTCTGCGCGACGGCGAATTTCCTCCTTGACGACTCCCCGTGACCTGTTAAGTGGTGGGGGCTTGCGGGAGTAGCTCAGTTGGTAGAGCACGACCTTGCCAAGGTCGGGGTCGCGGGTCCGAGTCCCGTCTCCCGCTCCATTTGGA
>CAIUMM010000012.1 GCA_903900265.1 uncultured Pseudomonadota bacterium
ATGTGCCCGGGCGCGTCAAACTTGGGCCTGACGCCGTGAACGCGCTGATCGTCTCGGTACCGGGCGTGCAGCGCGTCACCCAACGCCCTGCAGAAGCCACCGACGACACCGCTGCGATGCGCTTTGAAGTGCTCGCCGATCGCGACGTCCGCGCCGAGCTCTTCGAGCTCGCCGTGCAAGCTGGCCTCGTGCTCATCGAACTGAGCCGAGAGCAAAGCTCACTGGACGAGGTGTTCCGGCGGCTGACGCTCGGCTGATCGTCTTCACTACCGAGCTCATGGCCCAACGCAAACCGCACGCCGGGCTCCAAAAGCGAAGCGGGCTCCAGAGCCAACGCCCTGAAGCCCGCAGCCACCGTTCTAACGCTCAGACGGAGCGGCGACGACGCAAGCCGACCATCACCAAGCCGAGGCCCATCAGGGACAGCGCAGGCGCGGTGCCAGACGAGGAGCAGCCGCTCTTTTTCTCAGGGATGACGACCTTCTGGTAGGTGTCATAGAGGCCGTAGTCTTCCGGGTAAACCGCGATCTTGGTGTAGGCGTAGTCCGCCTGCGCGTCGGTATCGACCACGCTGACCGAGATCAAGAAGGCCTTGCCGCCGCTGTTGTCTTCGAGCGTCGGACAGGTCCAGTGCACCGTCGAGCCCGAGGTGTTGTCGAACTGCGCGACGTCGGCGTCCGTGCTTTGCCAAGAGTAAGTGGGGACCTGACCGTCCGCGTCGTACTCGACGACCTGCAGCGTGATGGTCTGCCCGCTCTCACACGCGTACTGGTCAGCCCAAACGCCGATGTCACCGCCGACAACGATCGGCTCGGTGCTGGTGCCGATGCACGCATCCGCCGAGTCCCGGAGACCATTGCAGTTGTTGTCGATGCCGTCGCATTCTTCGATCGCGCTGGGGTTTACCGCTGCGTTGGTGTCGTCGCAGTCGTTGTTGACCTCGGCGTAGCCGTCCTGGTCGTCGTCGTAGAGGGAGGTCCCTTCGTCGACGAGGCCGTCACAGTCGTTGTCCACGCCATCGCCGCGCTCGGGGGCACCGGGGTAGGCGGAGTCGTTGAAGTCGCTGCAATCACCCTCGTTCTCGGTGAACGCGTCGCCATCGTCATCGTAGTCGGTGGTGCCTTCATCGATGATGCCGTCGCAGTCGTTGTCCAAGCCATCCGGCAGCTCGGAGGCGCCCGGGAAGGTGTTGCGATTGTCCTCGTCGCAGTCTTGGTTTTCTTCGGTCAGGCTTCCGTAGCCATCGCCGTCGTTGTCATCGACCGGGAAGTCGATGCCGATGACCACCGAGACCGAAGCGGAGGCGGTGATGCCCGAACCGTCGGTCACGACGACCTGCAAGGTGTCCGTTCCGGCGTCGAGATCCCCAGGATCGATGTCGAGGAAGAAGTGACCCGAATCGTCCGGCGCGGAGCACGTAGCAACCGTAGAACCCTGAACAACGCTCTTGACCTTGCAACCAATCGTACCCGCCGGCTGGTTGACGTCGAAGATGTTGATCTCCATCTCAAGCGGGCGAATCGCGCTGTACTTGTAGCCGTTCTCGGGGGAGCGGATGAATACGGTCGGAGCCTCGTTATCCGGCGCCGAGCCCGAGTTGCCGGTCAGCGTGACGTCGACATCGGCGGCTGCCGGATCGGTGGAGTTGATGAGCAGCTGGCAGTAGGCCGCCTGGTCGTCCGTCGGGGCGAAGCGGATCTCCGCAAGCGTAGACCCACCGGCCGCGAGCGTGCCGATCGTCGGCGACGAGACCAACGAGAACGCGGGGTCACACGTCGTGGCGAACGCAACGCCGGTGATGTCGAGATCCCCATCGCCCACGTTGTCGAGCTTGATGAAGGTGACGTGGTCATCGGTGTCTTCGGGGTTGACGTAGCCGAAGTCGTAGGTGCGAGGACGCACGACCAGCACGCCTGCTGAATGCTCGGCTTCGCCGTGCAGGTACACCAGACGAGACAAGCGCACCGGGTCCTTGTGGTACGCGGCGAGGAACTCGTCATCCGACGCGTCTGCTGAGATCTCTTGGCTGGCAGACTCGATCTGGAGCGCACCCCAGACATCGCCCACTGAGGTCGTGCTGGTCGGACCGAACTCGACGCTGATGGGGATCCGGCATCCGGGATCCAGCGTGAAGAGCACGCCCGGAGGAAGCTCGGCGCCGGTATCGCCCCCGGCGGTGTCGGTGTCGCTATCGCTATCGGTGGAGGAATCGCCGGTCTCCGCGGGAGTGCCGGTGTCGACGTCCAGCGCCTTGCTCGCAGCCGCCGTGTCCGCAGCAGGAGCTGCACCGCCGGCGCAGGTGATGTCGGCGATGTCGTAGCTGATGGTGTAGTTTTCCGCCGTGGTGTCCAGCAGGGTGATCGCGCTGACCGCCATCGTCATGCCGTTTTCGAGCGAGGTCCCACCGTCATTGCTGACGTAGAAGCTGCGCTGAGACTTCTCTCCCCACCCGGCGCTCCCAAACTCAACCGTGGACTGGCTGACCGCGAGGATCGGGTAGCTGTATTCGGTGATGACCGGCTCGTTGCCACGGCAGGCCAGCAGCAACGAGGGGATCGCGAGGACGAGGAGGGTACGGGACATAGAGTCTCCGGAGTGCGGGTAAAACGAGCGGCACGGCACCGCGAGCAGGGCGATCGTACCCGCAACTACACACGCATGTCAATGGCACCGGGGCTCAAATTGCACGAAGATCGGTGTTTGGCACGGTTTGCCCGAGCTACAGCCCTATCCGGGGCCCATGCTGGAAAAACGCCCAGCATCGCGGACACGGAGCTTCTCCAGCATCCGCGAAAACGCGGAGTCCAGGTTGATGCCTTCGGCGTTCGCCATGCACACGAGGATGAACAGCACGTCGGCCATCTCCATCGCCAACTCCGCCTCTCCCTCGCTCGCCTTTTTTTTCTTCGCGCCGAAACGATGGTTGTACTCGCGCGCGAGCTCGCCGGTCTCTTCGGTCAAACGGGCCAACATCGACAACGGAGGCCAATAGCCCCCGTTCTCCGCAATCCATCCATCTACGGCCTGCTGCAGGTCCGAGAGCGAACGCGCAGGGTTCGCCTCAGCGCTTTCGGCCACGTCCCGCCTCTTTTGCGATGCGATCGAGGATGCCGTTCACAAAGGCGCGTGACTCACTCCCGCCGAATTTCTTGGCGATCTCAAGCCCCTCGTTGATCACCACCGGCGCGGGTACATCGTTGCGATGGAGGAGCTCGAACGCCCCCACGCGCAGGATGTTGCGATCGACGGCGGGCATACGCGCCAAGCGCCAGTTCGTACTTGCGGCTTCGATACGGGCATCCAAAGCCTGAAGATCATCGAGGACCCCCCGGACGATCCCGAGCGCGAACTCCATCTCGTCGGCCTCGGCGGGCACCGCTTCGAGCCCGCTGGACTCCGGCCCCCCATCCACCATCGCACCCCAGAGCGCGCTGAGCGCGACGGGGCCGGTGGACTGACCGATATCCACGGCAAAGAGCGCTTGGAGCGCGAACTCCCGCGCACGGCGACGGCTAGGCATTACCCGACCTCACGGAGCAGGTTCACCATTTCAATTGCCGTAACCGCAGCCTCTCCGCCCTTGTTGCCCATCTTGGAGCCGGCACGCTCGACGGCCTGCTCGATGGTATCGGTGGTCAGCACCCCGAAGATCACCGGCACATTGCCGCCACCGGCCGCCGCTACACCCTTTGCAGCCTCGCCCGCGACGTAGTCAAAGTGCGCCGTCGAACCCCGAATCACCGCCCCAAGCGCGATCACCGAGTCATAGTTGCCCGACGCGACCAGACGACGGCACACGATCGGCAGCTCGAACGCGCCAGGAACCCAGACCACGGTGATCGCCGCGTCGGGGACGCCATGGCGACGAAGCGCATCCAACGCGCCATCCAGCAGGCGCGCCGTGATGAAGTCGTTGAAACGGGAGGCAACGATCGAGTAGCGACCGCCACGATCGACAAGATCGCCTTCAAGAATGCGGGGCATCGGGCACCGAGGTGAAAGAGTTACGGGCGACTATCGCGCGTGCAGCATCCGGGGTAGCCGTCGCCCACGCAAGCAGCCCCCTGAGCCGCGCCTTCGGTCGCCGCGATTACGAGGGCCCAGCTTTGAAACCGGTCTTCGGTGAACCACGTAGAGGCGTCTATCTCCACGTCCGACGTCGAATTTACCGTCTGCAACGCGAGGGTGTTGCCGTGGATATGATGGCACGCCCCGTCGGTGAGGCAATCCTCGCCCGACCACGCAGGAGCAGAGAGGGCGAGGGCAAAATCGCCCTCTTGGTCGATGAGGACTTCAAGAATGTCGAGCCCATCGCGCGGGTACCATGCAAAATAGACATGGGGCAGCCCGGAGCAGGCATCGGCGGTGTCGGACGCCAAGTCGCCCGTGTCCCGCGCCACAGCGGTTTCGGTGTTCCCGCCGGACACGCAGGCAAACCACAGTAGAATCAACACAACAGGCGCTCGCGGCGCGCGCCGCTCGTCCGGGTCATTGCTGCTCCCGCGTCGTGAACACTACGTCATCGCCGTCGGCCGCGTTGAGGTCAACGAGGACCGCGTTCTCGCCGGCGTGCTGATAGGCGCGTGTGCCGTAGACCTTTAGGTCAGCGTCGCCGGGCCCACGAATGTCGCCGGACGAGCCTCCAAACGGACCCGCCATTCGATAGGTCGCACCTGCTTGGGCAGCGACTGAGCTCTCACCCGGTGCGCCAACCAGCAAGTCCGCCACCCCATCGCCGTCTCCATCGCCAAGCGCGACGACGTAGCCGAAACGGGCGCGCGGGTCGTCGCCGATCAGCTGCGCATCGGCGGGTTCGACACCCGCGCCGGCCCGCAACGTAGCGCCGAGGTAGACAAAAACGGCCCCCGTGAGGTCGTCGGACGCTGCAGACGCCGAAGGACGACCGGTGGCTCCGACGATGAGGTCATCCACGCCGTCCGCGTCGATGTCTCCCACGGCAACGCTCGCTCCAAAATAAGCGTTTTCGGCCGAGCCTTCGAGACGAAAGAGCGGCCCGTTCAGCCCCTGAACCCACACCACACCCACCCCGGATCCGGCGGCCCCATCGGCGTACGGCGCGCCGATCACCGCGTCTTCGAGGCCGTCGCCGTCAAAATCTCCGCAGCCCAACGCCGCTCCGAGCAAATCGCCCGCCGCCGCTCCGTCCCAAGCGGGCAAGGAGCCGGCCGCGACGTCTCCACCACCACCGGGCACACGAACGACACGGCCAGCGAGGTTCAACGCGTCCGGGGCGCCCGCGAGGGCGTCAGCGACTCCATCGCCGTCCATGTCGCCGCAGGCTGCGACCGTCGTACCGAGCCCATCCGCCGCGCTGTCCCCCGTCACGACCGTAGTGGCATCTGCGATGCTGCTCCCAATCGACGGCGTCGCAAATGGAAAAACGTAAATTCGCCCTACGGATGGCAAGGAGGGACCCGCCCCAGCGCGGGGAGCTCCGACGACCAGCTGACCGCGAACAGAGACCGCTGCGCCGAACGCTTCGCCCGGCTCACCGGCCAATGAGACGTCTTCGGTGCCGAGGTAAAAAGAGGGACCATAAAGTTGCACGCGGGAGCCCTCGGGGACGCCGACGAGCAGGCTGCTCGGCGGGACATCGCCGGTGAAGCGCTGCTGCCAGGACGGCACCGCTGCGAGGCTACGCGCGCGCCCGTCGTCTGCTTGGCCCACGATGCGTCCCGTAGAGGACTCCGCGTCAAAGCTCCCCGATGTGGAGACCAGACCGCGCAGATCGGAGAGGTCGAAGCTGTCCGCGCACGTCGCCCCGGCGCACACGGGCGCACAACCTGCGACCATCGGCAGGAGCAGAGACGGCAGCAACAAAGCTATACAAGCGCGCACACCCCTGCCCTATCGAGTCGCGCAGCGGAAGCCAGCGCAGCGGAACCCAGCGCAGCGGAACCCAGCGCAGCGGAACCCAGCGCAGCGGAACACAGCGCGGCGGAACCCAGCGCAGCGGCACGCGCGCGAAACCGGATAAGCCTCCGCGGCCTACAGGAGCTTTCATGCCGCGCGTCTACACCGTGATCCTCGGCGGAGGCCGAGGGAGCCGTCTGTTCCCGCTCACCGCCCACCGCGCCAAGCCCGCAGTACCTGTGGCTGGCAAGTACCGCCTCATCGACATCCCCTTGTCGAACGCGATCAACTCGGGCTATCGCCACATCGCCGTGCTCACCCAATTCAACTCGGCGTCGCTCAACGCCCACGTTTCGAACACCTACCACTTCGACATCTTCGGGGCGGGTCAGGTCGAAGTGCTCGCGGCCGAGCAGACCGACGAGTCCATGGACTGGTACCAGGGCACCGCAGACGCAGTGCGGAAACAGCTGCGTCGCCTCGCCGCCTGGGGCTGCGACCACCTGCTGATCTTGTCCGGCGACCATCTGTACCGCATGGACTACCGCGAGCTGATGGAGCGCCACCTCGCGAGCGGGGCGGACGCCACCGTGAGCGTCATCCCCGTGCCGCGCGCCGAGTGCACCGGCTTTGGGGTGCTCTCCGCCGACACCGAAGGGTTCATCACCGCCTTCAAAGAAAAGCCGAAGGCAAACGAAGACATCTCTCACCTCGCCCCGCCTCCAGAGCTTCGCAAGGCCTGGGACCTCCCCGAGGAGCAGTACCTCGCGAGCATGGGCGTGTACGTCTTCAAGTTCGACGTCCTGCGCACCTTGCTGCAGGACCCGAACCTGCTCGACTTCGGCAACGACATCCTGCCGATGATGCTGGGTACCCACAAGCTCGGAGCCCATCTTTTCAAGGGCTACTGGCGGGACATCGGCACCATCGCTTCGTTCTTCGAAGCCAACCTCGCGCTGACCAAAGAGAACCCCGAGTTCCGCATCTTTCACGAGACCGGGCCGATCTACGCGCGCCAGCGGTTCCTCCCCGCCAGCAAGTTTCACGACACGATCGTCCGAGAGAGCATCGTCTCGGACGGTTGCTTGGTTCAGGGCGCGCGCGTAGAAGGCAGCGTTATCGGCATTCGCTCCCGCATCCAAGCCGGGGCGCAGCTCAAAGACGTGATCATGATGGGCGCGGACTACTACGAGAACGACGCGCTGCGCGCCGCGAACACCGAGCGCGGGATCGAGCCCGTGGGCGTCGGCCCGGGCTCGATCATCGAGCGTGCGATCCTCGACAAGAACGCCCGCATCGGCGCAAACTGCGTCATCCGCGGGGCCGTCGGGCGCCCCGACGCAGACGGCGACGGCTGGTACCTGCGCGATGGCATCGTGATCGTGCCCAAGGACGCGACGCTGAAGCCGGGCACCGTGGTCTGATCCCGTCGAGTTACGTCTCAGGCCGCCTTGGCGGGGATCGCTCCCGAAGCCCGCGCCGTAGCGGGGATCGCGAGCAGGACGCCAAGCCCGAGCAGGACGCTGCTCACATAAAACGGCGTGGATGGCTGGAAGTTCTGATATAGAACCCCACCCAACGCCGGCCCAAACGTCCGCGCGAGCGCGCTCATCGACTGCGCCGACCCCAGCGTGCGTCCCTGCTCGGAGGCGCTCGCGGACTTCGAGATCAGCGCCGACAACGACGGGTTCGCCAGCGATTGTCCGAGCCCCATCAACCCAAACGCGAGCATCAGCGGTCCACCCAACGCCGCGACAGGCAACGCTGCGGTGCCCAGCGCCACGCCGAGCAACCCGAGCGGCACCAGCGGGCGCTCCCCAAAGCGCTTCACCAACCTACCGATCAAGCCGCCTTGCACGACGATGCTGACGATGCCAACGAGCCCGAACATCCGCCCGACGTTCTCCGGCTGCAGGTTGTGCGCGTGCTCCGCGAACAGCGTGAAGCAGGACTCCATCATCGCGAACGCAAAAACTTGGATGAACGTTAGCAATACGCAAAGCCCAACCACGGGGTGTCGCAGCGCATCGACCATCGCCGTCAGCGAGATGGAGCGGTGCTCTGCGTCCGAGTCGGGGCGGCGCGTCTCCGGGAGCAGGAAGAGCGCAGAGATGAAGTTGAACGCAGACAAACCAGCTGCGATCCAGATCGGCGTCGCGAGCGAGATGTGCGCAAACTCGCCGCCAATGAACGGTCCAATCGTGAATCCGATGCCGAAAGCGGCGCCGATCATTCCCATGCCGCGCGCGCGATTTTCTCGCGTCGTCAGGTCCGCGACGCAGGCCTGAGCGATGGGGATGTTCGCGGTCATCACGCCGTGGAGCGTACGAAAGAAGAACAGCATCCCCAAGGAGGTCGCGCTCGCGAAACCAGCCAGCATCAACGAGGTCATTCCGATGCTGGCCAGCAGCATCGGGCGACGGCCGAAGCGATCCGAGAGCTGCCCCCACAGCGGCGCAGCGACAAACTGCGCGAGCGAGTACACCGCCATCAACAGCGTGACCTGCTGCGGCGTGGCGTCGAACTGCTCAGCAAAGTAGGTCTGAAGCGGAATAACGATTCCAAAACCGACCAGATCGAGCACGACCGTCAGGAAAAGGACGGCCAGCGCCTTGCCGTTACCGGCCGGCGCAGCGGGCGCGACGGAATCGGCGGGCGAGCTCATGACGTCATCAGCCCAAGGATGTCCGCGTGCACCCGACCATTGGTCGCGCACACGCCATCCACCAGCGGATTTGCCCGATTGAACACGTAGTCCTCGCCGAGTCGGTTCGTACACCGCCCGCCGGCAGCCACCACCAGCGCGACCCCGGCGCAGATGTCCCACTCATTTCGCGGCTGCGGCGTAAAGGTGGCTTCCGCCTGCCCCGCAGCCACGCGGCCGAACTTGTAGGCCACCGAGCCGACCGGATCCAGCTTGATCCGGTCGGTCCACTGATCAAACATGCCCTTCTTCATCTCGGTGCGGGAGCACACGATGCGCGCGGCGTCGAGGGCCGGGTGCGCGCTGACCGTACACGCTTGACCGTTGTAGGAGGCACCGAGCCCCACCGCACCGCTGAACAGCTCGTCGTGGATGGGGTTGTAGAGCACGCCCAACACGGCGCGGCCACGATGAACGAGCCCGATGGAGACCACAAACTCCGGGATGCCGAGCGTAAACTCGCGCGTGCCGTCCAACGGGTCGATGATCCACGCAAACTCGCGGTCCAAACGCGCCGCGTCGTCTACCGACTCCTCGGACAGCCAACCCCACGCATCGTGCTTCAAATGCGCGGAGATGATGCGATCCGCAGCGAGGTCCGCGTCGGTCAGCGGGTTGTCTTGGCCCTTGTCCTTTACGGTGTACGCGTCTTTGTAGTACCCGCGAATCGCAGCGCCGGCCTCTTTCGCGGCCGCCACCGCCCGGCCCAGCGATTCGTGGAGCAGAGCGGCATCGGGAAGTGCAGCGGTGAGCGGCTCAGCGGCGGATGGAGCGGGCATAGCGACCTCGAAGAGAGAGAGCCGCTATCCACTTCTGTAGCCATTCGCGGCCCATGTCAGGCGTCAAAAGCTGTACCAATCGTGCAGCTTCTGCTGACTAGTACGGGGTCAACCCCGACCAGGTCGTGATGTCGCGGGTCATGAACTCGGTGCCGTCCGAGAGGGTGTTCACCTCTTTGACGAGACCGAGCCCCTTGACGTAGTACTGGTCGAGCACGCCGGTAAGCTGGGTGTAACCCCCGAAGTCCTCGTAGTACGCGTTGCGGATGTGGTAGGTGTCGTAGACGCTTCCGTCCGGCGCGGTCCACGACTCGATGCCGATCTCAGTGTACGCGCCCTCGGCGCTCAGGGTCACCGGAATGCCCATCAAGCTGATGTCCGCCGAGTAGCTGTAAACCCACGGGGACTCGCCGGGGATCTCGGCGTCGGAGGGCAGAATCCGGCGAGGATGGTCGAGCAAAGCGGAGGTCGCGCCGAGGTCGGTACCCCCGTAGGTGCCCGACTGGTACCACTCGACCATGTAGAGCCCGGGCACGCCGCCGATGTCACAGCCAATGGACTCGCTGCCGTACCAGCCGGCGGAGTCGGTGGTGACTTCGTCGTAGAGGTTGTAAGCGCGATAGCCATCCGTCGTGTACGTCGTCCCTTGGATTTCCTGTACGCCGGTGCCAACCGAGCCCTGAATGGTGACGTCGTAATGACGGGTCCAGCCGGCGGTCATCAACGGCTCCCATTCGCTGGAGCAGAGCGCGGGATCGGCATCGGTGTCGGAGTCGGTGTCCGAATCGGTGTCGGAGTCGGTGTCGGTATCCGAGTCCGCATCGGAGTCGGCGTCCGAGTCCGCGTCGGAGTCGGCGTCGGTGTCCGCGTCCGAAGTGTCACCGGAGTCCAGATTGGAGCCGTCCGAGTAGGCATCGGTTTGCTTGATGCCCGACGCGCAGCCGGCAAGAACTACGAGGGAGAGAGGAGCAACAAGGGATTTTAGAGAAATGGAACGCACGGAACCTCCGGGGAAGCGCGGGGTAGCACGAAAATGGGGAGACCCGCAAGGGGGAAGGCGCTCAAGATGTAGCTGTACCCGACAAGGACACGGAAGTGAGGTCGACCTCAGTGAGCTTCCGCCACGACTGAAGCACGCAAGCACGCAGCGTCTCCACGTCGCCGTCGTTGGGGATCACGACATCCGCGAGCGCCTCCTTCTGCGCCAACGGCAGCTGCGCCGCCTGCCACTTCGCGACCGTGGCCGCATCGTAGCCCTCCCGCGCAGCGAGCCGCGCCGCTTGTACCGCCGGAGCGCACGACACCACGATGAGCGCGTCGTACCTACGATAGCTGCCCGTCTCGACCATCAGCGCCGCCTCTACTACCGCCGCAGGCGCGCCTTCGGCAGCGCGCGCTGCGAGCCATTCTTCCATGCGCTCCCAGATCCGCGGGTGGGTGATCGCCTCCAGCGCTGCGCGCGCCGAGGCATCGGCGACAACGATCGCGCCGAGCGCTTTGCGATCGAGCCGACCGTCCACGACCGCCGTCGGCCACCGCGCCGCGATCGCGTCCAGCGCAGGTTCACCGGGGGCCACCACTTCGCGGGCCACATGATCGAGGTCCAGCACCGGCACGCCGAGCGCGCGCAGCATGTCCGCGACCGTGCTTTTTCCACAGCCGATGCCTCCAGTCAGGCCTACCGTCTTCATTCCGAGGCGCTCGCCGCATAAAACGCGATCTCGGCCTCGCCGTGGCGTCGAACCCGGTCCATCTCAAAACCCGGCGGAGGAGCAGGCCACTCGCCGCCCGCTCGCGCCTCGGCGATGACGTAGCGACGCGCAAGCGTCGCCGCCCACTCGATCCACGGCCCGATCGGGTCTTTGTAAGGCGGATCCAGGTAAACCACATCGACTTGGGGCAGCACCACGCGGCGAGCATCTCCCTGAACCATCTGGACAGGAGCTGCGCCAGAAAGCAGCTTCAACGAGTTCAAGTTCTCCGCGATGCCGCGCGCCGCCAGCGAATCCCGCTCTACGGTGATCACCGGCCACGCCCCACGCGACCACGCCTCCACGGCCATCAGCCCCGTGCCCCCACACGCGTCGAGGAACGACCAGCCCGCGAGGTCCTGCCCGAGCATCGAAAACAAGGCTGCGCGGGTGCGAATCGCCGTAGGTCGCACCCCTTCGGGCACCACCGCGCGCAGCACGCGCCCGCCCAACACCCCACCCGAGATCTTCGTCATGGCCGCACCCCGCCGGGCACCGGCAGCGTGCGTAGCTGAATGTCAGGCTCTTTGACCGTCCAGGAGCACGTTCCCTCGTGGCAGCCGCAGGTGTCGAGCGCGTTGAAGCACAGGAGGCGCTCGCAGGTGGTCTTTACCGCCTGCACCGCCGCCGCCGCCACGCAAACCTCTTGGGAGCACCCGGCTTTGCTGCAGTCTGCATCCGTCGAGCACTCACCCGCCGTCGACGCGCCTTCGACGCGCTCGCGGCATTGGCCGTAGAGATCCGCACCGGTGAGCGGCGCGTTCGGGTCCCGCTGCGGCGCTACTGCGGCGTTCGCCGATTCGGCGGGCGCGGCAGAGACCACGGGAACCAGCGTAGAAGGCGGCGGCGAAGCCGCACCGCCGCACGCGAGAAAAAGAGCGACCATCCAAATCATTTGTACAGCTCCATCGAGAGTCGCCGCCGGAATTCATCGGCGACCACCCGACCACCGGGCGTTCCCAGCAGGGTATCAAAAACCGCGAGCATCGCCTTCCGCGCTGCGTCCGCCCCAAAGCCCGGCGCGGCGAAGCCCCGGTCCGACTTGACGATACCGAGCAAGATCTCCAACGCCTCGGCGGGATCGTAGTCCCCCGGCACCTCGCGAAGCAGCGCGCGGGCCAGATCCCAGCGGATCTGCGTGCCGCTCTGCCCGACGGCGTTCACGCCGACCACGGCGTTCTGTCGGGCCACGAGCAGGGAAGGCGCCCCCGCGGTCAGCTCGATCCGCGCGACTTCAGCGGCGAGTCGCGCGCGATCGCGCGGGCGCAGGGCACCGAGGTGCCTCAAGGCCTGCTCCACGTTGCCCGCGGACGACGCGGTCGCTGCGAGGTGCAACAGCCCTTCGGCGTTCTGAGGATCATGCGCCAGCGCCGACGCATAAAGGCCAGCCGCAGCAGCAACATCTCCCGCCGCCGCGGCCTTGCGCGCCGCCGCCGCAGCGAGCGCCGCCGGGTCAGGCAAAAACCCGTTCAGCCACTCCCGAACCTTCGCTTCGGGTTGCGCGCCTACAAAGTCCGCCACCACTTTGCCGTCCACAAAAGCTTTGACGGCGGGGATGCCTTGAATCTGAAAGCGCTGGCTCAGCGCCTGATTTTCGTCGGTGTTGATCTTGACCAGCGTCCAGGTTGCGCCGGTGCCATCTGCCTTTCTCCCCTCGGCTTCGAGGCGCTCGAGCACCGGTCCAAGCGTACGACAAGGCCCACACCACGGCGCCCAGAAGTCAACGACCACCGGCCCCCGCTTGGAGCGTTCTAGCACTTCGGCTTCAAACTGTGTACTGCTTACGTCGATCATCGCCGCTCCGAGCCGCCCGGGGGCTCGGCAACGCACGCCTACCGCGAGCGCCGACCGGAAAGGACAGCCAACGATATGTTGCCCCCGCAAGCGCCTTCGTCAAGGCGCGCGGAGCGTCGAATGCTGCTTCTGACCTTGCTCGCCTGCCAAGCCCCCGGGGAGCCGGTGCACGCTCTCGTCCTTAGCGGCTGGGAATACGAGTGGGAGCAGCTCTCCCACCGCGTCTCGCTGCTTCGGGTAGACCTGCAACAAGACGCTACCGCCGACATCGCGCTAATCGGCGGCAGCTACACGACAGGACAAGACGCATCGGACACGCCAAACTACCGGATCGGCTGGTCGGACATCGGCGTTCCAGGCGCGACGTTCACCGAAGTCAACGGCGAATGGGTGGTCGGCCCCGAGGGTTCGTCCACCGTGGCGCTCTCTGTCGAGGCGCCAGAGAACTGCGAAAACGTCACCGCTTACCTCAACGGTTTCTCTATCGAAACCGGGATTCCCCAGAGCGCCGACTACCCGGCAGACTACGACCCGGCCTTAGGCTACACCTCCAACGGCTTCGGGTTTTCCCTGTCGGAGCCCACCAACGAGAACGGCACGCTCCGGGTCGACGTCACGGCGAACGTGCGCTGGGCGCCTCAGGACCGCGAGGACATGAACGCCGCGATCCCGTTTGCCCAGACTGGGGTCTCAGCGCGCGTGCTGTTCGCCTGCTACGCCGGGGATACTGTGACGGCGACCGTGAGCGGATCCGCGGACTACCCGTTCGAGCCCGCGTATACCGAGCAGCCGCCGATGACCGCGCCGGTGGAGATCGCGGGAGTAGCGCCCGACGGCGTGCTCGGAAACACCGGTTTCAATCTGGATGCGGCGTTCACCAACGTCGACGGCAGCGATGCCGGCGACTATCTCCGCAGCTTCGGCGTGGAGCTGACCGGCGCCGACGACGGCGAGGGCAACTGGACCGGCACGACCACCGCGCAAATCACCAACAGCTCGCTGATCGAGTTCGGCGACCTTCTGGCCAGCTTCTCCGCCAGCTATGCCCGCATCGGGGTGCGCGGTTCAATCACCGACATGCACACCCTCGAAGGTACACACACGGTTGGAGAGACGACGATCCACCTCGAATGATTCCCGATCGCTCGCTGCGTGAGCGCGACCTCCCCACCGCAGGCGACTGGGAACGTTCGTGTTATCCGCAGCCCTCCTTGGAGTCCCGATGTCCGCACCCGAGTCTGTAGACACCCTGCGCGGCGCGCTGCTGTACCAAGGAAAGGCCAAGCAGGTCTACGCCACGCCGGATCCGACCCGGATCTTGATCCACTACACCGACGGTGCAACGGCGTTCAACGGGCTCAAAAAGGCGAACATCGCCGACAAGGGCGCGATCAACTGCAAGATCAGCGCCTTCTTCATGGAGAAGGTCGCCGCGGCTGGCGTCCCCACGGCGTTTGAGCGCAACATCGGAGACCGCGACCAGCTCTGCAAGAAGGTCGACATCATCCCCGTCGAGGTCGTGGTGCGCAACGTCGTCGCCGGCGGTCTGGCCAAGAAGCTGGGCCTCGCCGAAGGCATCAAGCTCCCCTCCCCGCTCGTCGAGCACTTCTACAAGTCAGACTCGCTCAACGATCCCCAGATCAACGAGGACACTGCGGTACTTCTGGGCTGGGCGCAGCCGCACGAGCTCCTCGCGATGCGCGACTACGCGTTGAAGGTCAACGCCGTGCTCATCGCGTTCTGGGCCGAGCTTGGCGTCGATCTCGTCGACTTCAAGCTGGAATTTGGGCGCGTAGCCCTCGATGGCAGCGTCGGCGCACCCACCGCAGTAGTGCTGGCCGACGAGATCACCCCGGACGGCTCGCGCCTCTGGGAGCGCGGCACCGGTCGCAAGCTCGACAAAGACGTCTTTCGCCGCGATCTGGGTGACCTCTCTGAGACCTACCGCGAGCTCTACAAGCGCATCTTCGGCGAGAGCCTGTAACCAAGCCCGAGCACCAGCTTCGAGAGGCGCCGTACGGGATCAGGTGTCGTCTTCGCCGTCGCAGTTCGAGTCCACGCCGTCGCCCATCGTCTCGTCGGCGGTGGGATGCACGCTGGCCACGGTGTCATCGCAGTCGCCGGCAGACGGGGAATAGCCGTCCCCATCGGCATCCTCCGTGCTGGACGTGTCCACGAAGGTGGAGCCGGTTTCGGGCCGCGACGAACTGATGCCGCCGTTGATGCCGGTGTTGTGGCCAAGGCACGCGCCGGCGAAGGTGATTAACAGGGGGAGCGGAGTCAAGCGCATCTCTCCTGTGTATCAAAATCTCCGCGTGCCGCCCAACCCGGACCGGGCTGGATACACGGGACGGATGCTTCTTGCCTCGATCGTCCTGCTCGGTTGCGCCCAGCGTGAAGGTGCGGGCGCTACGCCGATGACCTCAGGCGAAGGCTTCTTCGATAGCCCCTGGCCCTCGGATACCCGCGTGGTCGACGGCCACCCGGACGTCAGCGGTTTTCCGCACGAAGGACAATACCCGATCGTCGACGCCTACCTCGCCGCGATCAACGACGTCGATGGCTTCGGCACCAACAGCCCGCTCTGGGTGCGGTTCACCGATGCGATCGACACCGCGCTGCTCCCCACGCCCAGCGAGTCCCTAAAACCCAGCAGCACGGTCTACTTGATGGACATCGGCATCGGCAGCCCCCACCGCGGGGAGCGCGTGCCCATCGACTTCGAGTGGACCGCCGACGCCACCGCCTGGCAGCCCGATCACCTGTTGGCCGCGGCTCCGGTGTTTGGTTTTCCGCTGCAGCCAAAAACTCAGTACGCGCTGGTGTTCAAGAGCCCGCTCGTCGCGCCGCAGCCGCTGGACTGGAGCGCGCCGGGGATGCAGGCGCTGGAAAGTACGCTTGTCAGCAAGCAGATCGACCCCGACATCGTCGCGTTCGCCACCACCTTCACCACGCAAGACCCGATCGGGGAGACGGCGCGCATCGCCCGCGAGATCCACACTCGCTTGGCGATCCCGTCGCTGGACCAGGAGCTGGAGTTCTACGCCGATCAAGGCAGCTACACGGTCTACGTCGGGACCGTGCTGATGCCGGTGTGGCAGCAAGGCGCGCGCCCGTACCACGAGCTGGGGAGCGGCGGTTTTGCCTTTGACGCGGATGGCAGGCCGCAGATCTACCAATGGGAACGCGTACAGTTCTCGCTGAGCGTCCCGAATGGAGACCCGCCAGCGGAGGGTTGGCCGTTAGTGCTCTACAGCCACGGCACCGGGGGCGACAACTTCACCTTCTGCAACGGATCCAACGTCGACGAGGGGCTGACCATGGCCCGGGAGGGCGTCGCGATGTTCGGGGTCAGTCAACCGCTGCACGGCGACCGCGCGACCGCCGACACCAACGTAGAGCTCGACAGCTTCAACTTCTACAACCCCGCGGCCGGACGCACCAACTTCCGACAAGGCGCGCTCGATCAGGTGTACCTCGCGCGGGCGCTGACCCAAGCGATCCCGAGCTTCCGCTCTGGCCGCGACTCCATCCCGATCAACACCGCAGATGTCGCGTTCTTCGGGCACTCTCAGGGCGGGTTGGTGGGTGCGATCGCCACGCCGTTCTTCTCGCAGGATCTGGTCGGTGCGGGCTTGTCCGGGGCGGGCGGCGGCTTGACGCTCACCATCCTGCTCCGGAAAGATCCCGTCGATCTGGGAGCGACGCTCGCCGCGCTGCTTCGCTTCGACGAAGGCGAAGAACTGACGCCGTTCCATCCCGTGCTGGGCCTGATCCAGACGCTCGCTGATGCCACCGATCCGGTGAACTACGCGCCGTATTGGTATGCCGAGCACGGGGACTGGCTGGAGCGCGAGAACGCGCGTCCAATGCCGATGGCGATGACCGAAGGGCTGTTGGACGCGTACACGCCCGCGGTCACTGCCGAAGCGCTCGCTGCGGCAGGTCGATTGCCGATCGTCGGCGACGCTGCGACCACGCCCGAAGCGATGACGCTGCGCGGCCTCACCCCGTTGGCGCTGCCGAGCCAGGACGACGCCACCGACTGGGACGGTGCGCCGATCACCGGCGGCATCGCACAATTTCCCGACGACGGGCACTACGCTGTGTACAATAACCCCGCTGCCAAGAGCTTCTATCGGGACTTCCTGACGAGCGTACTGGCGCGCAACCCGGTGCTTGATGAGTAGAAAACTGCTTCTTGGTGTCAGCGGCGGCATCGCCGCCTACAAAGCCTGTGAGCTGACGTCCCTCGCCATCAAAGCGGGCTGGGACGTCGAGGTCATCATGACCGACAACGCGACGCGCTTTGTGGGACCGCTGACCTTCGCCGGGTTGACCGGGCGGCCTGTGCACACCGACACCTTCGCGCCCGAAGCCGCGATGGCGCACATCCACCTCGCCAAATGGGCAGACATCGTGGCGGTCGCGCCGCTGTCCGCGAACACCCTCGGCAAGATCGCCTGCGGGCTGGCCGATGATCTGCTGACCACCACGCTGCTGGCCTTACCCCGCGGCACACGCTGCCTGCTCGCCCCGGCGATGAACACCGAGATGTGGTTCAAGCCGGTGGTCCAGCGCAACATCCGTTGGATCACCGAGATGGAGCGCTTCACGTGGATCGCGCCCACCGAAAAACGCCTCGCCTGCGGCGACCACGGCGTTGGCGGGCTCGCCGACCCTGCGGACATCCTCGCGATGTTGGAAGCGCCATAGCGTCCCAGCACGTCCCCGGGTTCAGCGCACGTCGGCGGCGATCACGTAGTCCGCGCCCCAGGTGACCTCGCCGGGCGCCAACGCCGCGGCGCGCAGCTGCTCGATCTGACGCCCCATCGCCTCCGCAAGCCCACGGTCTGCGAACAACGGCAGCTTGCGCTTGGCGACGTCCAGCTGCCCGTTGACGAAGCGCGCCCCGACTCGGTTGGGGAAAACCTTCATGTCGCGCACGCGCATGCCGGCGCGCTCCATCCAGCGCTGCACCAAGGCCGAAGGATATTCGCGGTACATCCGATGTCCGGCGAGGAGGATGCACGCATCGCGCGTGCGGCACACCTGATCGAGCAGCGAACCGTCCCGCGGCGGGGGCTCCAGCCCCACCAAGTACACCGCGCCGCGGCAGTGCGGGCGCAAGCGCTCAAGATAGTCGTACTGGAAGTACGGCGCGTGCCCGTCGATCGCACCGATGACGTAGTCGATGAGCACCTGATCCCAGGCTTCGCCGTGGAGCAGCGCCGGGTCGGTCCACTCCCCGCGCACGATCCGCGCCGAAGGCGCGATCGTGGGAAGCTCCCCGAGGCGCCAGTCCTCGACGGTCACTGCGGTCAGCGAGCGGGTCGGCAGCGTCGCCATCCAGCTCAGCGAGTGCGCGCCGGTCCCGGCGTCGAGCGCATCTCCCCAGATCGGGCCGTTGACCCGTTCAATCCATTCAAAAAGGGCGTCCGCCCGATACTGATAGGGCACGATCAACCCGCGAACACGACGCGCATCGCGCGCTTCTTCCCGGCCCACAGCACACACGGCTCGGCGATCACCGCCTTGACGTCGCTCACCTTCTGGTCGCCGAGGCTCACGCCGCCCTGCTCGATCAACCGGCGCGCGTCGCTGTTCGACTTGGCGAAGCCGGCCTGGACCAGCGCGGCGAGGACCGTCGCGCCGGCGCTCATCTCGATCTGCGGCATGTCATCGCTCGCGCCGCCGGCAAAAGCTGCCTTGGCCGCCTCGTCCGCGGCGTTCGCAGCGTCGCGGCCGTGTACGATGGCGGTGGCCTCTACCGCGAGGCGCCGCTTGGCGACGCGCACATCCGCCATCAGCGCGGTGATCTCGGCGAGGTCCAAGTAGCTATAGAGCCGAAGCAGCTTCTCCACGTCCGCGTCCGCGACGTTCAGCCAGTTCTGGAAGTAGTGGTACGGCGACATCATCGTCGGGTCCAACCACCACGCGCCGCCCGCAGACTTGCCCATCTTGCGGCCGTCGCTCATCAACAGCAGCGGGATGGTCAGGCCAAAGGTCTCGGCGCCTTCCATCCGGCGAATCAGATCGCAGCCCGAGATGATGTTGAACCACTGATCCTGACCGCCGATCTGCAGCGTGCACTTATGCCGGCGATACAGCTCCAAAAAGTCGTAGCTCTGCAACAGCGTGTAGTTGAATTCGATGAAGGACAGGCCTTGCTCGCGGTCCAAGCGCTGCTTGAAGGTCTCGGCCGAGAGCATCTTGTTGACGCTAAAGTTCGCGCCGATGTCCCGCAGGAACGCGATGTAGCCGAGCCCGCAAAGCCAGTCGGCGTTGTCGACGATGCGCGCGTTGGGCGCGAAGATGCGCGCCTGCTGGATCAACGCCGCTTTGTTCAGCGCCAGTTCCTCGGGCGACTGCATGTCGCGGGTCTTGTCTTTGCCGGTAGGGTCTCCGATCAGCGCGGTGCCCCCGCCAATAATGACGATCGGTTCGAGCCCGGCTTCGCTCAACCAGCGCAAGCACAACAGCGGCAGCAAGTGCCCCGCGTGCAGGCTGCGCGCCGTCGGGTCGGCCCCCACGTACACGGTCACCGAACCGGCGGTGATCGCCTCGCGGAGCGCCGCTTCATCGGTGATCTGGTGAATGAAGCCGCGGCTTCGAAGCTGGTCAATGATGTGCATCAGACCGCCCCTCCCGCCCGACGACGCTTGGCGAACAGCGCGAACGGAACCAACAGCAGCAGCGACGACGCTGAGCCCTCCTTCTTCTTGCAACATCCGCCGGTCTCATCCACCGCATCCGGGCCAGCCTGCGCCTCGATCGGCGTGGCGTAGTTGCCGGTGTTGCGCGCGTCGTGGCGCAGCGAAGCCCACTGCACCTTCTGGTCGGCGCGCCCATCGGTGTGGTAGGCGTAAAGGTAGCCTTCCCGGCTGGGGACCACGACCTCGACATAGCCGTCGCCGTCGATGTCCCCGACCGCAGGGCTGCCCAACAGCCAATGACCGGTAAACTTCGGCCAGCCCTCAGGCTCCACGCCGTCTTTGTCCCACGCGTGCAGCAAGTAGCCGCCGCTGCCGAACATCGCCTCGGGCGCACCGTCCCCGGAGACATCGGCGATCGACGCGGCGGAGAGGAACTGCACGTCTTCAATCTGGCGCGGGAAGCCGGGGAGCATCTCGCCAGTCGCGCCGCTGTAGGCGGCCAGCACGTGCTGGTAGTCGGCCGCGGTGCGGCCCGCGAGCGCGATGAAGTAGAGCGCGCCGTCGCCGCCGATCAGGTAGTCGGGGACGCCGTCGCCATCCATGTCGCCGAAGGCCGGGTTGTTCGACATCGTCGCAAAACTGGGCTCATTGGTGTTGGTGTTGGAGCCCCAGCCGCTGCGCACGTAGGACAAGTGCTGGTACTCCGCGGCGTTGCCGTCGTACAGCGGGCTCTGGCCGAGCATCACCGGGCTGGCGACCTCGCTCTTGCCGTCCGCGTTGAGGTCGGCGAACGCCAGCGATCCCGGATGGCCCTCGCCGACGAGCGGCAACAGCGCGGCCTGATTGACGAGGCCGGACTCGTACAGCGGCCAGCCATCGACCAGCAGGCCGGTGTCCGCGTCGAACAAGTAGCTGACCGAGTCATTTCCGCCGTTGGTGGCTTCGTTGGTGCCGATGCCGATCTCGAAGTCGCCGTCGCCGTCGACGTCCGCGACCGCGGGCGACGCGATGATGCGCTGTCCAGAGACCCCGCAGACATCGGGGGCGCAGACGTCGATCGGGTACGGCCCCCAGGGCTCGCCAGCCGCGGTCCACACATAGAGCCGCTGATCCATCGCGCCCGCGATCAGCTCGAGCTTGCCGTCGCCGTCGAGGTCCTCGAGCACGATCGCCGAGGCGATGCCGTTGTCCCAGGTCGTCGCCCGCGTCGTCTCTTCGGCGGTGCGCCCGACGATCTGCAGCGGGTAGCCGGACTTCAGCGTGCCGTCGCTGTCCCACGCGTAGACCGCGCCGGTCCCGGTCCCGACGACCACATCGGGGCTGCCGTCAGCGTCGATGTCGCCGACCGCGACCGAGCCGATCGCGCCTTGGTACAGCGCGTCCACGCTGGAGGCTGCGGGCTGTTCGGCGTGCCAACGGGGATCCACCCCGGTCTGTGCTGGCCAGCCGGGCACCTCCTGCCCGCTCCCGTCGATCGCGTGTACGAGCCCGCCCGTGTCCGCGATGATCACCTCGAAGATGCCGTCCCCATCGAGGTCGGCGAGCACTGGTGAGGACTCCATCGACGAGGACACCTTGACCGGGAAGTTCGGCAACAAGCTGGAGTCCGCGTGCACCACGAAGGTCTTACGAAACTCGGCGATGCGCCCTTCGGCATCGGTGACGTGCGCGCGCACGGTCACCATCGGCGCCATCACCCGCGTGACGCGCGCGACGATGCCTTCGCTCTGGCTGGCCTCCTCCACGCTGACCGCCGGCACCTTGGAGAGGTCCAGCGTGCCGAGCGTGCCTTCGATCGCCGCCGTGGCGTGACCGGCCCCAAGTGCAGTCCAATCCTGGGGATTTTCCCCGTAGCCCACCTCCAACGACCAATCGAAGGAGGACGAGCGATCCGCCGACAGCACGCCGCCGATCTCCAGCGTACCGCGGGCCGGATCGACGTAGTCCAACCAGCGCGGCGAGGTGATGTTCGCGACCGGAGGGATGTTGCCGCTCTCCACCATCCCGACGGCCTTCCACGCGTTGACGCGGCCATAGCCGAAGTAGGTGTCCCAGCCCGGCGTCGACGGGTAGGTGCGCGCGGTCTCCAGCTCATCGGCGGACAAGCTGACATCGTCTGCGGTCTGGAACAGGATCTGGTCCGCTTCATCGGCCGTAAGCTCAATCCCGGCGTCCTTCGCCGCCGACTTCATCAAGCCGAGGATGCCGCTAGTGATCGCCGCTGAACCGGTGGCGCACGCAGGCGAGGCCGCGACGAGCTGCACGCGCGGGCCGAAGTTGTTGCAGTTGAGAAAGTTCAAGTAGCTGTAGACGTCGCGCGTCTCGTCGTCCTCCTGAGGACGCACCGAGTGCACATACAGGATGCCGTCGCGCATCGAAGGCATGTTCGAATGATAGCTATTTTCGTCGCCCGTCACACCGACGAGGTTGACGTTGCGGTCGCGCGCGTAGGCGATCGCGCTCTCGGTGAAGCCGGGCTGCGAGAGCGCGCCCAGAGACATGTTGATGACCGCCGCACCTTGGTCGACGGCGTACACCATCGCGAGCGAGGCGCGCGCGCCGTCGGTGACAAAGCTGTCGCCATCCCGGATCGGCAGCACCGCGCAGTTGGGACACGCGCCGATGTCCCCCATGTTGTCGCCGCCTTCGGCGGCCATCTCCGAGATGACGCCCGATCCGTGCGTGCCCGAGTCATTGTCCCACTCGGTGTACGGGTCGTTGTCGTCGGCAAAAAAGTCCCAGCCGGCGATGTCATCGTCAAAGCCGTTGCCGTCGTCGTCCAGACCATCGGAGAACGTATAGATCAGGTCGGAGGCGTCCAGATGCCAATCGGCTTCATCCCGGCCGGCGTCGATCGTCACCCGGGGGTCCTCGGACCAGTCCTGAATGTTGACCAAGCCGTCCAGGTTCAGGTCATAGTCGTCGGCGTCGGTGCCGTCCGAAAACTTCGGCAGCGGAAGCTCGCCGATGTTGACCCGAATCTTGTTCTGGTATTCGTCGTCCGCCCAGTCTACGCCGGAGTCGACCACCGCGATGGTGACGTCAAAGCGACCGGTGCTGACGCGGAACGCCTTGTCCTCTCCGTTTCCGGAGCCGATCTCCAGCTCCGCGGCGCGGACCGAGGAGCGCGACCCTGCGGGCACGTAGGAGATCATCGGCCAGTATTCGTCGAGATCGTTGGGGCATAGGTCAGGCCGATCGGCGGTGCCGCACTCTGGGTAGGTGGGCAGCGGCAGAACCGCGAGCGAAAGGCCGGAGGCGAGCAGGAGAGGGAGGAGCATGGGGGGGAGCATGATGGGTGCGGCCTAACGCGCCGCGCCAGAGGGGAAAGTGACCCCTGAATCCAATCGTCACCGAGGGCTCACCCAAGCTTGACAGCCCCGCACTTGCGGCGAGCGTGTGCTGCGCGTAGCATTCAGCCATGGATTTTCGTATCGCCCACCGCTTTCCGTGCAGCCCGCAAGCTTACTGGGAGACAACCCGGCACCCGGTGTATGAAAAGAGCCTGCAGAGCGACGATATGGACTCCGAGGTGCTGGACCGCCGCGAGGACGGCGACATCCTGACCGAACGCATGCGGATGTCGCCGAAGAAGCCGCTGCCGCCGCTGCTCGCGAAGGCCATCGGCCGGGACCGCCTCTCGTACGTACAAGAGGTGGCGTTCAACAACGCCCACTACACCACCACATGGAAGGTGTTGTCCGACGTGCTGTCCGACAAGGTCAAGTGCTCGGGCACCTCCCGCGTCGTCACCCTCCCCGAAGGCTGCGAGCGCATCATCGAAGGCAGCATCGAAGTGTCGGTGTTCATGGTCGGCGGCGCCATCGAAAAGCACATCCTCGGCGAGCTGGAGCGCGGCTATGATCGCGCTGCGGCCCTCATCACCAGCCTGCTGCCAGAGCGAGCGTAAACCGTGTTCCTCCTCCTCACACACGTTGCGTTCGCGGCCGACTATGGCGTACCGGTAGACGGCTTCCCCTCGGCGGTAGAGCGCGGGATGCTGCTCTGGACGAACGCCGCGCGCGTTGCTCCCGACGCGTTCATCGACGAATACACCGCAGGTGGATGCTCGACGGAGGAGTTCTCCGAAGATGAGCTGACCCCGAAACCCCCGTTGTATGTCGACCTCGACCTCACCGAAGTCGCGCGCGTCCACTCCACCGACATGTTGGAAAACGACTGCTTCCAACATGAGAGCTGCGACGGCACCGACACTTGGGTGCGCATCGGACAGTATTACACCGACGCCAACACCGGCCTCGGCGAGAACATCGCCTCGGGCTACGGCGGAGGCCGCAACACCGTGCTCTCTGGCTGGATGTGCTCGCACTCCGGACACCGCGCGAACATCATGTCCGGCACCTTCAACGAGATGGGGCCCGGCATCGACGCCGACTTCATGACGCAGGACTTCGCCGGCGGCGAGCTGAACGAAGGCGCGCCTCCGGTGCGTATGGGGGTGCTCGAAGACGGCGCGTACTACGCCGACTGGGGCGACACCGCAGCGCCGGTCGGGCTGTCCGTCGTTCGAGATGGTCGCAGCACGCCGATGGACCTCGCGTGGGGGACCGCCGAAAATGGCATCTACTCGGCGACGGACGTCGCAGAAGATGACATGCGCACCGAGCACTCCTGGTACATCTCTTGGCAAAACGGCTCATCGAGCGGCTCTTTCCCGGGCGCCGGCTCGTTTCTGGACGACGGCAGCTACAGCGACGCTCAGGTCAATCCCCCCGACATCGAAGCGGTGCGGGACGGCTTGAAGCTGGTTGGGTGCGCGGTAGCGCCGAGCTCCGCGAGCGTGATGCCCGCGATGGCGGGGCTCGCCCTGCTGTTGAAGCGTCGACGCCGCGCTATTTCGGCGTAGCGGCTTCGGGTTCGACCGCGACGCCCCACCAACCGTCGCCCTCGGCAGGACCGGAGACGAGGACCTCGCCGGCCTTGATGACGCAGGAATGGCCGCAGAAGCCGATGCCGTCTTCAGCACCGTAGCGATCCGCGGCGAGCAGATACCCGTTCCAGCCCTTCAGCTGCCCGACCCAATAGCCCTGAGGATTCTCGCCTTCGTCTACCCAATTGGTCGGGAAGCAGACGATGTCCGGCTTGGTCCGCTTGAGATGCGTGACGAAGCGGGGATCGTTGATGTCCATACAGATGCCGACGGTGGCCGTTCCGTACGGAGTCTTGAACAACGGATAGGGCATGTCACCCGGGTTCGCCCAGGTGTGGTCGTCGATGTACAGCAGGCGCTTACGGTAGAGCGCCTCGACCTTGCCTTCGGGGTTGATCACCAACGCCGCGTTGTAGAGCTTGCCCTCAAAATCCTCGACAAAGCCGATGACAATGGTGGCGCCGTACTGCTTGGCGAGCGGCTGAAACGCCTTGAACGTAGGACCACGCGGCGGTTCGCTCATCGGCCGAACCACCTCGGGGTTCGGAAAGCGGTATCCGGTGGCGCACATCTCCGGCAGCACCAAGAGCTTTGCGCCGCCCTCCAACGCATCGGTCGCCAACTGGACCAGCTTGACCAGATTGGCGTTGCGGGCACCGCGGCGGGGCTTGAACTGAACGACAGCCAGCATCGACAATAGTCTAACTCATTGATCGCCGACGCGACCCCCGCCGCGCACACACTCGCGGCCAGAATCGCAGAAAATCCTCCGGCACCGGAACGATGGAGTAGCGGCGCGCGCGTTCCCAAGGTATCGGAAGCCAACTGCGGAGTTTATCCATGCGCATCGCTCGAATCACGTTTGGGATGGCAGCGGTGCGCCGAGCGACTCCGCTGATCGGCTTCGGGCTTGTGGCGACCCTCGCGGGGGCCTGCACCGAGTACGGCTTCAAGGGCAACGCCGACGGCTCAGGCGGGGGCGACGGCGACACCGGCTTCGATCCGGGCACCGACACCGACTTCAGCGATCTGTGCGACGGCCTCGTCGCTTCGCCGCATGACGTCGCGTTGAACACCGAGTGCGACGTCGACTTGCAGACCGGCGGCTTCACTCCGGTGGTCGAGTACCACTACGGCACCACCTCCTTCTGCGGTCCCCCCGGCGTAGGCCAGATCGTCGACTCCAACGGCTCCGGCGCCATCGACAGCGATGACATGCCGGCGATCGTGGTCTACCAAGGCGGCACCTCCGGGATGGGGAACGGCAACGTCGTCGCCGTAAAGGGCGACGGATCGGGCGAGTACTGGCGGTCTTCGCGCGGCATCGGCCAGGACGGCGGCTTCTCCATCGCCGACCTCGATGGCGACGGCTGGCCCGAAGTGGTCGCCGCCGGCACCAACAAGATCACCGCGCTCGATGGGCGTACCGGCCGCGTCACCTGGACCTCCCCGCCGCTCACCAACAACATGGACGCGCTGGGCTACAACTACCCGGCGGTCTCCGACATGGACGGCGACGGCAAGCCCGAAGTGACCGTAGGCAACGCGATCCTGAACGGCGCCGACGGCAGCATTCGTGGGCAAGGCCGGCAGGGCAAGGGCGCGGCCCCGTACGGCGGCACGCCGTCGAGCGGAAGCTACGGCACGCTCTCGGTGCCCATCGACCTCGACGGGGACGGCAAAGAAGAGCTCGTCACCGGCAACGCCGCGTACAAGGTCGACGGAACGATCAAGTGGCAGAACGGGGGCTTGGATGGGCTGATCGCGGTCGCCGACTTTGACGGCGATGGACAAGGCGAGATCGTCAAGACCAGCGGCATTTACGTGACCGGCATGGAGAGCGACGGCACCGAGGTTTGGGGACCGGTGGTCTACAGCGGCAACCTTGGCGCGCCCGCCATCGACGATCTGGACGGCGACGGCACGCCGGACATCGTTTTTGCAGCCCAGAACAGCCTGATCGCGATGGAGTGGGGCGGCACGGTCAAGTGGACCGCCTCGATCAGCGACTCCTCCGGCGCGGCTGGACCGGTGTTGTTCGACTTCGACCAGGACGGCTACCCCGAGGTGCTCTACGCCGACGAGACGTCGGTGCGGTTCTTCTCCGGCATCGACGGCTCGGTCAAGCTGATCTCCACTGAGCATGGCAGCTACACGATCCTCGAGACCCCAGTGGTCGCCGACGTCGACAATGACGACCAAGCCGAGATCATCCTCGGCCACTGTTCGTGGAACAAGTCCTTCAGCGTATACGGCGATGCTTCCGGCTCCTGGCCTCCGGGTAGAAAAACCTGGAACCAGCACGCCTATACCATCACCAACATCGGCGATCAGGGCGAGATCCAGCCCACCGGCTCGACGAACTTCAGCACCTTCAACAGCTTCCGCTCGGGCGATCCGAACCCGCCTCCCGGCGACTACACCGATCTCCAAGCCGAGGTGTGGGACGTCTGCGAGACCGAGTGCGATGACGGCAAGGTGTACGTGGGCGCGTGGGTGATGAACGCTGGGAACATCGAGGTCCCCGCGGGCGTGCCGCTCAGCATCACCGCCGGCCCAGGCGGCCCGGTGCTGGCGACCCAGCTGACGACGACCGCGATCCCCTCCGGCAAAACCGGCGAGGCGTTGATCTTCGCGCTCTCCCCGGACGACCTCGGCTCGGCCAAGCCCTACGCCGTGGCGGACGCGGACGGCTCGGGCTCGGGCGTAGTCTACGAGTGCGACGAAGACAACAACCTCTACGACTGGTCGTCGGCCGTCTGTCAGGATTGAACGTTGATGCTTTGTAAACGCCGGACAGGCATCGCCTTGTTGGTTCTCGCAGGCGCGCTCGGAGCGCAAGCCGCCCAGGCATCGGACCCGGCGACCACCGGGGCGTACACCCCCGATCCTCCCGGTGCGTTCGCCGCGGATCGCAGCTTCGACATGGTGAAGCTCCTGCTGCACCTGAAGCTGAACCCGACCGACCGCAGCGTCGAAGGTACGGCCACCTGGACCGTACGCCGGCTCGCTCCCGGCGCGCTTCGACTGGACGCGATCGGCCTGACGGTCAGCGCCGCTGAGGTCGACGGGGCGCCAGCCCGCGTGCTCGCCGGTCCGGCCGCGCTCAGCGTGGTGATGCCCGACAGCGCGCCGGACGCAGTCAGCATCGTCACCCTGCACTACCGCGCGACGCCCCAGAACGGCTTGCACTGGCGGGCTCCGGGTCCGGGCTCGGCGGACACCTTCGCCGAAGTGTGGAGCCAAGGCGAAGGCGAGGACAACCGCTACTGGTTCCCTGCCTACGATCGGCCCGACGATCGCTTCAACTATGAAGGTATCTTCGACGTCCCCGACGGTTGGAGGGTGGTCACGAACAGCGGCGTTGAGCTCCCCAGCTACCTCGTGATGGTCGCGGCGGGTCCGTACGCGGTCGTCACCGGCGACGGCCCCGTCCCGGTGCGCGCGATGGTCGCGCCGGGGACGCCTGAGGCGTGGGTACGCCCCGTGTTGGACCCGCTGCCGGACATGATGGCGTGGATCGGGGCGCGAACCGGCGTTCCCTACGCGTGGGGTCACTACGATCAGGTGTTCGTCCAGCGCTTTTTGTACGGTGGAATGGAGAACACCTCGGCGACCATCGAGACCGATCGGATGATCGGCCCGCCGTCGGTGCACGCGACGCGCTCTTGGGTGCCGTCGATCGTCGCGCACGAGCTCGCACACCAGTGGTTTGGCGACCTGCTGACCTCGCGCACCTGGCGCGAGCTGTGGTTGAACGAGGGTTTTGCCACGTTCTTCGCGGCGGACTGGGAGGACCACGCGCGCCGGGTCAAAGACGGGGACGCGACCGCAGACGCCGTGCACGCCGCCGCGCAGGACGGCTGGCGACGCGCGAGCTTAGACAACGGATCGCTCGCTGGACGCTGGTTCCTCAACGGCGGCGGGGCGGTGCGCTCAGCAGGCGGCGCGCTGCAGGGCGAGGCCAACCACAACGTCTACTCCAAGGGCGCGATGGTACTGAACATGCTCCGCGTCTACCTCGGCGAGGACACCTTCTGGCACGCCATCCGCGACTACACGCAGGGCCACGCCCACAGCAGCGTCGACACCATCGATCTGCAGCGGGCGATGGAGCAGCGCTCCGGCAAAGACCTCGGATGGTTCTTCCAACAATGGACCGAGCTGCCCGGCGTCCCGAAGCTGAGCACGAGCTGGGCGTGGTCTCCGGCGAACCCTGGCGCGGAGCTGACGGTCACCCTCCACCAAACCAACACCACCTACACGCTGCCCATCGACGTCGCCGTCGACGGCGGTGCGCCTACGCGCGCGTGGATGACCGGCGCGGACCTGACCGTGACGCTCGCGGCGCCCGCGGCCCCCACGTTCGTCGCGATCGATCCCAGCGGCGGTCTGCTCGTCGACTGGGATCAAACGCAGGCGGCCGATGCCTGGGTAGCGCAGCTGCGCAACGGCAGCGCGTATTCGCGTTTGCTCGCGCTGCACGTGCTCGCTGCCCAGCCTGTACCGGCCCATGATCCGCTGCCGGAGCTGCTCGTGGATGCAACGATCCCCGAGCCGCTGCGCGAAGCGATCGCCGATGCGCTGGGAGCGCGCAGGACCTGTGACCCGCTGCTCAAGACGCTGACCGACGCTGACCCGCGGATGCGTCAGGCCTCAGCGGCGGCGCTCGCGCAGTGCGCCGACGCGGCGCTGGTCGGCCCGGTGCTCGGGCGCCTCGCTGGAGCCGAGACCAACGGCGATGTACGCACCAACCTGCTCCGCGCGGTGGCGGCGCTGGACCCCAAAGCAGTGCTCCCCGTCGCGCGCAAGGTGCTGGTCTCCCGCTCCGCGGACGTGCTCGACACGGAGCGCATCGCAGCGAGCAACGCGATCGCCCTGCAAGGCACGCCCGCCGATGTGCCCGCGCTGCTACGGACCCCGGCGAGCCGCGATCTCCGCACGACGGGGCTGAACGCCGCCGTGCGCATCCTCCAACGGCAGGCATTGGGCCCCGCCCGCGACGCCTTGCGCGCGCAGATCGCCCAGTCCGCGACCCCGATGTTGGAGGATCTCGACCTCCGCGAAGTGCAAGCCGCCATCTCGGTGCTCCGGGATGTAGGCGACGCCAGCAGCGCCGCGAAGCTCGAGGCGCTCGCACGACGGACCACGATCCCCTCGCTCGCTCGCTCGGCCCACGACGCCGCTGCGGCGATCGGGTCCCGAGTAGACACCGTCGCGCCCGCCACCCCCAACGAGGTAGACGCTCGCTTGGACGCGCTCGAAGCGGGCTTGCAGCAGCTACGAACCGATGAACTGAAGTGGATGGAACATTGAAGCTCCGTATTCTGAGTTTACTCGCCGCGATCGCCGGATGTGGACACGCCACGCCGGATTCCGCGCCGAAGCACACCGCAAATCCTAACGACACCGCCATCCCCGACGTCGTGGGTGCGGACAGCGTAGACAGCGCGGACAGCGTCGACACCGCAGAGACCGCCGACACCGGTGACTCCGAAAGCAGCGAAAATGACGCCATCTACGAGGCCTTCTACGACCCTGCAGTCATCCAGACCGTGGACCTCACGATCGCGCCTGCGGTGATCGCCCAGCTGAACGCAGAGGCGCCCGGCTACCTGCCCGCGGACGTGACCATCAACGGCGTGCTGTACCCCAACGTCGGCGTGCGCCTCAAGGGCTCCAGCACGTATCAAGACCTCGATTGTTCCGATACCATCTGCAAAGCAGGCTTCAAGCTGAAGCTCAACGAGTTTGAGCTCGACCAGAAGTTGGGCGACATCGAGCGCGTCACCCTCAACAACATGACCAGCGACTACACCCAGTCCAAAGAGGTCATCGCCTACAACCTGCTGCTTGAACACAGCCAGTTGGGGTCGCGCTGCAACTTTGCGCGGGTGACGCTGAATGGCGAGCCATGGGGGTTGTACGCCAACATTGAGAGCGCGGATGACCACTGGCTGAAGCGCCGGTTCGTCGACGCCACCGGCGAATTTTGGGGCACGGCCGACTACTACGGCGACTTCTACACGCCGTACCTCGACACCGGCTGGGTCGAGAAGAGCGGCGTTGGCGACATGTCGGAGATCAACGCGGTGACCGCCGCGCTTGACAGCTACGCCGGAGACTTCTTCGGCGAGCTCGGCCCGGTGATCAACGTCGATCAGTGGCTGGAGTACTGGTCCTGGTGCGCCGCGGTGGGCAACTACGACGGCTACCCGTTCACCCTCAACGACGTGCTGATCTACGCCGATCCCACCGATGATGGCCGGCTGGTGTTCGCCCCGTGGGGCATGGACGAGAGCTGGGATGAAGTCACGGTCTCGGGGCGCAACTGGAACGTCGTCGGCGGGCGCTTGGGCAGCGCGTGCCTCGCGGACACGGCGTGCGTGGTCGAGCTGAAGCTGCGCATCCGCGAAGCCGTCACCGCGTACGAATCCAGCGACGTCCTTGGTCGCGCGCAAGCTGCATGGGACCTGACCGAAGCGGACGTGCTCACCGATCCCCGTCGGCCGTTCACGCCCGATTATGTCTGGTACTACCGGGACTACTACGCCAACGTCATCGCGAACTACCCGGACTACGTGCGCAGCCAGCTCTGATCAGTCTCCCGCTTTGATCCGTGCAAACGCCGCTAAAGCCCGAGCCCGCGCTGTCGCGTGATCGACGATGGGCTCCGGGTACGCCACGCCCCGGAACAAGCCGTACTCCCAAGGTGCATGGATAAACGCACGAGGAACCGAGGCTAACTCAGGGACCCACGTGCGAACGTAGTCGCCATCCGGGTCGAACTTCAAGCCCTGAAGGATGGGGTTGAACACCCGAAAATACGGAGCGGCATCGGCGCCACAACCGGCGACCCATTGCCACCCGAGCGTGTTCGACGCTGCGTCCGCGTCCACGAGCGTGTCCCAGAACCAGCGCTCCCCGTCCTGCCACGGCAGCAACAAGTGTTTCACGAGGAAGGACCCGACGATCATCCGCACGCGGTTGTGCATCCAACCGGTGGCCCAAAGCTGCCGCATGCCGGCATCCACGATCGGGTAGCCGGTCTGGCCACGCTGCCAGCACCGAAGCAAGCGCGGGTCGGAGTCCCACGGGAAGGCCGAGAACTTGGAATTGAGCGGCTCGGTCAGCGTGTGCGGGAAATGAAACAGCAGCTGTTGCGCGAACTCCCGCCATCCCAGCTCCGCGAGGAAGCGCCGCGGCCCCTCCGGGAGCACCTCAGCGTGGGTCTGGCCCTGAGCGCGCAGCACGTCGTTCCAGAGCTGCCGAGGGCTGACCTGCCCAAAGTGCAGGTACGGCGACAGCTTCGACGTGCCGTCGGTGCCCGGGATGTCCCGTCCTTCGCCGTAATTTCCGAGGGCACCGGGGGTGTCGGACGCAAAGCCGCGCCAGCGTCGCTCCGCGCCGGCGGCGGTCATGTCCCAGGCGGACAGCAGCGTCCCCGGCCAGGCGTGCGCCGGCATCAAGCCCAGCGCATCGATGTCGAGGCCCGGCAGCGGCCTACCCGATGCTCCGGTCGGGGACCGCAGCCGCGTCGGCGTCTCCGCCAGACGGAACACGCCAAGCTGACGACACGCCGCTTTCCAGAACGGCGTGAACACCCGGAACGGCTCCCCCTGCCCGTTGAGGATCTGACCCGGTGTAAGCAGCAAGTTGGCGTGCCAGCCGCGCACCTCTATCCGCCGGCCCAGCTCCTGCTCCACCCGTGACTCCACCACGCGAGCATCCGGCTCGACCCGACAATCGTAGTAGATCGCCGTCGCGCCACACGCCGCGGCGATGCGCCCGAGCTCACCCACCGGATCATCGGTGCGACGCACGACGAGCCCGCTGCCGAGGCCCCGCAGCGCCGCGTCAAAATCCAGCAACGCCTGATGCAGCCACACCCGCGAAGCACCCCCCCGCGCCCCATCGGCCGCCGAAGGACCGATGGACGACTCCGGATGCAGGAACACCGGCACCACCGCGCCTCGCGCAGCAGCCTGCGCCAAAGCCGGATTGTCGGCGACGCGCATCGCATTTCGGACCCAAAGCAGGGTGACAGGGACTTCAGCAGGGAGGGACATACCCGCCGCCTAACGGGATAGCAGTCCCCATGAGCAAGCTACTCCCCAACGCGGCCGTCGCGGTCGCGGACATCGCCGACAACGCGGTGATTATGGCCGGCGGTTTCGGACTGTGCGGCATCCCTGAAAACCTCATCCTCGCGGTGCGGGATCGCGGCGTCAAAGGCCTGACGTTCATCTCGAACAACGCCGGTGTGGACGACTTCGGCCTGGGCCTTTTGCTGCGCACGCGGCAGGTCAAAAAGATGATCTCGTCGTACGTCGGCGAGAACAAGGAATTCGAGCGCCAGTACATGTCGGGAGAGCTCGAAGTCGAGCTCTGCCCGCAGGGTACGCTCGCGGAGCGCATCCGCGCCGGCGGAGCCGGGATCCCCGCGTTCTTCACCCCGACCGGCTACGGCACCGTGGTCGCCAACGGCAAGGACGTGCGCTGGTTTGACGGACGGCCGTACATCATGGAGCACGGCTTGTTCGCCGACTTCGCGATCATCAAGGCCTGGCGCGCCGATCGACACGGAAACCTCGTGTACCGGGCGACCGCGCGAAACTTCAACCCAATGATGGCCACCGCCGCACGCGTCACCATCGCCGAGGTCGAAGAGCTCGTCGACGAGATCGACCCCGATCACGTGCACACCCCCGGCATCTACGTGCAGCGCGTGATCGTCGGCACCCACTATGAAAAGCGCATCGAAAAGCGCACGGTACAGGAGTAAAAATGCCGCTTTCTCGTGATGGCATCGTCCGCCGCGCGGCTGAAGAGCTCCGCGACGGTTTCCACGTGAACCTCGGCATCGGCATCCCGACGCTGGTCGCCAACTACATCCCGGTCGGCATGGACATCGTGTTCCACAGTGAAAACGGGCTGTTGGGCATGGGCCCCTTCCCCACAGCATCCAAGGTAGACGCCGACCTGATCAACGCCGGCAAACAGACGGTCACCGCCCTGCCCGGCGCGAGCTTTTTCAGCTCCTCCGACAGCTTCGCGATGATTCGCGGCGGCCACATCGACCTCACCATCCTCGGCGCCATGCAAGTGAGCGCGAACGGTGACCTCGCAAACTGGATGATCCCCGGCAAGATGGTCAAGGGCATGGGCGGCGCGATGGACCTCGTCGCCGGCGCGCGCCGCGTGGTCGTCACCATGGAGCACACGGCGAAGGGCGAGCCCAAGCTCTTGGGCAACTGCACGCTTCCTCTCACGGGTATGGGCTGCGTGCACCTGCTGATCACCGACTACGGCGTGTTCACGTTTGCCGGTGGGCTGACGCTCATCGAGATCGCCGCCGACCTGACGGTGGAGCAGGTGCGCACCGCGACGGGCGCGCCGTTCGCCGTAGCGCCCAATCTCCGCGTCCTCGCCGTAGACTGACGCTACGCAGGCGCTCGGGCGCTGCGCGGGCCGAAACCCGCCGTCAACGACGACGGCGGGTGAACATCAGCAGCAAACCGGCCAACGCCGCGCCGCCCCAGCCCGCGGATGGCGTAGAAGCACAGCCGCAAATCCCCGAGATCGCCGACGAGGGAGCCGCAGCTTCGCCCCCGGCCGCGTCGATCGCGGCGTCCCCGCTCAGGTCGACGGTCGTCGCTGGAGCCGGCGGAGGCTTGTCCGCTAGCGCGATCTTCTCCCGGTCGGCCGCGGACAGTTTTCCGTCGGTGTAGTTCGGATCCGGGGCGTACCACGACAGGTTCTTGAACACCGTGTCATGTGCAGGCGCGGGCGAAGCACGCCCCCGCCGGGCGTACACGCCATCGGCCAACAAGCGACGGTCGTCTGCGGAGAGTCGCCGCACCAGCGCAGGGTCCCAGGTGGTGTCCGTGCGCTGCAAGAGCCACAGCGTGATCGAACGGGTGTAGCGCCCCTGTGCGTCCGCGAGCGTCTCAGGAGGACCGACCAACGCATCGAGCGCAGCGGTGACCGCGGCGGCGCCGCCAGACTCAGCCGCGACGCACAGGTACGCGTCCTTGTCGCCCGCGGTCTGCAGCAGCGCCACGCTCGCAGGAAGATCACACGCATCGGCGGCGAGCGCCCAGTTCAGCAGGAAGGCGATCATGCGCGTGCCACCGCGTCTGCCCAGATGACGCGCCGCGTGGCGCGCTCATCGGCCGACATCTCGGGTCGAAACGTTCGGTCCTCCGCCCACGCGGCGTGGACGTCTCCGAGGCCCTTCCAAAAGCCGACGCCGAGGCCGGCGAGGTACGCGGCGCCGAGCGCGGTGGTCTCGAGGTTGGTCGGGCGCACGCAGGGCACGCCGAGCACGTCGGCTTGAAACTGCATCAGCAGGTTGTTCGCGGCGGCGCCTCCGTCGACTTTCAACAGCGACAGCGCTTGTGCGCTGTCCGCCTCCATCGCGCCCAATACGTCGGTGATCTGCAGCGCGATGCCCTCGAGCACGGCGCGGGCGATGTGGCCGCGGTTGGAGCCGCGGGTCAATCCCGACAGCAGTCCGCGCGCGTCGGGCCGCCAGTGTGGTGCGCCGAGGCCGGCGAGCGCAGGCACGAAGCTCACGCCGCCGTTGTCCGGCACCGAAGCGGCGAGCGCCTCGACGTCCTCGGAGCGCGTCAGGATCCCGAGACCATCCCGCAGCCACTGCACCGCCGCCCCGGCGATGAACGCGCTGCCTTCCAGCGCGTAGGTGGTCTCGCCGCCAAGTCGCCACGCGACGGTGGTCAACAAGCCGCGCGACGAAGGAACGGCGACAGCGCCGGTGTTCATCAGCAAGAAAGCTCCCGTTCCGTAGGTACATTTGGCCTCGCCGGGCGCAAAACACGCTTGCCCAAACAGCGCGGACTGCTGGTCTCCCGCGAGACCGGCGACCGGGATGCCATCGGGGAGGAACCCCACCCCGCGGGTGACGCCGATGACGCCCGCGTTGTCCACCACTTCGGGCAGACACACGCGAGGAACGCCGAAAAGCCCCAGCAGCTCGTCGTCCCAATCGCCGCGATGGATGTCGTAGAGCAAGGTGCGACTGGCGTTCGACGCGTCGGTCACATGCCGACCGGTCAGCTTCCAGGCGACGTAGCTGTCGATGGTGCCGTAGCGCAGCGCTCCGGACGTGGCGTCCGCGCGCAGACCCGGCACGTTCTCGAGCATCCACTCGGCTTTCGTAGCTGAAAAATACGGATCGATCACCAGACCGGTGCGCGTGCGGACGCGATCCTCCCAGCCTTCGCGCTTCAGCGCCTCGCAGCGATCCGCCGTGCGGCGGTCCTGCCACACCAGCGCCCGATGCGCCGGACGCCCGGTTTGGGAATTCCAAAACAACGAGGTTTCGCGCTGGTTCGTGATGCCAATCGCCGCGATGCGCGACGGGTGGATGCCGGCGAGCACCGCGCCCACCGCCGAGCCGATCGACGCCCAAATCTCGTCGGCGTCGTGCTCGACCCGACCGGGAGACGGAAAGTAGTTCGGGTAATCAACGTTCTGGCTGGCGACCACGCGACTGGCGCGGTCCAGCAACAGCGCGCGGGAGCTGGTCGTTCCCTGGTCGATAGCGAGGATCAAGTCACGTTCAGGCATCCAGAAGCTCCGCCGGAGCCTGATAACCTGCCGCGCCGGCCCTCATCCGGTCGCCGATTTTTCGGGTCTGCTTCGACAGCGCCTTTACTTGACGCGTCAATAGGTGTACGTTCAGGCATTGTTGGAGCAACCATGCGTCTCGACCCTGCGACCCTCGAAGATCTCGCGATCTTTTACGCACGACGCATGCCAGACGGCGCCGCGGGGATGGCCCGCGCCTGTCGCCTCGCCGAGCCGACCGAGTCCGGCGTCGCGGGATGGAGCGCGCTGCTGACCACCGCAGAGGAGGCCGGCCGCACCGCAGCCCTCGCCGCAGCGATCGCGCGGCACCTGCCCGATGACGAAAATGCGCAGGCCGCGGCCGCTGGGCTTGTGGAAAAGCGCAGCTGGATGCCCGTTGGCGCGGCGTTTGGCGCCGTAGCGTGCGCAGCCGCGCTGGGCCTGATCGTGCTGATGTCTACGGGCAAAGCGCAGGCGGACGTCGCATCCCCGGCGACGGTAGCCACGCCCGAAGTCGTGGCTGCACCCGTCGCCGCACCCGTGGCCGCTCCGGCGGCCGCGCCGGTGGCCGAGGCTGCGCCCATTGTCGCGCCCGGAGTCGTGGCTGCGCCCGAAGTCGTGGCCGCGCCCGAAGTCGTGGCCGCGCCGGAGCGCACCTCCGCGCTGGTCCCCGCTGCCCAACCCGCGCCACAACCCGCTCAAGCCACGCTACGCCCCTCCACCCGCGTGCCGCGCGCAGGCTGCAACGCAGCGGCCGGAACCACGATCGGCTGGTGGTACGCCGGCGAGAGCGCCCCCGGCGCGACCGGCGACACGATCACGCTGCAGCGCGGCGCGAATGTGCGGGCGGATGTCCCGAGCTCGAGCACCCACTGGCGCCTCGCTGAACCGGTAGGCTGCGGGCTTGAAGCCGGCGACACCATCACCATCGGCGCGATCCAAGCGATCCCCGGCGGCGTCTGGGTCGAGCTGAAGGGCTGAAACCGCGGCGCCCACAGCCGCTTGCGGCTTTAGGGCCGGGACAAAAACTCTACGGATTCTAACATCGCTTTGCGCTCCGCCTCGGACTCGCGCGTCCACGAGAACCAATAGGGTTTCGCCTCCGCGCGGTCAAACCAGAACCGCCCGTTGTCTCCCCTGCGCGCAGCCGCAAGCCACGCCACGGTGTCCGCGCCTTGAGCGGGGCTACGCAGAATGTTCTGGGTGTAGCGGTGAAACGTAGGCAGGGACGTACGAACGCCCGCCGTCTCCACCCAACCCGGGTGCATGGTCGCGTGCCACGGGCTGCGGGCCCCGCCGCTCTCCACCAACCACTCAGCGACCAGCAGCTGCATCCGCTTGCACTGCGCGTAGGCCACCACCCCATCGAAGCGCCGGCCGCCGGTCCAGGGCTGGCCGTCCCACCGCAAGCGCTGGGTCAACATCCCGCCCGAGCTCACCCACACCACCCGGCTCTCCGGCGTCAGCCGCGCTCCGAGCAGCCGCGTCAGCATCGTCGGCCCCACCACATGGGTCGCGAACGTCGTCTCTAGGCCGTCTGCGGTGGTGACCCGCTTGTCCACCAGTGCCCCGGCGTTGTGGACAAGCATGTCAACATGCTCGGGCAACGAAGTCGCCAGCTTGCGCACGTCCATCCGGTTGCTCATGTCGGCGATCGCGAGCCGGGCGCCGGGGACAGTCGCTACGGCCGCTACGCCGCGCGCCGGATCCCGACACACCATCCACACCTCGGCCCCCGCCGCGGCCAACAGCCGGGACGTCTCCAACCCGATCCCCGCGTTGGCGCCGGTCACGACGGCGACCTGCCCGGACAGCGCGTTCGGCGAGTCCAAACCTCCCGGCGACGACACCGCAAAATCGCGCGAATGGCGCGCGTAGCCGGTCCGATCAAAGGAGAAGACCACCGTTCCATCCAACACGGGCGCGATCCATCGGGAGTACCATGATGTCGGCTGAGCAGGAGGAGTCACCCCAGAGGGGTATCAAGGCGAGGCGCAGAAGGAATCCCCAGCGACGCCACATTTCCCGTCCGCCGCCCCTCTCTTGACGCGCGGCTTTGCGATATAGTGCCGTCCCCGCTCCGGTCTCCGCGGCTCGCCCGTGACCGGCCCACGACGCTTCCCCCTACCCGCCTTACAGCGCTGGTGTGTCCCATGGACCCCACGAATCTGCCGCTCCACGACGCGGTCCGTGAACGCTACATCAACTATGCGCTCTCGGTCATCACCTCCCGAGCTCTGCCGGACGTCCGCGACGGCTTGAAGCCGGTGCAACGCCGCATCCTGTACGCGATGTACATCAACCTGAAGCTGACCCCCGACGCGCGCTACCGCAAGTCCGCCGCGGTCGTCGGCGAGGTCATGGCCAAGTACCATCCCCACGGCGACAGCTCGATCTACGAAGCCATGGTCCGCATGGCCCAAGACTTCTCGATGCTGCACCCGCTGGTGGATGGTCAGGGCAACTTCGGAAGCATCGACGGGGACAATGCCGCAGCGATGCGATACACCGAGGTGCGGCTGCGCCCGATGGCGATGGAGCTGCTCACCGAGCTCAAGCAGCAGACGGTGCCGTTCCGCCCCACCTACGATGGCCAGCACAGCGAGCCCGTGCTGCTCCCGGCGCAGTATCCGAACGTGCTCGTCAACGGCGTCGAAGGCATCGCGGTCGGCATGGCCACGCGCATCCCGCCGCACAACCTGCGCGAGATCATCGACGCGTGCGTGCACCTCATCGACCATCCCGAAGCCACCGTGCTTGACCTCGTCAAGAAGGTCAAAGCGCCCGACTTCCCGACCGGCGGGGAGATCACCTCCGGCGCCGATGATCTGCTGACGGTGTACACCGAAGGTCAGGGCCCGGTGCGCCTCCGCGGCACCTGGGAGCGCGAGCAGAAGGGCCGCAAGCACTTCGTCATCGTCAAGTCGGTGCCCTTCGCGGTCAAAAAGTCCGAGTGGGTCGAGGCCGTAGGCGCGGCGATCCGCGACCGCAAGCTGCCGCAGTTGGTCGACGTCCGCGACGAGTCCACCGACGAGATCCGCGTGGTGCTCGAGTTGCGCGCGCCCGAAGACGCCGAAGCGGCGATGGCGTGGCTGTACAAGCACACCGACTTGCAGACGTTGTTCCATGTGAACCTGACGGTGTTGACGCCGACGGACAACCCCGAGGTAGGCTCCCCTGCCCGGCTGAACCTCCGCGAAGTGCTCCGCTACTGGCTGGACTTTCGCTGCGACACCGTGCGCAAGCGCACCCAATACGACGTCACCGAGCTGCAAAAGCGCATCCACATCCTCGAAGGCTACGCCAAGGTCTTCCCGATCCTCGATGAGGTCATCCGCATCATCCGAGCCAGCGAAGGCAAGCGGGACGCCGCGGAGCGCCTGATGGACCGCTTTGGCCTCTCGGATGAGCAGGTCGAGGCGATCCTCGAGCTGCGGCTCTACCGATTGGCGCGCTTGGAGATCAACCTGATCCTCGAAGAGCTGGCGGAAAAGCAAGGCGAAGCAGAGAAGCTGCTCGCGATTCTGGCGTCCAACGTCGCGCTTTGGCAGGTCGTGCGCGACGAGCTGCTCGACATCCGCAAGCAGCACGGCGTGGCGCGCCGCACCACGCTGCTCAACGCGAACGCAAACGCGGCTCCCGAGCTGGCCTATTCGGAAGACGCCTACATCGTTCAAGAGGACGCCATCGTCGTCATCACCCGCGACGGCTGGCTCAAGCGTCAGGGCTCACTCACCGGCATCGACAAGGTGCGCGTGCGTGAAGGCGACAGCGTCGGTTGGGCGCTGCGCTCGTCGACGATCCGCACGCTGACGCTGCTCTCGAACACCGGCACCGCCTATACGCTGCGCGTCGACAGCATCTCGCCGAGCACCGGCTACGGCGATCCCGTCCAAAAAATGTTCGCGTTCGGCGACCGCGAGAAGATCATCGCGGTCATCTCGCACGACCCGCGTCAGCTGCCGGCGCTGGACCCTTCGGTGGTCGTCGCCGAAGACGAAGCGCCGCTGCCGCACGTCATCGGCGTGAGCGCGCAGGGGCGCATCGCGCGCCTCGGCCTCGGCCTGTTCAGCGACGTCTCGACCAAGAACGGTCGCCGGTTCATGCGCCTCGAAGAGAGCAACGACGCCGTCGTGAACGCCTGGGTGTCGGTCGGAAACGAGCACGTGTGCCTCGCGTCCTTGTACGGCAACGTGCTCACCTTCCCGATGAACGAGGTCGGCGTGCTCAAGGCGGCCGGAAAGGGCCTGACCGCGATCACGCTCAACGACGAAGACTCGGTGTTCGCCGCCGAGCCTTCGGTCGATCCCAAGGCGGGGCCGCACGTGCTCACCGCGCTGGGACGCGAAGAGATCATCAACCCCGCACGGTTCGGGGGCAAGCGCGCAGCACGCGGTAAGAGCCTGTTCAAGCGCGGTAATTTTGCAAAATGGACCCGATCGCCGGACGTACGTCTCGGCAAGCCGGTCGACAAGTCCACCGAAGGGGAAAACTGATGGCGCCGCCTGCAGAATACAACGCCTCAGCGATCAGCGTGCTCGAAGGCCTCGAGCACGTCCGCAAGCGCCCCAGCATGTACATCGGCAGCACCGGCGTAGATGGGTTTCACCATCTGCTCTGGGAGATCGTGGACAACTCGGTGGACGAGGCCATGGAAGGCCACGCCACCACCGTCACCGTCACGCTGCACGCCGATGGCCGCAGCGCCAGCGTGCAAGACAATGGCCGCGGCATCCCCGTCGACCTCCATCCGGTGCACAAGAAGCCCGCGCTGGAGATCATCCTGTGCACCTTGTACTCGGGCGGCAAATTCGACGGGAAGAACTACCGTACTTCGGCCGGTTTGCACGGCGTCGGCAGCAGCGTGGTCAACGCGCTCTCTGACGAGCTGACCGCGGTCGTCAAGCGCAGCGGCTTCGAGCACCGTCAGACCTACCGCCGCGGCAAGCCCACCGGCCCGCTCGTGCGCGGCAACGAAGCGCGCGGCACCGGCACGACCATCCGCTTCCGTCCCGACCCCGAGATCTTCGGCACCTTGGCGTTTGATGCCGACACCATCAAGGAGCGCATCGAGGTCACCGCCTACCTGCACAAGGGGCTGCGCATCGTCTTCAAGGACGAGATGAAGGGCGAAAGCCAAGAGTTCAAGTTTGACGGCGGTCTGCGCGACTACCAGACGATGCTGTGCAAGAAAGACGACCGGAAGGTGATCCACCCCGAGCCGTTCACCATTGACAAAGAAGTCCCGGTGCTGGCCGGCAGCGACAAAGAGAGCGTTGTTCGCGTACAGTCGGTGATCTCCTGGACCGACGCCAGCCGGGAGAAGTTCGCGTCGTTCGCCAATGGCGTGCCCAACCCCAACGGCGGCACCCACGAGCAAGGCGCGCGGGACGCGATCACCAAGGCGGTGCGCACCTACATTGACACGCACGAGTTGCAGCCCCGCGGCCTGACGCTCACCGCCGACGACATCCGGGACGGCGTGGTGTGCATCACCTCGGTGTTCGTCGCTGAGCCGCAGTTCCAAGGACAGACCAAAGAAAAGCTCAACAACGTCGAGGTGAAAGGCGCGGTCGATCAAGCGCTGCGCCAGGCGCTGGAGCAGTGGCTGAACCAGAACCGCACCGTCGCTGACGCGGTGGTGAACCGCGTGATCCAGAGCGCGCGGATC
>CAIUMM010000013.1 GCA_903900265.1 uncultured Pseudomonadota bacterium
CGACGCCGGCCGTGCCGTAGTCATCGGCTCCGGCGCCGGCGGTCTGGCTTCGGCGGTGCTCCTCGCTCAGCGGGGTTGGTCGGTGACCGTGCTCGAACAGCACGTGCGCGCAGGCGGCTTTCTCCATCGCTTTTTTCGCGATGGCGTCGGCTACGACACCGGTTTTCACTACATCGGCTCCTCCGGTAAGGATCAGCTGATCTACCGGGTGTTGGGGCACTTAGGCGTGCGGGATCGCCTCCAGATTCGCCCGCTGGATCCGGATGGTTTTGACTGGCTCCGCTACCCGGGGCTCGACGTGCGCGTGCCCGCCGGCATCGACCGCTTCGGCGAGCGCCTTCGCGCGCACTTCCCGCATGAGGCTGCGGGCATCGCCCAGTACGTGGAGCGTCACAAGGACGCCGCCGGCTCCTATGGCTGGTACAATCTGGATCTGTCCATTCCCGTAGACCGCGTGCTGCGGGTCGAAGAGCTCACGCTCCGGGATGTGCTCCACGCGTGCTTCACCGATGAGCGCCTACGCGCCGTCGTCGCGGGACAAGCGGCGCTCTACGGCGTGCCGCCTCGGGACGCGCCGTTTGGCTTGCACGCCATCGTGACCGACCACTTCTTGCAGGGGGCGTCGACCATCGCTGGGGGCGGTGACCGCGTCGCGCTCGAGCTCGTGCGGCAGCTCCGCCAGCTTGGTGGCCGGATCCAGTTTCGGAGCCGCGTCGAGCAGATCGAGGTCGCGGACGGGGCCGCGGTCGCGGTGCATGCCGGCGGGGTGCGATATGACGCCGACCTTGTGATCGCGAACGCCCATCCCAAGCATGTGCTTGACCTGCTCCCCGCCGATGCGACCCGCCCAGCGTATCGGGACCGTGTGCGTCAGGCTGTGCCCGGGCGTGCGCATCTGGGCGTGTACATGCGGGTGAACGGCGATCTGAGCGCGCTCGCCAACCGCAACTTGTACCGATTCAGCTCCTTTGACGACGATGTGCTTGACCGTCCCGCCACCACCGACGCCGTGCCGTTCTGGTTCTTGACCGCGCCCGGCGCGCGCGAGTTGGGGCAGGGGAGCGCTGCTCGAGGCGCGGATCAGGTCGTGCTGGCGTTGGTGCAGGCGGACTGGGGCGAGGTGCGCGCCTTGGGGGTCGATATCGGCGTTCCTGGACAAGCGCCGACCTATCGCTCTCCCGAGTACGAGCGCTGGAAAGTCGCGATGTTGGAACGCTGTCTGTCCACGTTCAAACAGGACTTCCCCGATTGGCAGGTGGAGCGCGCCGAGGTCTCTACGCCGCTCACGACGTGGCGGTACACCGGCTCTCCTGAGGGTGCGACCTACGGGCACTACCACTCGGTGGCGCAGATGGGGAAATATCGACTTCCGATGAAGGTTCGCGTCAAGAACCTGCTTCAGGTGGGGCACGCGGTGGGTTTTCCGGGTATCTGCGGCGCGATGATGAGCGCCTACGCAGCCATTGGTGAAATTGTCGGCTCCGATGCACTGGTGGCCGAGCTCAAAGAGGTGTCGTGATGCGCCGCGTTGTTGTGACCGGCTATGGTCTGGTGTCTCCGCTGGGGAGCGATCCCGAGGCGATGTGGCGCTCGGTCCTGAACAAAGAGAACGCCGTCGTCACCATGCCGGAGTTTGCAGAGATCGGTGACCTCGAGACCCGTATCGGCGCTCCGGTGCGCGGGTTTGTGCCGGATCGCATCCCGCGCAAGATCCGTCGCAGCATGTCGCGGATGTCGCAATATGCGACCGCAGCGACGACGGACGCGCTGGCGGCGGCGCGGTTTCCGATGGAGGAGCTCGCGGGTGGGCGGGTCGCGATCGCGGCGGGATCGACCACGGGCTCTACCGACGCGATGGACGAGTTCTGGCGTGAGTTCATCGCCACGAAGTCGATCCGCGGCATTCAAAGTACGGCGTTCCTGAAGGTGATGTCGCACACGGTGTCGAGCCACCTCGCGCTCGCGTTCGGCGTGACCGGGCCGGTGCACGCGCCGTGCTGCGCCTGCGCGGTGTCCAACCAGGCGGTCGGTGTAGGGCTGGATCTGATCCGCTTGAACCGCGCCGACGCGGTGATCGCCGGCGGGGCCGACGAGCTTGGCGTGTTGGCCGCTGCGACCTTTGACGTCGTGCGCGCCGGTTGTCGCGGGTGGGGGGACTCGCCGACGCTGCGTCCCGCGCCATTTGACCGCACGCGGGACGGCGTGGTGTGCGCGGAGGGCTCGGCGATCGTGATCTTGGAGGAGCGCGAGCGCGCCATCGCCCGCGGCGCGCCTATCCTGTGTGAGATCCTCGGCTACGGCGAATCCTGCGACGCGAACCACATGTCGACGCCGGAGCCCACCGGCATGCGCAACGCGATCGTGCGGGCGCTCGAGGATGCGAAGCTCCCCGCTTCTGCGGTGGACTATATCTGTGCGCACGCCACCGGAACCGTGCTTGGCGATCAGGCGGAGGCCGCCGCGACCTTCGACATCTTCGGCGGCAACGTTCCGGTCGCGAGCTTGAAGGGCAATTTCGGCCACATGCTCGCGGCGTGCGGCACCACCGAGCTGATCGCATGCATCCTCGGCATGCGCGACGGCATCGTGCCGCCGACCACGAACCTCGTCGATCCCGACGTCGCGCCAATTTTACTTCCTACGCAGCCGCTCCAGCGGGAGCAGCGGGTGATCATGTCGAACAACTTTGCATTTGGCGGCATCAACGCCAGCCTCGTCATCGGGAGGGGTTGAAATGCTGCGCTCGCTCAACGTGCTTGGCACGCCGCTCGGCCCCTGTTCTCACAAGCCCCTCACGGGCTGGTTCCGCGACGGGTGCTGCAACACCGACGCGAGCGATCGCGGCTCGCACACCGTGTGCGCGCGCGTCACCGAGCCTTTTCTGGAGTTTCTCGCGCTGTCGGGCAACAACCTCATCGATGCGGTGCCGCAGGCCGGGTTTCCCGGTCTCGTCGAGGGCGACCAGTGGTGCGTGTGCGCTTCGAGCTGGTATAAAGCGGCGAAAGCAGGCTTGGGCTGTCTCGTTGTGTTGGAGAGCACCCATCAGTCGGCGCTGGACATCGTGCCGCTCGAGGTGCTGATGGCGCAC
>CAIUMM010000014.1 GCA_903900265.1 uncultured Pseudomonadota bacterium
AGTACCTACGCGAATCTCAAACACCGAGCCTCCCTTCGAAGCCCGGTAGATCAAGGTGCCGCCGATGTCCTCGATGGACTGGCGTGCGACGGCTAGCCCCAGACCGGTGCCTTGCGCGCGCGTCGTGAAGAACGGCTCGAACAGGTGCGCCTGAGACTCCTCGGGAACGCCAGGCCCGTCGTCCTCTACGGAAAAGACCGCGACGCGACGCTCCGCTCCCACGCGAACGACGATGTGGCGAGCGCCTGCCTGAGCCGCGTTTTGCAGCAAGTTCAACAACGCGCGGCGCACCACGCCGCCATCCATCTCCACTTCGCAGCCCGCCGGGTTGTTCACTATGTCCAACGCCACTTCTGCCTCTACTCCGGACCGCCGCAGCGCCTCTTCCTCCACGAGCAGCACCGACCGAGCGAGCCCCACCGGGTCCTCCGGCGCGAGCATCGCCGGCGGTCGACGCGCAAGATCCAGATAGCGCTCGGTCACGGCCTCGAGGCGCCGGATCTCGCCCATCACGCCTCGGGCCACCTCCTCGACGCCGACCCGGCCGGGAAATTCTGCAGCCCGAACATCCTCAAGGAGCAGCTCCACGTTGAGCGAGAGCGCGTTCAAGGGGTTCCGCACCTCGTGGGTCACCTGCGCCAGCATCTGCCCGACCAGCGCCAGGCGCTCAGATCGCAGGCGCCGTTCGCGCTCTGCGTCGCGCTCTGCGACGGCCTGAGCCATGCTTCCTACGGCACGCGCGAGGGTCGCGATCTCGTCGTCGCCGGCGGTGTTCAACACCGGCAGCGGCTTGCCCGCGGTCATCTGCCGCACCGCGTCGGTCAGCTGATCCACCGGCTGCAATACGCGCCGCGCGACGATGAGCACCAGCGCAGCGACCACCGCGGCCACCAGGCTGCTCGCGAACGCCGTGCGCACCGCCGAGGATTGGGCCCGCGCGGTCTTGTCCGACACCGCGGTGATGCGGCTGTCGGCGAGCGTACCTAACTGCAGGATCTCCTCTCGCGCTGCGCTCGGCGTCGCCTGCGCGTTGACCACCGTGAGCCACGCCGTCTCGACTTCGTCCACCTGCCGCAACGCCGCGTTCAAGGCCGCGCGCTCCTCGGGATCTTCGGTCCGCGCGCCGGCGATGATGGTCCGAGCGTCTACGAGCAAGGGGCGGATGTCGCCCCGCTCCACCTCCGCGCCCAACCGCGACGCCAGCGCCGCCAGCGGTAAGTAGACTTCGTTCACCAGCTCGAGGGAGCCGCCGATCCGCGCGAGCTCCAGCGCGTTCAACCCCAGCGCGACCCCGAAGCTGCCGACGACGACGAACAACGCCACCAGCACCCGGGCGCGAAGCGAGCGCATCAACCGGCTGCAGGCATCGCGCTGCCCATCTCGGCGCGGAGCTCGAGGTATTCGGGGGTCCACTGCCCATCCCGCGCGCGGATGGTGATCCCGGGCCAAAGCGCCCTAGGCCCTGAATGAGCGTGTGCAGCAAAAAGTCGAAGCACAACCGGAGCTTCTCCGCCCGCACGGAAGGTGACATCACACGAGGCACGCACATGCAGCCCCGCGGGGCCGAATGCGGCCTCCCCCCGAGGATCGCGGGCCGGAAAACAGGCGACGAACCATCCGTCTGGACCGAGCAAAGGGGCCGCGGCCAACGCGTAGTCGGCGATCGTCCCTCGCAGCTCCATCCGGCACGCGGCCTTTTGAGGATGGGGAGATATCTTTCCGGTTCCAACAGGGAAATACGGCGGCGACCCCGTGACGAGATCAAACACCTCGCCCGCGTGGTCGAAGGTGCGCATGTCTCCGAGTCGCGCGGTCACTCGGTCTTGCAGCGCGTTGTGCGCGATCGTCGCCAATGCCAGACGATGGCTCACCTCCTGAGCCTCCACCATCGTCAGCGTGCGCGTGGCTGAGGGGTCCCGATTTTGAAGCGCCCACAAGGTCATCAAGCCTACGCTCCCCAGCCCTGCGCCGAGATCCAACACGCGCGCAGCGCCGGGAGCGATCCGCTGCGCCATCCATGCCGTCAGCATGTCGTCGGCGGAGAACCGGTGACCGGAGACCAATTGGTAGATCTGCCAATCGCCCGCGAGTCGGTCCAGACTCACAGGCTCCGCTACGTACGGGAGGTCCACGCTCACCTACAAGCGATCGATGATGCGCTCGACGCTTCGACGCTCGGCATCGCTCAATCGATATTCAATGCCCATGCCAGCGTCCTGACCGGGGGCGCTCGTGGCGACGAAGGTGACGACCGCGGGGAAGAGCAGCGTGTCCTCCAGACCCGGCGCCGAAACCTCGCAGATGCACTCCCGGCCCACTGCGAGCGGCTTTGCAGTCTTGACGAACGTGCCGCCTTTCCGAAGGTTCTCCCGATACTCTTCACCGAGCCGCGCGGTGTCGGGGTAGCGCAATCGAACCCGAGCCGGCTTGCGTCCGGTAGGCGCTGCGGGCTCCATCGCCGTACGCACGAACGGATCCGGACCTAAGTCCACCGCTTTCGCGTCCTTTGCGGCAGGGACGGCTTCGTCCGACCACGCCCAAGCGCGCCGCATCACCGCGGTGTCGTCCTCGTTCGGCGTGCGATCGTCGGCCTGAAACGCTGCTAAGGCCGCAGCGAGCTCAGCGTCGGAGTCGGGGGAGACCTCACCCGTGTCCTCATCCGGCAAGGTGAAGCCAGCGGCGGTCTCGCTCTCCGAAAGGCGGAAGTCGAAGTTGCCTTCTGCGTCCGTGCCACCGACCTCGGAGCCGCCCCACTGCAGATCGGAGGCCTCAGTGAGCCCATCTTGAGCCACTTCAAAAGGGTTGTCCGCGAGCTGCGAGAGCGCGGGCTCCAACAACGCGTAGTCGGCTAGCGTCGCGCCAGCAGACTCCCCGACGGTGCGCGCGTCGTCATCGCGCACCCCGACGGTCGCGTCCGATTCGGCTTCGACCTCGGCAAAGCCCTCGTATGGAGCCTCGTCGTCGCCCTCTTCCAGCGCGAACACTTCTTCCACCGCCAGCAAGTCCGGGAGCGTGAGCTCCGGCAGGATGATCGCGGCGTCCGACTCTGCGGCATCGGAAGCATCTGCCGAAGACAAAATCGCGCCGGGGGGCGCATCCCACGAGAGCGGCGCGACCTCCACCTCCGGGGCTGAAGCAACCGCGTCGGGGGTAAAAGTAGACATCGCGTTCGGCGGGATGGTCGTCGGAGCGGCTGTTGCCGGCGGGATCGACGTCGAAGCGACCGACGTGGGCGGAATTGTCGTCGGAGCGGCCGCTGTGGGCGGGATCGACGTCGAAGCGACCGACGTGGGCGGGATCGACGTCGGAGCGGCCGTTGTGGGCGGGATTGTCTTCGAAGGCGCGCCAGCGGCCACCGGCGCCGCGGCCTTCTTGCCGCGCCCCAGCGCTCCAAACAAGCCGCTGAGAACGCCGGGCTTCTTGTCGATCACCACCTTGGGCGTAACGGCCTTCCGTTCGCGCTCTGCGGCGGCGGCCTTGGCCTCTTCCGGAGTGGGCATCCGCGGAGAGGCGGCGTGCTCCGCATAGTTGCGAATGGTGATGTTCTTGCGCTCGCCCGAGCCCTTCTCCATCGCCAACACGTGCAGCATGCCATTGCCGTCGATGCGGAAGGTGACGTCCACCTTGGTCTGCATGCGGGGTGCTGGGCTGAGTCCCGTGAGCACGAACTCGCCGAGAAACTCGTTTTCAGACGCGTTGCGGCTCTCGCCCTGACGCACGGTGACGCGCACCGACTCCTGATTGTCGCTGGCAGTGGCGAACACCCTCGTCTCCGACGACGGCACCCGGCTGTTGCGATGCACGATGGGCACAAAAATCCCGCCAGCGCTGTCAATGCCAAGGTCAAACGGGGTGACGTCCAGCAGGACGGTCCGGCTTTGATCCCCATCCGAAAGGTTTGCGGCATGTACGGCTGCACCCACCGCCACGGCCTCTTCGGGATGCACGGTGCGCGACGGCTCGCGGCCCAAAAGCCCGGTGATCGACTCCCGAATGAGCGGCATCCGGGTCTGACCGCCGACGAGGATGACCTCATCAATCGCGTCCACCTTCAAGCCGCCTTCCTGCACAGCCCGCCGCGTGATGTCGATGCAGCGCACCACCAGATCACGGGTGAGATCCTCCAGCGTGGCGCGGGTGAGCACCTGCTCGATGGAGTGCTGGGGCGTCACGTGCGGGATCACGATGTTGGTGCGATCCGCGAACGAGAGCTCGCACTTTGCGCGCTCGGCAGCTTCGCGAACGCGCTGCACGGCGTTCTTATCGGGGGTCAGGTCTACGCCCGACTGCTTCTTGAAGACCGCGATCACATGGTCGACGATCCGCGAGTCCATGTCCTCGCCGCCGAGGTAGCTGTCCCCTAAGGTCGAGAGCGTCTCATAGATTCCGCTCGACAATTTCAGGACGCTGACGTCGAACGTGCCGCCGCCAAGGTCGAAGATCAGGATGGTGCGCTCGACGTTCTTGCGATGACCGAACGCCAGCGCCGCAGCGGTAGGCTCGTGGAGCAGCCGGTCGCAGCGCAATCCAGCCATCTCTGCCGCTTCAATCGTAGCTTTGCGCTGCGCGTGGTTGAAGTACGCCGGGACGGTCACGACCGCCTCGCTGACCTTCTCTCCGAGCGCCTTTTCGGCGATGCTGCGGGCGACCTGCAAAACCACCGCCGCCACCTCGGTGGGCGACATCCACTGGTCCCCGACCTGCATCTCGACGCCGCCATCTGGCGCCGCCCGCACCTTGAAGTTCACCCGACGGATCGCCTCCTGAACCTCCGGACTGTCGAAGCGGCGCCCGATCAAGCGCTTGGTGGCGTACACCGTGCGCTCGGGGCGCGTCAGGATCAGGTTGTGAGCGGCTTGTCCGACGACAAACTTCCCATCCCCTTTGGCGGAGATCACCGAAGGGAGCACCTTATAGCCGCGCTCGTCTTCGATGACTCTTGGCCTGCCGCCTTCCATCACCGCTACGGCCGTGTTGGTCGTGCCAAGGTCGATACCGATGATGCGGGACATTCGAGACTCCAAGACGAGATCGTATCAGACTCGAGCGGCCTTCGGGAAGAGCGGGAGCTGCGGGTCCAACGGAACAACAGGATAATCCCCTGAAAAACAACCGTCACAGCACCCCTGCGCGCCCCTGCCCGCCGCACCCAACATCGTGGCGCGTTCGGGATGCGCGAGGCTGTCCGCATCCAGCCAGGCGCGCATCCTTGGGATCTCGAAGCGATGGGCCAGAAGCTCCTCCTCGGGAGGGGTCACGGTGCCGTACAAGCAAGGCCCCGACACCGGCATCGTGCCCACGCGCACGTGGACCTCGGACGCACCCGCGGATCGCAGCGCCGCCACCGCGCGACGCGCACGCTCGCCGGTCGCGAGCAGGTCCACCACCAGCGCGACGCGCAAGCCGCGCACCGCGCCGCTGCATCGCACCGCGGGACCGGTGCTCACAAGGGCGTGCAGCACGCGCGTGTTCATGCCGCGCGCGAAACCTCCCGCCAGCGCCTCGCTGCCCGGCAGGGGCACCACGGCATCGGCGCGGGCCGGAAAGGTTCCCGCGAGGTCAAACCCCAGACGATCCCGAACCTCCACCACGTCCACGCCGGAGACCTCCGCGTCGGCGGAGGCCGTAGCCAGCCACTCCGCCGCACACGGGCGCACCACCTGCTTGGCGAAGGGGCGCAGCGCCTCTAGCCCCGCCGCGCTTCCCTCCCCGCCGGCTGCGTCCAAAACGAGGACTTCTCCAGCTTGAACTTCACGAATAGAGAGAACACCGCTGGCGCGAAGCATGCTCGCCTCGGGACCGCTCACCCAGCCACCTCCCCGACGTCCCACGCAGAGCGGCCGCAACCCCCGCGGATCGCGCGCGAGCACGAGCAGGTCACCGGTGAGCAGCGCGAGCGCAAACCCGCCTTCGATGCGCTGCAACGCGTGCAACAGGCGGTTCATCACCGTACGCTGCTCGCTGTGGGCGATGAGGTGCACGATCAGCTCGGCGATACCGGAGCCATTGAACACCGCGCCGCGCGCCATCAAGGCGGCGCGCAGCACCCCGGCGTTGGTCGCCCGTCCATCGACGGCCAGCGCGATCGGACCGCTGCGGTCTCGAAACACCAGCGGCCCCTCCCCGCCCGCGCGCAGCAGCGCAGTGTCGGCGACGGCGCGCAGATCAGGCCCAGGGCGGCGAGCGTCCGCCGGCACGCGCACAACGTCGGCGGCCGAGCGCGCAGCAAGCTCGATGCCCTCGAGGTCACAGCCGATACGGGACGCCAACAAGGGCATCACCTCGCCCAAGGTGCGCGCGGCGTCCAACACCCCATGAACGGCGACGAAACCAGCGCCAGGCTGCAAACTCGTCGTCACGGGGACTCGGTTCCGCCGTCAAGCCACGCCGGAAACGCGCGCTCCCAGACCGCGCGCAGCTCAGTGACCGCAAAGCTGCGCCCGGCCACGACCAGCGCGTCCCCGCCCGTCTGCCCCAGCACCCGGGACGGGACCCCTTCGAGCAACGCGTGCACGCGCTCCCGATCCTGCGGCGCGTAGGCGATCAGCGCGCGCCCGTGGTCTTCGCCGTAGAGCGCCCCAGCGTCGTTCGCGACGTCGAAGGCTCCGCCTACGCCGCCCATGCAGCACTCGGCGAGGGCGAGCAACAAGCCGCCTTCCGAGAGGTCGTGGGCGACGGCGATCGCCGCGCCCGCCGCTCCGGGGGCGATCAGCCGGCGCAGCGCGTCATGCAACGCGCGCTCGGTCGCGTAGTCAACCGGCGGAGGCGCGCCGTGGCGATCAAAGCCAAAGTGCCGCGCATACACCGAGCCCGCCAGCCAGCCGCGACCAGGCTGACCGAGGAGCGCAACCTCCAGCCCTTCCGTGAATTGCGCCGAGACGGTGGGCGTAGCGCCTTCGTAGAGCCCGACCATCGCGAGCCCCGGGGTCGGGAGGATCGCGACGCCGTCGGTCTCGTTGTACAGCGAGACGTTGCCGGAGATCACCGGTACGTCCAGCGCGCGGCAGGCCTCGGCCATGCCGTCCACCGAGCGCGAAAACTGCCACATGATCTCGGGCTTCTGGGGGTTGCCAAAGTTCATGCAGTCGGAGAGGCCGATCGGCGTCGCGCCCACACACGCGAGGTTGCGGGCGCACTCAGCGACCTGTCCGGCGGTGCCCACGAAGGGGTCGAGGTAGACTTGGCGGCCGTTGCTGTCGGTCACGAACGCGAGGTGCTTGGCGGTGCCTTTGATGCGCACCATCGCCGCGTCTGCGCCGGGGCGGATCACCGTGTCGGTGCCGACCTGATGGTCGTACTGACGCCAGATCCACTGCTTGTCGGAGATGTCCGGATCTGCGAGCAGCGTCGGCAACCGCGCTGCCGGATCGGCGTCGACGATCGCCGGAAGCGCGGGCAAGGGCGCCGGCGCCTGCTGGGGACGATCGTACTTCGGCGCCGCGTCGGTCAGCACCGCGACCGGGATCGCCGCGACCTCCTCGCCGTGCCAAGTGCAACGCCAAACCCCATCATCGGTGACCTCGCCGATCTCCGCGACCGACAAGTCCCACTTCTGGAACACGGCGAACACCTCGCTCTCGCGTCCGGGCTCGATCACGATGAGCATACGCTCCTGACTCTCCGACAGCAGCAGCTCGTAGGGCACCATGCCGGTCTCGCGCATCGGCACTTGATCAAGCCGCAGCAGCAGGCCGCGGCCACCCCGCCCCGCCATCTCGACCGAGCTGGACGTAAGCCCGGCGGCGCCCATGTCCTGAATGCCGACGATCGCGTCGCCCTGCATCAATTCGAGGCAGGCTTCGAGCAGCAGTTTCTCTTGGAACGGATCGCCTACCTGTACGGTGGGGCGCTTTTCTTCGCTGCCTTCGCCGAACTCGGTGGAGGCCATCGTCGCGCCGTGGATGCCGTCACGGCCGGTGCCGGCGCCGACGTAGAACACCTTGTTCCCCGGGGATCCGGTGGTGCCGAGGAAGATGCGATCGCTGGGGACCACGCCGCAGCAGAAGGCGTTGACGAGGCAATTGCCGTCGTACGAACGGTCAAAGCGCGTCTCTCCCGCGACCGTCGGAATCCCCATGCAGTTGCCGTAGCCGGCGATCCCCGCCACGACACCGCGCACCAACGCGCGGGTTTTGGGGTGCTCGGGACGCCCGAACCGCAGGCTGTCCATCAACGCCACGGGACGTGCGCCCATCGTGAACACATCGCGCAAGATGCCGCCCACGCCGGTCGCAGCGCCCTGGTAGGGCTCGATGTAGGACGGGTGGTTGTGCGACTCCATCTTGAAACACGCGGCGTAGCCATCGCCCAGATCGACGACGCCGGCGTTCTCGCCGGGGCCGATCAGCACGCGCGGACCTTTGGTGGGCAAGCGTCCGAGGTGGATGCGGCTGGACTTGTAGGAGCAGTGCTCGGACCACATGACGCTGAACACGCCAAGCTCTACAAAAGTCGGCAAGCGACCCAGTACATCGAGGAGGCGCTGATACTCATCGGGAGAGAGGCCATGCTGCGCGACCACTTCGGGGGTGATCGGGCTGTCGTTTCCGGTTTTCATGCGCCGGCCTCCAAGGTTGCAGCGGTGTGCGCCGAGCCACCAATCGCGGCCGCCAGCGAGCGAAACACCCCGCAGCCGTCCGTGCCGCCGAGCGCAGCTTCGACGTAGCGTTCGGGGTGCGGCATCAGTCCGACGACGTTGCCAGCGGCGTTGCTCACCCCGGCGATGTCGTGGATCGCGCCATTGGGATTTTCGCCTTCGTAGCGGAAGATCACCTGACCTTCCCCCTCGATGCGCGCGAGGCTCTCGGCATCGGCAAACCAGTTGCCTTCAGCGTGCGCGACCGGCAGCCGCAGCGCGGCACCGCCCAACCCGCGCGTAAACGGCGTGGTCTGCCCCTGAACGCGCAGGTTGACGTCTCTGCAGGTGAACCTCAGCGCCTTGTTGCGCAGGAGCACGCCGGGGACCAAGCCGCACTCGGTCAAGATCTGAAAACCGTTGCAGATCCCCAAGACCGGAGCCCCGCGGCCCGCAAAGCGGACGACCTCAGCCATGATCGGCGAGAACCGCGCGATCGCCCCGCACCGCAGGTAGTCCCCGTACGAAAACCCACCGGGGAGCAGCACAGCGTCTACGTTCGGGAGCGTAGACTCCTTGTGCCACACCGCGACCGGCTCCATGCCAAAGAGCGCTACCGCGTGCCGAAGATCCGCGTCGCAGTTCGACCCAGGGAACGTCAGCACCGCAACCCGCGACCGAAGGGCCGCGCTCACAGCAATTCCACCCGGAAGGACTCGATCACCATATTGGCGAGCAGCTTCTTGCACATCTCATCAAGACGCGACCGCACGACCGCCTCGGGGCCACCATCGGCGAGCTCGATGTCGAACACCTTGCCGATGCGCACCGCCTGAACTTCTTCGTAGCCCATCGAGACCAGTCCACCTTGAACCGCCTTTCCTGCCGGATCGTGAACGCCTTGCTTGAGAGTGACGAAAACACGTGCACGCATCGGAATGCCTCTGGGAGCGGGGTAGGCGCGGGTAACCCGCTGACGGGGGCGCGACAGCGGCGGGGATTCGCAGTACACCGAAAGCCCCTCGGGAATCGCCGCCCGATTTTTCCAAACTGTTTCCTGTTCGTCACGTTCAGCCCGAAACCCGGTACATTGAGCCCATGCTCTTGCTCCTCCTCGCCAGCGCGTGCACGTCCTCGCCCAAGCACCCAGAAGATGCGGTCCCATCGGACAGTCCGGGCGCGAGCGACTCGCCCGCGGACAGCGCGGACTCCGTCGCCGACACCAACGACTCGCCGAACGATACGCACACCGGCGATTCGGCGCCCTCGGGCCCGCCGCGGGTGGTGCTGTTCATCGGGGACGGCATGGGCCCTGAGCACGTCGCGGCCGCGGGCCTCTACGCGAATGACGCGGCCGGCAGCTTGGGGCTCGAGACCCTCCCCGTTCATGGCACGCTGCGGACCGCATCGCTGACCGGGGTCACCGACTCGGCGGCGTCGGGAACGGTGATGGCCACGGGCACCAAGACATGGAACGGCCACCTTGGATTGGATCGAGACGACAATGTGCTCGAAAATCTGGTGGAGCTGGCCCGATCCCGCGGGATGTCCACCGGCATCGTCACCACCGATCGCCTCTCCGGCGCGACGCCCTCGTCGTTTCTCGTGCACACCGAAGATCGGTTCTCCTACCCGGAGATCGCCGCTGAGATCGCCCCGAACCTGCCGGATATCGCGTTAGCGGGCGGCGCAGGCGACTTCAGCGAGCTGATCGACACCACCGCGGTGGACTACGTCACCACCGCCGCGGAGCTGAACGCCTGGGTACCGGGCGGAAAGCCGCTGTTGGGCTTGTTCAGCGAGAGCACCTTCCCCTTCGTCCATGACGGCTACGGGGACCTCCCGACCCTCGCCGATATGACGGAGCACGCGATCAACGCGCTGATGCCGAACCCCAACGGCTTCTTCCTGATGGTGGAGGGCGCGCGCATCGACCACGCCTCCCATGTCGATGACGTCCAGCGCGCCATCAAAGAGACCCTCTCGTTCGATGAGGCGATCGCCGCCGGCCGCGCGCTCTTGGACGACGAAGCGACCGTGCTGGTGACCGCGGACCACGAGTGCGGCGGCTTGCACGTCATCACTGGAAACGGCGCCGGCAACCTGCCCAGCGTCGAATGGCGATACCTCTGGCACACCAACACCGACGTCGGGGTCTGGGCCAGCGGCCCCTACACCGAGGTCCTCGACGGCGAACGCCACGACAACGCGTGGGTGCACGCGGTGCTCGAGGCGGCCGTCACCCAAAGCGCCATCGTGCCGCCCATCGAAGGAGCGTTGGTGGACGGCTGGCTCGGCGACCTCGAAGCCGGCGCAGTCTCTCAGGCCTACGAGAGCTCGTTCGACCCGCAGTACAATCGCCTCGACGCGCTGCACGTCGACGCCAACGAGAACGGCCTCCGCATCGGCATCGACGGGGTCTTCGAAGACGACGCCAACGCCGTCGTCGTCTATGTAGACATCGACTACGGAGACAGCACCGGCTGGCCCCATGACGGCGCGCTCACCGACCTTGGCGGGCCGGGAGACAGCCTGCTTTCGGCGTTGAAGATCAGCTTTGCAGACAGCACCTTTGGTGCAGAGCGCGCGCTGATCTCGCTCACCGCGGAAGAGGCGCTCCGCGGCACGGCAGGGAATGACACCACCGGCTTGCGCGACCTTACGTCCGAGGCGGACTTCGGGTGGCTGGAGTCTGCGATCAACTTCGACGGTGGCAACGTGTCGTTGTTCGACGCCCCGGCCGTGGATGTCGGCGTGGCGGACGAGGGCTTCGAAGCCGAGATTCCGTGGGTGTCGATGTACGGAGCGGACACGCCGGGGGTCGAGCGTCGCATCGCCGTCGTCGCGGTATTGGTGAACGACCGCGGCACGTGGATCTCCAATCAGGCGCTGCCGGCGTTTGCGTCCGCCACCGAAGTCGGCAGCGGCACGGCCACGATCGGCGCCGAGGTCGCGATCACCGTGGACGGAACGGGTGCGCTGATCGGATCGCCCGCCGCGGTCCCCTGACATGGCAAAGCGCTCGCCGCTCCCGCTGGAGATCTCGGGCGCTGAGCTGAAGGAGTCGCTCGCGCTCGTCGCGCAGCGGCTCGGCGTCTTTCTGGACACCGTCGACGCCCAGCCCGCGTCCCAGACCGACGGCGCCGCGCGACTCGCCCGCGCGCTCGCGGAGCCCCTCCCCGAGCGCGGAAGCAGCCTACGAAACCTGCTGCGCATCCTCTTCGAGCAGGTGATGCCCACCGCGCTCCACACATCCGGGCCCGGCTACCTTGGCTACGTCCCCGGCGGCGGACTGCCGATGTCTGCCGTCGCCGACCTCATCGCCGGGATCACCAACCGCTACGTCGGCTTGTGGATGGCCGCGCCCGGGCTCGTGGCGTTGGAGACCAACGTGATCCGGTGGTTCTGCGCGATGGCCGGTCTGCCCGAGCGCGCCGGCGGCGTGCTCACCAGCGGCGGATCGATCGCGAACCTGATCGCCGTCGTGACCGCACGGCGCGAGCGGCTGCCGGTGAACTTCCTGAGCGGCACGCTCTACACCTCGGCGCACGCACATCACTCGGTGCGCAAAGCCGCGATGCTCGCTGGGTTTCCCGCCGAAAATGTACGCGAGATCGCGTTGGACGCCCAGTTTCGGATGCGCACCGACCTGCTGCTGGAGCGCATCGCCGCTGACCGGGCCGCGGGCTTGACCCCGTTCTGCGTGGTCGCCAGCGCAGGGACTACGGCGATGGGCGCAGTCGATCCCCTGCCCGCGATCGCCGCGATCTGCGAGGCGCAGGGCTTGTGGCTGCACGTCGATGCGGCATACGGCGGGTTCTTCTTACTCACGGAGCGGGGCTCCAACGCGCTCGCCGGCATCGACCGCGCCGACTCGATCACGCTGGACCCCCACAAAGGCCTGTTTCTACCCTACGGAACCGGCTGCATCCTCGTGCGCGAAAAGGAGCGCCTGCAGCGGGCGCACTCGGTCAGCGCTGACTATCTTCCGCCTCCGCAGACCGCCGAAGATCGCTGGGATTTTGCAGAGATGGGCCCCGAACTCTCACGAGATGCCCGAGGTCTGCGGATCTGGCTCCCAATGAAGCTCGCGGGCGCGGGCGCGTTTCGCGCACAGCTCGACGAGAAGCTGGATCTGGCGCGCGCGGCGGTCGAGGTGGTGCGTAGTCACGCGCGCCTCGAGGTCGTCGCCGAGCCTACGCTCTCACTTTTTGCCTTTCGCGTACGCGGGGACGAAGCGGCGACGCGCGCGCTGATGTCGGCGATCAACCAACGTCAGCGCGTATTCTTGACCGGCGTACCGGTAGAAGGCGGACTCGCGATTCGGGTCTGCGTGCTGTCCTTCCGCACCCACGCCGCGCACATGAAGCACTTCGCGGAGGACCTTGAGGCCGCGCTCTATCGGTAGTTTCTTGATAACCGCGCCCCCATGATCCCCGCCCTGCTCGCCGACACCCTCGCCGTCCTCGCCAACGCCGCAGATCCCGACGGCACCACGCCCAACGAGCCCGTCGCCCCCACCGGCAACCCCGCGCACGGGGACTACCAGTGGAATTTCGCGTTTCGCCTCGCCAAAGCGCGCAAGCAGAACCCGCGCGCCGTCGCCGAATCGCTGGTGGGCCAGCTCCATCATCCACTCATTCGGAAGGCGGAGGTCGCGGGTCCCGGCTTCATCAATCTCTTCCTCGATGATGCCGCGGTGGCCCGCGCGCTCGCCGAGCAGCGCGAGGTCCCCCAGCTCGGGCTCCCCCAAGGTGGCAGCGGCAAGACCGTCGTCATTGACTACAGCTCGCCCAACGTCGCGAAGCGCATGCACATCGGACACATGCGCTCTACGCACATCGGCCACGCGCTGGATCGCCTGCACCGCGCCGCCGGCTACAGCGTCATCGCCGACAACCACATCGGCGATTGGGGCACGCAATTCGGCAAGCTCATCGTGGCTTGGCGCTACTGGCACGACGGAGCCGCATACGCTGCGGATGCGATCGGCGAGCTGGAGCGCTTGTATGTGCTTTTTGGCACCCGCACCAAAGCAGTAGACGGCGACGACGACGAGACGAAAGCGAGCAAGCAGGCGCTGATCGACGCCGCGCGCACCGAGACGGTCAAGCTGCAAAAGGGCGACCCGGACAACCTCGCGCTGTGGCAGCAGTTCATGGACGTGTCGATGGCCGAGTTCAACGCCGTCTATGCGCGCATGGGCGTGAAATTTGACGTCACCCTCGGCGAGAGCCACTACCGCGACATGACCGACAAGGTGGTCGAGGACCTGCGCCGCGACGGGATCGCCGAGGCCTCCGACGGCGCGTGGATCGTCCGATTTGAAGAAAACTCGTTGAAGAACAGCCCGGTCATCGTGCAGAAGCGGGACGGCGCCTCGAACTACACCACGACCGACCTCGCGTGCCTGCGCTACCGCATCGCACAGTGGAACCCGGATCGCATCCTCATCGTCACCGACATGCGCCAACAGTTGGTGTTCAACCAGCTTTTTGCCATCGCACGCCGCTGGAGCATCCAGACCGAGCTCATCCACACCTGGTTCGGGATGCTCGTGCTCCCCGAAGGCGCGATGTCCACGCGCGCCGGCAACGTCATCCGCCTCGTCGATCTTTTTGACGAGGCGGTGTCCCGCGCCCGCGCGATCGTCGATGAAAAAGCACCGCATTTGCCGGACGCTGAGCGCGCCGACATCGCAGATGCGGTAGGCATCGGCTCGATCCGCTACGCCGACCTCTGCCAGCACCCGCAGACCGACGTGACGTTCACCTGGGAAAAGATGTTGTCCTTCGAGGGCAACACCGCGCCGTACCTGCTCTACAGCTACGCCCGCTGCTGCAGCTTGTTGGCCAAAGCCGGCGAGATCCCCGACGTCCGCGCGATCCGGCTGGAGCACCCGCTGGAGCGCGAGCTCGCGTTGAGCATCCTGCGCCTCCCCGAGTCCGCGCTCGCCGCGCTGAACTTGTCTCGTCCCAACCTGCTCGCGGACCAGATCTACGACCTCGCCAACCGCGTAAACCGCGTCTACCACGACCTTCCTGTGCTTACCGGAGGGGACGCGCGGGCGAGTCGGCTCGCGCTGCTCGACTGCGCCCGCAACGCGCTGCGCACCGGCATGGAGTGGCTGGGCCTGAGGGTCATCGATCGGATGTAGGTTTCGGATATGTAGGCCCCATGCTCTCGTTCACCGCCCGCCCGAATACCGCCAACGCTGGCCGCGTCGACGTGAGGCCCGCCTGGACCACGCCCGAGGTGGTCTCCGGCGTCGACGCGCTGTTGGAGCAGTGGAGCGCGAGTCTGCCGGCGGACCGCGCCACCGCCATCGTCATCAAGCCCAACCTCAACAACGATCTCGTGGCGTTGTCCGGCAATTGCACCGACTTGCGCGTGCTCGACGCGCTGTGCGCCAACCTGCGACGCCGCGGCTACACCGACATCACCATCGCGGACGGCTCCAACGTCGGCATCGCGCGCCGCGGCATCTCCACCTTCCGTAGGTTGCGGGTCGACAGTCTGAAGATTCGCTACGGGGTGCGCACGGTGGATCTCAACACCGACACCGGCACGCCCGTCGTGCTGCACAACGACGCTCACCCCGAAGTCGCAAACACCATCCTCAACGCCGGCTTTCTCATCAGCGTGCCAAAGGTCAAGACTCACGCCGAAGCCCAGCTCTCCTGCGCGATGAAGAACTGGGTCGGCATCTGCCGCGGGCAAGACAAGCGGCACATGCACTACGACCTCGCCCGCAACATCTTCGCGATCAACGAGGTCGTACAGCCCGATCTGATCCTCGTCGACGGGCTCGTCGGGATGGAGGGCAACGGCCCCGGCGACGGCGAGCCCTTCCGCTTCGGGCAATTGGCGATGAGCGATGACGCCTTCGTGAACGACGCGGTGATCGCCCACCTTGTAGGTTTGCCGTGGCGGGAGGTCCCGTACTTGCAGCACGCGTTCAACGCTGGGCTGCTGACCACTGACATCGTCGAGCGCATCGCCGCCGAGCTGCCGGTGCTGCGTCCGATCAAGCGCCCGCCCGCCAGAACGCGGCTCGCGATGATGGCCGAGGCCCGCAGCCTCGAGTGGCTGAAGCGCACCGTTCGGCCGATCGTGCAGAAGCCCGAGGTGACCGAGATCGCCTACAAGCTGAAGATCGTGCAGGACGTGTACTTCCTCGAAGACGACACGCTGCAGGTAGTAGGCCGCGACGCCGAAAAATGTGGCACCTGCGCGCGCTGCGTAGACTTCTGCCCCACCGGCCTGACGCTCGCCGACATCGGGGTGAAGACCACGCTCCCAGACTGCGCGCAGTGCCTGTATTGCTGGTGGGTGTGTCCCAAAGATGCGATCGTCCTCGAAGGCGAGGAGCGCGGCATGGCGCGACAGATCCAACGCTACAAGAAGGACATCGAGCAACTATGATGCTCAAAGCCGGATCCCGTATCCGCGTCGTCGCGCCCTCCGGGGTGGTGGATCCGGCGCGCATCGAAGCGGGCGCTGAGGTGCTGCGCGGCTGGGGCTACCAGGTAGAGATTGACCCGCAGGCCTTCGAACGATTCCGGTACCTCGCCGGCTCCGACAGCGCGCGGCTCGCGGCCCTCCGACGCGCCGCTCACGAAGCCGACGCAGTCTGGATGGCGCGCGGGGGCTACGGATTCGCTCGGCTCATCCCCGACCTGCTCGCCGATCCGCTGCCGCCGGTGCCGTTCATCGGGTTCTCCGACGGCACGGTGATGCTGAACCACCACGCGGGGCCGGCGCTGCACGCACCGGTGATCAACGGCTTGAGCGGTCACACCGACCCCGCGTCGATGGGTCACCTGCGCGCCGTGCTCGCTGGCGAGACCCCGGCCCTGGTCGGAGAGAGCGTCGTCCCCGGCGCCGCGAGCGGGCCGATCGTCGGCGGCAACCTGTGCGTGATGGCGTCGCTGGTGGGCACCGCGGCTCAGGTGCGCACCGCGGGGTGCATCGTCGCGCTCGAGGAGGTCGGGGAGGCCCCGTACAAGGTCGATCGGCTGCTCACGCAGTGCATTCAGAGCGGCGCGCTGGACGGCGCCGTCGGGTTTGCGCTCGGCAGCTTTACCGGCGCCGACGCGCCGCCGGGGGCCGACTGGCAGGTGCTGGACGTCCTGCTCGAGCAACTATTCCCTCTGGGCGTGCCGGTCGTCGCGGGGCTGCCGTTCGGACACGGCGCCCGGAACCACGCGTTTGCGCTCGGTCCCGGGTCCATCGAGGCTGGGACGCTGCGCTGGGGCGCGCCCTAAGGCTCGCCCACTTCGGGCACCAGCGCCCTCACCGGACGTCGATCGTCCCCGGAAGCAGCGCCGCGACGCCGCCATCGGCGAGCACCTGCTGCAAGGTCTGCAGGCGCGCGATGCTGTCCGCGAGCTCTGGCGAGACCGCAGAGACCGCGACCTGCGACGCATCGGCCCGCGCGGAAGCGCTGCCTTTGCCCTCCATGCTCTCGACCAGCTGCTCGGCGAAGGTCTTGCGCTTGGGGAAGCGCTCGATGAGCAGCTCCTCCTCAGCGCCGACCTGCGCGAGCTCCCGGGCCGAGGCGATCGCCTGATCCAGCCCACCGAGGGCATCTACCAGACCGCGCTCCTTGGCCTGCGCGCCCGTCCAGACGCGCCCCTGCGCGACCTGATGAACGCTGTCCTTCTCCATCTTGCGGCCGGTGGCGACGCGCGTCAGGAACTGGTCGTAGAAGCTGGCGAGGAAATCACGGAACCGCGCGCGCTCCACCTCGTTGAAGTCCGTGTTGGAGTCCAGCAGGCCGGAGAGCTCCCCACGCTTCCAGGTGTGCATGGTGATGCCCACCTTCTCGTAGAGCCCGGACACGTTGATCTTGCCGCCGAACACCCCGATCGAGCCGGTGAGCGTGCCGGGCTGGGCGTAGATCTTGTCGGCCCCCGCGGAGATGTAGTACCCGCCGCTCGCGGCGTAGTCGCCCATCGAGACGACGACGGGCTTGCCCGCCGCCTTGGTGAGCTCGATCTCGTGCCACATGTTGTCGCTCGCCAACCCGCTGCCGCCCGGAGAGTTGACGCGGAGCACAACGGCCACGACGTCGTCGTCATCGCGAATGCTGGCGAATTGCTCCGCGAAGGTGCGATCGCCCAACTTCTGGCCACCGAACATCGGCTCCCCGCTCTCGCCGTCGATGATCTCGCCTTCGGCGTGCACCACCGCGATCTTGCGGCTGGAGCTGAACGGAGCCGCAGCCGTGTGATAGTCCTCGATGGACGTCCGCTCTTTGCCGGCCATACCCTCGCGCACCTCATCCCGGAACTTCAGACCATCGACGAGCTTCGCGTCGAGCGCCTGTTGGGGAGTGACCGGAGCCTGATCCACGAGCGCACGCGCCGCCTCCACGGTGATGCCGCGCCCCTGGGCGATGCCGTCCAAAAACTGCTGGAACAAGCTGTCGAGCATCTGGTCCATGGCGAGCGTAGCGGCGTCCGAAGGGGCGTTGCGCTGCAGCGGCTCCACTGCGGTCTTGAAGTCACCTACATGCTCAAAATCGGCGTGTACACCCAACTTTTCAAAAGTCCCGAGGTAATACTCGGTGGTGACCGAGAACCCGTTGACCATCATGATGCCCGCCGGGGCCAGATAGACCTCGCCGCACGCACTTGCCAGGTAGTAGCCCTTGTTTTCGTAGCCCTCCGACCATGCGTAGCAGGGCTTCCCCGACTCCTTGAAGGCGAGGATCGCGTCGCGCATCTCTTCGGTCGCGGCCCACCCGCCGACCCCACCGGACACCTCAAGGTACAAGCCCTTGATGCGGTCGTCGGTCGCAGCGCGCCGGATGTCCGCCGTCACCTCGGTGAGCACCGGAGGAAAATCAGCAGGATCGACGACAAAGCCCGCGTTGGTCGGGGCATCGGTGATGCCCTGCGTCAGGTCGACCTCAAGGAAGGAGTTGTCGGTAACGTCCCCACCCAACCCGCCCATGCCGCCCATCGCGAGCCAAACCGTGCCCGCGATGCCGGCGCCTACGGTCAGCACGCCGAACAACGAGATGACCAGCAACACGCGCGCGCCGGAGCGACGCGGTGGACGCGCAGGCCCAGAACCCCCCTTGCGAACCGCAGGATCGGTGTTTTCGGGCGGCTCGGGATGCTTGAAATCGGGCATTTCATTCCTGCAGGCCGCCCAAGTCTAAGCACCGGGGGACGATCGGTCGAGTTTGAGAAGGGACCGACGGTCAGGGATTGTCACGCGCCGTAGTCCTGCCCCGCTCCGCGGCGCGGCGCTCCCAAAAGCATCGAATTGCGACGCGCGCACTTTCCAACCCTTAGGTGCTGTGGTACCTTCGCTCTTGACGTGACAAGGGTTTCCGAGTCACCGCCCCCTCGAGGCCCGGCAGGGTCGCGCGCTATTCCTCGCTGCTGCTCCAAATCGTGCTTTTGCACCTGCTGATCGTGGTTCGAACCGTCCGGGATGAGCGCGTTCGACCACTACACGTTGCTGTTCACCCCCCGCGCCCCTGCCGGCCTCAACGCCCCTAAAACCCGACCCCGATGCCCCACGACGCGCCGCCGCCTACCGCCGCAGCTTCCGGTGCCTTGCACGCGCTCGAGCTGCGTCAGGCCCCTGCACGTGCGGTCGGCCCCACGGTCGCGCGCGCGGTGGGAGACGCCGCGTTGGCGCTCACGTGGCGCGTGGTTCAAGCCAGCTCCAAAGAGTCTTTCCTCGCCGCAACGCCCCAAGCGCTCCGGAAGGTGTACTACACCGCCGACGACGGCTGGCAAGCGCCGCTGCACCTCATCCCGCCCCGCCCGGGCACCAGCGGCGAGCCGGTGCTGCTCGCGCATGGTCTGGGAGGCAACGCACGCGACTTTGATCTCGGCCCGTCTTCGCTCGCGCGCGCCCTGTCAAACGCAGGGTACGCGGTGTACCTGTTTGAACATCGCGCCGATCGCAGCGCGCTGCCCCCTGAAGGCGCCGCAGCCTTCAACGCCGACGACATCGCGACCCGCGACCTCGACGCGGCGCTCGCGCAGATCCGTCAGCACTCCGGCTTCGCGCGGGTGCTCTGTGTCGGCCACGCGTTCGGCGCGCAGCTGCTGTTGCTCAGGCTGGCGGCGCTAGGCGCGGAAGACATCGCTGGCACCGTGCTGATCGCTGGCGCCGCGCGCTTCTCCGAGCCGGCGTCGAGCCTACGCACCTGGGGCCAGATCGCGCAGCTGCTCCCGTCATCGTGGGTGTTGCCCACACGCAGGATCCAGCAGCTTGCATCTCCGTTTATCGTGAGCGGTGCCGACCTTGGATCTCCGGGGACCGAAGGCGCGCTGGCGCGGGCTCGCCTGCGGCACGCGTCCGGAGACCTGCACGTGGGCGTGCTCAAGCAGGTGGCGGGCTGGCTTCGCCACGGTCACCTGACCGACGCCACAGGGCGCCTCGACGTGGTGGCGGCGCTGCCCAAGACCTCGTCGCTGGTCATCGAGCCCGACAACGATCCGAGCTGCCCGCCCGGCGCCGCTGAGCCCGCAGCCATCGCGATGGGCGCGTTCTTTGAGGCGCTGACCGGAGGTTGGGGGCACCTCGATCCGCTGATGGGCAATCGGGCGCCAGCCGAGCTGTACCCGCGCATCCTCGACTTCTTCGAGACCCGACGTCGAGCCTGTTGGTAGGGCTTTGGGGTCGGGCAAATCTGGGCTGTTCAGTACGCACCGGGCGGGCGGGGCGATACGGGTGCCGCTGGAGCAAGCCCATGGACGAAGTACCCGAAATCCTTGAACCTCGCCTTTGGAGACGGGACGGGTGGACGGCCCGCGTCATCAAAAACGAGGACGACGACGGATGGGCCGTGGAGATGACCCGCGCCGGAGACGCGGAACCGGCGTTAGTCGGACCGTGGACGATGGGCCGGGACAAGAAGAACCCCAAACCGCTGGATCAATCGGCGTTCACCACGCTCGTCAAGACCGCCGCCGAGGTGATTCGCCGCCACGAACACGCCGCGACGGCGCTGCTGCACAAAGCGTTCTCCTACGTCGACAAAGAAGGCCGTCGCATCCGGGCGAGCCTCGACATCGCCCCCGACGAAGACGACCCCCACGCGATCCTCCACTGCGTCGACGACGTCACCAACGAGTCCATCCGCAAGGGACGCGTGCAGCCTCGCTTCAAGCTCTCGGCCACGACGCTCGACCGGTTCATCGTGAGCGGCGAGTAGTCCGAACCGCTCTGGCGCATCTCTCGCTACTGAAGTCGTTGAACCATCGCAAACAGCCACTTGGCATGCGCGACCAACAGCTGCTTCGAGGTCAACTCCTTCTCCGACTCCGGCGCAAAATAGCCGGTGCCAAGGTTGGCGATCGGGATGTCCTCATCGAGGAACGGATCGACGCCGGTTCCGCCGCGGATCGGCGCGATCAGCACGGGAACGCCGACATCGGCGGCCGCGCTTCGCGCGATGTCGACCAGCTCTGGGCGCCCGGCGAGCCGAGGCCCCATGTTGACGTACTGGTCGACGGCCGAAAACTCCCGCGCCCCGGCCAACGCCCGTACATGCTCGACACGCACGGCAAGCTGCTGCGGATCAAAGTCACGAATCCGAATGTCGAGACGCAACCCCGACTCGGTCGTACGCGCGCGATACGGATGAGAGTAGCCCTCTCGCCCCGCGCTGTCCTCGCACCCCAAGGGGAATCCAGGATTCGAGGCGTAGAACTCGGACAGCCACCTTAGCATCGGCTCTACGTTGGCGTCGTCGGCGCCGACGCTCGCAGCGCCCGAGTCGGCCACATCGCCGCTGATCGCCAAAGCAAACGTGAATGAAGCGCCCCGCGGCAGATGCGGCGCCATCACCGCGTTCAGCGCGGCAGTGACGCGCTCAGCGGCGCCCTCCCGAACCCGCACGTGCACCACGGCGTCGCAATCCCGCAGCGCGTCGGACACAAAACCCGTGAACACGGCGTCTTCCGGGGCGACCAACGCGCGCCATTCCGCGACGAGCCGGGGCGCGGCGCGATGGCCTTCGGCCGCGGCCGTGGCGCCGTGCGTGTTCACGCCACCGACGTGCGCAACCCACAACGCACCATCGGGCGTCGGACCGGGAGCAGGCTCGGAGAACGTGACGCTCGTCCCCGCGGCGTTGAAGTTCTCGACGTTGACCTCAAAAGGCAGGATTCCATCGACCGTGTAGCCATACGCGACGCCCCGCTCGGCAAAGAGCTTCGCGAGGGCAACCACCGCCGCATGGCGACCCACCTCTTCATCCGGCCGCGCGACCAGCACCAACGGCGGGTGCGGAACCTCCGGATGCGCAGCGAGCAGCTTGGCGAGCGTCATGCAGTGCGTCAGCCCGAGCTTGTCGTCCAAGCCGAAAGGGAAGTCCCCTTCTCCGTGGATGATGTCATGCCCCACCCACGCAGCCAACGCCGGGTAATGGGCGCTGTCCACTTGGATCATCGGGTTCTTTGGATACGGAATTCGACTGCCGTCCCATGCTTTCACCACATGCAAGCGCGGCACCGCCTGTGTTCCGCGAGCCGTGTCCAGATGCACGGCAAGCGCCACCGGTCGGCCTGCCGCCAACACCCCGCGACCGGGAAGCCAGGCGAGCACGTTCGCGAACGCGTCCTGCTCCACCGTCGCGCCGAGATCCTCGTAGAACCCGGCGAGCGCCGCAGCGAGCGTACGTTGACCCTCGGTGGTGGGGATCGCGTCGGAGAGCTCATCGGATTGGCTGTCGATCGAGACCACCCACTGCAGGTGGGCAAACGAGAGGTCGGCGATTCCGGAGTCAGACGTGCGCGGGGGGATTGCCATGCCCCAACGTAGCGCGCCCACAGCCAGCGCACATCCGGGCCGGCGGATCACCCCACGCCCAACCGCCACAGCGACGTCACCTCGGCCGCCCGCGCCTGATGCAGCGGATCGGTAGCATCCGAAGCCTTCGCGTGCGTCGGGCGCGTGTCCAAGCGATCGATCACCCGCAGCCCACCGGCGGCGATCCACCCCAAGAGCTCCGGTCGCGTCCGCAAGCCCAGATGCTCAGCAAAGTCGGACAACACCAGCCAACCCTCCCCGCCCGGCGCCAGATGCGCCGCGAGTCCGGAGAGAAAGCCCCGCAGCATCCGGCTGTCGGGATCGTAGACGCCGTGCTCCACCGCCGAGGTCGGCGTGGCCGGCACCCACGGAGGATTACACACCACCAAGCCCGCGTGACCGTCTGGAAACATGTCGCATTGAAGAACCTCAATCCGGCGGGTGAGCCCGAGGCGGCTCGCGTTGTCGCGGGCGCACGCCACCGCGCGCGCGTCCTGGTCGGTCGCGACCACCCGCGACACGCCGCGCTGCGCGAGCACCGTCGCCAGCACGCCGGTGCCGGTGCCGATGTCGAACGCCAGCGAGCCGCTGCCGCCGACGGAGGTCGGTGCCGAGAGCGACGGCGGAATCGGCGCGCGCGCCACCAAGTCGATGTACTCGCCCCGAACCGGGGAGTAAACCCCGTAGTAAGAATGGATACGACCACGAAGCGCCGGGATCTCCACCCCTTTCTTGCGCCACTCGTGCGCGCCCACGAGCCCCAGCACCTCGCGCAACGACACCGCAAAGGGCGCGACAGCATCGCCGTAAGCCTCCGCACAGGCGAGCCGCAGGTCCGGAGCCCGACGCAGCGGCAACACAAACCCATGGTCAAACGCCACGAGAAAGCGGCCAAGCGCCAACGCACGCCGAGACTGTGTGGCCCGATGCTGGGAGAACGCGTCGTGCGCCGTCCCAGAGGCGGTCGGGGAGGGTGCGGGCTGGAGCCGGTCCTGCTTGCCCATCGCCGTGAGCAGCTCGCGGCCCGCGTGGTAGTCGCCGCGCCAAAGGATGCCCACGCCGCTGGAGACGAGCGCCCAGGCCTCTGCGGGGCTGAGCCGCAACGCCGGATCCTCGCTGGCGAGGCGCACCTCCTCGGGAGGGTGCGAACCGTTCTCGGAGACCCAACGCGCGGCGCGGCGCTCACCCGCTTCGATCCAATGCAGCTGCGACATCGCATTCCCCTAACCCCTCCGAACCGGCCGAACAGCACGTTCGGGGCGTTGCGATCAGGCCCGAGGTCATGTATGGTGGCTCCGATTTGGAGTGCGCTTGCGTCTATCTCTCGGCATCTTTGCGTTGGCGCTCAGCGGGTGCGGCGGCAGAACCTGCGGTGAAGGCACCGTGGAGCGCGATGGCGAGTGTGTAGGCGTCACGCCCGGCGACTCGGACGCAGATACGGACGCAGACTCCGATGCCGACTCGGACGCGGACTCCGATGCCGATTCGGACGCGGACTCCGACGCTGATTCGGACGCGGACTCGGATGCCGACTCGGACGCAGACTCCGATGCCGACGTCCCGGTCGACGCCGACAACGACGGGTACTTCGACGACGAAGACTGCGACGACACGCGGCCCGAGGTGAACCCGGGAGCGACCGAGCGGTGCGACGCGACGAACACCGACGAGAACTGCGACGGCGCGGCGGAAGACGCGACCGCCACCGGCCAGACCGTTTGGTATCTGGACAATGACGGCGACGGCTACGGCGGCTCCACCACGGTGACCGCGTGCGACGCGCCGGCCCGGTACGTAGCGGTCACCGGCGACTGCGACGACGCCAACGGCAGCGTCCCAGACTCCATCACGTGGTTCCAAGACTTAGACGGCGATGGCTACGGCAACGCCGCGGTCACCAAAGAGAGCTGCGTGGCGCCGTCCGGCTACGTCGCGTCCGACACCGACTGCAACGACCTCTCCTACTACATCAGCCCCGGCGCGACGGAGGTCTGCGACGACATCGACAACGACTGCGACTCGAGCATCGACGACGCCGACCGCAGCCTCGACACCTCCACGGGTTCGCCCTGGTACGCCGACGACGATGCGGACGGCTACGGTGACGCCGGTAGCATCACCTATGCGTGTGAGCTGCCCGCGGGTCTGGTCACCGACACCAGCGACTGCGACGACAGCGACGCCTCCGTGAACCCCGCCGCCGTCGACATCCCGAACGATGGCATCGACAACGACTGCGTGGACGGCGACAACCACGACGGCGACGGCGATGGCTACGAAGACGAGGCGTGGGGTGGGACCGACTGCGACGACAGCGACTCTGCCATCAGCCCCAGCGCGACCGAGGTCTGTGAAGACGACATCGACAACAACTGCGACGGGAGCGCGGGCTCGTGCACGCTCGCGGTCGGCGGCGCCCTGCGCACCGGCGCCGACGTACGGCTCTACGACTCCTACGCCTCTGGGGACAGCCTCGACAGCCTCGGCGACTTCGACGGCGACGGCGTGAACGACCTGCTCTCGTACAGCAAGGACTATTACTTCTCTTCGGTGGCGTTGTCGCCGTTGACCAGCGGCACGTACAGCTACGACTTCGGCGTCAGCTACGGCAGCGGGATCGGCTACGCCTCGGATGTCGCGTATGCAGGCGACTTGGACGGCGACGGTGACGACGAGATGATGGTCGGCGCGAAGAACGACTCCCGGAGCACGAAGTCGCTGAACGGCGACGTACTGCTCTACTTAGGCGGCAGCTCCGGGAGCGTCTACGCCAGCAGCTTCTACGGGCGCTTGTACGGCTCAAACAGCTACGAGTACCTCGGCTGTTCGGTGTCCGGTAACGGCGTAGACGTCACCGGCGACGGCTCGCCCGACATCATCGCCGGAGCCTACGGCGCAGAAGCGGCGTACGTGATGGACGGAGCCTGGTCCGGCACCGTCGCAGTGACGACCTACGACGCCAAGTTCACCGGTTCCAGCGAGTATTTCGGCAGCGACGTCTCGCTCGTGGATGACGTCGACGGCGACGGCATCGGCGATGTCATGGTCGGCGGCTACAATCGATCCAGCACCGCCGGAGCGGCCTACCTGTTCCTCGGGCCGGTGTCGGGCTCCAAGACCACCGCCTCGGCCGATGCGCACCGCTACGGCGGCTCGGGGGACGCGCTCGGATACGTGGTGACCGGGGTGGGAGACGTCGATGGTGATGGCCTGAACGACATGGCGGTCTCCTCCCCGAACGACTCGGCGTACGCCGGCATGGTCGAGGTGTTCGCCGGCGCGGCATCGCCCACGCTGACGGGCACACCGATGGCGACGCTACCCGGGCGCTCAGTGGATAGTTACTTCGGCCTCGCGGTCAGCCACGGCGATGTGGACGGCGACGGTCTGTCCGAGGTGCTGGTCGGCGCCCCGTACGAGTCCAGTGTAGGCGCGGCCTACGTGGTGTTCGGTCCGTTCTCGGGGACGATGTCGGCCTCCGACTACGGTCGCTTCACCGGCTGGTCCAGCTCCCTCGCGGGGACGAGCATCTCCGGTGGCGATCTCAACGACGACGGCTACGACGATGTGGCGATCGGAGCCACGGGACAGGGCTACATGTACGTGGTCTACGGGACGGGTATCTGACCATGTGGTTGCTTCTCCTCCTTCAAGCCTGCGGACCGACTTCGGACAGCGCGGACTCTACGCCGGCAGACGCGGACACCGACGCCGATACGGACTCAGACACCGACGCCGATTCGGACACCGATACCGACTCGGATACGGACTCCGATACCGACGCGGACTCCGACGCGGACTCGGACACCGATGCAGACACCGACTCGGACACCGACGCGGACTGCACCACGCTGGGCTTTGGCTCCGCCGCGACGTTCAGCCTGCCCTCGGGCTTCGCGACCGACGAGTTCGACGCGCTGACCGACACCTCCGGGGACGACCCCACGTGGGCGCTCGCGGATCTGGACGGCGATGGCATGTCCGACATCGTGGTCACTAAGTGGACCAGCAGCGGCATCGCCGGGCTGGGAACATCCAAGTGGTTGGTCTACGCCAACAGCGGCAGCGGCTTTGCATCCGCGAGCACCTTCAGCCTGCCGTTCGGCTTCGACACCGACGAGTTTGACGCGCTGACCGACACGTCGGGCGCCGATCCCACGTGGGCCCTGCTGGACGTCGACGGCGACCACCTCTCCGATCTCGTCGTGACCGAATGGGCGTCCAGCGGCATCGCCGGGCTGGGAACGTCGAAGTGGCTGGTCTACCCCAACACCGGCACCGACTTCGGGGCCGCCACCACCTTCACGTTGCCGTCCGGCTTCGGCACCAACGAGCTCGACGCGATCACCGACACCTCCGGCGCCAATCCGACCTGGGGACTGCTCGACCTCGATGGCGACGGGCTCGTGGACCTCGTCGTGAACGAGTGGGCGTCCAGCGGCATCGCCGGGCTGGGAACGTCGAAGTGGCTGGTGTACCCGAACAGCGGCACCGGCTTCGGCTCGGCGAGCAGCTTCACCATGCCGTCCGGGTTCGGGTCGCTGGAATTCGACGCGCTCACCGACACATCGGGGACCAACCCCACGTGGGCGCTGGCCGATCTCGAAGGGGATGGGTTGGTCGATCTGGTGGTCAGCGAATGGACGTCGAGCGGCATCGCCGGTCTGGGCACCACGAAGTGGCTGACCTACACGAACAGCGGCAGCGGCTTTGGATCGGCGAGCACGTTCAGCTTGCCGTCTGGCTTTGACACCGACGAGTTCGACGCGCTCAGCGACAACAACGGGGACGATCCGACCTGGGCGCTGCTGGATCTCGCCGGCGACGGCCGCGCGGACCTCATCGTCAGCGAGTGGGTCTCTACCGGCATCGCGGGGCTCGGCACCACCGAGTGGCTGGTGTATGAGAACGACGGGACCGGCTTCGGCGCAGCGGCTACGGCCTCCTTGCCGTCCGGCTTCGACACCGACGAGTTCGACGCGATCAGCGACAACAACGGCGCCGATCCGACGTGGGGCCTGCTGGACCTCAACGGGTCCGGCGCGGTCGATCTGGTCGTGAACGAGTGGGCTTCCAGCGGCATCCGCGGGCTGGGGACGACGAGCTGGCTGCTCTACTCCAACAGCTGCGACTGACACGGTGCTGCTTTTCACCGGCTTCGCGCTCGCCCGCGATGTTGTGCTCGTCGGCGAGCGCTACGCAGGCGCGGAAGAGCACAGCTGGCCCGGCGCGCTCCAAGCCTGTCTCGACACCGTTCGACCGGGAAGCTTCGCGGTGGTCGATGCCACTGCGCCGCACCCTTCGGTCCGCTCGATGGAACGCGCGCTGGACAGCGCGGGAAGCGGTACGGTCGTCGTCGTGTCGATGACGCAGCGAGCGGACGTCGGGTTTCTGGCTTCGTGGCGGCGCGCGCTGCAAAGGCTGCTGCGACGCGCCGGTGCAGAAGAGCGAGCGGTGCTGTTGTTCGGCCCTTGGCCAGCCGCTCGGGCGCTCGTGCGGGAGACCGGCTTGATCCCGGCTTCCGCAATTGGGATCGTCGTCGACGATCGACAATGGGCCGTCGCCAAAGAAATCAGCGCGCAGCGTGGTGTCGCTCAGGTGCCGTACGAGGGACCGACCGCGCGCGCACAGGCGGCGCTGCTGCCGCCTGCACCGAAGGTGAAGGCGCAGTCCTCGATTGTGGCATCCAAACAGAGGATATGGGACGATCGCCCCCACGTGGACCCGGAGTCATTGGGCCGTCTGGCCTGCGGTGCGGTTCTGAAGGCGTCGCAAGAATGAACGCGCTATGAGCGCGCATGAACGTCTGGCGCCCCTGTAGTTCCTGCAAAAAACCGATCCACTATGGGCAGATCTATCAGGCCTGCTCGGTGTCCACCTGCAACCGACCGCGCACCGGGCTGGTGTTCTGCAGCCCGGGATGTTGGGACGCGCACGTGCCCGTGTTGAACCACCGGGACGCCTGGTGCGTCGAGGAGCGCGCCCCGCGCGAGTCTGAAGCAGCGGCCGCGCCAGCGCCGGAGGGTCGTCGACGGATAGTCCCGAGCGCAACGGCATCTGCGGCCGATGCGACGGCCGACGAAGTGTTGATCGTCGCATCAAGGCTCAAACAGTACATCAGTGACAAAGCCGATATGAACACATCGGCGGACGTGCTGGAGGCGCTCTCCGACATCGTGAGGGCCCACGCCGACGCCGCGATCCGACGCGCGCGGGCGGACGGTCGAAAGACTGTCAAGGGTCGCGATTTTTCTGATCGGGGTTGAATCACCGGAAAGAGAGACGCCAACCCTCCGCAGATGTCGATGTCCAGCATGTTTTGAGAGGTTGCGCTATCCTCTGGACATGCCCGTAAATATCGTACTCATCGACCCGAATCGTTCTCGGAGGTTGACCTACGAGCAACTGTTGACGGGAGATGTGGTGCTGCATTCCCTCGCGGACCCAGAAGCAGCAGCGAACGTGTTGGCCATCGACCTCGCGATCATCGCGCTGCGCCAGACCAACGGGCATGGGCTGTCGATTGGAAAAGAGCTGAAAACGCGTCATCCCGACGCCACCGTCGTCGTGTACGGCAAGCTTGAAGGCGCGACCAGCGCGGGAAAGGTCAAAGAGCGCTGGGGAGTAGACGTACACATGCCGTTCACGCCCGAGCCCTCGGACATCGCCGCGCTGCTCGCGACGACCAAGCTGGCGCAGCAACGCCAGATCGCTGCAGCCGCCGAGCGTGCGCGGCAAGCCAACCGCAGCAATCCCCGTTGGGGAGAGCTGCTGCGCGAGCCAGTCACGTCGGAGTCGCTGAAGGCCGTGCTGAAAAAAGATCTGTTCGGCCGATAGCTCTGCCTTCTTTGCCGCGCCGCGCCGCGCCGGGTAGACTCCCCCGCCCTATGGAGCGCCCGTGAGCACGACCCTGAACCCCCTCGTCCTGGACCACTTCACCGCGCGCGCCGCCCGGTACAACATCTCCAGCCACTGGGTCGACGACCCCGAGCTGGGCGCGCTCACCGCAGCCACGCTGGCCCCCAAAGCCACCGACGTGCTGCTCGACGTGGCCTGCGGAACCGGCATGGTCAGCAAGCACTTTGTGGGCAAGGTCGCCCGCATTGTCGGCGCCGACATCACCGCGGCGATGTTCGAGCAAGCGCGCCCGTTTGTGAACGAGCTCGTGGTCGCGCCGGGCGAGCAGCTCCCGTTCGCAGATGCAAGCTTTGACCTTGTTGTGTGCCGCCAAGGCATCCAGTTCATGCGCGACGACGAAGCGGTCAAAGAGATGCTGCGCGTGCTCCGCCCCGGCGGTCGGGCGTGCCTCGTGCACCTTTGCGCGTACGGCGAGGAGGACAAAGCCGAGTACTTCGAGATCCTCCGCCTCCGCAACGAAGCCCGCCGCAACTTCTACGTACGCGAGGACCTCTCGCGCTTGCTGACCAACGCCGGCGCCGTGAACGTCCGCGTCACCGACCACATCTCCGTGGAGGACGTCGACGTGTGGTCCAACACCGGCGCCATCACCGAAGCCGACCGTGAAGGCATCCGCGCGGTCTACCGCAACGCCAGCCCCGCGTTCCAGAAGTTCCACGCTGCGCGGGTCGGCGACCGCATCGTCGACAACATGCTGTTTGGGATCGCGATCGGCCAGAAGGCCTGATTCGGCTACCGTCAGTCCGGGTCCCGCAACAGCAATACCGGATGATCGGCGCCGGCCATGGGATCGGTCGCGCCGGACCGGAACGCATCGGCGACCGCGCCGGTCAAACCCCTCGCGGTGGCCTCGCAGTCCTGCGGGCTATGGCCGGGCCGCACGCAGGCCGCGCCCGCGCCACGCGCCAACGCGATCGCGTCCGGTCCAAGGTCAGCCAGCGCGCCGCTCACACAGGCAGCGAGCACGCGCGGAGGCGGGCTCCGCTGCTTGCAGACGTCCCACATCGCCGCGCCGGCCGCCACGCAGGTCCAGCACACTGCGCTTGAGTCCTCGATCCCAGCGCGCGCGCGACGGATGCCTTCGCTCGCTCGAGTCCGAGCCCGCAGCACAGGATCGTGGCCCGGCAACGGCGGCCCCTGCGGCATCCCGAACATCAGGTTCCACGCGATACCCTCCCCCACGATCGCCGCTACGTCCTTGGGCAGCACCGACAATCGGGCGTTGGTGTCCGCCATCGAGTCCCAGCCAGTGTTCGAGTCGGTGAGCGCCTGCGCCATCGCCGCCAGCGCGACGTCGCCGCCGTGCGGGAGCGCCTGCAGGTGTGCTGCCGCATCTTGCCAGGAAGAACGCTGGTTGTATACCGCGTCGGCCGCGCGATATCCGCGCATCCGCAGCAAGCCGGCCGCGGTCTTCGGATCCTCCGCCCCCGCGGCCTCGAGGCGCGCGTCGCTGACCCGCCACGTAGCGATCGCCCCAAAGCCATGGTGGAAGACCGCAGGGGTCTCCCACACCGCCGCATCGTAGTGAAACGCCCGCAGGGCCCGCACCTGCGCGACCAACGACGGCCCCCCCACCAACAGCAAGGCGAACCCTGCGCACCCACGACGCCAGCCGCCGCTGCGATATCCTGCGGCGATCGCCACCGCGCATGTCGCCAACAGCAGCGCGATCCACGGCGCGCTGTAGCGGATGCCGAGCATCGAGCCCTGCGGGCGGAACCGGGTCAGCGGAAAACCCGAGATGGAGAACGCGATAAAAAACCCAAGGGCCATCGCCGGGAGCACCCATAAGCGCCGGCTGCGTGTGCCCTGCGAGAGCAGCAACAGCACCGCAAGGCCTACGCCGGGGAGCCACGCCGACCCGAGCCCGTCCATGCCCTGAACTCCGGTGTACAGGCGCCAGCTCATCGGTAGGGGCGTGACCATCGGGGCACCGCGCGCGATCGCCTCGCCCAAGCCGGCTGGGAGCAGGTTTTTGGCGAGCCCGAACTGGTAGTAGCCGTAGTCGCCTGCGGAAGCTGGCAGCGCCATCGGCAGTAGGCCAATCCCAAAGCCCAAAGCGAGCAAGCCGCGCGCCTTCCAATCCGGCCCGCGGAGCAGCGCCACGGCGCCGATCACCAACGGCGCGATCAACGTCGTCCTGCAGAACCACACGCCCAGCCCCATCACGAGCCCGAGCCCGAGCGGCGATCCTCCCTCGAGCAAGCCCAGCGCAAGGAACACAAAAAAGAGGCCTTCGGTGTGGTTCCCCCACGCCATCAACCCCAGATCCCCCAGCCCCACCGGGGGCAGCCCAAAGAACATCAAAAACAGCGCGCCCGCCCCATCTCCCGCGTGGCGGCGCACCGCCCATCCGCCTACGGCCAGCGTCGCGAGCGACATCAACAGCGGCACCAGCTTGAAGATCAGCAGATGGTCGCCCCCAAGGCCGAGCATCGGCGCAGCCACCGCAGCCACGACGCTGCAGCCACCGCAAAACGCCTTGTACTGCAAGGCGAGCAGCTGATCCGCGAGCCCCGCGTACCACACATACCAGCCGACGCCTGCGTTGTAGACCTCCTCGCGGTCCCAATACCGCTCCGGCTGCGAGGCAAGACGCGCCAGATCGCCGACGGCCCGCACCATCAGGCACACCAGAAGCAGCAGGTTCCATCGGAACCGGGAGAGAGCGGACGATTCGGGGATAGTACCTCCCGGCTCATTCCTATCGCCGACAGGAAGCGCACGCATACCCCCACCCTGCCCCGGCGCATTGCCCCCAATCGCCGCGCCCCTTACCCTTCGCAACCCTTCGCACGCTCTGGAGCCAACGTGAAGCTGCCTACCTCCGTATCCGCATCTGCCCTGCTGCTCGCCTTGATCGGGAGCGCTACGGTAGGGCTCACCGTCGCGTACGGCGTCCCCGCGGCACAGGCGCAGGCGCCGGCCGTTTTTGAAGGCACCTCGCTCCTCGAGCTGCTCCGCCCGACCAACGTGGTCGGCGACGGCGCGACACCGGTGGATTTGTACCTGCTCGCGCTCTACCCGGACGGAACCCCGATCCCCGGCCTCGCGCTCAAGCTCACCGCGACCAGCGGGATCGCCGGCGTGCCCGAAGATCAAGGCGGCGGCTTGTACCGCATCGCGTTCACCCCGATGAAGACCGACGCACCGTCGGCGGCGACGATCACCGTCAAGGGCAAGCTGCCCAACAAGGTCGCGGTGGAGCGTGCGTGGAGCTTCCCGATCGCGGTGCCGCGCAGCCGAGGGCTCGCGGTGGGCGCCAACCCCGCAAAGCTGACCCTCGGCGTCGACAAGACCGCGAGCGTCGCGTTCACGTTCACCGGCGGCGACCCGCGCGCGCTGGCCGGCGTGAGGCTGGCGCTGAACACCTCGGTGGGTGCGCTGACCAACGTGACCAACGTCGGGAACGGCGTCTTCAACGGCCTCTACACCGCGCCGACGGTCTCGGTACCGCAGCTCGCGCTGGTGACCGCGGTGGACGCGGGAGACCCGATGCGCACCTACGGCGCCCTCGCGGTCCCGCTCACCGCCAACGTCAGCCAATCGGTGACCGGAGCGCCGAACACCCCGGTCGTGATTCGCGTCGGGGGGCGCGAGTTCGGGCCGGTCAAGACCGACTCGAAGGGCCGCGCAAAGATCCCCGTGGTGGTGCCGCCGGGGACCACCTCTGCGACGCGCGTCCAAGCAGGCGCCAACGGCACGGTGACCGAAGAAGCCATCGACCTGAAGCTGCCCGAGACGCGCCGCATCGCGCTGTTCCCGACCGTCGCCGGGATCCCCTCGGACGCGCGCCTGCGGGTGCCGATCCGCGCGATGGTGGTGACCCCCGAGGGCAAGCCGGATGAGATGGCGAGCGTCGCGTTCACCGTATCCGCGGGCTCCATCGGCCCCGCGAGTCATGAAGGCGGCGGCGTCTACGTCGCGTCCTACACGCCGCCAGACGGCAACGCCGCGGTCAAAGGCTCCCTGAGCGTCAAGCTGACCAACGGCGCCGCGGTGCAGTCGGAGACCCGCCCGCTGATGCTCGTCCCGGTGCGCGCGAGCCAGATCACGCTGACCGCCACGCCGCAGACCTTGCCCACCTCGGCGACGAGCCTCACCGCGCACGCCGCGGTGTCGGGCCCCGCGGGGACTCCCCTCGCCGGTCGCACGCTCGCGTGGTCCGCGAACGGCGCCAAGCTGCAGGGCGTCACCGACCTCAAGAACGGCTCCTACGACGCGCTGTTCACCACCACCGGCACGGGTCCGGTCGAGCTGACGGCTTCAGTCGCCGCCGCGGTCACCGGCAACGAGATGACGCAGCTGCTGGTGATCCCTTCTCAGCGACGACTCCCACCGGACGGGCTCTCCAGCGCGATGCTGACCATCGTGACGTTGGACGAGTTTGGATACCCGGTACCGAACGTGCCGCTCACCATCCAAAAGAGCCTCGGCGACGGCGCAGTTCCCGAATCCGCGACCACCAACGCGTCGGGCATCGCCGAGATCTACTACACCGCCGGTCGCGCCAACGGCATGACCGCGATCGACGTCAGCGCCGGGCCGTTGAGCGCAGGCGTGTCGATCCTGCAAGCGCCGCCCGAGCTGACCGCGCCGGCGCTGCCCATCCCTTCGAGCGCGAGCACCCGCGCGATGATTGAAGAGTGGTCGCGCTCGCTGGCGGCGATGCGCGTGGAACGGCAGTAACCGCGATGGACGCCGTCACCGCGCGGGTTCAAGGCATCCTCGACGAGGCGGTGCACACCCAGCAGCTGCCCGGCGCGGTCGCGATTTTTGGGAGCAGGACGTCGCGAAGCGCCGTGATCTGCGCGGGCGTGGAGCAGCGGGCAGGCGCGCCCGTCACCGCGCAGACCCGGTACGATCTGGCCTCGCTGACCAAGGTGGTTTCGACGCTTCCGTGCGTGCTTCGGCTCTGCGCCGACGGTGCGCTGTCCCTCGACGACCGCGTCAGCCGCTTCATCTCCAACGCGGGGTGGTTTCAGACGCCATCGCTCGGCAACACGACGATCCGCGAGCTGCTCACGCACACCTCGGGTCTCGCCGCGTGGCGGCCGGTGTACGCGGACACCAGCGACCGCCTGACCGCCCTCGGCAACGTGCTCCAGAGCGCGATCGGCGAGCGCGGCGCGATCGTCTACAGCGACCTCGGCTTCATCACCCTCGGCGCGATCATCGAGCGCGTGACCGGCCTGCGACAAGACGTTTATGCGCGGCAGGCGGTGTTCGAGCCGTTGGGGATGCACAGCACCGGCTACGGTCCGGTGACCGGGGCGGTGGCCGCGACCGAAGACTGCGGCTGGCGCAACACCCTGCTCCGTGGCGTCGTGCATGACGAAAATGCGTACCGCTTAGACGGGGTGGCTGGGCACGCCGGGCTCTTCGGCACCGCCGCGGATCTGGCGACCTACGCGCAGGCCTGGCTCACCCTCGACGCGCGGCTGGGCCCTGCGGCGCTGCTCGCCGAGTCGCGGCGCGAGCACGTCGCGGACGGGCAACGACGCCGCGGCCTCGGTTGGCTGCTGCGCGGGGACGATTCCTTCTCTGGGGCGCACAGCACCCTCGAAGGCCACGGGCACACCGGGTTCACCGGCACCTCGCTGTGGATCGAACCCGAGGCGGACTGGTTCGCGGTGCTGCTGAGCAACCGCGTGCACCCCAGCCGTGCGGGCGGCCCGGGGATGCATGGCGTACGACGCTCCTTTCACGACGCCGTAGCCCAGCGCGGGTAGCGCCGCGCCGATCGCGTTCAGCTGTTGAACACGTGCGGGTCGAGCGCGGCCCAAAGCGCACGCTGCCGCGCAGCCAGCTCGGTCGGATGCACCCGCACCCGCACCACGACGCGCACGCGCTCCACCTCCACCTCCTGAACGACCACCTCAGCGCCCACGGAGTGCGCGACGGCCTCGATCTCCGCGACCGCGCCAGCACGGCGAGGAAGGCGCACCACCAGCTCGAGCCGCACCAGACCATCAGCGCCGTGGCGCTCCATCGGGAGCGCCACGACCTTGTCGTTCATCACGCTCACTCGACGGCCATCGTCGGTGTCCAGCTCCACCAGCAGGAACCCAATCCGCGAGACGACGCCCGTATGACCCGCGACCGATACCCGGTCCCCTACGAGGAAGGGTCGCACCGTCAACAGGATCGCGCCGCTCGCGACGTTGGACAAGGCGTCCCGGAGCGCCAGCGCGATCGCGAGGCCCGCCGTCGACAGCACCGCGAGCGTGCTCGTCATCGAGACGCCGACGGCATCCAACGCGGGCGGGAGGGCCAGCGCCATACACACCGGACGCACCGCTCCCAAAAGGAACCCCGCCGTCGTCGGCTCTACGTGACCGGCCAACAACCGTCGAACCGGATGACGCAGCCAGGTCGCGAGGAACCAGGTCAACGTCAGGATCGCCAGTGCGCGGACTACATCCCAGAACATGACGTTCATCCCCAGTTCTCCCACATTCACTCCAGATACTTGACCTTTTCGACAGGCACCGACCATTGGTACAGCTTGCGATAGGGCGAGATGATGTCGATAGCCGCGTTCTGAAAGCGGTTGTTGACCGCCACGATCTCGTCCATCCAGTACAAGAATGCGTAGGGTTGGTCATCGTAGATGGTCTGCTGCAGCTCGTGCCAAACCGGCTTGGCTTTCTCGGCGTCCGGCTCCGACATGCCCTTCGCGATGAGCTCGTCGACGCGGGGATTGCGGTAGCTGGTAAAGTTGAAGGGGCTGTCCGAGCCCCAGATCGCGTCGGGGTCGACGTTCAGGCCCGCAGCCCAGCCGGAGAGCGCCGCCTCATAGTCGCGCGCGCGCAGCCGCTCAAAAAACGTGTTGGTCTCCAGCTGCTCGATCTGCATGTCCACCCCGACCGCCTTCAGGTTGGTCTGGATGATGACCGCGGCCTTCGCCCGCCGCTGATTGCCCGAATTGGTGATCATCGTGAACCGCATCGGCTCGCCGCCCTTGTCGAGCCAGCCGTCGCTGTTGGAGTCGGTCCAACCCAGCGAGGCCAGCTGGGTGCGCGTGGCGTCGGGGTCAAACGCAAAGCGTTGCACATCGTCATCGTGCGCGCCACACAGCGCCGGCGTGATGGTGCCGATCGCGGGGCGTCCGTAGACATCCCCGGTGGCTTGGGAGGTGAGGAGGTCCTTGATCAGCTTGTCGATGTCGATCGCAGAGGCCAAGGCTCGCCGCACCTCGCGGTCGCCAAAGATGCGATGCGGCGCCACGCCGGCGGGCTGTTCCCCCGGCTTGGCGGACGAGACCTTCGCCTTGTAGTCCACCGGGTCGACGTTGTTCCACATCACGGTGTCCATCGATCGCCAACCACGGCGTCGGAGCTGGATCTCGGGGTGCTCCGCGGCGAGCACGTCCGCGTCGCTGACCTCCACCTGATCCATGAGATCGACGCTGCCATTTTCAAGCTCTGCCAAGCGAGCCGCATACTCAGGCACGACCTTGAACACCACGCGCTTGAGCTTGGGAATGTACTGCTTGGGACCGGAGAACTTGGGGTTCGGTTCAAGTACTACACGAGCGTTTTTTTCCCACGCGGCGAGCCGCCAAGGTCCGCTCGAGAGCGGCGCTGCGGTGTTCAGCGCGTGACCACGCAAGGATCCTCGATCAAGGTCGGGGCTATCGAGGACATGCTTCGGCGCGAGCGTGACGTTGACCTGCTGCAACATCGTCGTGCGGTCGTAAGCCTCTTTGAACCGAAACTCTACGGTGTGCGCGTCGATCACGCGGGGGCGCGCATCCCGCTCCATGTGCGCGAGCATGTCTGCGCGCGGGGACGCCACCGCAGGATCGGCGATAAGGTCGTAGCTAAACTTGTAGTCCTCGGCGGTGAGCGGCTGGCCATCCTCCCAGGTGACGTCATCCCGCAGATGCAGGGTAATGCCCTTTCCATCCTCACTAAACTGCCAAGATGCGGCCCACTCCGGGTTGTAGGTCACCCGACAATCAAAATCCCCGTCCATGGGCGCGAACGTCAAGGCCTCGATCACGGGGGAGTCCATGGCCGACTGGCTGACGACGTACAGGAGATCCTGAACGTCTTGAGACGCTGCGATCACCAGCGTGTCCCGCTGGAGAGGTCCGCCCTCCTGCGCCGAAGCGGTTGGGTTTCCAGCCTTTGTAGCATTGGTTTCGCCCGTGCAAGCGGTCAGCGACGCAAGCACCGCCAACCTCAGCAACCGCGATCGAGAGACGAACAACGACATACAAAAGCTCCAGACGGAATGGCATATCGCGATAAGCGCCCAAGGTGCCTCCGATGTCCGTACACGACCTGCCGCGCATCACCGAGATCGCCTTGGTGTTGGCCTCGCATGGATTCGGAGAGCTCGGGCGGATTATCGGTCTCGACACGAAAAACAGCCATTCTGACGCGCCTAAGGCCATGCGCGTACGGCTAGCGCTCGCGGACCTCGGACCAACCTTCATCAAGCTGGGTCAGGTACTCTCCGTTCGACCTGACATTCTTCCTGCCGATGTGCTCGAAGAGCTTGCCCAGCTGCAAGACAACGCACCACGGGTAGATTTCAGCCTCATTCGTGCCCAAATTGAGTCGGAGCTACTCCGGCCGCTGGATGAGGTGTTTGAGTCCTTTGAGGAGGAGCCGATCGCGTGCGCGAGCATCGCCCAAGTGCACGCCGCCACGCTTAAAGACGGCCGGCGTGTCGCAGTCAAAGTACAACGGCCAGGCATCGAGAAGATGCTCCGGTCGGACCTTCACATTCTGTATACGCTCGCGCACCTCGTCGACGGGCGGCTGTCGATCCCGGGCTTGTATACCCCCATTGAGATTGTTCAGGAATTCCAGACCGCAATGGAAAGCGAGCTCGACTTCCTCCAAGAAGCAAGGGCATGCCAGCGTTTTCAGGCCCAGCACCGCAACGTCAAGGGCGTTCGCGTACCCGATGTCTACCGCGAGTGGGGCACCCGCCGTGTACTGGTGATGGAGCTGATGGACGGACTCCGCTTGAACCGGATCGAGGCCGGCTCAGAGGAGGGTAAAGCCGCCATGCGCCGGTTGATCGAGAGCTGGTACCTGCAACTTTTCGAACATGGGTTCTTTCACGGGGACCCTCACCCGGGGAACCTGCTGGTGCTCCCAGACGGGGATCTGTGCTTCCTCGACTTCGGCCTCACCGGGCATCTGACCGGAGAGATGCAAGACGTGATGACAGAAGTGTTCACCGGCTTGGTGTTCCGCAACGCTGAGACCGTAGCCCTGGCGATCTACAGAGCGGGAGCCACGAAAGAGCGAGTCGATCTAAAGGCATTCAAGGCGGAGATTCAACGCCTGATGTCCAAATACGAGGGCGCAAGCTTGTCGCGTCTAAGCGAAACCAGCTCGCTCGCCGAATTCATTCAAGTCGCGAGTCACTTCCGCATTCAGCTTCCGCGCGAATTCGCGGTCATCGCCCGCGCTACCAGCATCGTCGACGGAATTGCCAAGAGGCTGCTCCCCGACGTCGACATCAGCGCCGAGGTCCGTCCGCTGGCGACTCGCTTGGTGCAGACACGGTTAGGCCCCGAACGTCTCAGCGCTGACGCGATGCGGCTGTTGCAGCAAGCCCAGGCCACTTTTCGCGATCTGCCGACGCAAACGAACCAGCTGCTTTTGGATCTGGAGCACGGCCGCATCTCGATCACGACCAAGGATCCCGGTGCCGAAGAGCTACGCGTGGAGATCCGACACGCAGCGATCCGCGTCTCCCTTGCGATCTGCGCGCTGGCGCTGGGCTTGTCGGGAGCGATCCTCATCGCGCCGTGGCGCCCGGAGCCTTGGGGCATCCCGTTGATGGTGCTCGCGGGCGCTGGGGTGAGCGGGGTCGGTTTGGCGATGTTCGCCGGCTTGGTCACCCATTGGCTGTTCGCGGCCCGCTTTCACCCCCGGGAGTGGAGCCGCCGGCTCATGGCCGTGGTTCGGTTCTTCTTCGGGTCCTGACACCGTCAGACCCGCACGGGGCGGATCGGACAGGGTGGACGGTAAAAATGCAAACGCCCCAGACCGACGTCCGGGGCGCGCACGAGCACCAGGCTCTAACGGACTACTTGACCTTCTTGACCGCGAGGCGGACAACCACGTTCGCGCCATCGGGGCCGGGGACGCCGCCCTTGATGAAGAGCAGGTTGCGCGCCACGTCGATCTTGTGGACGAGGAGCTTCTGCACGGTCACCTGGCAATCGCCCATGTGACCGGGCATGCCTACGCCCTTGAAGGTCATACCGGGGGTGAGCCGGGTGCCGATCGAACCGCCGTGACGGTGGTATTCGTGCACACCGTGGGTGCGCTTGAAGCCCTTGAAGTTGTGGCGGCGCATGACGCCCTGGAAGCCACGGCCCTTGGAGGTGCCGGTGACGTCCACGCGAACGCCATCCTTGAACACGTCAGCCACGGTCAACACGGTGCCGACGGGGTTCGCGGCCACGGTCGCGTCGGGGACGCGGATCTCGTGAACGTAGCGGGGCAGAACGCCCTCGCCGGCCTTCTTGTAGTGGCCCGTCTCCGCCTTGGTGACGCGGAACGCCTTGCGGGTGCCGTAGCCCAGCTGAAGCGCGCTGTAGCCGTCATTTCCTTTGGTGGTCTTGCCCTGGAGGACCACGTTGGGGCCCATCTCCAGAACAGTGATGCCCAACGCGGCGCCGGCGGCGTCGAACATCTGAGTCATGCCAATCTTGCGGCCGATCAGGCCCATTTCGCTATTCTTGCCCATATGTACCTCGCATTGGACGTTTCAAGGCTCAAAGGCAGCCGTGCCGCGTCGTACGTTATGCCCGGGGAACCCGAGGCCGGTCGCGCTTAGCCGGATAGGTCCGGCGGCGCAAGGGAGAATACGCGATTCAGCGCGCCTGAACGAGCACTTCACGAGGCTTCGCGCCATCCGCCGGGCCGACGACGCCCTCCTGCTCCATGATCTCCATCATCCGCGCTGCGCGGTTGTACCCGATCTTGAGCAGGCGCTGGATCATGCTGGTGGAGATCTTGCCCTTCTCGATCGCAAAGTCCACGGCGCGATCGTAGTTTTCGTCCTTCTCCGCGGCGAGATCTTCATCTCCGATGGCATCGCCGTCATCGAGCTTGATGGCCGGCGCGTAATCCGGCGCTCCCTGCTCGCGGCAATGATCGGTGATGCGGCGCACCTCTTCGTCGGTCAACAGCGGGCCATGGGCGCGAATCAGCCCAGAAGTACCAGGAGGAAGGAACAGCAAATCCCCTCGCCCGAGCAGCGCCTCCGCGCCGTTCTGATCGAGGATGGTGCGACCGTCGTTCTTCTGGCGCACCTGATAGGCGAGCCGCGACGGCATGTTCGCCTTGATCAAGCCGGTGATGACGTCGACGCTGGGCCGCTGGGTCGCGACGATCAGGTGGATGCCGCAGGCACGGGCTTTCTGCGCGATGCGGACGATGCTCTCTTCGACGTCCTTCGCGGCGACCATCATCAAGTCGGCGAGCTCGTCGATGACGACGACGATGTAAGCGAGCTTGCGGGGGAGCGGGAGGAGGTCGCCTTCGGGCCAGTCCTTTGGCGCAAACTTACGGGCTTTTTCAGGCGTCCAATCCGCGGTCTCTTCGACGACACGCTGGTTGTAGCCTTCGATGTTGCGCGTCTGCCAGCGGGCGAGCATCCGGTAACGCTCATCCATCTCTACACATGCCCACTTGAGCACAGCTGACGCCAACTTTGGCTCGGTGACTACCGGGTGTAGCAGGTGGGGGATGTCCTTGTAGAGCTCAAACTCGAGCATCTTCGGATCCACAAGGATCATGCGGAGCTCTTCGGGGGTCTTGGTGAGCAGCAGCGAGCACAGCATCGCGTTGACGCCGACGCTCTTTCCCGACCCGGTGGTACCGCCGACCAGCAAGTGCGGCATCTTGGCGAGGTCGCCGACATACGGACGCCCTTCGGTGTCCTTACCGAGCACCACCGGCAAGATGTTCTGGGAGTCGCGGAATTCTTTGGATGCGAACACGTCGCGCGCCCACACCGTCTGCCGCTTTTCGTTCGGGATCTCCATGCCGACCACGCCACGCCCCGGGATGGGCGCAACGATGCGCACGCTCATCGCCCGAAGCGCCATCGCGAGATCGTCGGACAGCGACGAGATCTTCGAGACCTTCACGCCCGGCGCGGGTTCGTATTCAAACATGGTGATCACGGGGCCAGGGCGAATCGCCGTGACGCGCCCCTCCACGCCAAAGTCCATGAGCTTCGCGGTGAGTTTACGCGCGAGCTCGTGCAGCACCCCTTCGTCGGTGCCGGTGACGATCGCGGGATGATCATCGAGCAGCGACAACGGAGGCAGCTCGAAGGCGATCTGCAGGCGATTCGGGGCGCGCACCGCGCGACCATCATCGTTGGAGCCGCCGGAGCGCAGGTTTCCGGGGACGACCGCGGGCGCGCTCGCGACGCGCGTGGACGACGCGGGCGGGGGTGCGGCCACTGCGGGCGGGGCCGCTACGGGCGCGGCCACAGCGGGCGCCGGTTTGGGCGCCGGAGGCCGCACCGGGGCGACCGAAGGAAAGCTACGGCGGTCTCCCCCGGCCCAATCCGACAGCGCTTCGTCAAACTGGGACGGACGATCTTCCGAAACTGCGCGACGAAGCGTCGGCGACAAGGCCACCAACGAGCCCGGAGACCCGCTCGTTGCTACTGAAGGCGCGACCACCGAAGGCGCGGCCACCGAAGGCGCGGCCACCGAAGGCGCTACTACCGAGGGCGCTACTACCGAAGGCGCTGCCACGGACGGCGGAACGACGGCGGGCTGCCGCAGCGGAGATGCCCCCAACGCAGGAGCGGACGTCTGCCGCGGCGCCTGCGTGCGCTCCCACTCGACCTCGACCAGCGAGCGACCGCTGTGCTGAGTCGGCGCATCCCGGTCGATGTCGTCGATGGGCAGCAGCTCGGGGACCGCGCGGGCCGCCCACACGCTCGGAGGCGCGGGCAGATCCACCGATGGAAGGTCGGACAACGACGGCGTCTCCCGCTTGCGGACGGCAACCGCAGCGTCCGGCAGCCGCGGACGGTCGACCACTGACGCAGCGGGCGGACGGGCGTCGTCCCCCGCGAACAAACGCGGCACCAACGAGCCGGCCACCGACTGGCGCTCCGCCGCGGTCGCAGGCACCGCGACATCGCCCGCATCGGAGACGTCGTCCTGTTCTTCCTCTCCGTCGGCTCCGTCCTCCTCGTCCGACCGCATCCGGTCCCGCATCGACAGCAGACCGTTGGCGCCGGCGCGAACCGCCGCTCCGCCCAAGGAGTTCACGGCGCGCGCCGCCATGGGCACGCCGGTCTGCACCCGCTCGACGGCGCGGGCGAACATCGGCTGCCAATTGATGCTGAACAACACCGTCACCGTGCCGATCAGCGCCGAAGCCACGGCGATCCCCGTGCCCATCTGCCCGAACCGCGGGACCAACGCCTGCACACCTGCGGCGCCCAACAGCCCGCCCGCCGGGAACGGCCGCCCCGGCGCCCCCGCGACCAGCTCAATGCCTACCGCGAGCAGCGCAAACGCGGTGGCACCCAGCATCGCCGAGCCCCACCCGCCTACGCGACGGCCCGCCAAACGCAGCGAGAGCATCCCCGCCACCACCACCACCGACCAGGAGGCGTATCCAAACCCCTGCAGCAGCAGGTCCGCGAGGATCGCGCCGACCGAACCGGTGAGATTCTGAATCGGGGCACCACCCGCGACGGACAGACTCGGATCGGTCGCGTGCCAACTTGCCAATGCCAATGCCACAAAACCGCACACGCCCAAGCCGATGAGCAACGCGCCCTGCTCCACCGCAGGGTTGAGCCCCTTGGGGGCGTCCGGCTGTCCCATAGGCTTCTTGCGCTTCGTCGCCCCGGCGGCACGCGGCTTCGATGACGTCATCTCGGGGGTAGCCGTCAGGGTTCCGTTGGAAGCGGCCGACACCTGGGATGTACGAATTCGTGCCACGAATACACTCTTCTCTCCCCCTATTGTACCGCTATTCTCTTGACGTGTCACGGGCTCAGCTCGCAAGCCGCTGAAGCCAACCGATCAAGGGGCGCGGGAGAGCCCGTGTGGCGAGATCAGAACACCGACTCTGGAATATAAATCTGATCTTTCGGCTGAAGCGCGACATCGGCATCTTTGCCGGTTTGCACGCGCTGGAAGTTCACCCGAATCTGGACGCCGTCGCGCGTGATGATCACGCCTTGCCGACGCGCTGCGGACGTGACGCTGCCGGCCTGAGCGATCGCCTCGGTCAAGGTCATGTTGTCGTGGAACGCGACGCCGCCCGGCTTGGCCACCTGCCCGTCTACATACACCTGGTCCACTTCGGGTACGTAGAGGTGGTCACCCGCGATGAGCTCGATGTCCGCCACGGCATCCCCGCTCCGCAGCTTCTGAAGATCGATGCGGATGATCTGCCGCACGCCCTGTACGTCTCTCCAGATCTCCGCGCGGGGAGCCGCCGGGTCCATCAACCCACCGGCGCGCATGAGAACGTCACTGACGCGGGACCGCCCCCCTTCGAGCGAGTAGCCGTCCGGAGTCTTCACGCCACCGGTCACCGCGATCTTCTTGCTTGCGAACTCCCGAATGTCGACGAGGACCTGCGGGTTCCGCAAGTAGCCATCAGCGAGCGTGGTGGTGATCGCCAGGCGCGCTTCATCGAGGGTCAAGCCGGTCACACCCACAGCCCTCGCCTGTGGAACCAGCAAGCTGCCCGCGCCGTCCACGCGGGCCTCTCCGGTCATGTCCGGCTGCCCGACGACCTGCACGTACAAGAGGTCACCCGGGCCGATTTCGTAGGTGAGAATATCGGCCACCCCATCAGCAGCGAACGCCGCGAGACTGGCAAGCAGGACGAAGATCATGACACCTCCACCACAAAGATAACCGCACCTCTACGAACGTCCGCACTTTATTCGAGAGGCGGCCGCTTCTGGGCACGACCGAGCGCGTCAGTACGAGACGGTGACGCCGAACTCGCCGAAGAAGTCGTCGTACTGCGTGGAGTAGAACACGCCCTCGCAGCCCTTGTCGGCGCAGGAGCGTTGCGTCCATCCACCGCCGAGCCGGGCGTTGAGGAAGTCCGTGAACTTGTACGCGAGCTCCGCCTTGGCGTTCATGTTGAGGTCATTGCGATGAACCTCGCCATGGTAGCCGTCGACCCGAGCCCCGACCTCGGCGCTCACACCCAGCTTGGATCCGTAGAGCCCGTTGTAGCGCAAGAACCCATAGTTATACGCCACGTAGTTCGTGAACACCGCATCTTGGAAGTCTTTGCGGTATCCGAGCGTCACGGAGTGATTGCGAACCGGGGTGTACGCGAGCTGCGCATTCACAAGGAAGCCTTCCCCAAAGCTCGTCAAGTCACGAGAGAACGTCTCCCCTTGCAGCGAGGTATCCAGCTCCGCGCTGTTTCCGGACAGGCTTCCGGACTGGTCAAGCACCGACGCTTCGTCGTAGTACGCCTGCCCGAAGCCGAGCTCCGCCTGCGCGCTGATCTTCTGGGTGAACTGTCCTTTCACGCCCCACTGCGACCGCCACGCCAACCCATCGGGCTTGCCGATGTAGTTGCCGTATACAGCGCCCTCGACCTCGGGACCGATCGCCGGGATGAGGTTGTCCTGCCATTTGTACCACACCACCGAGTTGTCGGAGATTAGCGTGGTTTTCGGCAAGAAACGCCAATTCGCATTGAGCATGGGCCCAAAGCTCGCGCGGTTGTTGAACGTGAAGTCGGTGGAGTCTTCTTGCAGCGCGCCGGGGATGTTGTAGTTGTCGATGCCCAGCTGCCCGAGCAAATCGACATCCAAAGCCGAACCCGGCCGAACGACAAAGCCGCCGCGCACGTCGTTCGAGGTCACCACCACGTTCGCGCTGTACTGGCTGGTGCCGAGCTCGGCGGGGTAGTTGGTGATGGAGAAGACATCCCCCAACTTGAAGCCCAAGAAGCTCCGCTGCAACGCCACGATGTCCAGCGTACTGTCCACTTCATTGAAGCGGTCAAGGTTGCTGACATTGTACGGATCATTGGGCTTGAAGTCGATGAACGTCTTCAGGTGGTACCCAAGCTCCCAGTCCAGCTGGAAGTCTTTCTTCGGCAACGACAACTTCAGACGCGGCTGCACCTGAACCGCAGGAGCGGCGATCTCGGGGGCGCCCTCGCTACCGTCAGACAGGTAGATGTTCGAATGGAACGTCGACCCCACCTCCACGGAAGGGGTGAGCACCACGTCTCCCACATGGATGTGATCCCCTGGCCCCGCAACCGCGCTGGAAGACACCAGCGCGAGCAGGCCCATCACGAGGGGGGCAGACATCTGGCGGAAGGAGCCGGTCAAGAGCACACGAGGTTCAGCAAGGTTTCAGCGATCATAGAAAACGTCAGTAGCTAATCTCACCCGAAAATCGCCCGGGCGCAATGTCAAGAGAGACTCAAGCTCCGGGAGACGGATCCTGCGGAGTGTCAACCACAATTTCGTCAATCACGCCGGTCGAGGACTGTGCGCCTTCGTCCATGCTAACCAACGCATCGCCGCTCTTCTTGGACGTGCCGGCAGCGCAGGCCATCGACTCCGACTGCTTTTCGCCGGCGAGCTTGTACACCACAGCGACGCGCTTGTACGCGAGATCCGCATGGACATCGTTGCTCTCCGCCATCGCGACCTGCATCTCGTTCGACGAGCGCCGCATGGACTCGAGCATCTCACGCAGCGGCGTAAGCACCGCGTCGTAGCAGGTGATGGCCGCTTTGCGCTCGTCGTCACTGAGCTGGCGATCTTTCACCGTCTTTTCTTTTTCACCTTCGAGGCCGCTGATCCACTGGGTGGTACCATCCACCGCGCGCTGCACGAACTGCAGCTTTTCGGTGGCGGAGAGCGACGAGCTCTGCTCTACGGCGCTCGCGATCGTCGGATCGACTGCCGACGCAGGAGAGGACAGGGCGAGTAACAACACCGTGAGACCGGGGGCCCAGGTGACGAAAGATGCTCGGCTGAGTCTAAACATGTAGCTCTCCTGTAGACTTGTTTACTATAGCCCGGCCCTGCGTGCACCGCCCGACAAAACCACCTGCGGCCGCGCTTTCGATCCCCATCGGCCCGCTACTCTGTGGCGAACGACCACGGGTAGGCGGCGACCTGCGCCGTCAGCGTCGGGGGAAACTGCAGCCCAGAGATCACCTTCGAAAAACACTCCCCCACCAAGCTGTTCCCCGTGGAATCGTGGACGACGTGCACCGCGCCCACGACCCCGGCGACGATCACCCACCCGACCGAGAGCTGTCCCCCCACGTCCCCGCGAAGGACCGCAGCGTCGACGCATTGCTGAAAGCTCGCCGACCTCGCGTTCAACACCCCAACGATCGCAGAGCGAGGGGCCTCGGGTGCCGAAACTGCGGGAGCTGGGGGAGGAGCAGCGACCGGGACTGAAACCACAGTTTCTACCGGCGGATCAACCACCGTCGGGGAAGAGACAGGCGCCGCGATCCCCTCTACGGAAACTTGCGACACCACGGGTACAGGCACCTGCGACGCCGGATGCACGCAGCCAAAAGCCGCCGCGCAAACGGCCCACAACGACGATCTCAACTACTGTCCGGACACGGACCAGGAGTACGCAGCGACCTCAGCGGTCAGCGTCTCGTCGAAGCGCAAGCCGCGAATGGCGGTAGCGAAGCAGGTATAGATCGCCTCGTTGCCGGTGGTGTTCTCCACCTTGTGCACGTTCCCAACCTTACCGGCGGTGATGGTCCAGCCGATGGAGACGCGTCCGCTCATGTTTTCGTCCTGCTTGAGGCCCGCCTCCACGCAGCTCTGGAACGTTCCCGCCTTCTTGCGAACGAGGGACGGGATCGAGCCGCCGTCGCCGGACTCCACGTCGGTGTCGGCGTTGCCATAGTCCACCTTCGGCTTCTTCACCTTGACGACCACCGCGCTGCCGGCGTTGGCGCTGCCAACGGCCGCCGTGCTCACGCCGACGGTCGCATCCCCGCGGCCGCCCTGCCCGCCCGAGCGCGCTTGGCCCAGATTCGCGCCATTCGCCTGCTGTGCGCCACTGACACCCGCGAGGGCGCTGTCGAGGCCTTCCATCGCGTGTGCGTCGTCGCCGAGCATGTTCGCCGCGGTTCCGGCCGTACCTTCGCCGAACGTGCCCAGCGCCTGCAACAGCAAGGACTTCTTGGCGACGGATTCTGCGCTGGGCTTGGCCTGGCTCGGCGAAGGAGAAGCCTGCTTTTCAGCGGTCTCTTTCGGCTTCTCGGAGGTCTCTTTCGGCTTCTCGGAGGGAGCGTCGCCCGCGTCGGTCGGCGCGACCTCGATGGCGATGGGCTCGATGTCTTTTTCAAGCAGCTTCGCCGCGTCGTCCACGTTGGCCAGATCCGCGTCATCCACGCGCGGGGTCACGTAGACCCACACCATGAAGCTTGCGGCGATGACCGAGAAGGAGCCAAGCAGCACCAGAAAGAGAGGGTCTTCATCGTCGTACCACTTGGCGCGGAAGTCCGCAGGAGTCAGCGCGCGCTCGGGCTGAGGCGGAGCGGGCACGAACTGGAACAGGATGCTGGTGGCGCCGATGACGAGCTTGCCGCGCATCCGCTCATCCAGCAGATACACCCACAGATCGCCCTTCTTTTGAGTGCCAGATGCTGGATTTGCCCGGAGCTCGACCAACGACTTCATCCCGTCCTTGGTCTGCACCATGCCCTCTACCCACTCCGGCGCCTGCATCAGGTAGCCTTCGCGCTGTGGGATGAACATGTCCACGCGCTGCCCGAGCTTGGGCTCGCTCACCACGAAAAGATTTCGTGAATCCTCACCCACGCTGACCACCTCACCGATTTTGGTGATGCGTTCGGTGACCTTGCCGTCATGGATTAGCCCCAGGCGCAAGACCTTGGGGAGCGGCTTCGATGTGGCGTTTGGCTGGACTGCTGCGCTCATTTGGCATTCCGGGTTGGGGGACCGGTGTAGGTTCAACTGCGGCAGATCCGCAGAAGTTTACTGTACGACAACATAGCTCGAGATCGGTTCCCGATCATTCTTCGGTCAGGAAGGAATCGCGATCCGAGGGGCATCCGCTGCTACTCGAAGCCCCGCCGCGCGCGGAATGGGCTCAGCGCGTGGACTCCACGACGAAGCGGTATTCGTTGAAGCCTGCAGCGTTCGCGGACGCCAGCACATCTGCGACCACGGCGTAGGGCACCGACCGGTCGATCGCGACCACGAGGCCGTTGTCGGCTTCCCTGCCATCAAGCGCCTGTTGCACAGCGACCAGCACACGCCCTTGCAGCTCGGTGCCGCTGACCAAGCCTCCGCTGCCGTCGAGCGCGAGCACCTCAGCGCCATCAATCGCAACCGCGTTCTTGCGAATCTCCACACGGATGCCAGGCTTCTCGGCACCCGAGGCGGCGACAGCCGGCAAGACCAGCACCGGAGTCTCGGCCTGTCCAGGATCAAAGAATGTCAGCAAGAAAACGAGGATGATGGTAAACATATCCATCATCGAAGTGATCTGCAGATCGACGCGTAAAGGCACCCTGCGCTGCGCGCGGCGCGCCTTCCGGTCGGCGGCAGACTCGCGCGGCCGGCCCACACCGTCAACGGTTCCGGCGCTCAAGGTTGCACCGCAAGCAGAGGTTCGGGGAACAGCACCCGCTCGGCGCCGCCGACAAGCTCCGAACGGGACGCCGCCATGACGTCCGCCACGACCTCAAACGGGACCGTCTCCGAAGGCGCGATCACGATGCGCGTCTCCTCCGGGTGGGCCTCTTTGAGCGACCGCAGCGCAGCGGACAGCGCATCGAGGTCGTAACTGTCCGGTGTACAAGCGCCCTTGCAGGGAATCCGCGGATCCAGCCCCACCGCTCCGCCGACCAGAAACCCCTCCCCGTCGATCTGCACGCTGACGACCTTTTTGGACTGCTCCGCGAGCGCCCCCTCACTCGGAGCTTCCAACGCGGGCACGACCGCCCCTCGCGCGGAGATCTGCGCGAGCGCCAAAAACCGGACGCTGAGCAACAACATGGGAATCAGGTGCACAACCAGAGACAGGACCGGGATCAGGTCCAGACCCGGACCGTCGTCCTCCAGTCCCCGGCGACGAGCCATCCGAACTATTCCTTCGGCCCCGGGAAAGGCAACACGGCGCCGTCCCCTTTGGAGGACACCGCGTTGAGCAAGTTCACCAGACGCGCTTGCGCATGGTCCACTTCATCAAGGATCTGATTGGCCTTCGCGCCGATCAGCGTGTGGGCGATGAGCACGGGAATCGCGATCAGCAAGCCCGCGAAGGTCGTGTACATCGCGACGGCAATACCGCTGGCGAGCGCCGTCGACCGGGCCTCCGGCGTAGCGTCGCTGACCGCGTGAAACGAAAGGATCAATCCTTGAATCGTGCCGAGCAACCCGAGCAACGTCGACACATTGGCGATCGTCGGCAGATAGGCCACGCGCCGCTGCACGAGCGGCGTGACCTCCAGCGTCGCCTCTTCGAGCGCATCCCGCAGCTCGTTCTCGGGGTGACCGGCACGCAAGAGGCCAGCCTTGAGCACACGCGGGAGCACAGCCGCCGACTCCGCGTTGCAGATCCGCAACGCAGCGTCTACGTCACCGTCCAACACGTCTCGTTGTACCTGCGCTAAAAACGCCGGAGCGTGAATGGAAGCGCGCAGGTACAGGAAAATGAACCGCTCCGCCGCTACGGCCGCGCCGATCACCGCACAACCGAGGATCGGCCACATGAAAATGCCACCGTCCTCCATCCATTTTGCGAGGTTCCAGTCCAAAAGCGCCCCCTTTAGAACGGCTTCTGGTTGATGGATTCCAAAATCTTAGGAAGGAAGCTCTCTTTCAGCACGAGCGTGTACTTCGGGGCAAGGTTTTGCCGGGAGAGCACGATGTCGATTGTGGGCTTCTGTACCACACCCGAGATCTTCTCGTTGAAGGTCATCGCGCCACCAGGCGCGGCGAACGCTGCAGCAGACGCGGTCAGCGCAACAAAGATGACCACGCCAAGACGACACAGACGCATCATAGGTTCCCCCAAGGGCTGTCCGGAGCCGGCTCAGGCTGCGGAGCGGGTTGAGCAGGCTGCGGTGCAGGCTGAGGAGCGGGCGTCGGCTGCGGGGCCGGCTGCGGCGCAGGAGCCGGTTGCGGGGCGGGTGCGGGCTGCGGCGTGGGAGCAGGCTGCGGCGCGGGCTGCGGCGCGGGTGCAGGCTGCGGCGAAACCGGTGGCGATTCCGGAGTCGGCGCCGGCATACTCCACGGGGTGTCGGCGGCCGGAGTCTCCTGCCCCGGAGCAGGCTTAAGCGCAGCTTCCGCAGCGGCCTTGGCGGCCTCATCCGCAGCGCGCATAGCTTCGTCTGCATCGCGCTTCTTGCGCTCTTCCTCGCGCTTACGCGCTTTCTCAGCCTTATCTTTGATCTTCTGGATCGAAGCAACCCACGCATCCAGCTCGTTCGCCGGGCCACCACCGGAGGCCCGATATTGCTGGATCGCATCGACGGCAGCGTCGTACGCCTTCATGTAGTCGCCGTACAGCACCGCGAGGTCACGCCACGGCTCGGGGTTCTTCGCATCGAGCCCCAGCGCGATCTCGTACTGCTTCTTCGCGTCTTCAAACCGACCGAGTCCGCGGTAACAGATACCGAGGTTGATGTGGACTCCGGCGTCCTTGGGCGCAGCAGCCGCCGCACGCTCCCACAACGGAGTGGCATCGTCGTAAGCACGGTTATCGAGGTAATACGTACCGAGAAACTGCAGCGCCGCGATCTGGAACGGATCGATGGAGAGCGCTTGCTTGAACTCCTGCTCTGCGGCTCCGGGGTCCCCCTTGAGGTAGTAGACCTGCCCTAACGTAGCGTGGAGCTGCGCGTTCGAGTCTCCGTTGAGATCTGCGTCTGCTTTTTCCAGCAAGAACTTGGCAAGATCAAGCTGCTTGGTCTCGAGATAGACGAGCGCGAGGTTGCAGAACAGAGGGATCGCGCGCGAGTTCACCGACAACGCAGCGCGGGCCTGCCGAATCGCCTCGTCGTAGCGCTTTTGCTCCCGCAACGCGTTGATCGCGGCGACCTGCAGGTCTACGCTGCGGGCGTTGTACCGCAGACCCGACTGAAAGTTCGCCAACGCGAGGTCCGCCCGGCCCGCTCGCTGGTTCAACAACCCAAGGTTGAGCCATGCCTTGTCGAACGTAGGGTCGATCTCGGTAGCGCGTAGCCACGACTTTTTGGCCTGATCTTCATTGCCCTGGATTAGCCAGCCCACACCGCTGTTGTACGGGATCGCGGCTTGGTCCGGGTACCCCGACGCCAACGCCGTGAGACGCTCCAGCGCCTGCTGTGCCTTGTTCGGATCCTTCGTGGTCAGCATCGCGACCGCGTCGTCCAGCTGGCGACGGTCATCGGGCTTGAAAGGATCGGTGGAAGCTTCTTCCTCGACGCCCGCTGCAGCGACAGCGCTCTCAGCGGCGCCGGTGGCCGCGGCATCCGCGCCCTGAACAGGCGCAGGTGCTTCAGGAGCGACCGGCTCCGCGGTCGGCCCAGTGACGGTAGCCGTACTCGAATCCACCTTGGGAGGGCATCCGGTCAGCATCAGCAGAGCAAGGCCACCCAAAGCGGACCTACCGAGCGGGCCACCGGAGACGCGGTTGGGGAAACTCATGGTGTCTCCTTCTTGGTGACTTCCGAGGTAGGCCCGGCAATCGGTACATCTCCCGGATCGATGGCGCCACGGGACTCATTCCGCTCGCTGGGGAAGTCAGACGGGAACCGTTCGTTGAGCGCGCTGAGCGTCTTCGAGTTCCAGATGGACCACCGCTTTTCGGTCTTTGCCTTGTCAAGCGCCGCTTGCAGACGTTTCCGGCCCTCATCCTCCGAAGGAATGCGGAACTTTTCGTCGACCACCTGACGGTAGACGTCAAGCTCCTCTTCGGACAGGCCCTTGGGAGGCGGACCGTCATACGCGATGTCCGCGTAGGCAAATCGGGCGACGCCCATGTAGTAAAGAGCCGCCGCAGTGCTGTCGTAATCCGCGTACGTCAGGATGGTGTTCATCGCGTGATCCGTCAGCGCCTTGACCTGTTCCACTTTGGTCTTGGTCAACAGCTCTACGTTCTTCTCTTCCGAAGAAGTCCACTTGACGGCCTTCAGCGCCGCGTATTCTTTGCCCAGGTCAAGCACGGCACCTTCCGCTGCCAGCGAGCGAGTGCGCGCGGTGAGCGACGCACCGTTTGCGGCCTTGAACGCATCCTGCAGACGCGTCCACGTCGCCGCAGCACGACGATCGCCCTTCTTCTCCTGCAGCTTCGCGAGCTTGTACAGCGACTCAATCGCGTGGTTGGGCTCGCCAGCCCCGAAGCGGTCCAGATAGCGGTTGTAGAAGCTCACCGCCTCGTTCTCAGACACCAGCTCCCACTGCTCGCCTGCGCGCCAGAAGGTCTCCTCTGCGTCCCCGATCGTCGGGAAGGTCAGCGCGTAGCGCTCGTAGGTAGTCGCGGCGCCGCGATGATCCCCGATGCCGACGCGCAAGAACGCCGCGTTGTACATCGCGGAGGACGCATCTTTGTGGTCCGGGAACCGAGAGACCAAACCCTCGTAGTACCCGATGGCTTTATCGAGCTCCAACGTAGCGGAGTACGTATCCGCGATGCGGAAGTAGAGGTCTTTGGAGCGCTCATCTGCCGGGTACTTGGCAACGTACTGCTCAAACAGCTTGATCGCATCTACGGCATTACCCGCAAGATCCGCCTGATTCGCCGCGTTGTACAACGCAACGTTCAGGTACTGCGACTGCGGGAAGCGCTGCAGGAAGCTCAGGTACGCCGCGGAAGCGCCGAGGTGATCGTTGCGCGTGGCTTTCGCCCCGGCCAAGCTGAACACCGCCTGCTCCTGAATGGTCGCGAGCGAACCCAATCCATCGCCGCCATCGGCACCGAGCTTCTTGGACTTGAGCTCGTCGACGAGCGTCGCGACCCGTTCGAGGTCGCCCTCGTTGACGTAGCTGTTGACCAACACCTGGGCCGCGAGGCCTGCTTCTTTGGTCTTCGGGAAGCGATCAATCACCCGCTCCAGACGAGCACGCGCCTCTTCATAGCGGCCATGGTTGTACAGGATCTGAGCCGGAATATACGAATAGGCTGCGCGCGCGTCATCCAGCTGCTTGGCGATGTCCGGATCGGTGAACTCGCGATCCAGCACGTCGTCGCAGGAGAGAATGAACGCCTTCTGCTCATCCGAGATCGCATACACGAGCACCTGCTTGCCGAAGTCGGTGGTGATCGTCTTTTCGAGCGTCTGCCCCGATGGGACATCCTCCAGCTTTCCGTACCGGGACAGCACGATCTGCCTGCGCGCTTGCAGCGTCTGATACCGCGCCCCGTCCCGATAGGGGGAGTTGTCGTTCTTGATCACCTGATCGTACGCCAGCAACGAGGCTTCAAACTGGTTCGAATCGTACAACGCCGACGCGTAGTACCACTCGTAGTCGTTGTAGTTGGCTCCGAACGGGTACTCCTCGAGGAACTCGCGGAACTTGTCGGCCGCACGCGCGAAATCCTGAACGTTCTTGCTCTCCTGCGCGAGCGCGTAGTACTCGGTGGCCACCTGTGCCAGCGAGGTCTCGATGTAGCTGCGCGCCTGAGCGATCGCATCCGGGTTCATGCGGTTGGCGACGTACCAAGCGCTGCCATCCGAGTAGCGATCGGACAGCTCCTTCATCGCCGCTTGATAGCGACTCTGGTCGTTGCCGGAGAGCCGCAACCACGCCTCGGCGACCTTCGCCTGGTAAACGGGGTTTTTCGGATCGAGCGTCCAGTGGTTCTGCAGGTAGCCCCAGACCTCGACGGCTTCTTCTAGCTTGCCCTGACGCTCGAGCTGCTCGGCGAGCATCTCGACCTCTTCGTGCTGCCACGGGCGATCGCCGACGCGATTCAGATGCGTGACCGCGACGTCAATCGGGCGCTTGCCCTGATTGAACGCGATGTCCGCGTAGGAGATCGCGAGGTATTTGATCGCCTCAGGCCGCATGTTGGACGGCTTGCCGGTCTGCAACATCTGCTTGTCGGAGTAGTCGAGCAGCTGCACCATGTACGCGAGCGCTTGGTCGTAATTATTGAGCTTGTAGTTCGACCATCCGAGCTTGTAAATCGCCTCGTCGTAGTTGCGCCCCTCGGGCCCGTCGGCGAGCACCGCCTGGTAGTAGCGGATGGCGGTCGGTACGTTCACGACCGGGTTGCTGCGCGGCCCGGGGATGTCGAACCAGTATTCGCCGAGCATCATGTTCGCGTCATTCGCGAAACGCGTGCCGGGAAACCGGCTTACCATTTGCTCATTTACCACACGAGCAGCATCTGCGTCGTATTGCTCGGAGTTCGGCGCGTTGTAGCACCACGCCAGCATGTAGTAAGAGTCCGGGAGTGAGTCGTAGTCCGGGTTGTTCGTGACGATGTCGCGGTAAAGCGCGATGGCGCGGCTGTAGTCCTTCCGCGGAGACTCAGGCATGACCACATCGGGCCGGCCCTCGGCGGCCGCCGTCAGGCGCGCATACTCGACACGGGCAGCGTCAAACTCCAGCTCGGCCGATTCGAAGTACAAATCGGCAAGACGAAACTTCATATCTGCAGAGTGAGGACTGACCGGGTATTTCCGAAGGAACGCCTCCAGACGTTGAACGGCAGCGACACGCTGCGCGTTTTCATCGGATTGCAGGCGCTGAATCATCCCCGTGTACACAGACTCTACACGCAGATTCTCGTCCGCCTCGCGCTGGTCAACGATATCCGAGACCGACTTTTCAAACTCCCGCATGCGGCTGGAGTAGCGCTCCAGCGTGTCCCGAAAGGCACGCAGCTCTTCTGCGTTCACCGGTGCGGGCTCATCCGCCGCGCGCGCCGTCGCACCAAACGCACCTGCGAGCGCCATCAGCGCGAACGACCGCACAATTCCTTCGCGGCGCATCATTTCTCACCATCCATGTCCGCGTTGGTGCGGAGGGCCGCGTATTGCTGCTTGATGCTTCTCAGCAGCGCGCTCTGCTCCTTGGAGAGCAGCTCCATCTGGTCGGTAGTCGAGCCCTTGCGCAACCACGCCACGTCAACGATGCCTTTGTCCGCCGTCAAGACGTCGTCGCGGAAGGTCTCCGCGACGGCGCGAACGCCAGATTGAACCGTTTGCTGTGCTAAGCCATCGACCTTGACGGTCTGATTTGCGATGTCTGCGTGAAGTTCGGCGACACGGGCGGTGGTCGCCGTGAGCTTGGTTTGCACGGCTCCCAGCTCGCGAGCCTCCGAGGCGATCAGAAGGCCCTGAGTCTCGGCGACCTTGTCATTGAGCGTTTCCACGGTGGTCCACAGCTTGTCGATCGCGAGCAGCGGAGTCGCATCCGCAACCTCGCTACGGAACCCACGGAGGGTCTTCCGAAGCTCAGTCAAGGTCTTGACCACGCTCGCGTTGATGTCCGAGCCGGCGGCTGCATCGGCATACGCGTTGTCGCAGCGCTTCTGAAGCGCCGCAAGCTCGGAGCGCCGTCCCGGCACCGCGCTGCGGACCACGAGCAGCTCCGCGTCTACAAGACGCCCCTGGAGCGCGATCGCGCTGCCCGAGATGCCTTCGAGCTGCTGACGGGCAGTCACGAAGTTGCCGAGCCGGTTTGTGCCCTGGCTCATGGTCCCCGTGAGCATGGTCACGAGCTGATCACTCTCGGCGAGCTCGGCGCGCTGATGCTGCAGCGCTCCCCAAGCCGCTGCCGCGCGACCGACTTCGGACCGGGAGAGCAAGATCTCCTCGGCGTAGCCGGGGAGCAAGTCTTCCGACGCGCCCTTCTTGTCATCCGTCAGCTCGTCGAGGAAACGGCTGGTGACCTCCTTGTCGCCCTGAATCTCGAGGAGCTTGGAGACGACCGGTTCATACTCCGAGACTACCTTTGAATAGTTCGCCTCCGCTTCATCGTACGCCTGCAGCTTCATCTGCAAATGACCGCGGTCGATCTTCATGCTGGAGGTGTAGCGGTGCTGTGGGAACTGTTCGAGGAACAAGGTGACCTGAGTCGCTGCAGCGGACCAGATCTTGGCCTCATCGGGGGTCAGCCGGTTGTCGGGTACAACCTCCCGCTCTCCGCGGCTGCGCGCAAGCTCCGCCGTCGCGAGATCCGCTTTCTCCCGCGCTTCGGCGGTGTCGTTCCCCTGACGGATGAGCGCCCATGCACTCTCGTACAGCTGGTCCGCGAAATTGGGGCTGCCCTTCGAAACCTTGCCGTACCAGATGGTCGCCTGCGCGGTGTCGCCGGCCTCATAGTACAGCCGGGCGATGGCGAGCTGTGCGAGCTCGTGCACGCGTTTGTGCTCATCATCCGTCACTTGGTCTTTTTCGGCAGCTTGAAACTCGATGAGCGCTTGGGCGAGGTTCCCCTCGCGGATCATCTGCACGCCGAGGAAATAGCGAGCGCGGGAGTAGTAGGGCGTGTTCTCGGGGACAGCTTCAAACATCGCTTTCGCACGACCGGCCTCGCCCCGCCGATAAAACGACTTCGCGAGCGTGTAGCTGATGAGCTCCGAGGTCTTGACCTTCCCGGACACGATGAAGGCGTTGTAGAATTTATCGAACCCTTCGTTGTCTCCGAGGATCGAGTAGGTCTCCAGCACGCGACGAGCCGCGTCGGGGTAGTACGGGTGCGCGGGCCCCGCATCGACGATCAGCCGATACGACTCCACGGCGGTGCGGTAGTTGCCCAGCTCAAAAAGGCACTCGGACAAATACCACTCGGAGTCGCGCGCGAGGTCGGGAGTGCCCAGCGCACGAGAGTTCACGAGGATGTAAAAGGATGTAGCCGCGTTCGCGTAGTCCCCTACGAGGTACTGGTACACGCCCTCTTCATAGCGATCGCGGGCGTCCGTAGCCCCGATAAGTCCGCTGCGATCGGTAAAATTACGGCGAATCTCCGCGACCTGAAAGTCTAGGTTTTTCACATCGGTTTCTACCGAAGCCGTCCGCTCCGATACCGTCCGCTCCGCAGCCGAAGCGGTAGGGATCGACGAAGCACCAAGCAAACAGGCGCAAAGCGCCAGCCGAAAAACGATTCGGGACATCGGAAAACCTACGGGCAGCGTGAAGCGTTCACTTCGCATCGAGCGTCTCGCACTTGATGTCGTACTCAACGTGCGCACGCTCTTCGATGCGATCGACCGCGCCGCCCTTCTCAGAGATGGTCGCCCGAACCGTACAGCTCTTGCCGAGCTCTACGTTGAACGCGTAATTGTTGCGAACGTCGATGGTGTAGTTCTGGGCGTACTTGAACAAGCCGAACCCGGTCGGCCGAACCTTGAAGTCCACGGAGATTGCGTGCTGGCCGGGCGCCACGGAGCCGTCGCTGACTTGAAACTCCCGATTCTGGTCGAGCGAACCACCGGAGTCCGCCTTGGAAAGCTTGCTTTGGCCGTCCAGCAGGTAGGTGACGGACTCCAGCTTGAAGCCGCTGCCGAGCTTGTTCTCGTGCAGGATCTTCAGCCGGCCGCCATTCGCAGAGCCTTCGATGATGATCTCTTTCAGGAGCTGAAGCGTAGCTTTGGAGCGAAAAACGCGCTCCTTGGTCTGATCGACCGACTCTTCGGCGGTGAGCAGCTCGCGGTTCACCGCTGCAGCAGCCTCAGCCAATGCCGCCGCCCTCGCCTCGGCGCTGATCGTCGTAGGGGCAGGCGTAACGGCGGGCGGGGCATCTGCAGCGCTGGCCGCAGACATGGGTAGGACCGCGAATCCGAGGAGAATAATCCAGCTTGAACCACGCATCTGCACCTCTACCACGTCAACTTCCCGGAAGATCGGGCTTTCGAACAATACGATGTGTACAGAAGTACCGCGGCGAGCGCCCGTTTGCCACCGTCGCCGGTGGAGGCTGACACGCTTTGGACGCAGCGCCGGAGGAAATCACTGCGTGCCGGCACCCTCGTCGCTGTCCACCACGTTGCCGCCCGTCCCGGCGAGCGCGCCCACCAGCAGGTCATGGGCGTGGCGAGCCCGAGAGAGCGCGCCGTCGATACCATTCACGAGGAACGCGAAGGCGTACACGTGGTCATCCTGCGAGCGCACATAGCCAGAGAGGCAGTGCACGCCGTTCAGCGTGCCGGTCTTTCCGCGAACGCGGCCGACCATAGACTCTTCACGGAAGCGCGACCGAAGCGTCCCGTCTCTGCCTCCGACCGACAGGGTGGTCAGAAACTCCGGGCCGACCGATGGATTGTTCCACATGTCCACCAAAACATCTGCGAGCACCGAAGGCTTGAGGCTGACCCCACGCGACAACCCCGAGCCGTTCACCAGCGTGTAGTCCGCCTTGTCTACGCCAATCTGGGTCAGGTATTCGCCGATCGCCTGAGTCCCCTTGGCGGTGGTGCCAGGCAGCCCATAGCGCTCGGCCCCCACGGTGCGCACCACCTGCTCGGCGATGAAGTTGTTGGAGTGCTTGTTCATGTCGGCAAGGATGTTGACCAGGGGCTGGCTGCGCTCGGTGACCAACACGCGCGCCGTGGAGGGCGTCGAACCTGCGACCAGCCGCCCACGCACCTTGATGCCCTGCTGCTTGAGGATGCCGGAGAACACGCCGATGTAGTTGCCGAGCGGATCCGACAGGGTCTTGTAGAAGGTGTCCGCCTCCGCCTCGAGCGGCACGTTCCCCGTGAGCGTAAACGTGGTGATTTTTCCGGTCTCATCGACCTTACGCTCCACCTTTACCCACTTCCGGCTGCTCTTTGAGCCGGTCGTAAGCTTGTTCTCGAGCACAACCGCTGGGGTCGGGCTCTCAAAGTCTGCGTGCGCCAACGCCCCTGAGGTCGCGCCCGGACGAACCACGATCGCGGCGACGTTGTAGTTCACCGACAGCGCGCCCAACGGAGCGAAGTACGTAGGCCCATCGGCCAGATCATCGGCGCTGTCCCAGCCCGGGATCAGCGTACTGTCCGCGAAGTAGCCTTCATCGAACACAACGTCGCCCTTGATCTCTTTGATGCCTTGCAAGCGGAGATCCATGATCATCCGGTACATCCGCTCGGTGACCATCGTCGGGTCGCCCTGCCCCTTGATGTAGAGAGACCCGTCCAGGACGCCTTCGTCGTCAATCTTTCCGGGGGTCATCACCCAGGTGGGAAACGTCCATGCAGGACCCAGCGTACGCAGCGCAGTAGCCGCGGTCAGCAGCTTCATCGTGCTGGCCGGGACGAGCGCTTTGTCATCGCCCCATTGGTAGACCTGCTGCCCGTTCTCGACGTCCACCACCTGAACTGAGACCGAGGCGGAGGAGAACAAGGAGTCCGAAGAGAGCTGGGCGAGCGCATCCTGCAGCGGCTGAATCTGCGCAGGAATACGCGCGGGATCGGCGCTCCCTACGGCATCGGCCGCCTCTGCGGCCGGGTCGGCCGAGGGGTCGGTCGCGTAGGCGACGGGGAGCGCGACTGTCGCAAGAAACGACAGAGCAACGAGCGTGTTTGTTGCAGCGCGGAGGAGCGAGCGGGGGCGGGCGAGCGAGACGCTCACGGGTGCAAGGCGCATAGCAACCTCAAGAATTTGAACAGGGATGAGCAGGCTTCGGCGGGAGCGGGGCGAGGCCCAGCGAACGCTGAGACCAGAACACCCGAGGAGGAGCTTTGATTCTCACCCACGTGGATGAGAAATTCAAGACCCTTCTTTGGCAAATAGTGAAAAACTTTTGAGGGCTTATGAGCGAGTTTGGGCACTGCGGCCCTATGGGTGCTCTTGACACAGCAAGGGCGCGTTCGGACGCGGGTGTAGGCAACGTCCGCGTTACAGCACGGCGACGGAGTCTGGATGCCTACGCTGTACTCTTTTCATGCCGCCTCCCGGGCTCCGATGTTCCGCCGCGCCGCCCTGCTGACCGCCTTCGGGCTCTCCCCGATTGGCACGATGGGCAGCGTCGCGTACGCCGAGCCGGCGCCCTCCTCGGGCTCGGCATCCACCACCTCCGCCGAGCGGCCGGACCTCCCGTTCAAGAGCCTCGCCGGCGAAGACGGCGTGCACGTCCTCTTCGAAAACCCAGCGTTGATGAACTTCGACCGCGACCCCGGCTACGCGTTTTACTACCGCACCTCCGCGCTGAACGAGGGGGACAACGCGTTCACGCTCGCCACCACCGGCAGCGGCCTCGGGCTCGGCGTAGGCTACCACCAGCTGCCCGGCGACGACGGCGCCCCTTCCGGCTGGTGGACCTTCTCCACCGGTGCGTCGGCGCGCCTGACCAAGGGGCTCGCGGTTGGGACCGCGGTGCATTGGCAGCTCCCCGATGGCGGCGACAACAACTTTGTCTCGTGGGACTTAGGAGTAGGCTGGCGGCCAGTGCCTTTTCTCGGCTTCGGTGGTCATGTCTTGAACGTCGGCAGCCCGGCGCCAGACTTAGCCGTGAACACCGAGTACGGCGCCGGAATCGCGCTGCGGCCTTGGAACGATCTTGCCACGCTGGGCATCGATTGGCGCGTCGTCGCGCCCCCGCAGGCCGAGGCCGAGCAGCACAGCGTCGTCTCGTTGCGGGTCAAGCCCAGCCGCGGTCTTTGGGTGCGCGCGTATGGGGATGTGCCGCTCGCGACTCCCTCCAACCTCGTCTTGGGGGGCGCGCTGGAATTTCACCTCGCGGACCTCGCGATCGGCGTGGACGGCGCCGCGGGCCTCGGAGATCCCGGGAACCCCGCGATCGGCGGCTACTTGGCGACCACGCCCCACAGCGACCAGCTGTTCTTGCCGGGGCGCAAGATCGCCTCGTTCGACATGGACGGCGAGTACCCGTACAACTCCGATGCGGGCTCGTTCGTAGACGCCCCCGAAAGCTACCTGACGCTGCTCCGTCGCCTAAAGACCGCCGCTCACGACCCGCAAGTGCGCGGCATCCTGATCCGCGTCCGAAGCGTCGGCTTCAGCTTCGCGCAGGTCGAAGAGGTCCGAAACCTGCTGCTGGACGCGCGCACCGAGCGAAAGGCGGTGGTCGTCTACATCGACGGCGAGGCTTCCAACGCCACCTACATGCTCGCATCCGTAGCGGATCGCATCTACCTGCACCCCGCCGGCGGCATTGAGCTGGTGGGTCTGTCCGCGGAGCTGCAGTTCTACAAAGGCGCGCTGGACCTCGTGGGCGTGCAAGCGCAATACCGCAAGCGGGCGGAGTTCAAGTCTGCGCCCGAACAGTGGACAAACACCGGCTCATCGGACCCGGCGCGTGAAGAGATGAACGCGCTGTTGGATGACCTCTCCGCCGCGTTGCAGGCGGGCATCGCTGTAGGCCGTGGAAAGACCGCCGAAGAGGTCAAGGCGCTGATCGACCAAGGCCCGTTCACCGCCAAAGAAGCCCTCGCGAACGGCTTGGTCGACGGCCTGATCTACCCGGACGAAGTGGATCGCGAGCTCCACACCGTCTTTGATCAACCCGGGCTCTTCCTGGATGAAGGATACGAGCAACAACCCGACGAGTCCGGCTGGCAAGCTCAGCGGGCGATCGGGGTGATCGTCGTCGATGGGGCGATCTCCGAAGGAGAGAGCAGCCCCGGCGGCTTCTTGTCGGGGGCCTCCACGGGCGCAGACACCGTTGTTCGAGCGCTGGACCAAGCGCGGGAGACCGCGGCCGTCAAAGCCGTGGTGCTGCGCGTCGACAGCCCAGGCGGCTCGGCGTTCGCGTCGGACGCCATCTGGCGCGCCGTGCAACGACTGCGGGATGAAGGCAAGCCGGTGGTCGTGAGCATGGGCGGCTACGCAGCCTCAGGGGGGTACTACGTCGCGGCGAACGCCACCGCGATCTATGCGCTTCCTTCGACCGTAACGGGCAGCATCGGCGTGTACGGCGGGAAGTACAACCTGCAAGGCTTGTTCGAGCGCCTCCACATCGAGACCGAGAGCTTCGACCGCGGGCGCAACGCGTCGATGAACTCGATGTCCAAACCCTTCGATGAGGTCCAGCTTGCCGCGTTGGATCGCATGATCGGCGACACCTACGCGCAGTTCAAAGAGAAGGTCGCCGCAGGGCGACACATGACCGACCAACAGGTCGAAGACCTCGCGCGCGGGCGGGTCTGGAGCGGCACCGCTGGCTTGACGCACGGGCTGGTTGACGCCTACGGTGGCTTCTACGAGGCCGTCGACCGTGCCCGAAAAGAGGCCAACATCGAAGAGAACACGCCGTATGCTCTGGTGTCGTATGGGTCCTGGGACAACGGCGCGGGGGACCTCCCCACCACGCTCATCCGAGCGGGGGTGCGGAAGATCGCCGGCAAGAGCCCGATCCTCGGCACGGCAAAGCTTGAACTCCCGGTCGATCTGGAGCCCTTCTGGAGCTTGTCGGCGTTGAAAGACACCTCGGTGTTCGCGATGGTCCCCTACCACCTCGAGATCCACTGACCGTGAAGGCGGCCCGAATCCTTGTCGTCGACGACGACCGCGCGGTGCGAACCGCGCTCTCGGTAAACCTGCGGAAAGCCGAGTACGACGTCGCCTTGGCGGCGTCCATCGCGGAGGCGCTCGATCTCCTTCGCGAATCGGCCTTCGACGTGCTGCTGACCGACGTGAACATGCCGGGCGGCTCGGGGATGGAGCTGCTTGGCGAGGTGCGCACGCACTGGCCGGAGACCCGCGTGGTGATCATGACCGGCTTCGGGTCGGTGCAAGACGCGGTCCACGCGATGAAAGCCGGGGCCGCGGACTACATCATCAAGCCGATCGAGCGCGACGAGCTGTTGGTGCTGCTCGATCGGGCGCTGAAGACGCGCGCGATGCAGCGCGAGCTCGCGCAGCTGCGTCAGGAGGTGACCGAAAAGTACGGTTTCGCGACGATGATCGGCATCTCGCCACCCATGCGCGAGGTCTACGAGCAGGTGCAGGCGGTCGCCGACTCCAACGCGCTCGTGCTGATCAACGGCGAGACCGGCACCGGAAAGGAGCTCATCGCCCACGCGCTGCACTACCGCAGCCGCAGAGCGCAGGCACCGATGATCGCCGTGAATTGCGCAGCACTGCCAGAAAACTTGCTGGAAAGCGAGCTGTTCGGGCACGAGCGCGGTTCATTCACCGGAGCGACGCGCCAGCATCAAGGCAAGTTTGAACAAGCCGATGGCGGGAGCCTGTTTCTGGACGAGATCGGCGAGATCCCGCCCAACGTACAGGTGCGCCTGCTGCGCGTGCTCGAAGGCGGCAGCTTTACCCGCGTGGGCGGCGAGAACGCAGTCAAGGTCGATGTGCGCGTCATCGCCGCGACCAATCGAGATCTTCGCAAGGAGGTCGCCGCCGGAAACTTCCGGGCAGACCTTTACTATCGCCTGCATGTGTTCAACATCAAGCTCCCTCCCCTGCGGGAGCGGCGGGACGACATCCCGTTGTTGGTCGAGCACTTCTGTCGCAAGTTCGCCGAGCGCCACGGGCGCCCCGTCCCCATCATCGCGCCCGCCGCGATGCGCTCGTTACAAGCCTACAGTTGGCCGGGTAACATCCGCGAACTCGAGCACTTCATGGAGCGCACCGTCCTGCTCGCGGGGGGCGGTGAGATCGCGACGGTTCGGCTGCCCGAGGCCGAAGCGAGGGAGCGCCCGCCGGGCACTCAGGTTTCGCTGCGCGACATCGGACCGGGCGGCTTGCCCTCCGCGCTCGATAGCATCGAGCGACAGCTGATCGTGGAGGCCCTCCAAGACGCCGGAGGCGTGCAGGCACAGGCGGCCCGCGCGCTTGGCATCAGCCGCTCCAACCTCAACTACCGTATCGGAAGGCTCAACATCCGCTTGCAGGACATCACCTTCGGCTGAGCCGTCACCCCGGGGACGATCCCACCGACCGACGGCGGGCCAGCGCGCCCATCGCAGCGACGACCCCAAAAACCGCGCTCCATGACGCCCCGCCGCCGGGGTACACCGCGCACCCCGCGCTCGCGGAGGCTTCCGGCGTGCCCTTCGACTCGGGTTCGGGCTCGGGGACCGCCAGCACCGTCAACGTTGCCAGCGCGCTCTCCGGTCCGGCACCCCAAGGATCCACCGCCGCCACGGTCCACATCACGACCTCGCCCGCGACCGCATCGTCGAGCTTTAAAAACGGCTGATTGTTCGTGTACTCGGTGACGTCCGCGTCCCCCGTCACGATGCCCCTCACTCTGTAGCTCAAGTTGTCGGCGTCCGCGTCAACGGGAGGATCCCAGGTCAGCCACACGCTGCCCGCGGTCTGCGCGTCCGCCGACGTGACCTGCGGCGCTTCGGGCGCGGTGTTCGCGACCGCGGTGACCGCCGCGCCGGCGTCGATCCGGCCACATCCGTAGTACGGCGTGCGGCCCTCGGCGTCGTAGTCCACGTGCTCGAGATCGATACGCACCGCCGTCTCGCAGAGCACCGCGCGCACCTGCTCGGCGGTGATGCGCGGGTTGGCCTCAAACATCAGCGCGACCACCCCGGCAACCACCGGAGTAGCGGCGCTGGTCCCCGAAAACCCGTCGGCAAAAGCGTCATCCCCGGCGTAGCTGCCGTAGCCGCCCGACGTCCAGTCGGTGGTGAGCAAGCCCGTAGGCGCTGCGATGTCCACGGAGTCGCCGTAGTTGGAGTAGCCGGCGCGCACGTCGGAGCTCTCGACCGCGGCCACGACGATCGGCGTCTCCATCGCGAGCATGCCGTTGGCGACGATGTCGCAGCCGTCATTCCCAGCGGCGAACACCACGACGCTGCCGAGGCCGCCGCGCCCGTTGTTCTCGGCGTAGCGGAACATGCGGGAGAAGATGTTGGAGGCGGGGATCTCCCCGCAGCCCTGATAGCCCCAGGAGTTCGACAGCACCGAAGCGCCCGCGTCTACCGACTCGACGAAGGCCTCGTAGACGTCCTCGGTGGAGCTCGCGCCGCCGATGAGCCGCACCGCGTACACCTGCGCGTCGAAGGCCACGCCCGCGACCCCATACGCGTTGTTGCCGATCGCGGCGGCAATTCCAGCCGTCCCGGTGCCGTGCGGACCGCCCGAAGGCTCCGCGTAGTCGGGCGAAGAATCCTCGTCGCGACCGAGGTAGTCGTGGCCCGAGACGACGTTGAGGTCGGGGTGATCGAGCTGCACGCCGGAGTCGATGATCGCGATCGTCTGACCGACGCCTGTGCCGTAGGTCCACGCTTGGGTAACGTCGATGTCGGAGTCGACAACTCGGCCGTTATCGCCTACGTTTTCAAGGTGCCACTCCGCGGCGAGGAAGGGATCGTTGGGCAGGGCAAACGGCGAGAGCGGCAGGATCAGGTCCGGCATCGCAAACTCCACGCCGGGGAGCCCGTCCAGTCGCCGCGAAAGCTCGAGATCGTCGACGCCAGATTGGGGTACGACGCGCCAAAGCCCGCCGGGCAGCGCGGTGATCGACGCCACGCCCGTCATCCCCAGCGCGCGCGAGCGGTCCAGCGCGCCAGCGCTCTCGGAAAACGCCACCAGCACTCGGCCGGTGCGACCGCGAATCGATCCTTGCGCGAGCAGGTCTTCGTAGTGAACGGTCAGGCCGGGAGCGATTCGAAATGCATCTTCAGAAGTGTGTTTTACGGGCTCTTGCGCCCGCGCAATCGAGCCGTGGAGCAAGAGCAGGAGGCCGAGCGACGCAGCAGAAAAAAGCATGACGAAGTATAGTCCGCGCGTGCTCCATTCGTGCGTAAGAACCCTGACCTCTGCCGGGCTGATCCCCGGAGCCCTGCTCCTTGTCGCGTGCCACCCCGAGGAGCCTCGCCCAAAGACGCCGGACACCGTCGTCGACCCGGAGCCGGTGGACACGGGCGCGCCGTTCGCGTGGTGCGGTGACGGTGCGGTAGACGACGGGGAGGCGTGCGACGACGCCAACAATCTGGGCGGCGACGGCTGCACCTCCACCTGCGAGGTCGAGACCGGCGCCCCCGAGACCGAGCCCAATGACGAGCCCGCGACGGCCACCGACCCGTTGGGCGGCGCCGTGCTCAACGGCGGATTGCCCGCTGGGGACGTCGATTGTTGGACCTACGCGGTCCCGGTGTGCGGCGCGGTCGCGGTCACCCAACAGGCCCCGTGCGACTCTTCACTCGCGCTGACCGTCTACGATGCGCACGGAGGCGTGGTCGCTGTCGGGAACGTCGATGATTCGGGCTGCGTCGGCCTGGACCCTGCAGATCAGCCCGGCGCGCGCTGGATGGAGGGCGGCGACTATGCGATCTGCGTAGCGGCGATCGCCGGCGCTGAGGTGCCCGACTACGCGCTCTCCCTCGCCTCCCCCGACTCGGCGTCATCGGGAACGGCTAGCGGCTCCGACATCGACGCCGACGGCGTGCCCGACTCCTGCGACGCCGATGACGATGACGACG
>CAIUMM010000015.1 GCA_903900265.1 uncultured Pseudomonadota bacterium
GGTGCGGTGCACGTAGGCGTCCGGCTTGCCGGGGATCTCGAAGTTCACCACCATGTCGAGCCCGACCACGTCGATGCCGCGGGCCGCGACGTCGGTAGCGACGAGCACGCGCACGCTGCCGTTGCGCAGCCGCGCCATCACGCGGTCGCGGTCTACCTGCTCAAGATCGCCGTGCAGCTCTCCGGCGCTGAAGCCCGCTTCGGTCAGGTCAAATGCGACCTTGCGCACCGAGTCCTTGAAGTTCCCAAACACGATCGCCGACTTTGGCTGGTGGTTGGTCAGCACGGTCAGCAGCGCTTCGATGCGCTGCTCGGGCTCGGCGAGGTGCGCGACGTGGCGGATCTCGAGCGGCTCGCCGGCGACCTCGACGCGCGAGGGCTCCTGCTGCCAGCGCGCGCTCATGTCGGCGATGGACGGCGGGAAGGTCGCGGAGAAGAACACCGTCTGGCGGTCGGTGGGCAGCCCGCCGAGGATGCGCTCCACCTGCTCTTGAAAGCCGAGATCCAGCATCCGATCGGCCTCGTCGAGCACGACCATACGCACCTGATCGGGGATCATCACGCCGCGCTCGAGCATCTCCAAGCAGCGTCCGGGCGTCCCAACGACGATGTGCACGCCTTGTTCCAGCGATTGGCGCTGTGCCCAGCCCTGCTGGCCGCCGCACACCTCGAGGATGCGCACGCCGGCCATGCAGCGCGCGGCTTTGCGCAGCTCGGCGGTCACCTGCGTCGCCAGCTCGCGGGTCGGGCAGAGCACCAGCGCTTGCAAGCGGCGGTCCCGAATGTCGGGGTTCAAGCTTTGCAGCAGCGGCAGGCCGTACGCAAAGGTCTTGCCGCTGCCGGTCTGGGACTGGCCGATGAGATCGCGACCGTCGACGAGGATCGGGATCGCTTGCGCTTGAATGGGCGTCGGGGCCGCGAAGCCGAGCGCGGTCAGCGATTCTTGCAGCGCGGCGATGAGCGGGAGGTCGGCGAAGGTCAGCGAGGTTTCAGACATTCGGGGGTCTACCCCGCCAGCGCCGCCAAGCCCCGTCGGGTGTACACAACCGCCATCTGCCGACGCCACGCGGTGTCCCCGTGTGTGCTGCCCTGCGGCCGCGTCTGCTTGAACACCAGATCGGTGATCGCGTCGATGTTCGCGGCGTCCAACGCCTGTCCATCGAAGGCTTCAAGGCCGCGGATGCCCTTGGGCTGCGGGTTCACCGCGCCGACGACGATCTGCAGGTTCTGCACCGCAGGGCCGTCAAAAGTCCCGGTGATCGCAAGTCCAAGCTGGGGAAAGTCGATCGAGTCCCGGGTGCGCAGCTTCTGGTAGCTGCCGCGGAAGGTCGCGCCGTGCGCGGGTTGCGGCTTCGGGATGCGGATCGTGGTGAGCAGCTCGCCCTTCTGGATGCTCAGGTGATCCATGCCGTTGAACTTGTACAGATCGCGGATGGCCAGCGTGCGCGCGCCGTCCCGGCCTAACAGGTCCAGCTGCGCGTTCATCGCCAACAGCACCGGCACGGTGTCGCTCGACTGCGTGGCGACGCAGGTCTTCGGCCCGCCGACGACGTGGCACCACGTGCCTTCGGCCTTCAGGCAGTAGCCGAGCGAGCGACGCCAGAACTCTGACTGGTTGTAGTACAAGCAGCGCGTGTCGAGCAGCACGTTGCCGCCGATCGAGCCCATCGTGCGGATCTGCGGACCGGCGATGACGCTGGCGGCGTGCGCGAGCGGCGCTGCCCAGCGTGTGATCAGCGGGTCGGCAGCGAGCGCGTCGAGCTTGGTCGACGCGTCGATGACGACGTCGGTGGCCGTCTCGGTGACCGCGCCGCGGAGCGCGGCGAGGTTGATGAGCACGCCGGGGTTGAAGATCTTGTGCTTCAAGTTGGGCAGCAGGTCGGTGCCGCCGGCGATGTACATTGGCCCACGCGCGGGCTCCCCGGCGGCGGCGAGGCTGGCTTCTTGCCACAGCGCGGCCGCTTCCGCCCAAGAGCGTGCGTGGCGAAGGGTGAAGCCATCCATCCGAAGCATGGGTGGACTACTTCTTCTTCTTGGCGGTCAGCTGCGCCTTGGAATTCTTGTTTGCCGGGTTGCGGAACCCGGGCCTGGCAGCGTGGTCGGTGGGACGCGTCAGCAGGCTGTTGGGCGCCTTGGCGCCAAGATCGGGCTCTGCGCCGGTGTCTTTTGCCTTGGGGGCCGCGGTGAACGGGCCGGTGGCGGTTGCGGTGGGGTCGGTCGTTTCAGGGGTATCGGTAGACATCTGCGGGGTCTATTCCGTCGCGGAGGGAGTGAGCAAGGAACGGCGATAGGATCGCCCTCACCCGCAGGTTCTTGATAGACGTGTCGCCCCGCCCGGAGCTCCGATGTACGCCCCCCTTCGTGAAAAGCTGCTGACCGATCTTGCCTCCATCCGTGAGGCTGGCACCTACAAGCGCGAGCGCGTGATCATCTCGCCGCAGGGCGCGGACATCGAGGTGTCCGGTGGCGCCGAAGTGCTCTGCTTCTGCGCCAACAATTATCTGGGCCTCGCCAACTCGCCCGAGCTGATTCAGGCCGCGAAAGACGCGATGGACAGCCACGGTCTCGGTCTGGCCAGCGTGCGCTTCATCTGCGGCACGCAGGACATCCACAAGGCGCTGGAGTCGGAGATCTCGGCGTTCCTCGGCACCGAAGACACCATCCTGTACTCCTCCTGCTTTGACGCCAACGGCGGTCTGTTCGAGACCATCCTCGGCGAAGAAGACGCGATCATCTCCGACGCACTCAACCACGCCAGCATCATCGACGGCATCCGGCTCGCGAAGGCCCAGCGCTTCCGCTATCAGCACCTCGATCTCGACGATCTGCGTCGCCAGCTCGAGCTCGCCAAGGATTGCCGCATCAAGCTCATCGCGACCGACGGCGTGTTCTCGATGGACGGCGACATCGCGCCGCTTGAGGCGATCTGCGATCTGGCCGACGAGTACGGCGCGATGGTGATGGTCGACGACAGCCACGCGACCGGCTTTGTCGGCAAGACCGGCCGCGGCTCCATCGAGCACTGCGGGGTCATGGGCCGCGTTGACGTGCTCACCGGCACGCTCGGCAAGGCGCTCGGCGGCGCGAGCGGCGGCTACACCACCGGTCGCAAGGAGATCATCGAGATCCTCCGCCAGCGCAGCCGCCCGTACCTGTTCTCCAACACCCTCCCCCCGCCGATCGTCGGCGCGGCGCGCAAGGCGTTCGCGATGCTGTCCGACAGCACCGCCCGTCGCGATCATCTCGAGGTGGTCACCCACCGCTTCCGCACCAAGATGACCGAGGCCGGCTTCCAGATCCGCCCCGGCGTGCACCCGATCGCGCCGATCCACCTCGGCGACGCGCGCCTCGCGACCGAGATGGCCGACCGCATGCTGCAGCGCGGCATCTATGTGATCGGCTTCAGCTTCCCGGTCGTGCCCAAGGGGCAAGCGCGCATCCGCGTCCAGCTGTCGGCGGGCCACACCATCGAGCAGGTGGATCACGCGGTCGCGGCGTTCATCGAGGTCGGCAAGGAGCTTGGGGTTGTGTAGCAGCGGCGCCTGCTGGGCCTGCTGGGCCTGCGGGGGATGATCTCCGCGAGCATTCGCAACCCGTTCGCCGTCGCCGTGGCGTGCATCTTTTTGGTGCTCGCGGGCGTCGCAGCGGCGCGGGCGCTGCCGTTCCAGCTGCGTCCCACCGTTGAGCCTCCCGAAGTGCAGGTCAATACCAGCTACGCCGGCGCGGCCCCCGCCGAGGTGGAAGACCAGATCACCCGGCGCATCGAAGATCAGCTCACCAGCGTCAACGGGCTGCGCGAGATGCTGTCGACGTCGAGCACCGGTCGCTCGGCGATCACGCTGCGCTTTGAGGACGACGTCGACCGCAACGTGGCGATGATCGACGTGCTCAACAAGCTCGGCGGCGTGCAAGGGCTGCCGCCCGAGTCCGATCCGCCCGAAGCGACGGCGACGAGCAGCGATCAGCAGGCGCCGATGATGTGGATCGCGGTGCAGGGCCTGAAGGACGACGCCGGCAAGGTGCGGCCCATCCCGGTGGCGGAGATCCGGCAGGCGGTGGACGACGCCGTCGCCCCTCGCCTACGCCGCGTGGACGGCGTGGCGGGCATGATCATCTCCGGGGGAGATGCCCGCGAGGTGCACCTGCTCACGCGCCTCGACGCGCTCGCGGCGCGCGGGCTCGCGATCGCCGACGTGCTGACCACCTTGCCGCGGCAGGTGGTCAACAACCGCGGCGGGCCGCTGTGGTTGGGCAAGCGTGAGTACACGCTGCGCACCCTCGCGCGCCCGGAGACCCTCGACGATCTCGGGGACATCGTGCTTCGGCGGGATGCGGGGGGCATCGTGCACCTCGCGGACGTCGCGCAGGCGCAGATCGAGCCGGCGGTGGGCCAGACGATGATGCGCATGAACGGCGTGCCGGGCATCGCGCTCGGCATCCAGCGGCAGACCGGCGCCAACGTGCCGACCACCGCGTCCGGCGTGCAAGACGCCCTCGCTGAGCTGCGCCGCACCTTTGCGATCTCCGGCGTGCCCATCGACTTTACCGTGCTTTACTCCGAGACGACCTACATCGACGATGCGGTAGAGGGCGCGCTCGAAGACAGCTTGATCGGCGTGGCGCTCGCGGCGGTGGCGCTGTTGATCGCGCTGCGCTCGCCCAAGGCAGTGCTGCTGGTGGCGGCGGTGCAGCCGCTCGCGGTGCTGTGCGTGTTCCCGGTGCTGTGGTTTTTGGGCCGCTCGCTGAACATCATCACCCTCGCCGGGCTGGCGTTCGGGATCGGCATCACCATCGACAACGCCATCGTCGTCGTCGAGAACATCCACCGCCATCGGGAGTCGGGCGCGAGCGTGGGCGACGCCGCGTGGAAGGGCTCGCGGGAGGTCGCCGGGGCGATGCTGGCCGCGACGATGACCAACGTGTGCGTGTTCGCGCCGGTGATCTTCCTGCAAGGCGAGGCCGGCCAGATCTTCCGCGACCTCGCGATCGGCATCTCGGTGGCGGCGATCGGCAGCTTGGTGGCGGTGCTGACGGTGATCCCGGCGGCGGCGGCGCTGATCGGCACCGGGAACGTCACGACGGTTTCGGGGGGAGGCGCGCTGGGGCGCGTGTACGGGCGCATCGTGGATGCGATCACCGGGCGGACCTCGGTGCGGGCGCTGGTGCTGGTGGCGGCGCTGGGCGCTTCGGCGTTGGGGCTGTTTGCCGTGCCGTCGCCGAGCTACCTGCCGGAGGGAAACCGCAACCTGATCCTGACCTTTGCGCGTGCGCTCCCTGGGACTTCGGTCGAAGCCGCGGGCGAGCTGCTGGAGCCGATCGAGCAGTCGCTGCTCGCCGATCCGCGCGTCGCCCGGACCTTTGTGGTGATGTCCTCGCGCTTTTCGGCGCTGGGGATGACGCTGACCGACGAAAACGCCGCTGCGGGGCCGTTCTCGGCGTTCCTCGGTGAGCTGCGCGGTCGGGTCGCGACCGTCCCCGGCTTCCGGTTCTTGTTCCCGCGCCGGGCGAGCATCTTCCAGGATCCCGGCAAACAGTTTGAGGTCTCGATCTCCGGTCCGGACCTCGATCAGCTCACGACGCTGGCGGGTGCGGTGCAAGGCAAGCTCCGCGCCTTGGACGGCGTGGTCAGCGTGCGGTCGAACTTTGAGAGCGGCAATCCCGAGCTTCAGGTGGTGCCGGATCGCACCGCGCTCGCGACCTTGGGCATGACGCCGCTTGAGGTCGCCAACGCCGTCGAGGTCGCTGTAGGCGGGCGTCGCGTCGGCACCTTCCTCGACGAGGGCCGCGAGCTCGACGTCGTGCTCATCGGCGAGGACCGCTACCGTCACGATCCGGCGGCGCTCAAGTCCCTGTTGGTGCGCCCCGGCGTGCCGCTCGACGCGGTGGCCGATGTACAAGAGGCGCTGGGTCCGGTCGCCATCCCGCACCTCGATCAGGCGCGCGCGATCACGCTCTCGGTCAGCCTCGACGAGACCGCCGCGCTCGGCGGCGTGCTCGCCACCTGCGAGTCTACCGTGCTCGACCCGCTGCGCGTGAGCCTGCCCGCCGGCTACCTGCTGACCACCGGCGGCTCTGCGGATCGCCTGACCGAGACCTTCAACGGCCTGCTGTCGTCCTTCGGCTACGCGCTGGTGATCATCTACCTGCTGCTGGTCGCGCTGTACCGCTCGTGGTCGCAGCCGCTGGTGATCCTGACCGCCGTGCCGTTGGGCGTATGCGGCGCGTTGCTGTCGCTGGCGGCGGTGCATTGGGTCGCGCCGGTGGAGTTCGACACCATCGCGATGCTCGGCATGATCCTGCTCGCCGGGGTGGTGGTCAACACCAGCATCCTCATCGTCAGTCAGGCCGAAGAGCTGCTCGCGCAAGGGCTGGCGCCGCGGGACGCGCTGCGGGAGGCTGCGGCGTCGCGGCTGCGGCCGATCTTGATGAGCGTGATCACCAGCGTGATCGGGATGCTGCCGCTCGCGGCGGGGCAGGGCAGCGGGTCCGAGCTGTACCGCGGGCTCGGCGTGGTGATGGTGGGCGGCATGGTTCTGTCCACGCTGTTCGTGCCGATCGTGGTGCCGGCGCTGCTGGCGACGCGGGCGCGCTGGCGGGGGTGAGGGGGGCGGCGCCCTCCGGCGAATTCACCCGGCCTTTCGTCCCGGCTCCGACAGCAGCTGGCGCAGGAACTCCCCGCGCGGGCGGTCACCCCGGAGGGTGTCGAGGCGCTCGGCCTCTGCGGGGGTCAGCAGCACGGGCACCCTCACGCTGCGCTGATCCTCGGGGCGCCGGGCCCGCAGCGCGGCGGGCATGGGTTCTCCGAAGCGCTGCTGCCATGCCCCCGCGGCTTGGGTTTCCTCCCAAGCCATCAGCTCCAGCGTGGAGAATTGGTAGGGCGTAGAGCCGTCCGCCGGATCGACGCAGCCGGACGGGCACTGCCAGACGAAGCCGTCGAAGGCCAGTACGCGCTCTCCGCGGCGGAAGCGGGTCACCTTGGAGACCGGGAGGGCTTGCGCGCCGCAGCCGGAGCAGGACGGGGGATGCAGGTTTGGCTTCATGGTTCACCGTCGTCGACCGCACGTCGAAGGCGTAGGAGGAAGGCGGCGAGAAGCGCAGCGGCTGGGGGCACACGCACTCTATATGCTCATGTTGCGTGTTTGGGCAAGCGGCGCGAGTTTGTGACAATGGTAGCTGGGCATTCTGCCATCGTTCGATGATCGATGTCGGAGGATCAGCGTCGCTTAAGAACGCTGCGGCGTCCCCCAACCATGGGAAACCACGAGATCCAGCCACTCCGTGCGTCCGCGCTACGCGATCGTGGTGCGGGGGCCGAACACCGCGTCGAGGATGCGCTCGTGCAACCAACCGGTCTGCGGGTCGTCGAGCCAACCGAACTGCCCGTTGGAGTTCACTTCGAGGAATTCGAAGTGGCCGGCGTCGTCGACGATGAAGTCGAGTCGCCCGTAGTGTAGCCGTGCGTCCGCCATCAGGGCGCGGATGCCGGCGGCTACGTTGTCCGGCAGGGTGAGCGGCTCCCAGGTGTCGGCCTGCGGCGTGTTGATGTACTCCCGCCAGTCGGTCGGGCCGTCTTGCCGCGCCCGCCGAACGCGGAAGCCGTAGCAGTCACCGGCCACGTACACCACGGTTGCGTCGTGGCTGCCGGATGCAGGCGTTTGCAGCAACCAAGGGTAGCGCGCGTCCAGACGCTCGGCCTCGACGATGGAGGTGTAGAGGAAGCGCATCCGTTCGTGGTGGAGGGGTTCGGCGATCAGCGCCTTCACCGCCCGTGTTCCCGGGGTCGGGCCGGCGCCGAATGTGTACTCCCAAGCCGGCACGTTCAAGTGGCGGGCGGCCATGGTCATCTGCGCGAGTTTGTTCAGCCGGGGTGGTGGTCAACACCAGCGGCCGATCGGGATGAGCGTGATCACCAGCGTGATCGGGATGCTGCCGCGGGCGGCGGGGCAGGGCAGCGGTTCAGAGCTGTACCGCGGGCTCGGCGTGGTACACGCTGTTCGTGCCGGCGCTGTTGCCGGCGCTGTTGCCGGCGCTGTTGCCGGCGCTGTTGCCGGCGCTGCTGGCGAAGCGTGCGCGCTGGCGGGGGTGAGGAGGCGGTGGTTACTGTTTCGGATGTTGCGAATGAGCCGTGCGGTGGCTATAATTCTTCAGCGAGGTTCGTCATGTTCGATGTCACCACCCCAACCGCCGAGTCTGCGCGCGTCGCGGAGACAGCGCTGCGCACCCTTACCGGGCACCCCGTCGGCGGTGCGTCGCTGCACGTTTGTGAGGACGGCAAAGACACGGCGGTAGCGTTGCCCGATGAGGTGTTGTCGCTGCTCGTACACGTGCTCGGGCAGATGGCGAACGGCAACGGGGTTCGTGTGGTGCCCGTTCACGCAGAGCTCACCACGCAACAAGCCTCGGACATCCTGAATGTCTCGCGGCCGCATTTCGTCAAGCTCGTCGAGAGCGGAGCGATGCCGTTCCACTGGGTCGGCACGCATCGGCGCATCAAGCTTGGCGATCTACTGGTTTACAAGGCGCGCTTTGAGGCCCAGCAGGACGCATGCCTGGCCGAGTTGACGGCTGAGGCACAGAAGCTGAACCTCGGCTACTGAACGATGGCCAATGTAGCGATCTTCGATGCTTGCGTGCTGTACTCCGCACCGTTGCGGGATTTTTTACTCCGGCTTGGACGGGCGGGCGTAGTACAGCCTCGTTGGTCAGACCTGATCCTCGACGAATGCTTCCGTAGCATCCTACAGAACCGGCCCGATCTCTCCGAAGCGTCGCTTGCGCGCACGCGCACGGTCATGAACGTTGCGTTCCCCAGCGCTCTGGTTGAGGGCTTTGAGCAGCTCATCGCCGCGAGCGCGTTGCCGGACGCGGATGACCGCCACGTCCTCGCGGCCGCGCTGCATTCTCATGCTTCCACGATTGTGACCTTCAACCTGAAAGACTTCCCGGCGAGCGTCCTCGAGCCTCTCGGTGTGGCCGCCGTACACCCAGACGACTTCGTTCTGGAACGGATCGCCGATGGCCTCGGACCGGTTCAGGCTGCGATCGCCAAGCAGGCCGCCGATCTCACGCGACCCCCCGGGACGATCCATGACGTGCTTGAACGTCTCCAGGACTGCGGCCTGCCGCGAAGCGTCGCTAAGCTCCGAGCTGAAATGGCCTGAGATGGCGGGCGCGGCACCGCACAGGGTCTGGTACTGTCGGATTTTGATTCGGATTGCTCCTCGCCTGCGGTTCCGTGGCTGGTTGCTGCGCTTCAGGTCCGACCCTACCCACCGGCGGTGTACCCGTGATCCACCGAGCGAACGATGATCGAGACCTTAGTACGAGCGCGGTGCGCCGCCGCGATCCCCCTCGCGGAAGCGATGGTGCGTGCGTTGCGGGAGCTGCCGGGGCCCCGACGGGTGGATGAGGAGGCCTGGTATGCCGAGGCCTGTTGGGCGCGGGCCGCCATCGCGCACGGGATGTCCGACCTTCCCGAGATACCGGAGACCGTAGCGGCGCTGCGCGCTGCGCCGCTGGTGCCGGGCGAGCCGGTCGGGCTGTGGGGGTTGCGCGTGGCCCGCGACCTCGCCCCCGTGCGGCTCGTCTACCTCCTCGAGATCGTCGCCCGGCTGCGGACAGGCGACTATCCGTCGCGGGTGCCGCGAACGGCGAGCCGGGCGGCACGGACCGAGGTCGCCGATTGGATGCAACGACGCGCGTGGTGTGAGGGCATGTTGTACGGACTTGGACCCGCTGAGGCCTACGTGGCGGCGGCGGTGCTTCCGGGCGCGTAAACGCGCGAGCCCATGGGAGCAAACCGCCGCTCGCGTGAGGGGGCGTCACCCGAAGGGCCGAGACCGCAGGTCTCGGTCGGGAGGCGTGCGCGCCGACCGATAGCACCCGGCCGGCGCAGCCGGCGCGCCCACGAACGCAGGCCAACCGGACGGGATGCGACAGGGAGCCCGATAGGGCGGGCCGGGGGTATGCTGTACCGGTGCCCCTGAACGACCCGGCTCCGACGTCCGATCCGCGGGTGCCCGTTTTTCCGCGAGTGACGGGCGCCGATCTGGCGCGTGCCCGGGCGTTTGCGAGCGCCGAGCTGGCGCGGCCCAGGACGGGCTCGGAGTGGCGCGGGGAGCTGCTTGACTGCGGCTTGTTGGTGGATCTGGGCGCTGCGGACGACGACGGCGAGCCGCTCCGGGGCGTGCAGCGGGCGTTGACCGCGCTGCTTCGGGCCGAGGATGCGCTGGTCGCGGTGGATCAGCCGTCGCCGTGGTCGGTGGGGGAAGCCCCGCTTGCGGCGTGGGCCATCCTGTTTGGCACGTGGTTCGTGCTGACGACGGTTTGGAACCTGCTGGTGGGGATCTGCGGCGGCGCCGTTCTGCTCGGCGCGGTCGCGATCCTCGGGTTGCTCCGCCACGCCTACACGGCGCGGGAGACCGCGCAGCAGGTGCTCGCGGCGCGGGAGCAGGTCGCTACCGCCGGCGGGCTGCTGCGGGCGCGGATCCTAAGCCTGCACGCGGGCGCGTTCCCTGTGCTGACCGCGAGCGTGCGCGTCGAGGCGAGGTGAGCATGGGCGAGAGCAGGAGTCAGCGTTCTTATGCGCCGTTGTGGTACGGTGGCCGCTCCGGAGCGCACATGATCCTTCTCCTCCTCGCCACGTTGCCCGCTTGTGTCCCCGCTCCAGGATCGGGTGCGGGCGAGTCGGAGGCCCTCGCGTTCGAGCCCGTGGAGGGCGGATGGAGCGCTGCGATTGACGCCGTCGGGCTCGTTGGCCGCTTCGATGGCGGGGGAGCTACGTTTTTCGCCGGCTCGACGCAGTTTGCGGTTGGCGGACAGGGCGGCTGGGTGGAAGGGGCGTGCGCGTCCATCGCGGCGCGGGCGCCCGACGGAAGCTGTGCTCGCCGGCGAGGTCGACACGCAGGCGGTGCTCCGGCTCGCTTCGCGGATGGGTCGAGTGCGCGGCCTACGGGTGGAGTGGCTCGCGGACACCGTGCTCGCGTGGCGCCGACCTCGCGGCGCCGACCGGGATAATTCGCCTAACGGGACTCGAAGCCGTTGGCGTTGCTCTTGAAAAGCGCGTTTTCCTCGTCGAGGAACGACACCGTGAAGCTGCGGGACACGGTCTCGCCGAACGCGACGACGTAGCCGTCCGCGCCTTCGACGGAGCTCTGCTCTGTGCCGGTCGGGCTGTTCCCGACGAGCACAACGAAGCGGTTTCCTTCGCGCTGCTGCCACAGCATGAGCGAGGGGTGTCCTGTGCTGCCGGGGAGGAGCGTGTACGTGACGGTGTAGGTGCCCTCGACGATGCGGAAGTCGGAGTAGGCGGTCTGGTGGTTGTTGCCGCGGTCGGTCTCCCGGCTGTTCTCGGCGAGGCTGACGTGCACCGCGCCCTCCTCGTCGTGGTAGCGGAAGAGCGTGCGGGACGACGAGTCGGTGAGGGCGAACTCGCTGAACATCAGCAAGTCCCTATTGAAGTTGGCGATCGACCAGGTGTGGAGGTCGATCGGCATCATCCGGCGGGCCGCGTCGCGGCCACCGCTCTCGATCTTCTCGAAGACGTCGGGGATGGGCTGGTATTCCACGTAGCTGGCGCCGGACTCGTAGAGGCGCACCATCGGCTCGGTGGTGGCGCCGCACCGGACCGTGCCGGTGCCGATGGTGGCGCCGAGGCCGGTGGCGGGGTCGAGGGCCTCGACCCCGAAGCTGTGGGACCCGCCGTCTTCAAGCTCGGTCGGGATCGTGATGTCGAAGCCGTGAAAGCAGGGATCGCCGCCGCAGACGTCGGGGCGGGGTTGGTCCGCGGTGGCGGACGCGGTGGCTCCGGTGTCGAAGGTCGCGCGGACGCTGAGCGAATGATCGGGCGCGTCGTCATCGATCGTCCAGCCCCAGAGCCCGTCGCAGTCGGCGTGATCGAGGAAGCCCCGCGGCGCGACGGTGTCAGGGAGGCCGGTATCGACCACCACGCCGGTGTCGCCGGTGTCGTCTGCGCCGGTGTGCTCCCCACCGGTTTCCTCGCCTGCGGGGGCCTTCAAGGGCGTGGGGTCAGGGGTGCCGTCCGCGAAGCGGGACGAGCATGCGAGGAGAATTAGCAGTGTCATGGGCGCGCCTCTGGCCAGACGCTGCGCCTATCGGGTGGGGCTCGGACGCGCACCGCGCGGGGCACTCTGCAGCTGCTCGAAAGCGATCCTAACGGGTGGATTTTACCCGAAGCTCTCCCGGCTGGCCTACCGCTTGGTGGGTGTGTGAGGAGGGTGGAGGGGCTTGGGCGAGCGCTCGACGCGCGCGCCTCGGCCGAGCTCCTCGCCGAGATCGCAGCGGCGCGTGACGGGGCCGCTTCGCGCGCGGGTCCCGGAGCGTCGTCATTGCTGCGGAGGACGGGCCGGGTGTATGCTCCTCGGATGGTCTTTAGGAATACGGTGCTTTGCTTCCTGCTCGCGGGGTGTCACTCGGGAGATGTCCGGCTCGGCGCCGAGGCTCAGGGCGCGCCTTCGTCCGAGATGGAGGTCGTCCCGCAGGCGGATCCGGGGGACACTGCGGCCGAGGAGGGGGAGTCCGACGCCGTCTTTGACTTGGGCGCTGTGCATCGGATCGACCTCGTGATGGCGGACTCCGACTGGGTGCAGGTGCGGGACAATCCGTCCACGGAAGTGTGGTACACCGCCGACTTTGAGTGGGATGGCGAGCCGATGTCGAACATCGGGGTCCGCGCCTTCGGCCAGGGTTCAGTTGTGGCTGGAAAGCCGCCCATAAAGCTTGACTTTGACCGTTACGAGCCCGGGGCGCAGTGGCGCGGGCTCGAACAGATCAAGCTCGACAGCTCCGTGCAGGACGCCGGCTTTCTCAATGAGGCGGTAGGGACGCGTGCCCTACGCGAGCTTGGCCTGCCGGCCGCGCGGACCGGCTGGGCGCAGCTGTACGTGAACGGGTCGCTCGCCGGTCTGTTCGTTGTGTTGGAGTCCATCGACGATCGGTTCCTGAAGCGCTGGTACGGCGACGACAGCGGGCCGCTCTATGGGATGGGCACTTGGATGTACGGGCAGGGGCTCAATCCGATCGCTTGGGGCACGGTGCTCGATTGGTTCGAGCCCCAGACCTCAGTTGGGGGCGATGGGAGCGAGATCCTCGCGGCGATCGAAGCCACCGCGTCCGGCACAGACGCGGATTTTGCGTCGGCGGTGGACGTCGACACGTTCACCCGCATCGCCGTGACCCGATCGGCGATGGGGGCGATCGACCAGTTTGCCGCAGACGGCAACAACTTCTACCTGTACGTCGACCAAGGCCGCATCACGCCGATCGCCTGGGACCTCGACGCCGACCTCGGATACCCCTACTACTTCACCAACGCGCTCGACATGGGCTTGGAAGAACCTTGGTTGTGGTCGCACGCCCGCTACAACCCCGTCACCGGCGCCCTCTACTCCGACCCTGTGCACGCCCGGGCCGTGGCGGCGGGTTGGGACGTCGATGGTTGGCTCGACACGCTGCTCGCCGGGCCGCTGGACTGGAGCACGCTCGATGCACAAACCGCTGGATATGCTTCGGTGATCCACGATGCGGCGTGCGCCGACACGTACATCTCCTGCGCCAGCTTCGAGCACCGGGTGGTCGACCTTCGCTTCTTCCTGCACACGCGGTTGGCGCGCCTCGCGGGCGCGGAGGTCGCCCGTTGTGACGCCGCTCCCGACTGGGAGGTCACGCCCTTGCAAGGCGTCACAACCGTGGGCGGCAGTGATTGGGGGCCCGGCTTCATGGTCGGCGGTGTGCACGCCTGCGATGGCATCTACGCGCCGGCGCCGAGCCGCGTGGCCCTGACCGTCCATGCCGGAACCTTGTCCGGCGCCGCGGGCGTCCACGATCGCAACATGAACGCCTCCGCGGGCATACGCTTCGCGATCCTCCAAAATGGAGTCACCTTGTGGGAGGACACCGTGCTCGCCTACGAGGCCGCGGCGCCGTTCGCCGTGCCGGTGAGCGAGGGCACGGTCCTGCTCGTCGCGTTGGGCAGCACGCCTGCGGAAGATGGCGCGTCTTGGGTAGGTCTTACGGTTCCTTGAGGCTCAGCCAGTGGCGGAACCAACCCGCAGGTCTCCCTGTCGGCGTCGTCTGAGATGTCCCCGGCGGGGAGGCGGAGCCACTTTTCAGACGCCTCGGAGGAGCGTGACGGGGAGCGATTGGCGAGGCCAGTGCAGGAGTATTCTTGAACGTGCGCGCCTGGGGTTCATGGCTACGCCGTAAAATGCCCGCTGGAGGCTCTGCGCCGATCGAGCCTGCTTTCCATTTCCAGCTATACCCTTGACGCGTCATCACTTTCCCTGTACCCTGTCAGGGTCAGGAGTCCGTTTATGGATCGCGTCGCACGCCGCATGGAACTGTTCAAACTCCGCAGGGACTCGGCGTTTGATCCCGAGCACGTGCACGTCGAAGGCGCGCTGCGTGGCCGTACGGCGCGCAAGGTGCGCAACCAGCTGCGTCGCTTGGAGCCGGTGGCGCTGCTCACGCCGCGCTGGACTTCGCCTCAGGCCTTTTTGGAAGACATCGCTCTGGATCTGGCGGTGGGCGAGCCTTCGATGGGCTGCCGGACCATCTCGTTCCGTCCGTTGATGGGTCGTAGTACGCCCGAGGCTTGGAATTTCATCCTCCGTGTGCTGGCGGAGCTTAGCGGCAAGGAGTTCAACGCCGTCCCGATGGTGATGAACCGCCGGGCTTTTCACATCGCGGCCGCCGACCTCCTCGACACTGCGCATGAACACTCGCCGCACCCGGTCGCGTTGCTCGCGCATGGCGCCCACAACCTGCCGATTGAAGTGTTGACCGACATCGCCGATGTGTGGTCGAGCTACGCCCAGCGCGCGCGGGCCGATCGTCGCTGCGTGGTGCTGCTCGCCGGCGCGGTCGCGACCCCGGCTCTGGACGTCGGGAACGCCGCTCGTGTCGACCTCGCTGACTTCGGAGAGGCTGAAGCTGCTGCCAGCTTCTTAAGGCACATCGGCGGCTTGCCCTTCCCGATCTTGCAGCGCGTCAGCCGCTTTTCAGGAGGCGTCCCGGCGATCGTCGAGGCGCTGTCCTCGGGGGCCTCGAACCTCGGTCATGTGCCGATGCAGGCGGGTGACCTTTTCCGGTTGATGGGCCCCGTCGCCGAAGATGTGCGCGGCGCAGTGTCGATGGCGATGACCTCGGCGTCGCACGCAGAGCGCTTGCTCAACCTCGCCAACGGCGAGGCGCTCGCGGAAGACCCTGAGGTGGATGATCAGCTGATGATGGCAGGTTTGATCCGCCGTTCGCGGGTCACCGGCGTGCCGCATGTCGAGCTGCGCGCCCCTGCGTTGGCGGCCGCGCTGTAGGGCGGGCGTTGCCATCCCGCGGGGGCAGGTTACCCCCGGGAGGCTCTTTACATCTCCTACGCAACGTTCAGGTGCCGCGCATCGCGCGGTGAAACGGGAAGCTGGTGAAAATGCCAGCACGGCCCCCGCCACTGTAGTCGGAAACGACGCTTTCAACGTGCCAGCAGCTCCAAAGAGCGCGCAGGTACAAGCCACTGGTTCACACCGGGAAGGCGAAAGCGCGTGAGGATTCCGAGAGTCAGGAGACCGGCCTGTACGTTCTTTGCCGCCGTCCTTCGGGGTGCGTGATGGGGCGTTCCATGCTCGATTTTTGTCGACTCTGGTACGTCCCTCACCACAGGGACTGCCGGATCGTTCATGTTTTTTCTGCTGCTGTCTCTCGCGCACGCTGCCCCGGTTGGGGATGGCGGAGCTGCGCCTGAGGGGGCGCCCGAAGTCCCGGTAGCGCCGGTAGCGCCGGTAGCGAGGGACGACGCGCCCGACGGCCGCGCCGCGGTGGACGTCACCGCGCAGATCGCGAGCCCAGACGGTTCCCCGGCCACGTTGACGGTGGTGCCGCTGGGCGTCGAAGTCGCGGGGGAGACCGATCTCGCCGGCGTGCTCGACCGCGTGCCGGGAACGACCATCCGTCGCCTCGGTGGACTCGGGGATTTTGCGGGGGTGCGGCTGCGCGGCTCGACCTTCCAACAGGTCGAGTTCTTCCTCGATGGGGTGCCGTTGAACCCCAACGGCGACACGGTGGTGGACCTGTCGAGCCTGCCGGTGTCGCTGTTCTCGGACATGCTGGTGTACCGCGGCTTCGCGCCGGCGCGCTACGGATCGTCGGCGATGGGCGGCGTGGTCGATCTGCTCACCACGGCCACCGCCCCGGCGGCGCTCGGGGTCTCCGGCGGTTCCTGGGGCACGGTGCACAGCTGGGGCGCGACGCAGCGCTGCCTCGGCCAGACCGACGCGCTGCTCACCTTCGATCAGCTGCACACCGACGGCGACTGGTCGTATTTCGACGATCAAGGCACGGACTTCAATCGCTTCGACGATCGGACCCCGGTGCGGGAGCACAACCGCATCGACCGGGCGAGCGGACTCGCGCGGCTGCGCACCCGCTTCCCGGGGCTGACGCTCTCGTGGATGGATGCGCCCGGGTGGGTGTCGCAGGAGCTGACCGGCACCATCGCGAACCCGTCCAAGAGCGCGACCTGGGACAGCATCCGCAACCTCGCCGTCGTCACCGCCGACGCCAGCGGCGGCTCTGCGTTGCCGTGGCGGCTGCGTCCCCGGGCGTGGTGGTTGCACCGCGACGAGACGACGCAGGATCTCGAAGCCGAGCTTGGGGTCGGAAACTCGTGGACCCGCGGCGTCTGGAACACCGCCGGGGTGCAGTTGGACGCCACGTTGCTGCCGGCGCGCTGGTTGTCCACGAGTCTGCTCCTGCGCGGGCGCGAGGACGTGTTTCAGCCGTTCAACCTGCTCGCTGACGATGCGGGTACGAAAGACGGCAGCCGCCTTCGGCGCGGGTTGTCGGCCGCGCTCTCCTCCGACGCGTGGATCCAGCCGGGCCTCGGGACGCTCACGCTCTCGCCGGTGGTGCAGCTCGATGTGCTCGACAACCACCTCTTGGGCGATGTGCCGTTCGAGGACATGCCGGTCTCGCCCGGCACCGAGGATCTCCAGGTCTTTGTCATGCCGCGCGCAGGGGCAAACTGGGCGATCGTCGGGCCGCTAAGCGTGCGCGCAAACGCCGGCTGGTACGCGCGCGCCCCCGATCTCACCGAGCTCTTCGGCGATCAAGGCGTGGTCACTGGCAACACCGATCTCGTCGCCGAGCGCGGGTTTGGGTTCGAGGCGGGCGCGCACCTCGCCGAGTCCCGCCTCGGCGTGTTCACCATCGGCGCGGACGCCGCCTACGCCCGCCAGCGCGTGCACGATCTCATCACCTACGTGCCCAACTCGCAGCTCACCGAGCACGCCGTCAACCTCGGCGAGGCGTACTTCCGCAGCCTCGAGGGTGCGCTGCATCTGGGGCTCGACGGTCAACTTGGCGCGGTGCACCTCGGCATTGGCTCGGACTCGGGGGTGACGCAGATCCTCTCCCGCAACCTCGACACCGACCGCACCTATTCGGACAACCAACTCCCGAATGTCCCACCGCTCGATGTGACACAGACCACCGTCTTGTCCATGTCTGCGCCATGGTTGGACAGCGTGACGTTGTCCCATACGTGGTCCTACACCGCGGCGACCTACACCGACGCGGCCAACCAGAACGCGTCGGCGCCACGGGATCTGCACGCGGTGGCGCTCTCCGTGCGCCCCGGCCGGGACCTTCCAACGCTGCAGGCGAGCGTGCTCAACCTCTTCGATGTCCGCGGAATGGCGGTGGATCGCAACCCGTTGGACGCCGACGACAACGCGCTCGTCGTCAAACCCCTCACTGATTTTGTAGGCTACCCTTTGCCTGGTCGCACGGTGATGATCACCGTACGCTGGGAAGAATCACCCCCGGAGTAGATGATGTCCAGAATCCCTTTTTCGTTGAACATGGTGTGGAGCCACACCCCGGCGGTGGCTACGCTCGCTGCGGTCTCTGCGGTCTCGCTGCTTTCGGCGTGTGACCCCAAGGTGGCCGATGACACGGGCACCGGTGACACCGACGCGGACACGGACACCGACACGGACACCGACACGGACACCGACACGGACACCGACACGGACACCGACGCGGATGTCAATTACACCATTGTTGCTACCACCACCGACTACTCGGTCGGCGCGTTGGTCACGATCTCCAAAGACGGCGTATTGAGCGACAATGTGGCGCCGGCTTCGTCCGACGCGGGCGTGCGCTCGGTCGCGGGTCGAGTCTACGTGATGAACCGCTCGGGCGAAAACACCGTCCAGCGCTTTGAAGAGATGGACTTCTCTGCTCCAACCCTCGAATTCTCCACCGGCGATGGCTCCAACCCGCACGACGTCGCTGAGTGCGGCGGCGCCATTGTGGTGTCGCTGTACGCTGGGGATTCGCTGATGGTCGTGGACGGTAGAACCGGCTTGCAGACGGCCTCCGTCGACCTGTCGGCGTTCAACGACTCTGATGGCAGCCCTGAGCCCGACGGCATGTACGTCGCGCCGAACGGCTATTTGTACCTCGCGATGAACCAGCTCGAATCCTATGTCTCTGCCGACGGCAGCGGCACCATCGCCAAGATCGACTGCAGCTCGTGGCAGGTGGTTGGGTCTTGGGACGTCGGTCCCAACCCGTTCTTTCAGGTCGATCCTACCAACCCGGCGCGCCTCGCGGTGACCGGCGGTGACTACTACAACAGCGACTATTCGGGCCCGGAGCTGGACGGCGCGCTCTCGTACTTCGACACCACCGACGACTCGTTCACCACGACGGAGTTCACCGAGGTCTCGCTGGGGATGAACCTCGGCGCGGTCACCGGCACGCCCGACGGCTACCGGATCGCGACCTTGGACGATGGCTATACGTGGTCGTTGCTCTGCATCGCCCCCGACGGCACCACGACGATGTCGGATGTCGGCGAGGCCTACATCGGCTCGATGGAGGCGACCCCCGACGGCAAGGTTTGGGCCAGCATCGGCGCCGGCTACGGCATGGGCACGCCGCCCACGACGGGCTTCACGCCCCTCGATCCGGTCGCGTGCTCCGCAGGCAACGCGGTCAGCGCCGCCCTTGGGCCCAGCTCGATCACCGTGGCGATCATCCCGTGAAAATGCTGCGCGCGCTTGGATTTCTGCTGCTGTCCTCGGGCTGTGCCCCGGAGGACAGCTGTGTGTCCTTGTGCGCGCACGCGCACGCCAAGTTTGCGTCTTGCCTCGAGGAGCGGGACGCCGATTGGGGCACCTCCGTGGGGTTCAGCTCCGCGGCGGACTTTGATGATTGGTGCTCCACTTTTGTATGGGAGGAGCGCGAGCTTGGCACCGCCGCCTCGGGCGACCTGACCTGCGCGGACCGACAGGCGATCATCGACGACGGCGACTGCAACGCGTGGTACACCGCGTGGGGAGAGGCTCCCTGAACCTGAACTTGAATCGAATGGTCGCATTGGCCTTGGTCTTCGGCTGCCAACCGGCGGCCGAGGCGACTAACGCTTCCGTGCACTTCCTCCGCGGCGCGGTGGAGCGGGGCGGCACCATCGAGGTGCGCTCCTATCAGCCGGGGGAGACCGTCGACGGCGTGGTCGCGCCCCACGCCCCAGAGTGCAGGTCTCAGCTGGTGATTCCCTTGGAAGACCGCCGCGCCGACGCGGAGCAGGGCGCGCCACCTGCGGGCGCTGCGCTGGCCTTCTCCCCCGACAGTACGACCCTCGCGATTGGCTCGGTGGAAGGCGCGATCAAGGTGGTTCGGGTGCCTTCGGGCGCGGTGGTCGCTGAAAAGCAGCTCGCCGAAGGCTCGGTCAAGCAGGTGGCCTATAGTCATGATGGAAACACGATTTATGTGGGCGAGCAGTCGCCGGATGCCTACGTGTATGCGCTGGATGCGGCGACGCTGACCGAGCGTTGGAAGGTACGTCTGGCGGATGACATCGCGTCGAGCGCCCTGCCCGCAGACGATACGATGTACGGGCGGTTCTCTTTGCCGGGCGCCTACGCGGTGCAGGTGCTGCGTGACGGTCGCGTGCTGGTCGCTGGCGCGCACGGCTGGGTCACCGGGGAAGGCCGCCAGAATCGAGCCCGCCTGTATGTCCTAAGCGCCGCTGGAGCGCAGCTCGCCGCGTATCCACCTGCCGGGGCCGCAGATGGGATTTTCCTCTTTCCATCGGTGTATGAGCCCGAAGATGGTCCCGGCGATGTATTGCTCGGCGTCGCGCGGTCCGCCGATGGACCGGCGCCGGACGCCCTGCCGGTGGGCGGATTGCTCGATCTGTCGTCCTCCGACCTTTCGATGCGATGGAGCTCTATTTTCCCGCCGTTGACGCCCTGGTTCAAGGATGTCTATTTCTGGGAGGCGGTGGTGCGCGGGCCGGGCTTCGCGTTCGCGGGTCTCGGGGACGGTCGGGCGTTTGTGCTCGATGGAACTGGGAAGTCGACCGCTACGCTTCAGCCAGGGATCCCGGTGCTGACCGGAGGCGTGCCGATCGGGGTGGGCGTCGGCTTTGCCACCGCGAGCCCCCAAGGCATCTGGTACCTCACGACCAGCACCAACATCCCCTGGGGCAGCGCCGATCCCGCCGCCCGTCCGCCCTCGGCGCATCCTGCTGAGAACACCGTACACGCGGTCAAACCCGACGGTACGCCGCGTTGGGACCGCCAGCTTCACGAGGCCGTGGCTGGCGTTGTGCTCTCCCCGGACGGCTCCGCGCTGCTCGTAGGGGCGGGGCCACGGGAGTCCGACACCCGCACCGATCTGTTCGGCGCCGTCGTTCTCGACGCCGCGACCGGCAAGACGATCACCACGTGCAGCACCGTCGCGCCTACCGATTTCCGACCGGTTTTTGCGCCCGACGGAGGGTGGATCGCGGTCACCGAGGCGCCGTTCAAGACCGGGGACGGATCCGTCGCCGGGGCCTACCAGGTCACGGTTTTTCGATGATCTGGCTGCTGGCGTGCGCGGCCCCGCCGCCAGCAGAGCTGAACCTGCGTTGGGCGGGCGATGGGATCGAGGTCCGCTCGACGGCGCCTGTGTCTTCCATTGCAGTGTTGAATGCGCTCGATGAACCTGTACTTCGGCGCGACCTTGCGGTGCCGGAGACCGAGTTTTTCGTCACCGTAGACGCTGCGCCGGGCACGCTGCATGTGCAGACGCAGGGGCCGAACGGCGGGGCCGTCGGCGAGTTGACGGTGCCTGTTGCGAGTCCGTTTGTCGCGGAGGTGCAGCCTGCGCCGGGTGCGGGTTGGGTGCCGGCGCGGGGGCGCGTGGAGGTGCCGCTTTGGGGAGACCGCGCCTCGATCTTCTTGCGCGTCACCGCTGGTCCGGCTCCGATCGACGTCCCCACGGACATCGGTGTGGCGCACCTCCCGGCGCCGGGGAGTCGCGCGCTGCTGCCGGTGCAGCTCTCCCAGTCGCGCACGGTGCAGGTGGGATCGGATGCGGTGGAGCTGGTGCTGGTCCCCCGGGACCCCGCGCAGGTCAAGGCTGACCTTCGTCTGGGGACAGCGATTTTTCCGGCGTCCCCCGATGGCGATCGGGATCTGGGCCGTCCCGCTGACGCCGTCGTCTTGCCGTCGCCGCTTTGGGAGTCGGGGTTGGCCGCGGCGGGCTGGGGCACGAGGATGCGCGCCGCCGAGGAGCCCTGGGCGAGCGTGACCGTGCCGGTGGAGAACCACGGCGCGGTGCCGCTGGACCTCGTTGTGTCGGCGACGGTGTCGGGCGTAGACGGCGCGGCTGCTCCGGCGTTCCTGCCTCGTTTGCGCTCCGCGGACGGCGGGACGGACCGGGTTGTGGCCTTGCTACGCGTGCCCGCCGGTGCGACGGGTCGTGCGGTGCTGCCGGTGTTTGTCGATGTGCGCACGGTGACGGCTGGGCCGTACACGCTCCACACCGAGATCACGCCGTTAGGCGCACCCGCGGTGCTCGCGGCGTCGGAGCAGACGCTGGTCGTTCGACGCGGCGATGGGGTGGTCTCGGTTGGGTTTTTGCTGACCTTGCTGACCAGCGTCGCCGGGCTGCTGTGGACCGCGACGACGCTCCCGGTGTGGCTACGACGCGCCTCCACCACCGACTTGATGGTGAACGCGCTGTTTGGCACGGCCTTGTTCGTCGTGTCTTCGGCCACCGACGTGCTGGCGATGAGCGTCGGCGCGATGCTCGGGCCGTTCTCCTCGTTGTTCTCGGGGGTGCTCTACGACGCGGGTCGTACGGTGCTGCTCGCGACGCTCCTGCAGCTACAGCCGCGCCCGGGCACGATCGCGCTCTCCATCCTGTGTTCGTGGCTGGGCCGTGGCGTGCTGCTGGGCTCGATCGGCCTGCCCGACCTCATCCACACCGGGGCGGCCATCGCGCTGGGCGAGGGCTTCGCGTGGTGGGCTGGCCTGACGCGCGGCAAGCCGCTGAGCCGCGTGCGCTTGTCGCTGGCCTTTGGGCTCTCCACCGCCCTGCTGACGCTCTGCGGGCTCTGGCTGCACATGGTCTTGTATCGGTTGAGCTTCGCCGGCTGGTACATCGGGATGCAGGTGGGTTTACCTGGCTTTTTGTACGTCGTGCTCGCGTGTCAGCTCGCGGTGCCGTTCGCCCGCAGCCTGCGTGAGGTGGACGCATGACCCCCCGGATTCAGCTCGAACAGTGTCAATACACCTTCCCATCGGGTCGCGTCGTCGGTCCGTTGGATCTGCAGGTCGCCGCCGGGGAGCTCGTGGTGTTGGCGGGGGAGACGGGCGCGGGCAAGTCGACCTTTGCGCGGATGATCGTCGGCCTCTCCCAGCGGCATGGGCATGGGCGCGTGGGTGGAACGGTGCGGCTGGGAGGGGTGGATCCTGGCACGTTGAGCGGTGCGGCGCGCGTACGCGCCGTCGGGTTCGTTGGGCAAGAGGTGGACGACTGTGTGCTCTCGGGCACCTGCGCCGGTGAGGTGGCGTTCGCGCTCGAGAGCGCGGGGCTGCCCCCGAGCGGGGTCGCCGGCGCGCTCGAGAGGGTGGGACTCGCCGGCTTTGAGGAGCGCGATCCGCTCGCGCTCTCCGGCGGGGAGCGGCAACGTCTGGTCATCGCGGCGGCGCTGGCGGCCCAGCCGACCGCGCTCGTGCTGGACGAGCCGCTCAGTCAGCTGGACCCTGCTGGAGCGCAGGAGATGGTTGAATTGCTTCGGGCGATCGCCCATCAAGGCGTCGCAGTGCTGGTCGTGGAGCACCGCCTCTCCCTGCTTGGATGTGCCGATCGGGTGGTGTGGCTGGGAGAGCCCGCCGTTCCCGTCCTCCCCCCGGAGCGTTCCACGTGGAACAAACACGCGGGCGAAGTGCTCCGCGTGGATGGTGCGACCTGCTTGCATCCGGGCGGTCGTGGCGTTCAGGATCTGTGCTTCTCCATCGCCGCGGGGGAGCGCGTCGCGATTGTCGGTGGGAACGGCGCGGGGAAGTCGACGTTGATCGGCGTTCTATCGGGTAGGCTGGCCACCTCTACCGGGCGTGTTGCCCGTGCAGGGCGCGTGATGGAGGTGCCGCAAAACGCCGATCTCGTCCTGTTTTCGGACACCGCGGCGGCAGAGGTACGGTACGGGCCGACTGAGTTCGGGCGGGAGGTCGACGCGACGGTGCTGTTGTCGGACTTCGGCCTCGCTGGTGTAGACCCCCGCCCTCCGCAGGCGCTCTCCCGTGGGCAGCGCCTGAGGCTCGCCGTTGCCGCGACCCTCGCTTGTGGGCCCGAGGTGCTGGTTTTGGACGAGCCGGGGAGCGGTCAGGACATGCAGAACCTGCATCGCTTGTTCGACACGGTCGATCGCGTGGCTCCTTCGGTGGTTTTTTCGAGCCACGATCCCGAGCTCGTGCGCTGCTGGGCCACGCGGGTGATCTGGTTGGAGTCGGGTCGCATCCGCGAGGACCAGCCGGTCGGTGAGAGCCTGTGGCTGGATCAACCTCCGAGGTCGCACCGATCTCCGATGATTCCTTCCGTCCTCACGGTCGCGGGGTTGGACCCACGGCTGCGCTTGTTGTTGGTGCTCTTGCTGGGACTGACGGTGGTGCTGCTCGACAGTGCGTGGAGTTTATCTGCGTTGGCCCTTGCTCTTGTCGCTGCTGCGTTGATTCACCCGTCGGTCCGGCCCTGGCGGCGGGCGCTTTTGCTCGGGGCGCTCGCGATGGCCTGGTCGACCGCGCTCTCGCAGTCCTTGTTCTGGCTGGACTGGCCTAGGACGCCGATGTTCGCCCTGGGGCCGCTCACCTTTTGGCGCGAAGGCGCGGTGAACGGGCTTGCCCAGTCTACACGCTTCATCGCGCTGTCCGCGGCGGGGCTGCTGCTCGCAGCATCGACGCCCACGGACCGCATGGTGACCGCGCTACGATCCAGCTTGTTTGGGAAGAAGATCCCGATCTCGATGGTGCTGATGGTCGCGGCCATGGTCCGCTTTGTCCCGCTGGTCGCGAGCGAGTGGGCCGAGGTGCGCGGGGCACGGCGTGCGCGAGGGCGCGCCGCTTGGCGGCGCTGGCCCGCGGCGTGGCTCACGTTGGAGATCAATCTGCTGCGTCCAGTGGTCGCGAGGTGCATCCGCCGCGCCCGGATGCTGGCCGAGTCCTTGGATACGCGTGGCTTTGATGCCGACGCGCCCCGCGGCGTCGCTCACCCGCTGCTCTGGCGGCGCACGGATAGCTTCGTTCTGTTTGGAGCGGGACTCGCGGTGCTCTGCCTGTCGGTGTCCCGAGCCTTATACGCTTTATACGCCGCGGATATCTGGTATCACTCGGCCTTGCGCCCGCTCTATGGGGTGGTTCGAGCTTGGCTTTAGCTGGACGGGCGCTGACACATACTGATACGTATCAGGTGCCCGACAGCAGCGCGTCCACGGTCTGCTGGTCGGCGCCCGGGAAGGGATACTGCCCGAAGGCGTCGGGTCGAACCCAGCGAATTTGATGGACGTTTGCGGCGCGAGGCGCGCCCACGAGCGCGCAGCGATACACGATCATGTCGAGAGCGTACTTGTCGTAGGTGTGGGTCACGTGCAGGACGCGATGGCCGACCTGCACGCCGACGTCGAGCCGGTGACGAATGCTGCGGCGCAGCGCGTCGGAGTCGCTCTCGCCCTCTTGCACCCGTCCGCCCGGAAACTCCCACAACAACGGCAGCGCAGACTCTGGCCGGCGCTGGGTGATCAGATATTCGCCGTTCTGCTCGATCTCGGCAGCGACGACGCGAATATGGGGCAGGTTGGAATTCGGGTTGGGTGTCATGACGGCTCCATCTATGCGATATCCCGTTGGGCCCCCGCTTCGCTAAGGATCAGACTGCGTAGCGCGTCAGCGGGCTTACACCTGAGCTTGAGCGATGGCGCTACAATAGGAGTTGACGTGCTGGAGGCATAGTGATTCGTTCTGCGTTGAAGCGTGGCATCAAGAAGGCGTTTGGAATGGAGGCGGCGCCGGTCGTGGCCCCCGTGCCCGCACCGGTGTGGAAGGCCCCTGTCGCTGCGCAGGCGGTGGCTCCCGTGGTCACTCCCGCAGAGGCCCCTGCACCTGCTGTGGAGGCCGCTCCCGTCGAACCCAAGCCTGTGGTCGATGCGGCTCCCGCACCCGCGCCAACGACGGATGACGTCGCTGCGAAGGCTCCCTCCCCGGTCGTGGACTCGGATGACACCGCGGGCGCGGCGTTCACCTTTGAGGCCGTTCAGGAGATCATGGACGAGATGGTCCGGCCAGCGCTTCAGGGCGACGGCGGCGACATCACGCTGCTTCGCATTGAAAACAACGACATCTACGTCAAGCTCGTGGGGTCATGCTCTACGTGTCCCTCCTCCATCCTTACGATGAAGATGGGCGTCGAGGCGTTGCTGAAAGAAGAGTTCCCCGCGATGAACAGCCTCATTCAGGTCGACGGGTAGCCCACAGCGCAGGGACCTTCCCGGGGACGATGAGCCCCTCGGCCAGCCACTCCGCGACCGGGTGGTGGATCGCGACCTTGCCGACGTACACGTGGTTCAGGTCCCCGCCGTTCGCGCGCCAGCGCTGTACTGCGGCCCATCCCAAGCCGTACACGGCGTCCTTCGCGTACACCCCAGGCTTTCCAGGATCGAGCAGGCCTCGCTTCAAGCGGAGCGTCACCGAGAACGCGCCCTGAGGTCCGTAGGTGCCGCGCAGCCGCTCCCAGAGCTCTCGAAAGCCCATTTGCCGCGCGAGCACGATGGCGCTGCGGATCTGCGCTTGCCGCGCCATTGCGCCAGGCACGAGGGTGCCCGCCTGTTCTTCGGCGGCGACGGCCAGACCCTCCTCCGTTTGCAGATTTCCGGGCAATCCTGTGGAGAACAGCCGCAGCGACTGCCTTTTTCCATTCTCCGCACGGGTGACGTGCACGTCGATCTCGTGCGCTACGAGCCTGCGAACGTCGCTTTGGCGGAAGGTCGCGCGGGGGTTGACGCGGATCTGTTGCTGTGTGGATTCGACCAGGACGCGGGCGCTCATGATCTCGTCCCGGACGACCTGCCAGCCGGTCAGACCGCGCGCGTGGATAGCGGCTTCGAGGGCTTGTCCCATGCCCGCCGCCCCTAGCACGGGTTCGGGTTCGGATGGCGTTTGAACCTGCGTGGTCGGCACCGATGCGTCGCCGCGCTCCCATCCTTCGAGGATCGCCCAACGCTCAAAGTGCTCGGCGGTGCGGTACCGAAGCGCGTTCGCCATCGCGTCGAAGGAGCTCAGCGCGTCCTTCAGCAGGGCGCTGAACGGGTGCAGCTGGGGCAGGACCATCCCATGCAGGCGCTCCTGCCATTCCGGCAGCGCCGCGGAGGCCCCGTACCGAAACGGCGGATGCGGTGCTCCTGCAAAGAACGCAGCTTGGGCCTCGCTCACGTTGATCGGATTGAGCAGATGAGCGGGGTCAAGCGCGTGGTTCGCGGCAAAGAGCGCGTCGTCGAAGGCGCGCACTTCATCCGGCAGCGACGGCGCCACGGCTCAGTGGTTCGGTCGACGGATGTCTTTGAGGCTCGGCTGGCGGTTGCGGAGCGGCCGATGGGGCGCGACCGGCGCGGGGGCTTCGGCCGGCGTCGCTTCTGCGGGTGCCGCGGGGGCTTCGATTCCTGCCGCTGCGGGAACGGGCAGGGCGGTGGGGGCCGCGGCAGGCGCTGCGCCAGGGCAGGTCGGGGGCATGTTGGCCAGAGCGGCGATGCACCCCGGCTTCAGGCTCTCCGCGCCGGTGGGGCTGGAGGCCGTCAGGATCCAGGCGGCGTGCGTCGCATTGTACGCAGCTTCGAACTGTGTCTTCATCGCCGGATCCATACTGCCCAGGCAGGCTTCCATCTTACGGACATATTCGTCGCATTCGGGCACGCCGATGTGCGTCGCGGCCGCGGGCTGGGAGGCCGCGGGGGCCTCCGGCGCGGGGGCGCTACCGCCCGAACAAGCGAGCGCAAAGCCGAGGGTCAGGGAGATCGTGGGCAGAAGGATGGATGTCTTCATGGGATGGCCTCGATGTGCGGCAGCATGGGAGAAGGTTGGGTGTCCGCGGGAACAGAAACGAACAGGAAATCGAAAACGACCGAGAAATCTTGGAGGTGTAGCGTAGCGGCGTGGGATCACGCGGTCAATACTTGGGGCGGGCGTAGCAGTCGGGTTAGCCGACACCGCATGAAGTCCATCCTCCCCCTTCAGATCAACGGTGCGTTGGTCGAGCTCGCGGTTCACGATCACTGGACCCTCCTTGAAGCCATCCGCTACGAAGCGCGACTGACTGGCACAAAGCAGGGGTGTGACAAGGGCGATTGTGGGGCTTGTACGGTGCTGGTAGACGGCAAGCCGACCTTGTCGTGTCTGACCTTGGCGCACGCGTGCACGGACCGGGAGATCTGCACCGTAGAAGGCCTCGCGACGGCGGACGGCCCCGATCCCATCCAGCGTGCGTTCGACGTTTGCGGCGCGTTGCAGTGCGGCTTTTGCCAACCCGGCATGCTGCTGTCGGCCCGCGCGCTGCTGAACCGCGACCCCCATCCTTCGGACGAGTCCATCCGTACGGCGCTCTCTGGGAATCTCTGCCGTTGTACCGGGTACACCAAGATTTTTGACGCCGTGCGCCTCGCAGCGAATGGCATCGACCGCCACGTGCCCGTCAAATTCGGGACCGCCGCTGAGGGCTTCAACGTCATTGGCGCTCGGATGCGCAAGGCGGACAGCATTCAGAAGGCCACCGGCGAGGCGATCTACGCGGATGACCTCGCGCCCCCGCGTATGGCGCACGGGAAGATCCTGCGCTCGCCGCACGCACACGCCCGAATTGTATCGATTGACACATCGGCGGCATCGGCGTTGCCCGGTGTTTTTGCGGTGATGACCGGGGCGGATTTGCCCACCCCGTATTGTGTCATTCCTTGGACGCCCGACGAGACCGCGCTTGCGACCGATAAGGTTCGATACATCGGGGAGGGTGTCGCCGCGGTCGCTGCGGTGGACGAAGAGACGGCGAACCGCGCGCTCGCTGCCATTGTCGTGGTCTACGATGTGTTGCAGGCGGTGTTGGATCCGCAGGTCGCGGCTACGCCCGGCTCTCCGCTGATCCACGATGTGGACTGGAAGGGGCGCGAATGGGACTCCAACATCTGCAAGGAGGTCGACCTCGTGTTCGGCTCGGTCGATGCGGGCTTCGAGGCCTCTGCAGCCGTGACCGACGACGTCTGGTTCTATGAAGGCTCCAATCACGCGGCGATTGAGCCCCACTGCGCGCTCGCGAGCTGGTCATCGGATGGCCAGCTCACCGTCTGGTCCGCGAGTCAGGTCACGCATTATCTGCACCGGGAGCTCGCCAAGGTCATCGGCATCCCCGAAGAGAAGGTACGCGTCATTCAGCCGGTGATCGGCGGTGCCTTCGGCGGCAAGTCCGAGCCCTTCGACCTCGAATTCTGCGTGGCTGTCCTGTCGCGCAAGGCGGGGCGTCCGGTGAAGATCCTCTACACGCGCGAGGAGGTCTTCTACAGCCACCGCGGTCGCCATCCGATGGAGATGCGCTTCAAGGTGGGCTGCGATGCCGAAGGCAAGGTCAAGGCGGTCGAGAGCGATATCCTCATCGACGGCGGCGCCTACCACTCCTTCGGCTTGGTCACGACCTACTACTCCGGGCAATTGCTCGCTGGGCCGGTCGCTTTTGAGAACTACCGGTTTCGCTCGCGGCGGGTGTACACCAACAAGCCCTGCTGTGGTCCGAAGCGCGGGCACGGTTCGGTGCAGCCGCGCTTTGCCTTTGAGTGTGCGTTGGATGATGTCGCGCACAAGTTGAACATCGATCCCATCGAGATCCGACGCCGCAACGCGATGACCTCGGGGCAAACCACGGTCAACGGCATGGTGTTGCCGTCGACCGGCTTGCTCGCCTGCCTCGATTCGGTGGCCAAAGCTTCCGGTTGGGACGAGCGGCGCGGCACGCTTGGGCGCGGCCGCGGGCTTGGCGTCGCCTGCTCGATGTACATCTCGGGCACCGCCTACCCGATCTACCCCAACGACATGCCCCAGTCTGGCGTGTTGCTGCGGGCGGATCGCAGCGGCAAGATCACCGTGTTCTGCGGCGCCAATGACATCGGTCAGGGCTCCGACGGCATGTTGGCGACGATCGTCGCCGAAGAGACCGGCGTGCTCCCCGACGACATCGCGGTGATCTCCGGAGATACCGAGCTTACTCCTGTCGACCTCGGTAGCTACAGCTCGCGCGTCACCTACATGTGCGGCCTCGCTGCGCAGGAGGCGGGCCGCGCGATGCGCGCTCAGATGGTCGCGGCGGTCGCCGCCAAGTGGGGAGTCCCCGACGCTCAGGTCGGCGTGGCGCTTGGATTCTTGTTTGACCGGGCGGACTCGGGTCGTCAGGTCGGAGCCCGGGAAGCGCTGATCCTCGCCGAAGTGCGTGCGGGTACGCCGCTCTCTGCGGCGGGCGGGTACCGCACCCGCAAGGTCGGCGGCGCGTACCGGGGCGGCACCATCGGCGCCTCGCCGGCGTACTCCACCACCGCGCACGTCGCCGAGGTCTCGGTCGATCCCGACACCGGCATCGTGCGTGTCGAGCGCGTTTGGGCCGCGCATGACTGCGGCCGCGCCCTCAATCCGCAGCTGGTCGAGGGCCAGATCGAAGGCAGCGTCTACATGGGCTACGCCGAGGCGTTGATGGAGGCGCACACCTTCGACGAGCGCGGCTTGCACACCGGGCCGAACCTGCTGGACTACCGCATCCCGACCAGCCTCGAATGTCCGGACTTCTTCGCCAAGATCATCGAGAGCATCGATCCAGGCGGACCCTACGGCGCCAAGGAGGCGGGCGAAGGCCCGTTGCACCCGATCATCCCGGCGATCGGCAACGCCATCTTCGACGCGGTCGGGGTTCGGATGCGGCGTATGCCCTTCACCCCGGAGCGGGTGCTGGCCGCGATCCGGGGGTAATACCGTCGGATCTTGATTCGGATTGTTCCTCGCCTGCGCCCGACGCGTCTGGCTTCGTTGGTTTTCCTCGCCTGCCTCGGCAGGCTTCGTCAAATCCGCCTTGCCAGCCACGCCGGGCTCTACGGCGATCCACCCATCCGAATCATCGACCGACGGTATAACTTCTCGCTCGCCGCAGGGGAGCCACGCGGGCTCCCTGCGGTGCGGGATCAGACGGCGTTCATCACGTGGATGGCTTCGCCGAGGGCCGCTTTGGCGGCCTCCATGATGCCTTCGCTGAGCGTCGGGTGGGGGTGGATCGAGAGCCCGATGTCGTTGAGCTCGCACTCCATCTCGACCGCCAGCACGCACTCGCTGATCAAGTCCGACGCGTGCGGTCCGACGATGGTGACGCCGAGGACGCGGTTGTCCTTCTTGTTGGCGATGACCTTGATGAACCCGTCGGTCTCGTTGGTGGTCAGCGCGCGTCCAATCGCCGCGAAAGGCACCTTGCCGACCTTCAGCTCGTAGCCCGCGGCCCGCGCCTCGTGCTCCTGCAAGCCGGCCGTCGCGATCTCGGGGTCGGTGAACACCACGGCGGGCACGGTCTTGGCGTCGTTGTAGACCTTGTGGCCGGCGATCACCTCGGCGCAGACTTCGCCGTCGTGCGTGGCTTTGTGCGCGAGCATCAGGCCGGTGGTGCAGTCACCGATCGCGTAGAGGCCAGGCACGCTGGTCTTGAGCTGCTTGTCGGTCTCGACGAAGCGGCCGGTCATCTTGACGCCGGTCTTCTCGAGGTCCACCTGATCGGTGTTCGGGCGGCGTCCTACGGTGACGAGGATGTAGTCTACGGTGATGGACTTCTCGCCTTCCGGCGTCTTGAACTTCAACACCGCGCCGCCGTCGCCTTCCTCCCAGCCCAGCGCCTGCGACTTCAGCTGCACGGTGACGCCGGACTTCTTGAGCTTGCGGTCGATGAGCTTGACCACGTCCGGATCAAAGCCCGGCAGCACCTGATCGGCCATCTCGATCACCGTCACTTCGCTGCCCAGCTTGCGGTACATGCTGCCCATCTCGAGGCCGATGTACCCGCCGCCGATCACCGCGAGGCGCTTGGGGACTTCGGTCAACGCCAGCGCCTTCGTGGAGTCCAGGATTCGGGCGTCCTTGAAGGAGAAGCCGGGGACTTCGATGGGGCGCGAGCCGGTGGCGATGACGACGTGGTCGGCGCTGACGCGCTTCGGGCCGTCCTTGGTCTGGACCTCCAGCTCCTTGGGCCCGACGAAGCGTGCGGCGCCTTCCATCATCTCGACCTTGTTGCCCTTCAGCAGCGTACGGACACCGCCGGACAGCTTGCCGGTGACGGTGCTTTTCCAGGCCTGAAGCTTGGTCATGTTGACGCGCACGTCCCCGCTGACCTCAATGCCCATCGCGTCGGCGTGGGCGATCTCTTCCATCCGCTTACCGGCGGTGATCAGCGCCTTGGACGGGATGCAGCCTACGTTCAGGCAGACGCCGCCCCAGTACTCCCGCTCGATGACCAAGGTCTTGATTCCAAGCTGGCCGAGGCGGATGGCACAGGGGTAGCCGCCGGGGCCGGCTCCGAGAACGATGGCCTGATAGTGGGCTGCAGACATGTAGAGCTCCAAGCGTCAGCACGCGGGAGCGTGCATGCGCGCGGGGGGCTTATCGTGTCTATCTGCGGTCTGCCCGCGGTCTGCCCGCGGTCTGCCCGCGCTACTCGAGCTCGTGCATCGCGACGGCGTCCCGCAGCTTCGGCTCGAACCACGTGGATTTCGGGGGCATGACCTCGCCCGCATCGGCGACGGCGAGCAGCTGGTCCATCGAGGTCGCGTGCAGATGGAACGCGACCGCATGGGAGCCGGAGTCGACGAGCTTCTTCAGCTCCTGCCAGCCGCGAATCCCGCCGATGAAGTCGATGCGCTTGTCCGTACGTGGATTTTCGATGCCGAGCAGCGGGCGGAGCACGCGATCCTGAAGCATCGACACATCGAGGCGTGCGACGGGATCTTCTGGGATGTTCCTTGCCTTGAGTGAGTACCATGTGTTGTTCAGGTACATCGTGTACAGTCCGCGGTCTGCGGGAACCGGCGTGGTCGTCGGCGTTACGTCAAAGTGCGCGCGTACCGCCGCGAGCAGGGATTCGGGCGTGTGGCCGAACAGGTCTTTGACGGCGCGGTTGTATGCGAGGATCTGCAGCGCCGAAGCGGGAAAGAGCCCGGCGAGGAACCAGCCGTGACGGCCGGGCTTGCCCGCGCGCATCCGGTGGACGATGGAGGCTGCGGCAGAGCGGTGATGCCCGTCGGCCACGTAGGTGGCGGGCAGCTCGGCGGCTGCGGCGGTGATCGCCGCGACGTCCGCGGGCGCGGAGACGCGCCACAGCGTGTGCTCCACGTCGTCTTCGGTGGTCACCTTCCATTCGGGAGCCTGCGCGCTGCAACGGGCGATGAGGCCGTTCAACGCCTCGGTGTCCCGGTACGCCAGAAACACCATGCCGGTCTGGGCGTTGGAGCCGTCGATGTGCTCGACGCGGTCTTTCTCCTTGTCGGGACGCGTGAACTCATGCTTCTTGATCAGGCCTTCGTCGTACTCCTCGCAGGAGAAGGTCGCGACCAGACCGACCTGAAAGTGCTCGCCCATCTTTTGGCCGTACAGGTAGTAGCTCTCTTCGGCGTCCTGAATGAGCAGACCCGCGGCCTTCATGCCATTGTACTCGGTGCGCACCGTGTCGTACGCCAGACGGCTGTGCGAGTCCGTGCCGGCCGGAAGCACCGACTCGGGGCGACTCACGCGCACGAAAGAGCGGGGATTGTCGCTGACGATCGCGCGGGCTTCTGCCTCGCTCATGACGTCGTAAGGGGGCGCGATAACCTGCGCGGCGACTGCGTTGGGAGCACGAACAGCACGAAACGGGCGAATCTTGGACATCGGATCTCCAGCTTCGCAACCTAACGCAGTGTCCGACCAACATGCCCCGTTCTGCGATAAGCTGAATTCATGCTCTCGCTCCAAGACGAACTTGCCCTGTTGCCCTTGTTTCAACGGATGCCTCCGGCGGCGATGCGTGCCACCGCGGGGTTGTGGACGCTGCAGGAGCTGCCGACCGGCGCGGTGCTGTGGCGAGCAGGCGCTCCGGTGGAGGATGTAGGTATCCTTCTCGGCGGCGACCTCCGCGCCATCGTCAACGAGGTCGAGGTCGGCCGCGTGCTCCCGGGCGAGCTGATCGGCGAGGCTGCGGGCTTTTTCGTAGGCAGCACGCGTACGGTGTCGCTCGTGGCGCACGGACCTTCCAAGGTCGCGGTGTTGACGGTCAATTCCCTACGCACGCTGCGTTGGCAACGCAGCCCGCTCTACACTCTGCTGCTGGACGCTGCGTTGACGACGCTCGCCAAGCGCATCCAAACCGTGAACCAGAAGATCGCCGGCGGCGCGGTCGGTCGGGAGGCCGCTCCGGTGCGCTCAGAGCCAGCATTGCTCGCCCGTTTGTGGCGCGCGCTGGTGCCGGGCGGGCCGTCCACGCCGTGTCCGGATCTCGCGCCGCTGCTTCGCGCCCTCCCCGGTCTACAGGACGCGGAGGACGCCGATCTCCAGCCGTTGCTCAGCGCGTTCGTCGCTGAGCCGATGACCGAAGGCAAGCAGATCTTCCTCGAAGGCGACTCGGCGTCCAGCGCCTTTTTGATCGCGGAGGGTACGGTCGACGTGCTCCGCAACGTGCGCGGGGACCGCGCCGAGCGCCTCGCCTCGCTGGACGCTGGCGATCTGCTTGGCATCAACACCTTGATTCAGCCCGGGCCACGCACCGCGAGCTGCGTCGCCGAAGGGCGGGGCTGGCTGTACCGGATGGACGCTTCGGCTTACGAAGCGCTCGATGGCGAGGCGCGCTTGCTGTGGCGGGAGAGCATGTTGGCGGCGTTGGCCGCGCAGATTCGCCTGTCCAACAACGCGAGCCGTCGGGATGCCGGCCGCCCGCTCCCTGCGACCGCGTTGGCGACCGGCCCGATCGAGTCCGTCGAGGATTTCGAGTCGATGCTCCGCGCCTCTGGCTTCCTCGAGGGCTTGCCGATGAGCGAGGGCGGACTTGCGGACATCGAAGTCGTGATCACCGAGGATCAGAAGCGGAATCCCCGTCGTCGTTGACGGGCGCGCTCGCCAGCACCCAGACCGTCCCAGACTGGCCGTCGATCATCAGCTCGTCGCCGGTGCGCAGCCTGCGGGTGGCGCCCATGACGTTCGCCACCGCCGGGATCCGGTACTCGCGGGCGACGACCGCGCCATGCGATAGCTGGCTCCCCAACTCCAAGACCAACCCTGCGGCGCGCGCGTAGAGCGGCGTCCACGCCGGATCGGTGGAGGGCGTGACGAGGATCTCCCCTGCGCGGAGCATCGGTGCGTCGTCGTAGCGCGTCAGGACGCGTGCCGTTCCCCTCGCCGTGCCGGGCGACACGCCGAGCCCTTGAAGCCGCGTTCTGGAGGAGGGCGGCGCGACGGGTTGGTCTCCGCGTAAGAAGTCCGGAGGCCCCGGATCCGGCGGGATCGCGCGGCGCAGCGCAGCCCTTCGGCGACCATCGACGGGCGGGTCGCACAGCTCGCTCACCGACAACCACGGAATATCGGCTTCCGCCAAGCCAAGTTCGGGAGCGAGCGCGCAGAGCCTCTGCTTCAGACGCCAGAAGATCAAGTCCAAGTAGTAGCGCTGCTCTTCGCGGAGCCGAAAGTACTCGCTGCCCAAGTGTGCGAGCTTTCGGTGGTCGGCGCGGAGCTGGGCGACGGCGGCTGCGGTCTCCCGCGCCTCGCCTTCGATGTCCGGAGGGTCGGCTGCAGCGAGCGCGGCGGCTAAGGCTCGCGTGCCCGCCGGATCCTCTGCGAGCCGCGGGGCCCAGATCTCCCAGCTCGATCGAGACCGATGCCCATGTTCGAGCAGGAAGCTCTCCAGCGTCCGCGACCCACGCCCGACCTCCCCGAGCGCGACGTCCACCTTGCGGGTGATCGAGCCTCCCCACGGCCGCAGAATCAGCCCTCGCTGCGCCTCGGTCAAGCCCGGCGAGAGCAGCTCCCACAGGATGTTCGCGAACAACAGCGAAGTCACGTGGATCTTGATGTACGCGCGCAGGATCGTGTCTGTCCGGGCCAGCGCCTGAGCAGCGCTGTCCGTTTCGAGGGGCGCGAGCGCGGCGGGCAAGGAGGACCGAAACGCGTCCCAGGCGCGGACGTTGGTCAGCGGGTTCCAGCGAAACCGGCGCCATCGTCGTTCTTTGAAGGTGGTGCGGAAGATGCTGGCGTAGACCGCGAGGTCTGGCAACGCCGCGCGTCGGCCCAGCCACCGCTGCTCCTCTTCTGGTGGAAAGAAGTCCAGCATGAACCGTGGAGGCGCGGCGCCGGGGAGCTTGAACGCGAGGTGTCGAAACACGGTCACGTTCGCGTACGGGTGGCCGTTCACCACCTGAAAAGGGGGATCCCCGCCGAGATACACGCGAGATGTGTCCGGGTACGCGATGAAGTAGTCCAGCGCGGGCCCCACCAGCGACCACGTCAGCGGGGTGACGCCGCCCGGGAACCGTTCACCGATGAAGCGACGGGTCCAGAGCGTGGCCTCGCCGCGGGGAAGCCGCTGCTGGGTGGTGATCGGGCGGGCCTGCAGGACGTGCACAACGCCGGCTCGGTCCTGCACCCACTCGATGTCCTGTGGCGCGCCTCGCTTCCCTTCGATGAGCAGCCCAAGCTCTCCGAGCGCCACTAGGTCGTCCCTCAGGAGCTTGCGTGCATTTGCGGCATCGGTAGCGCAGGTTTTCAACGTGCCGTGATCGAGGACCTGCTGCGTCCGTTGGGCGCGCACCTCTTCGAGGACGACCGTTGGGGATTTGCGGTTCCCGAGCCGTCGGTCGCGGGAGAGGACGTATCGGTCCGGTACGATCGCGCCGCTGACCAGCTGCTCCCCCAGCCCCCAGACCGCCTCGACGATCATCTCCGACCAGCTCCCGCTCACCGGATTGGTGGTGAACAGCACGCCGGCGACGCGCGCGTCGATCATCTCCTGAACGAGGACCGTCATGCCGTCCAAGGGCTGCCCTTCGGGCCTCGCGATCACCCAGCTCGCCCACACGCGCCGTACGGCGGCCTCAAACCCCGGCGCGTCCACCGCCAGCACCGTGGCATAGCGCCCTGCGGCAGAGGTTCGTGCCCCGTCTTCATCGGCGCCGCTCGAGCGTACCGCCACGCATGGGGCCGGGCACACCAGCGGCGTGGGCATCGGGGCGTCCAGCACGCGCTCCATTAGATCAGCGCGCTCGGCGGTAAGCTGGTTTGACTGGAGGAATGCTCCAAAAGTCGAGGTCGGGATGATCCAGGCGCGCGGCACGCGCACCCCGTCGCGCATCAGGTCGGACAGCGCCGCGGCTTTCGCGCCGGGACGCTCCGACTTTCCGAGCGGAAGGGGCCGCATCATTCGGGCTTGCGGCTCAGCCCGAGGGCGTCGGCGATCGGGGCGAACGGCGCGCTCTTAGCGGCCTCCAAGGCTTCGAACGCCGCGCTGTAATCCGCGATGTTGTCGTGATCGGTCTCCAGCATGTGTTCGATCGCACGCCGCTTCAGCTCCGCTTCGGGGGCTTGCAACGGGCCCAAGCGATGAAGCTCGCGTTGTAGGGCGTCCGAGAGGCTGTGAGCCGCGGCGATGCGCTCCGGCAGGGTGTGGGCCTGCGTTGCGGTGAGGGTGGCCTGCTCGATCTGCGCCGGCTGCGCCCCCCAAAGAATCAGCTGTTTGCCTGCGTCTATTTGTTGTTGCAGGTCGGTCGCGACTGCGGTCTCGGCGAGCTGCGCGGCAGCGCGGGCGCGTGTGAGCGGCGCCGCTGTTACGTAGGCGCCGATGTACAGGATGCCTCCCACGCCAAGCAGCGGCGCGAGGATGAACTGGGTGACACGTCGCACGGCTCTTAGGGTTGGGTCGGGCCGCTCCTGATCGTAGGCGATTCCGTGCGCGGCCGGCTCCGGAGCCGGCGGCTCGGGTGCGTGAGGCGCGGGAGCGACGCCCAAGAGCGCGTCTGCCAGCTGCGACAGGTCGGAGTAGCGGTCCCCGGGCTTGCTCGCCACGGCGCGCTCGATCGCGGCTGCCACGAAGGGCGGGCAGCCGTCTACTTCGCGAAAGAGCGCGGCTTCGGAAGGGTTTGCCCCGTAGGCTGCGGTGTAGCGCGGTTGACCGGTGAGCATCTCGTACAGGATGCAGCCCAACGCGTAGATGTCCGCTCTTGCGTCCGGTTCGGGCTCATCCCACGCGAGCTCCGGTGCGCTGTATCGATCGCCTTCGCGACCGTAGCGCAGCGCGCGCCCGAGCCCGAAGTTCGCGACGCGGGCCGCGATCCGGTCGGTTTGTTCGCACAGGTAGATGTCGTCGGGGGTGAGCGCCCAGTGCACCACACCGGCGTCATGGGCCGCCTGCACCGTGCTTCGGATCTGATCGAACACCAAGACCGCCTCGGCGAAGTCCATGCGGGTGCCGTCGCCCAAAACCTCGCGCAGGCATGGGCCCTCCACGAGCGCGTGTACGACGCCAAAGCACGCGCCATCCGACACGATCGCCGTCAAAGGGACGAGGTGTGGATGGGAGAACGAGCGTTGGAGGAGCAGCTCCCTCTCGAGGCCCGCGCGGCACTCGGTATCGCGCACCGGCAGCACCTGCAGCAACTGGTCGCTGGGGTCTCCGGGACCGCGGACGGCGTACAACGGTCCCCACCGTCCGTCGCCTCGTGGCTCCCGCACCTTGAACCCGCCGACGGTCGCTCCCGGTTGCAGTAGGGTCGGTCTGCCGGGCTCAGGCGCCTTCAGGACGCCTCCTCGTCGGTCTCGCTCCACCGCTCAAACAAGGGATCGAAGCGCGCCCCCGCGAGCTCCCATCCGGCCCCGACGATGCACAGCACCTCGTGAATTCCCAGCCAGATCCAGCCTCGCCAACCCAGCCTTGGGCCGATCAGCACGAGCAGCGAGGCCCCGACCACCAGCCAGGCGAGCGCGAACACCTTCATTGGCCGTATACCCATGCTGATTTTGCACCTGTACCTCCACCATTATCTTCTTTGCCGAGGATAGCCGGGGTCAGGAGTCTTTGTGTGAGCGACGACGTGCAGCATCCCCACCGGGTTCTTGTGGTAGGACCACGTGGATCTGGCCGTCGAATCGACGCGTATCTGGCGCTTCGGTTCTCGGATTGGTCGCGCGCGCAGTTTGTGCGCTGGATTCGACTAGGGATGGTGCGGTCGGATCTGCGCACCTTGAAGCCCTCCAGCACCATCGCAGACGGCGAGGTCATTCGCATCTACGTGCCGGGCATCGCCCCCGATGGCGCCCCGCCGCCGATGCCGCCGATCCTGTACGAGGACGAGCACCTGCTCGCGCTCGACAAGCCCGCGGGCTTGCTGATGCACGCGGTCGGTCAACGCTGGTCGTACAGCGTCGTGGGGCTGGCCCGGGACGCACGGCCGGAATGCGAGGTCGATCTTGCGCATCGCCTCGATCGGGAGACGTCCGGCGTCGTCATCCTCGTCAAGTCGGTGGAGGCCAACCGCCGGATGCGCGACCTGTTCCAGGACCGATACGTGAGCAAGACGTATCAAGCGATCGTCTACGGCTCGCCGGAGTGGGAGACCAACGTGTGCGAGGCGCCGTTGGGGTCGATTCATCCGAAGGACGAGTCGGTGGTGGCCTCTGGAAAGCCCGAGACCGTCGAGCTGCGTCAGGGCTACGTCGCCGATGGTTCGAGCGCGCGCACGGGGTTCTCGGTGCTCTCCCGCTTCGGGGCCTTCAGCCTCGTGGAGTGCTACCCTGAGACCGGGCGGACCCATCAGATCCGCGCGCACTTAGAGGTCCTCGGCTTCCCCATCCTCGGCGACAAGCTGTACGGTCAGCCAGACGACGTTTTTTTGGAGAGCTTGCGACAAGGTCCGACGGACCGCGTGCGCGCCGCCTTGCGGTTTCCGCGTCACTGCCTGCACGCGCGCTCCATCGCGTTTCCCCATCCGTTCACGGGGCAAACGCTGCGCGTGACCGCGCCGCTCGCCGCAGATATGCAGGCGATCGTCGACGGCGCGGAGCCCATCTGGCCAACGGCCGATGGGCCTACGGTGGAGCCCGAAGACTCCCCCGAATGACCTACTGCCCGTTGTCGCCGATGGCTTCGACGGGACAGTTTTCCATCGCTTCATTGCACTGCGAGAGCTCTTCGTCGTTCTCGGGTTGCTTGAAGCAAATGTCGTGATCTTCAGCGTCCGACATGCGGAAGTTCGCCGGAGCAGCATCGGAGCACACGGAGCACAGGATGCACTCCTTGTCTACGTAGAAGCCGACCTTCTTCCCACCGATCACGTTCGTTCCGCCGGTGTTGTCTTCCCAACGATTCTTCCAATCTGCCACGTTGAACTCCAAAAGAGTGCGCACGGTATCCCCGCTTGCCGTCACTGCGCAACCAGTGGTTTTCGGGTTCGCACTTCATCGCGAGCTTGCATACAACATCCGGCATGGCCGTCCTCCATGTCGCCCGAATGGGCAATCCTGTGCTGCGTGAGATCGCGCAGCCCGTTCCCCCCGACAGCATCCGCTCCAAGGCGTTTCAGCAGTTCTGCGAAGACCTGCTTGAAAGCATGATTGAGCACGATGGCACCGGCCTCGCAGCGCCGCAGGTCCACGAGAGCGTGCGGGTCGTCGTGTTCAGCATCGACGGCGGTGACCCGATCTTCCTGATCAACCCGGTCATCACGCCGCTCGGTCCGGAGACCGCGGAGGGCTACGAGGGCTGCCTCTCGGTGCCGAATCTACGCGGCAAGGTGCAGCGCTGGTCGCACATCCGGGTGGACGCCCTGAATCGCGCGGGCAAGTCCTTTGCGTTCGAGGCCCACGGCTGGCCGGCGCGCGTCGTACAGCACGAATGCGACCATTTGGACGGCGTGCTCTACGTCGACCGAGCGGATCCAAAGTCTCTGGCCTTTTTGGGCGAGTATCGGCGCTTCGGGCCTCCGGTTCCGCTGCCGGAGAAAGACCGCGAAGACGAAGACGAAGACGCCGACGAGGGCGAAGAGTAGCGTAGGCCGGTCGCTGCGCGAAGCGGCGTGACGCTTATTCGCCGACCCGCCGCACGAGCGGCGCGAGCCCTCTGGACTCCAGCAGCTCGACCAGCGCCTTTACGCGCGCGGGGTCCACGACAAGCTCGGTGTCGGAGATGCGCCCGATGATGAAGTCGTCGATCGACACGAGCAGCGCCATCTCGCGGAGCGCGTCGGCGTCGCTGACGCGCAGCACCGCCACGTTCTTGTGGACGACGGGCGTGCGTTCATCACTCATGCGGCGCTCTCAATCCGGTATGCGTAACCCTGCTCGGTGAGGAACAGCTGGCGACGCTCGCCGTAGGTCTGCTCGATGGTGTCACGGGTGATGATCGTGTAGAAGCTGGCTTTGTTGGAGCCGGTCTTCGGACGCAGGATGCGTCCGAGGCGCTGCGCTTCTTCTTGACGGCTGCCCCACGTGCCGCTGATCTGGATCGCGACGTTGGCGTCGGGCAGGTCGACCGAGAAGTTCCCGACCTTGGACACGACAAGCACCTTGTCGTCCCCGCGACGGAATCGCTCGTAGAGCTCGTCCCGCTGGCGCTGCGGGGTGCGGCCGTCGATGATCGGCAGGTTCAGCTTATGCGCCATGAACTCGAGCTGGTCGATGTACATACCGAGGATGAGCACGCGGTCGCCGTCGTGCTGGGCGAGCAAGCGCTCCACGATCGGGGTCTTCATCGCGTTGCAGCTCGCGACGCGGAACTTTTCACGATCGTCGGCGGTGGCGTAGCGCAGACGATCTTCGTCGGTGAACCCGCAGCGAATCTCGGTGCAGGACGCCTGCGCGATCCAACCCTGATGCTCGAGGTCCTTCCAGGGCACGTCGAAGCGCTTGGGGCCGATCAAGGAAAATACATCTTCCTCTTTTCCGTCTTCGCGTACCAGCGTGGCGGTGAGGCCGAGACGGCGGCGCGCCTGAAGATGGGCGACGGCGCGGAAGATCGGCGCCGGGAGCAGGTGGACCTCATCGTAGACGACGAGGCCCCAGTTCTCCCGGTCGAAGATGCCGAAGTGAACGAAGATGTCGTTCTTGGACTTGCGGAACGTGATGATCTGGTAGGTCGCCAGGGTCACCGGGCGAATGTCCTTGGTCTCACCCGAGTACTCGCCGATTTGATCCTCGGTGATGCTGGTGCGCTCGAGGATCTCCGCTCGCCATTGGCGGAGCGCCGTAACGTTGGTGCCGAGGATCAACGTACGCATCCCCAGCTTGGCCATGACGGCGATGCCGACCATGGTCTTCCCCGCGCCGCAAGGAAGCACGATGACGCCGGAGCCGCCGTGGACCACGCCGTCGCCGTAAAACGCGTCTACGGCCTGGGTTTGGTAGTCGCGAAGCGCCCATGGCGTGCCGCTCTTGGTCTCGGGCAGCATGTGCAGGTCGAGGTGGTCACCGTCCCGGTAGCCCGCGAGATCCTCTACCGGATGACCGGCGTGGGTGAGGGTCATCTTCAGGTCGCCGCGATGTGCGGGGTCGACCAGCACCTCGGTGGGCGAGATCTTCGTGCCGAGGAACGGGATGACCGGCTTCAGACCGCAGACCTCGGTCATCAACACCGGTTCGTCGGCTTCGAGGCGAAGGCCGCGCGGATCCTTGTACAGCTTCAGCCTGCCGTAACGACCCATCGTCTCTCGAATCGAGACGGGCACGTTGGGCGGGACGTCGTATTTCGCCCACTGATTGAGCGAATCGACGACGTCTTGAACGCTCATCCCCGCGCTGGCTGCGTTCCACAACGACAGCGGCGTGACCTTGTAGGTGTGGATGTAGTCGGGCGACTTCACGAGCTCGGCGAAGCGCACCAGCGCATCGCGAGCTTCGCGGAAGTGAACGCTCATCGTCTCCAGCAAAAGGGTGTGGTCGGACTGGACGATCAGCGGGTTTTCAGGGACGTAGTGCATAGGGCCGGCCGCTTATCACCGGCATGCGCTTGCGGCCCGGTTTCAGCGCGCGCTTGAGGGCTCGGGGATCAGCGGCAGGATGACGACTTCGGGCACCATGTGTCGAACGCTGGTGGTCGCCGCCTCCCAGACGCGCTCGGCGACCTCTTCGGGGCTCAGGAAGTCCCGCTCGGGGTCGATGTGATCGGGGAAAGGATAGCGATCCATGGTCCTCCAGAACGGGGTGTTGATGCCGCCGGGGCAGATCGTCGTCACGTGCACGCCCCAGCGGGTGGCCTCCATCTGAAGGGTCCCTGAGAAGCCTTGGAGTCCCCATTTGGAGGCGCAATACACGGATTCATTCGGTAAAAGTCGCTTCCCCGCAATCGAAGAGATGTTGATGATACGTCCGTTGCGTTGCTGCTTCATCACCCGATATGCGGCGAGACTCCCGTAGATCGCACCCTTCAAGTTGGTGTCGATCATGCGGTCGATCTCGGCAGGGGTGACATCCTCCGCGGGACCATACGCCGCGACTCCGGCGTTGTTGATCATGACGTCAATGCGGGAGAATTCCGCGACGGTAGCGTCGATCAGTCGCTCGCACTCGTTCGCGACGCGTACGTCGGTCTGCACCGCGAGCGTCGCCACACCCTCGGCCGTCAACTCCTCAGCGAGCTGGTCGATCTCGGGCGCCGTTTGTGCGGCGAGCACCACGTCGAAACCTCCGCGCGCGAAGCGACGCGCGAGCGCCGCGCCCAATCCGCGGCCGGCACCGGTGATACATACGACGGGTCGGGATGTGTCATTCATGCGGGCTCCAGGAGCGTGCGGAGGGGGGTGTACAAGTTCGACAGCTGCAGATGGTTACAATTTGTGACAGCGTGGCATGTGGATTTTTTCGTCCGGTGCGTTCATCCGGCGACCGTCAGGCGTAGGTCCCGACCTCGAAGCCCGCCGCGCGCGCCTGTGCCGCGATCTGCTCGAGCTGCGCCAGCGAGAGGCGAGCTACCCGGTCCGAGCTTGGGGTTCGGACCACGGTGTAGACTTGGACGGCCTCGATGGCGCCTCCGGCGTCACGGATCGCGCAGAGGCGCCCTACCCACGCCTCAATCTCTGCGGGGCTCGGACCTTGTCCGTCCAACGTCAGAAACATGCATTGGAGGGTGATCGGACGCGCTTTCGCGAGCGCCGTCAGGTTCTTGAGGATGCGCTCGAAGGGAAAGGTGGTGCCGTCGACCTTCGCAAACCACTCGGGGGTTCCAGCGTCGAGCTTGGCCCAGATGGAGTCGATGTCCTTCAACCCGGCTTGTACGCCCGCGCGGTGCAGCAAGGTGGCGTTGGTGAGCAACCGGATCGGTGTTTGAAGGCCGTGCTGGTCACGCACCGCTCGGACTGCGGCTGCGGCTGCGGCGAACGCACGGGACGAGGTGGGCTCGCCGTCTCCCGCGAACGCGAGGTCGATGACGCGGCGGTGCTCGGGCGCTGCCGTGTCGAACGGGGCGCGCGTCCAGAGCGAGCCGTCCTTTACCCACGCGAGGAGCCCATCGAGCTCCGCCGTCAGGCGAGCGACATCGACGCCGCGCGTGAGGTTTTCTAAACCCTTGGGCGTGCGATCCACCTGACAATAGGGGCAGTCAAAGTTGCAGACTTTGTCGGGGTTGAGATTGAGACCGATGGAGAGGCCCCCGGCTCGCCTCGACACCACCGCGTAGACGTAGCGGTTGTCCCCGAGCTCTCGACGGTGGTCACGAAAATCGAGTTGGCGCGTCATGGTGTGGCTCCGCTTATCCGTCGATCGGGATCGGGCGCGTCAGTTTCTTCGATGCCGTCGCCTTCGGCGCCATCCTCGCCGTGCCGCTCAGCCCGCAACAAGCCTGCTTGAGCCTCGTCTTTGAGCAGCGGATCGTCGATCAGCGGCAGCGCGACGCTCCACGCGGTGGCGGCGTCCTGCCAATCGCCGTTTCGCGCAAAGTAGCGTGCGGTGTCTACGGCCGCGTCCACCGAGCCGGTCTCGGCTGCGGTCGCGCGGAGCACCTCGGCGGCACGGCGGAAATCGCCAAAGCGCGTGGCGTAGACCGTCGCGAGCGCCTGACGACGGCGGGTTTTTTCGGTGCCGTCCGACAGGTTGATCGCGGTGCGTAACCAGCGTACAGCGTGCACATTTTCGTTGCGACGCAGCTCTAACCAGCACGCGCGCTCCGCCGCGTCGGCGCGGGTCGCGCGGGGAAGCCAGCCGCTCGCGATCTGCTGGTAGATCGTGCTCGCTCCTTCGATATCCCCGGCGAGGTACGCGGTGTTCGCGCGGTCTTGGGCGAACGGGGAGGTGGAGTTCCACGCGAGCAGGCTCGCCGCTCCGGCCACGAGCAGCCCGAGGAGCGTCCTGCGGGCTGCGCTCCCGCGCATCATCCGGAGCGTTCGGGGTCGGAGAGCGCCTTTCCATCGTGAAAGACGCGGCCTTTCCACGAGCTTCGCACCGCGGTCAACGCGCGGAACAGAACGACGCCCAAGACGATGTTGCCTAACGGATGCATCCACGCCAGCGCGCCCGAGCGGCCTTCGACGCGCTCGAGTCGCCACCGCAAGCCGATAGGCAGCGCGCAGTTCAGCGCCAGCCAGGCCAGCCAGAAGCGGGGTTCACCCAGCGCATTGTGCAGGAGCGTCGTATCGGCGAGTCCTACAGACAGCGCGACCCAGGGGGCGCCGAGGGTGACGAACAGGAACAACAGGGCGATGATCGCTACGTGCGGCTTGCGATCCATGCCCTCGTAGAGGTTCTTGCCGTATCCGGCGACGATCTCGCCGAGACCCCGGTAGAGCCGCACCGAGAAAAGCTCGGGTGCAAAGTATAAGCCGAGGGTGTACGCACGTTTTTTCATCGCCCGCGCGAGGCGTACGTCATCGAGCACCTCAGCCTGCACCGCGGCATGACCGCCGATGGCCTCGTAGGGTCCGCGACGGACCAGGATAAATTGCCCATTGGCGAACGCCTCGGGCCGACCGGGGAGGTTTACCGCCTCGATGTGAATCGCGCCTCGGATGAACCAGCCGATCACCGGGATGGCCGCGCGCTCCCAGAAGCTGTCGAGGCGCCAAGTACCGAAGCCGCTCAGTAGATCGAGAGCTCGCCCTTCAAGCACCTTCGCAGCCGACAGCGCCGCCTCGGGGTTGAGCTGCACATCGGCGTCGATGAACAGCAGGTGAGACCCGGTCGCCAGCTGCGCGCCTTGTTGGCACGCCCACGGCTTCCCGGCCCACCCCGTAGGGAGCGCAGCGCCGGTGTGCACGCGCACGCGAGGGTCTCCCGCGGCCGCTTGGACCGCGAGGCGCGCGGTGCCATCGGTAGAGCTGTCATCGACGACGATGACCTCGAGGTTGGGGTGGGTGCTCGCCAGCGCGGCGCGCACGCAGGTCTCGATGTTCAGTGCTTCGTTGCGCGCCGGGATGATCACCGACAAGCGCGGCAGGTCGCCGGTCCAAGCGGCATCCGGTAGGCGGAACTTTGTTTTCCATTGGGAGACCCCAAGCAAAAGCCCGGTCCACAGCAGGGAGAGCATGCCGAGGTAGCCGCCAAACAGCAGCTGCGAGAGCATGGGTTCTCCCCACTTCATTGGGCCACCAGGCCGCCGTGCGCGGCGTACGCGCGCACGGTCCCTGCCGGCAGCTCGGTTCGGCTCACGATGCTCTCCGGATCGGCGACGACGGTGAGGCCGGGGGCTACGGTGCGTCCTGCGGCGATGCGCACGCCGCTGCCGATCATCGCTCCCGGGCCTACGCAGACGCCGATCATGCCGTGCGGCGCGTCGCGTAGCTCTTCCTGCAGCTCTTCTCGCAGCTCTTCTCCCAGCGCGTGGCTGGGGGCGCGCGGCACGCGCACGCGCACCGACTTGCCGAAGGCCTGGTCCATCAGCACGGCCCCGTGCTTGACGGTCGCGCCGGCGCCGATCACCGCGAGCTGTTGGATACCGGCTGCGAACGCCCGTTCCTCGACGAGGCTGTACTTCACCATCGCGAGGCGCTGTACGCATGCGCCGGCCCCGAGCACGCTGCCTTCGACCAACGCGAGGTCTTCGATGTGTGCTCCGGCGCCAACGATGCAACCGCGCACCACCGCGCCGGCCCCGATGCGCGCGCCGGGCCCGATCACCGATCCTTCTACGGTCGCGTTCGGATGAACCTGACAGCCCTTCCCATAGGTGTTGACGTGCATCGCGAGCCGGTAGGGAGCGAGGCTCCCGCTGCGCATCGCCGCCCACGACAGGCGGGCTGCCCCGGAGACCCCGGCGCCGAGCGCCTCCCAGAGCGCGGGACCAAGGCCAAGCAGGTTCGCCCACAGCAGCTGGGCCCAATGGCCGACCGGGAACGCCCATTCGTCCACCACAGTGAGCGGTCCGGTGGGGAGGTCGAACCCGGGGATGGGGGTCTCTTTGACCCGAATCGACAGGGTTTGGGTCCCGGACGAGGCGTTTGGGCCCCGCTGGTAGTGAAAGCCAGGGCTCTCCCCGGTGAGCGCGGCGATGTGCGCGAGCACCGGGGATTCAAGGACCACGCGCACGTCGTCGCCTGCGGCGCGTGCTTCGCGGAGCACGCGCGTGAGCGCCGCGTCGGAGAACGCGAGATTTTCAGGGAAGTGGAGCGCTTCGTCGGGCTTCAGCCGCGCACGCGCCGCGTAATGAACGGCGCGTAGGCTGCGGTGCAGGACGAGGCGCTCGGGGAGCGGCCCCAGACCGGTGCACACCGCCTCGGCGCTTGGGCGCTCGTCAGGCACTACTCGACCGGCGAGTTCAGGAAGACATACGCGCGGCCCGCTCCGGAGCCGTAGTCGGGATCTCCGGTGACGATGTCCATGTCGCCGTCCCCGTCGACGTCGCCCGACACCGCGCTCTGGCCGTAGCCGAGGTTGGCGTTGTCGTCGTCCGACGTGCCCAACAGGCTCGCGTTCATCGTGCTGCGTTCGAGGTAGGTGCCCGCCGCGATCTCGCTGCTGAACATCTCCGAGCGACCATAGCTGCCCGCGGCGTCTTCCGACACCACGAAGATGTCGTCGAGGCCATCGCCGGTCCAATCGCCCACGTTCCGGATCTGGTCTACGTCCGGGGAGCTGCTGCCCCACGTGTAGGTGATCGTCGCGCTGGTCTCGGGATCGAAGGCGGCGCGCCGCGAAGGTCCGCCCAGCACTTCGTACAGCGCGCTGCCTCCGGAGCTGTAGATCCACAGCTCCTGGGCGCCGTCGCCGTTGAGGTCGCCGCCGAGGCCGACGGCCCACGCGTTGCCCTCGCTGGTAGACGACCCCGAGGCGAGCACGGTGGCCGTGCCCTCGATGTCTTCGGCGCTGCTCGTGGCGTAGCTTGTAGGCTGACCAAACAGGGCCCAGAGCGCGCCATTGTCGGTGTAGCCGCCGTAGTCCGCCGCGCCGTCGGCGAGCAAGAGATCGCCGTAGCCGTCACCGTCGAGGTCGCCGCCCACCGGCGCGTTTCGGTAGAACGCGGACTCGGCCCCATCGGTGGTGTAGTTCGCATCGGCCGCGGTGATCGCGACCGTGCCGGAAGCCGGGCCGTAGACGATCGCGACCGCGTTGCTGGAGCCGTTCGCGTAGGCCACCACGAGGTCGTAGACGCCGTCGCCGTTCAGGTCCACGTCGGATCCGAGGCCGCGCCCGGCCGCGTTGCTGGATGCGCCGGTGAGCGTGAACACGGCGGTGCTGGTGTCGCCGCCTGACGCGGCGTCTTCGCCCGACAGCACGTAGACCGCGCCGGCGCCCGAGCTGTAGCCCGTGGCGCTGAACGCGATGTCGTCACCGCCGTCGCCGTCAAAGTCGCCGACGCGGGCCACGGCCGCGCCCAGCAGGTCGCCGAGCGTCGCGCTGCGGAAGTAGTTGTCAGCGTCGCCCACCTCGGTGCCGCTCGCCGCCAGCGGACCAGCGAGGAACACCGAGATCGCGCCTTTGCCGCTCGCCGACGGGCCCGGGGCGCCGGTGTAGGCCGAGCCCACGATCACGTCGTCGCGGCCGTCTCCGTCTACGTCCGCGAGCGCGGTGGCGTACCCGGCGCGGTCGTAGGTCCCGGTCGCGTCGTAGATGTACGCGGCGCCGGCGCCTGAGGCGCCGATGTCGATCACCCCGTCGCAATCGTCGTCTTTGGCGTTGAGGGTCTCTACGCCGTTGGTGTTTACGGTCGCGTCGCTGTCGTCACAGTCCGTGCCGGAGCCATACGCATCCGAACGGGAACCATCGCCGTCGGCGTCGTAGTCGTCCTGCCCGTCGCAGTTGGTGTCGCGGTTGTCGTAGGGCGCGTCTTCCGCGCTCGGGTTGTATTCGACCTTGAGGTCCTGACAGTCGCCTCCGCCGGCGTTGGGATCGGTGTTGTGGGCGTCGGTCTCGTAGCCGTCCCCGTCCTGGTCCCAATCCGAGGAGCCATCGCAGTTCTCGTCGACGTTGTCGTACCAGATCTCCGTAGCCCCTGGGTACGCGTTGGGGTCTTCATCGTCGCAGTCGTCGCCGCCTGCCGCGACAAGGGCGTGTCCGTCTCCATCGGCGTCGGTGATGGCGCTGACGCTGACGGTGAACGTGGCGCTGGGCGTGTCCGGGTCATTGGAAGCGAAGGTGACCGCGCTGGTGTGCGGCAGGTAGTCGGAGACCTCGACAGTGACGGTGACCGTGGAGTTTCCGCCGCCGACGACGCTGACCAGCCCCTGACTCACGGTGAACGGCGCATCCACGGTGACCGACGAGATCTGCAGCTCCTCCGAGCCGCGGTTGTCTACGGTGACGGTCGTGGAGACGCGCTCGCCTACCGCGAGCGTGCCAAAGTCATACGACGATGCGCTCAAATAGATGTCAGGAGGGGTGCCTTCGACCGGAGGCTGGGTGTCGGAGTCTTTCTCGATGTTTTTGATCGTGCCGCCGCATCCGGCCAGCGCTCCAACAGCGAGGAGCAAGAGCGCGGGGCGTAGAAACGGGGACGAAGGGCGACCAGTCATGATTCCTCGAAACAGAGCGCCATTGTAGCTGAGATTCAAGCCGGCGGCAGCGATGTCGCCGACATTCGCGCCGCGATACGCGTGCGCTTTGGAGCTTCCCATGGCTGAGACTTCCCGGTTGCAAGCGGCGCAGGCCTATGTGCTCAAGAAGCCCGATGACCGCTTCGGTTTGTACACGCTCGCGATGGAGCTGCGCAAGGTGAAGGAATGGACAGCGTGCTTCAGCACGTTTCAGCGCTTGTTGGCGCTGAATCCCGGCTACGGCGCGGGCTGGTACCACTACGGAATGGCCACGCGCGAGTCCGGCGATCGTGCCGGATGCATCTCGATCTTGCGCTCAGGTTTGGCCGCCACCGAACAGAGCGGCGACAAACACGCGCACGCCGAGATCGAGAGCGCGCTCGAAGAGGCGTTGGACGAGCAGGACTGACGGCGCGCGGCGCGGATCAGCCCCGATAGGCCTGCAACCCGGCGCCAAGCACCGCGACCGCGCGACGGAGCTGGCTCTCTTCGCGGACGGCGGCGAGGCGGATCTCGTCGCGGCCCTTGGACGGGTCGGCGTAGAAGCCCGGACCGGGCGCGACCACGACCGACTCGGGGCGCCCCGACGTGGTGTCGCGGAATTCTTCGACCAACCAGCGCGCGAAGCGCTCGGTGTCGGGCACGGGCAAGCGCACCATCGAGTAGAACGCGCCCTCGGGTCGATGAAAGGACACGCCAGGGATCTGCGCGAGCGCGTCCATCATCGCGTCCACGCGCGCCCGGTAGATGTGGCGCACCTCTTCGTAGTAGCTGTCCGGCAGGTTCAGCGCAGCGATGGCAGCGCGCTGCCCGCGCGGCTGCGGTCCCAGCCGTGCTTGTCCGAGCCGCTCCACGCGCTCCATCAGCGTGAGGTTGCGCGAGATCAAGAAGCCGACCCGCAGCCCGCAGGCCGAGAAGGTCTTGGACGTCGAATCCACGATGATCACGTGGTCTTCATGGTCTTTGAGGTTGAGCGCCGAGAGCGGGGGCTCGTTGAACCAGATCGCCCGGTACACTTCATCGGCGACCAGCCAAAGGCCGCGGCGTTTGGCCCAAGCCGCGACGCGGCGCAGCTGGTCTGCTCCGTAGACGGCGCCGGTCGGATTTCCAGGGTTCGCGAACAGGAAGATGCGCGTCCTTGGTGTGACCAGCGTGTCGAGCACGTCGTCTTCGGGGATCGCGAAGCCTTGATCGAGGTGCGTGGGAACCGGGACCACGCGGGCGCCAGCGAAGGTCGCGAAGCCGTTGTAGTTGGTGTAGTACGGCTCGGGCACGAGGATCTCGTCCCCCGGGTCACAGAGCGCGACCATCGCGAACAGCAGCGCTTCTGAGCCGCCTTGCGTCACGACGACATGCTCGCGGGTCAGGCCGGGGCTGGTGCGGCTATGAAACGCGGCTGCGGCGTCGCGGCACTCCAAGAGGCCAGAAGCGGGGCCGTAGGCGAGCACCGGTCCGTCGGCGGCGGCCAGCGCTGCGAGCACGGCCGCGGGGGTTGGCACATCGGGTTGCCCGATGTTCATGCGGTGGAAGTGCACCTCGGGGAAGCGATTGACGGCCGCGTCCAGCTTGCGGATGGCGGATTCCTGAATCGAGCGTGCGCGTTCGGACAAGTGCATTTCAGCCTCGGGGACAGCCGCCGGTCTAATGCGAAAATCGGCTCCATGTCGGGCGCTGCAGGCGGGGAGCGTGGTGGGGGTGCTGCGCCGTTCCACGTGGAACGTTGGGGGTGCGCTGGGCGTTCATGTACGTTTTCTGAGGGGGGTTTTTGTGGTTTTTTTGGCTCATCGCCGCGTAGCATCATTGTGAGTTGTGACATCGTGGGGCGTGCGGGCCCACTCCCACATTCCACCGTCATAGTTGGCAACTGTGTCAATGTTTGCATTTCGTAACAATAGGTACGCCATGCCGCTGCGCACCCCGCCGGTGCAGGTCACGACGATGGGGCCAACCCCGCTCGCGGGCACGTCGGTGAGCAGCTGGCGCCATGGGATGTTCACGGCTCCGGGGATGTGGCCGCCGCGACTCTCGCCGTAGGGTGTCGCACCGCCGAACTCGCTGGCTTCGCGCACGTCCCACACCCGCGGCGGTGACGGGGACGCGAGCGATGCGGCGAGCTGGGCGGTAGAGACCCGTTTTGCGGAGTCCGGGTCCGCCACAAAGTCGCCCGCAGAGGCGGTCCAGGTGGACAGGGTGCTTCTGGGGCCGGTCCATGCGCGCATTCCGCCCTTCAGCACGTGCACGTCTTTGTGCCCGAGGTACTCAAGGTCCCAGAAAATTCGTCCTTCTTCGCCCCACCCCGCGTCCCAGTCTCCGACGATCAGGACCGGCAGGTGCTTTCGGACCCCGAGCGCCGCGAAGGCCGCTGCGGCGGCGTCGACCGCTCCCAGACTGCCGTCCGACGGGCTCCCGCTGGTGCCGATTCGCCACCCCACCCGGACCGCGGTGGGCAGGTGGCCATCGGCGTAGAAGTGCAGCGTCGAGCGTGCGTCGAGCACGATCGCGCCTGCGGCGAGCAGCTGTTGCGCTTCGGTGGAGTTGACGAGGGGGGGCATCAAAGCGAGCATAGGTCAGGGTACCCCGATAGAAGCGTTTTGTGATTGATGGCGTCCTCATCCGGCCACTCTTGTGGCACTCAGACCAGCGCGGCTCGCTTGCCGAGCTGGTGCGTGCCGATGATCCCGAGCTGATGTCGGTGCCCTTCGGGCAAGTCTACGTGACGACGCTCTACCCGGGTGTGGTCAAAGGCTGGCATCTGCATCGGGAGCAGTGGGATCGCATGGCCTGCTTGCGGGGGCGCGTGCTGTTGGGTCTCGTGGACAGTCGCCCGGATTCGCCGACGTGCGGCGAGCAGATGCGCATCGTGCTGGGCGACCGCAACTTCGTGCTGGTGCGTGTTCCGGCCGGGGTTTGGCACGGTCTCAAGAACATCGCGGGTGAAGAAGCGATGGTGGTCAACGTGGTCAGCCATCCGTTCAACGCCGCAGACCCGGATGAAGTGCGCGTCGCGCCGCACGGCGTGCTTGATTTCGATTGGGAACGGCACGACGGATGAGGGTGCTGCTGACCGGTGGCGCCGGCTTCATGGGGTCTGCGGTCGCGCGGCAGCTTTTGGAGGAGGGGCACGCGGTCACGGTGTTGGACGCGCTGACCTACGCCGGATCCCGGGCGCACTTGAGCGGTGTGAACGTCGACTTTGTGGAAGGCGATGTCTGTGATGCATCGCGCGTCGCAGCGCGTGTGGCTGCGGTCGATCTGGTCGTGCACATGGCCGCTGAGACGCACGTGGAGCGCTCGTTGCAGGACGCCGCTCCGTTTGTGCGCACCAACGTCGAAGGCGCGCGCGTCGTGCTCGACGCATGCCGTCATGCGTCGGTGCGGCTCATTCATGTGTCGACCGACGAGGTCTTTGGCGCTGCAGCGCCGGACGTGGCTTTTCAGGAGGAGGATCCTCACGCCCCCGGTAATCCCTATGCGGTCACAAAATCGGCGGCTGAAGGGCTGATTCGGGTGTGGGAGCGCTGCTACGGATATTCGGCGAGCATCGTGCGTTGCGTCAACAACTACGGGGCGCGGCAACACGAAGAAAAAGCGGTCGCGGGATGGGTTCGACGCGCGGTTCTCGGCCATCCGTTGAACGTGCACGGCGCAGGGGGCGCCGTTCGGGACTGGCTCCACGTCGAGGACTTTGCGCGTGGGATGGGCCGCGTCGTTGCGTACAACGGGCCGCGCAAGGTCTTTCACCTCGCCGCCCAATGCCACCGCACGAACCTTGAAATGGCCACGCGCATCGCCGAGCTGAGCGGGGGGGCCGCGGTGCGCTGCGTGGAGGACCGGCCGGGCCAGGACGCCCGCTACGCGCTGGACGACGCCGCGACGCGCGTAGACATCGGCTGGCAACCTCAAGTCTCGCTGGACGATGGGCTGCGGCGATTGATCGTCGAGGCCCGGCTGCGTTGATCCTCGACCGCTGGCGTCCGCAGCAATTCGCGGAAGCGCTGCGGACCGGGGAGCCCGTTGACTTGCGAATCACCGCGTGCGGGGATTGGCTGCCTGCGGAGGTGGCGCCGTTGTGTCACACCGTGCCTGCGGAGTGGGCGCGATGGTCCGCCCCGGCTGCGCGGCCTGCGGGTCGAACGTCTCCTCGGGTGACGGTGGTGATCCCGGCGATGCGAGGGGCGCCGATCGGAATTCGAAGCTTGTGCGCTCAGGATGAGCCGGTGGCGATACGGGTGCTTTGGAACGGGCCGAAGGCGGCGCCGATCCTGCCCGAAGCGAGTGTTTCCCGGGTTCGTTGGCGCGGACATGGTCCCACGCGTCAGGACAGCATCGCCGACATTGACACAGAGTATGTGTTGTTCACCGTCGACGATGCGTTGCCGCTTGGGGCCGGGTTTGTGCGCACCTTGGTGGAGCACCTTGAACGGTCGAGCGCGGACGCGGTGTGGGCGCGACAGATCCCTTGGCCGGATGCGGGTCGCCGCACGCGCGATCGTCTTCGCGCGTGGTGTCCGATATCCGGTGAGGTGCCCGCGACCCGACTCGATCACGTCTGCGCACTGCACCGCACGGACGCGCTGCGCGCGGACCCGCTGGACGCTGCGCCGATCGCGGAGGATTGGCTGTGGGGCCAGCGTCACCGATGTGCGTTGGTGGTGGACGCTCCGGTGCTACACAGCCATCCTCCCGCGCTTCGAGCCAGCTTTCAGCGTACGCAGCAGCTGCATCGCGTGATGATGCAGTCGGGCGCTGCGCCGACGGTGCCTACCGCAGCGACCCTGCTGCGCGCGTTGCCCGGGGTGATCGGAGACCGGGATGCGCTCGGCGAGCTGCTCGGGCAGTATGCGGCGCGCGGGGCGTCAGGCGTAACGACGGGATCGGCCAGGTCGTAGCCATCCGACGAGGCTGCAACCGCTTTGCTGAGCCACTTCCACCGCCAGCGTGGTCGGCGCTCCGACGGTGCACACCAACGCCACGCCCACGGTGATCGCCTTCTGGACCACCTCAAAGCCCGCTCGGCTGGTCACCACCAGCCCGATGTGGTCGAACTCGCTCTCGGGGCGCTGCCGCAACCAAGCGCCGATCACCTTGTCTACGGCGTTGTGGCGCCCGACGTCTTCACGTATACACAGGATGTTTCCCTGCGGATTGAACAGCGCTGCGGCGTGCATGCAGCCGGTGGTGCGGGTGTGAACCTGAGCGGCGTCGAAGGTCTCGGTGAGACGTATCAGTAGTGTATCGGTCGGGACAAGCGGTATCAACGGCGTGGAGCGTCCTCGAAGGATTCGGTCTGTGCTGGCTTTGCCGCAGATGCCGCAGGAGCTGGTCGCGAACAGCGCGCGATCGGCGGAGCGCGCTCGGGCGGGTGACACGCCGTCCGCGAGGCGCACATCGACGACGTTGTCGGAGATCTGGGCGATCGCGGCGACGTCATCGAGGGCGTCCTCTGGGCCGATCACCCCTTCGGTGGTCAGGAAGCCGATGGTGAGGTCGAGATCGTGGCCCGGCGTGCGCATGGTCACGGCTGCGGCGATGCCTTCGACGCGAATCTCGAGCGGCTCTTCCACCGCGAGCGTGTCCTCGCCGTCCGGCAAGGGCACGACGCGCACGGAGCGTGCGCTGTCGGAGACTGCGGGGAGGCTTGCGGGCGGGGACGGGTTCAAGGTGCGGCCGGGTGAACGAGCGGGGTAGTATCCCTTGGCCTCCGGATGCCGCTGCTCGATGCTCACCTCGTCTGTACGCTTTGCGCCCTACCTCGCGCATTTTTTGTTCTGGTTGCCCTACTTGATTCGGGGGCAGGTCGATCGTATGCGCGGGCGCGTCGATGGTCCCCCGGTGCACGCGGCCCCAGGCGCGCGCGCGCTGATCGTTCGTCACAGCGTGGCGACGTTGGGGATGTATCTGGGCATTGGTGCTGGCGTATTTTCCACGCCGACCGGGGTGCTGACGGGCCCGATGGCGTGGTCGGGATTGGCGATGATCGGGATCGGCGGGCTGCTTTCCATGTGGACCTTGTGGGTTTTTCGCTCCTGGAAGCTGCGCGCCGAGCTGCATGATGCGCACGAGCTGTGCCTCGACGGACCGTTCCGGGTGGTGCGGCATCCGATCTACACGGCGATGATCGTGCTGGCGTTCGGCACGTTCCTGTGGATTCCGAACGGCCTGACGCTCGGCGGTATGCTCGGGATCGCCTGGGTGGGCGATCAACGCGCCCGCGCCGAGGAGCAGATCCTGCTCGCGGCGTTCGGGGAGCGCTATTCGACGTTCATGGCCTCCACCAAGCGCTTCTTTCCCGGCGTGTACTGACCCGAGCACGGAGGTTAGGCAGTGGCATGGTTGATCCGTACGCCCAGATTCCAGCTTTCTACGACGTGGAATTTGCGGCAGCAACCGCGGATATCTCCACCTACTTTCGGGATTTGTCCGGCGCGCGACGGGTGCTGGTGTTGGGCTGTGGCACGGGCCGGGTGAGCGACGGGCTCGTGGGGCCCGACCGGGAGGTCGTCGGGGTGGACCTGTCTGGGCCGATGATCGCCCGCGCTCAGGCCGCGCGACGGGACGGAGTCGCGCGGTATGTGGTCGGCGATATGTGCAGGTTGGCGGAGCTTTCGCTTGGGTTCTTCGACGCGGTCGTGATTCCAAACGCTGCGTTTTCGTTCCTCCCTTCGCGGCGCGAGCAGCTGCAGTGCCTGCAGCAGGTGCGCGCGTTGCTCCGGGATGGACCGCTCTGGATCGATGTCCCGATGCCGGACTTTGGTCTGATGGGAACCCCGCACAGCCCCGAGGCGCCGGCTTGGCGCGGGCTCGTGGGCGAGCTTGACGTGCGGCGCACCCGGGAGGTGTTTCGGACCCCGGTGGCCCAGCGCTTGCTCCTCCGTGACCGTTACTACACCGGGGACGAAGCGGGCTCTCAGCCGATCTGCGTGTCTGACCTGCATCTCCGGCTGATTTTTCCCGCCGAGCTGGAATGGCTGCTCGAGTCTGCGGGCTTTTACGCAGACGCCTTGTATGGCAATCACGCGGGTGGGGCGTTGGCCGACGGCTGCGACCGCCTGCTGTGTCGCGCGCTGTGAGCCCCTCGGTTTCTTGATAGCTTCGGACTGCTTGGAGAGCTCATGTCGTCGGATACGCAACGCGCCGCTCACGATCCCGTAAACCCCGAAGCCCTGCTGAAGTTCATGACGCAGCGTTGGGCTCGTCCGCGTCGCCAGCGGGGGCAGGTCAAGGCCGCTCGTGCCCATCGCGCGCGTCGGGTCGCCCTGTCGCAGGCCTTTCCGGGCGACGTGCTGATCATCCCGACGGGGCACGAGAAGGTGCGCGCCAACGATACGAACTTTCGTTTTCGACCGGGAACGGATTTTTTCTACCTGACCGGCAGTCACGAGCCGGACAGCGTGTTGGTGCTGCTGCCAGAGGGCGACGGACATCGGCATGTGCTGTTTGTTGAGCCCAATCCCGGCAAATCGAACGCGACGTTCTTCACGGACCGCGTGAAAGGCGAGCTGTGGGTCGGTGCGCGTCGGGGCATCCCGGAGAGCCAGTCTTGGTTTGGGGTGGATGAAGGGCGGTCGTTGACCGACCTCTCCGAGTTCCTGACCCAGCTCGCCGCGCCTTTCCGTGTCCTTCGCGGTTTGTCCGCACGGGTGGACGGTTTACTCGCCTTGCAGGCGGCTCGCGACGATGCGTTCGCGCAGGTGCTCGGGGAGATGCGGCTGATCAAGGATGCTGCGGAGGTCGCCGAGCTCTCGGCGGCGATCGCCTCGACGCGCCGCGGGTTTGAGGACGTGATCACCCGGTTGGCGGTGGCGCGCAGCGAGCGTGAGATTGAAGGCGTGTTCGGGCTTCGCGCCCGCGTAGAGGGCAACGACGTCGGCTACAGCACGATCGCCGCCTGTGGAAGTCATGCGTGCATCCTGCATTGGTCTCGAAACAACGGAAAGGTGAACCCCGAGGACTTGCTGCTCCTCGACGCCGGCGTGGAGGGCAACTCGCTCTACACCGCGGACATCACCCGCACCCTGCCGATCTCGGGCACCTACTCGCCTGAGCAGCGCGAGGTGGTGCAGCTCGTGCATCGCGCCCAACGCGAAGGCATCGCTGAAGTGCGTCCCGGTAACGATTTTCTGGCTCCCAACCGGGCGGCGATGCGCGTGTTGGCGTTGGGGCTGCAGCGGATGGGGATCCTCGCGGATGCAGAAGAAGCGTTGCGCGAGGACCGGCAGTTGTATCGGCGATACACGCTTCACAATGTATCGCACATGCTCGGGCTGGACGTGCATGACTGCGCGAGAGCCCGCGAAGAAACCTATAAGTTCGGCAAGCTGCGCGCTGGAATGGTGCTCACGGTGGAGCCTGGTTTGTACTTCCAGCCCGATGACCTTACTGTGCCGGCGAAGTATCGGGGTATCGGCGTGCGTATCGAAGACGACATCCTCGTCACCGAGAGCGGCTCTCGGAATCTCTCACGCAGCCTCCCCAGCGAGCCGGCTGCGGTGGAGCGCTGGATGCGTCGGGTCTGGCAGGATGCCGCGCGGGGCTGAACGACGGATGTGCTGAGCGTGCCACCTTCGGTCGCGCTATTTTCTTACCCTTTGACTCGGAGCTGCGTTGTCCCTGCTTTCCACTGCGCTTTTGTGGTGTGCGTCCCTCGCTTTTGCAGGATCGCCATTTCCGACGTCCACGACCGTAAAGACCTCGGACGGGCTCTCGCTGCAGGCCAGCTTTGGACAGCCCGTAAAGGCCAGCTCGAACGGGGTGGTCTTTGTGCCCGCAAACGGGCGCTCGAAGGAAGATTGGGTTGGCGTCGCCGAGGCGTGCTGGCGATCGGGCACCTGGGTGGTCGCCGTGGATCTGCGTGGCATGGGCGCCAACGTCGCGGTCGGTACGACGCCATTGGCTGCTACTCCGGACGACTACCAGCGGATGTCCGAGGACGTAAAGGCCGCCGTTGCCTTCCTGAAGTCCAAAGGGGTGACCAAGGTCACGCTGGTGGGCGCGGAGCTGGGCGCAAACCTCGCGATCAACGTCGCCGCGGACGACGCGGCGGTGGTGGATGTGGTGCTTTTATCCCCGGGGCTGGAGCAGAAGGGGGTGATCGCCACCGACGCGGTCAAGCGGTACGGTGCACGTCCGCTGCTGATGGCGGCCAGTCAGGATGATGCGTACGGCGCGCTTTCGGTCACTCGGCTCGAGGCGCTCGCCACCGGGGACAAGCGGGTCGAAATGTTTGAAGTCGCCGGAAAGGGGACGCGCATGCTGAATCGGGCCCCCGAGCTGGAGGGCAATGTGGTGGGATGGATCAACACGCACTGGATCCCGCCCACGGTGCCGTCGCCCGCACGATAGCACCGCCACGCCATGAATCTGCTCGGCCTGCTCCCTACCGACCTCTCCGCGCTGCTTCATGCAGCAGGCGTTCCCGCACCGGAGGGCGACGCCCGACGGGTCCTCGCCCGGCTGATCAGCGAGGGGCGCAGCGATGTCGTTCCCCGGGGTGGGTTGCGTCGGGTGGTCGTCGACGCGCTCGCCGCGCATTCGTGGAGCCGCCCGACCGTGGTGGAGCGCGTGCCCGACTCCGACGGGGGCTTGCGCTACGTGTTTCAAGCGGACGACGGCGCGCTGTTCGACGTCGTACGCATCCCGCTCCATGTATCGGGTCGATACAGCGTGTGTCTCTCGTCCCAGGTCGGTTGCGCGATGCAGTGCGCCTTTTGTGCTACGGGAAAGCTGGGTTTGACGCGGAACCTGGGCGCTGCGGAGATCATCGGCGCGTTTCTGGCAGTGCGCGACGAGCTGCGCGACGCGGAGCCGGAGTCAAGGGTGACCGGTGCGGTGTTCATGGGCCAGGGCGAGCCGCTACACAACTACGACGCGGTTCTGCAAGCTGCGCATGTGTTGCGCGACCCGTGCGGGGGGCGCATCGCGTCCGAGGCGATCAGCATCTCCACGGTAGGGCTGGTGCCGGCCATTCGTAGGTTCGCTGCGGAGAGACAACCGTTCCGACTGATTCTCTCGTTGACGTCTGCCGATCCTACGGTGCGTCGGCGGTTGCTCCCTGTAGCAGGACGCCATGATTTGGCGGAGCTCGCGGAGGCTTTGAGCCTCGTGCACGAGGCGCAGGGCGATCGGGTGACGCTCGCCTGGGTGCTGCTTGGCGGGGTCAACACCGATCCGGCCGAAGTGGAGCGCATTCGGGCGGCGTTTGGGCACCTCCCGCTGAGGATCAACCTCATCGATGTCAACGCAAACCCTGTGTCACCGGGTGGCGAGACCTCCGGCGAGACGTTCCGGCGAGCGACTGACGAGGAGCGCAACACATTTATGGATGCGTTGCAGGTGTTGAAGTCCCCGGTCGTGCGTCGCTACTCGGTAGGCCGCGACCAAAACGCCGCGTGTGGCATGTTGGCAGCGCGTACGGCTGTGGAGCCGGACACGGCATCGTGCCCGTGAAGCACGCTGAGGAAGCCGGAGCACCGATGCGGGTGCACGACCTCTGGACGCCTGCGGGCGCGTTGACGACGGTACGCTTGGTTTTTGCGGGCACGCTCCCCTTCGCGTTGTCTACGCATTTTGTGCTTCCGCTGTACTTGTTCGCGGTGTGGACCGACGTGGCGGATGGCGTGGTCGCGCGGCGGTTTGGACACGCGACGCGCGCGGGTGCAGCCTACGATGCGTGGGTCGATAAGTCGCTGCATGTCAATCTGGGATGGGCCATCGCCTTGTCGGACCGCGTGCCGGATTGGTACATGCTGTGTTGGTTTTCACGAGAGCTCATTCAGCTTCCGATGCACTTTTTTTTGATGCATCGCTTCCGAACCGCCAATGCGCCGCCGCCGCGTACAAGCGCTTGGGGCCGCGCGACGGCGCTGTCCCTCGCGCTGGCCTTTGTTGGTGTGCTGGGGGGCTGGCCGCAGTCGGCCGGCGTGCTCGTCTTGACCCTACTTACGGGCGTCTTGGGGACCATCGCCAGCGTGGACTATGGATTGTTGTTTTTTGGTGTCAAAGCGAGGGCCTGACTGGTTAGCTAGGCGCTGTACAATCGGAGTTCGTTGATGACGCGCCTGCTGCTCTCCCCTTCTTATTTGCTCTCGGTTTTGGCCGTCTTGACGGTCGGTTGCACAGACAAGGGCAGCACCGACGATACCGCGCCGAGCTCCGATCAGGACGCGGACGGCTACACGGCGAGCGAAGGGGACTGCGATGACAGCGATGCGTCGGTAAACCCCGCCGCGCCTGAGGTATGGTACGACGGCGTAGACCAGAATTGCGATGGTGCGAACGACAACGATCAGGATGGCGACACTGTAGAGGTGGACTCCGACTGTGATGACACCAACGCCGCGATCAACCCCGACGCCTCCGAGGTCTGCGACGGCTTCGACAACAACTGTGACGGTGTCGTCGATGAAGGTTCGGGCGTGTTGGGCTGGGCCGACATGGACAACGATGGCTACGGGGACGCGACCGCGCCGGTGACGACCTGCGGCGGCGACGACCCGCTGATCGTCGACAACGACGACGACTGCGACGACGCCAACGCCGACATCCATCCCGGTGCGGTCGAAGACTGCGCGGACACCTTCGATAAGAACTGCGACGGCTCCTTCGGGACCATGGACAACGACGGCGACGGGGTCCTCGCGTGCGAGGAGTGCGATGACCGGGAAGCTTCGGTTTACCCGGGCGCGCCCGAGGTCTGTGACTTCCTGGACAACGACTGTGACGGTGCCGTTGACGTCGACGCGACCGACGCCACGTCTTGGTACGCCGATCAGGACGGCGACGGCTATGGGGTAGAAGACGACGTTCTCGCCGCCTGCGAGCAACCCGAAGGGTACGCGCCGTTCGACGGCGACTGTGATGACACGAATGCGGCGTACAATCCCGGGATCGTCGAGGATTGCTCCTCCACCGAAGACTTGAATTGCGACGGCTCGCTCGCCTACGAGGACGCCGACAGCGACGGTTTCGTAGCCTGCGAAGAGTGTGATGATGCGGATGCCACCGCCTTCCCCGGCGGGGTTGAGGTCTGCGACGGCGCCGACAACGACTGCAACGGTCTCCCGGACGACGATGCCACCGACGCGAGCACGTTCTACGCGGACGCCGATGGTGACCACTACGGCTCCGAAGCTTCGCCGGTCGAAAGCTGTACGATCCCGTCTGGCTATGTCGAAAACGCGGACGATTGTGCGGACGATGCGTACGCGATCAACCCGGACGCTTACGACATCTGTGACCGCGTGGACAACGATTGCGATGGCGCTGTCGACGGTGATGCAAGCTATTACAGCACGTACTACGCCGATTTGGACTCCGATCTTTATGGAGATCCGACCAACGGATTGACCCAGTGCTTTGCGGACGCCGGCTACGTGACCGATGCCCGCGACTGTGACGACTCCGACAGTCTGATCAACCCCGATGGCACCGAGAGCTGTGACGGCGCGGACAATGACTGCGACGGGACCGTAGACCTCGGCGCGGTCGACGAGACCGCTTGGTACGTGGACGGCGACTCGGACGGGGCCGGGGCTGGCGCCGCGACCATGGCGTGTGATGCCCCGGTTGGTACTTCGGCTACGGATGACGACTGCGATGACGGCGACAACAGCGCGTTCCCCGGTGCGCTTGAGACCTGCGACGAGGTGGACAACGACTGCAACGGGCTGGTGGACGACTCCGCGATCGACGTGGGCACCTACTACTTGGACGCAGATGGCGACACCTTCGGCGACCTTGCGGTCTCGGTCTCGGTGTGTGGGGATGCGCCTGCGGGCTACGTCGCGGACTACACGGACTGCGACGATGACAGCAGCGCGGCCCATCCCGGCTTGACCGAGACGTGTGACGGCCTCGACAATGACTGCGATGGCAGCACCGATGAGTTCGGGGCGACCGGAGAGTCCACGTTCTACGCGGACTCTGACGGCGATACGTATGGCGATGTATCCAGCACCATCTCCGCGTGTTCCGCTCCCGCTGGCTACGTCGTTAACACCACCGACTGCGACGACAGCGCGTCGACCGTCAACCCGGGCGCTGCTGAGACCGACAACCTCGTGGACGATGACTGCGACAAGTGGGTGGATGAAGACTTCGTGAGCTCCGGTGACATCATCGTCACCGAGATCACGCGGCAGGCCTACGTGGGGGGAACCAGCATCAACTCCAACGGCCAATGGTTCGAGGTCTACAACACCTCGAGCCGTACGGTGGATTTGTCCTATTGGTACATTCTGCGTACCAGCGGGGCGACCAGCGTCGACGCCTACTTTGTAGACCCCGCGGACGGCGTGACCGTGGCTCCCGGCGACTACGCGGTGTTCTGCAAGACCGACAACTACGAGTCCGGATCGGGGGTCGGCTACCCGCTGGCCTGCGACTATATCTGGGGCGATGAAACCCAGAGCGGTTCGTACTCCGGCACCTACCACGACAACACCTTCAACCTCCAGCGCGACCTCGACCGCCTCGCGATGTTTGTCGAAGGCGGCTCCTCCACCGGGCGGTTGATCGACGACGTCACCTGGACCTACAGCTCGACCTCCGGCTACTGGCCGCGCGACGCGACCCGCTCGATGAGCTTGGATCCCGCCTTCCTCGATGGATCCTCCAACAACTCCCTCGCGAATTGGTGCTCGACGACGAATTCGGCCACCTACCAGTGGTGGGACGGCACGTACGACGATTACGGCAGCCCGGGCGGGGCCAACTACAACTGTCCGTAACGGGTCTGGCGTCGGCGGTGGCGGCATGATCCCCGCCGGACTACCGGGGGCGCATGCTTGTTTCGCTGGTGTGGATCGCTCTGGCTCGCGCTGCTGGCTCTTCCGCAGACATTGAGCTTGTCAACCCAAGCTTTGGGCAGGGCGCGCTCCCGGGCGTGGATGGCTCTTGGGCTGGGCTCCCGGGCAGCGTTCGTGCGGGGATGCTCGCGCAATACGCGATGGATCCGTTGGTTTACCGCGAGGGCGACGTCGAGATTGGCGCTGCGGTCGGCGCGCGGCTGACGGGGCAGCTCGGTGTCTCTTGGGACATCTCCCGGCGGGTCGGTGCCTACGCGTTCCTCCCCGTTGCCACTCAATGGGGCGCAGCGGATGTGCAGTCTGCGGCGGTCGGCACAGGCTTAGGCGACCTCGGCGCGGGCTTGAAGGTGATCGTGTTTGCGCCGCGGGGTCCGCACTGGGACGCCGGCTTGGCGCTGCGCGGCGATGTGCGGCTCCCGAGCGGCACCGCGAACGCCTGGCTGGGCGAGGACGCGCTGCGCGGCTCCTTTGGCCCGGGCTTCAGCGTGTCGGTGGGGCGGCTCGATGTGCTCACCGGGGTAGCGGTGAACGGGCGGCGGGTGGTGCAGACCGCCGATGATCTGACCTTTGGGGCCGAGCTCTCGGCCGATGCGGGCGTGCGGGTCAAGGTGATTCCCGCTCGCTTTTCCGTGTACGTCGCCGCGGTGGGCCGAATGGGGGTCTCTCCGGATGCAAACACGGGTTCCATGCCTGCCGAGGCGCTGCTCGGCGTGCAGTGGTCACCGGTCGACGCCCTGAGCATCGACATCGGAGCCGGCCGCGGATTGACCGCCGGCTACGGCAGCGACCGCTTTCGGGGCGTGCTCGGCCTGACCTACCGGCATGTGCCGTCCGCGGACGTGCTGGTGGAGGCGGATCCGGAGCGACGACGTTTGGTATTGCCCGACGACGACTTGTTCGAGGCTGCGGACAAGCCGGATGTGGTGGTCGCGCCGGCGCCTTCCGCAGAGCCGACCTGGGAGCGCGGGGAGCTCGCCCGGGTCGAGAAGACTCAGATCGTGATCCGTGACCCGATCCAGTTTGAGAAAGCGACCGCGGTGATCCTCCCCAGTTCGCGCCCGATGCTGGACGCGATCGCGCAGCGGCTCACTGAGCACGCCGAGATCTTGCAGGTCGTTATTGAAGGACACTCCAGCGAAGAAGGTGATTTTGCCTTCAACTACGACCTCTCGATGATCCGCGCGACGGCGGTGTGCAAGGCGCTCGTCGAGGCGGGCGTCGACGCCCAGCGACTCTCGATTCGGGGCTTAGGCGAGGTTGTACCGGTCAGCGGGGACGCCGCCGCGAATCGTCGTGTGGTGTTTCACATCGTGGAGCGGGCGCAGGGCGTGCCCACGGGGGTACCCACGACGCCGGTGCCATGGACGGGCGCTCAGCGCGCTGCTCCCGGAGGAAACAAGTGAGCCTACTCTCGTTGATCCCGCTGTTTCTACTTGCCAAGCTCGTCGGCGCCTCGCACGCGGCCGAGTGTCGCAACATGCTGTCCCAAGACCTCAACTGCAACACCGTCGACGCCAGCGTCGAGCTTCCGGTGGACCTTTCGGATCCGGTCTGTGCCGCGCTCGGGTTCACGAACGGCGACTGGTACTATGACTACTTTGCGTTCGGCTGCGCCTACCCGGTCGATGGCTACGACGCCGACGGCGACGGGTTCTCCAACGGAACGCTGATCTTTCCGGAGGGGTCCACGGATCCCGATCTCGTGGTCTTGTTGGGCTGCGACAATTGCCCGACGGTGCCGAACGCCGAGCAGGTGGACGCGGACTGTGACGATGTCGGCGACGCCTGCGACAACTGTCCCTCCACCGAGAACCTCGATCAGGCCGACGGCGACGGCGATGGGCTTGGAGACGCTTGCGACGACTGCGCGCTGGTCAGCGACGCCGATCAGGCCGACAGCGACGGCGACGGCGCTGGGGACGCCTGCGACAATTGCGCGGGGTTGTTGAACCCCACTCAGGCTGACAGCGATCAGGACGGCGCGGGCGATGACTGCGACAACTGCCGCAACGTACAGAACGCCGATCAGGCCGACGGCGACGGCGATGGCTTAGGCGACGTGTGTGACGATTGCCCCGCCGACGCCGCGCGCGAAGAGGGCACGGAGGCCGACGCCGACTCCGACGGCGTAGGCGACGCCTGCGACAACTGCATCGCGCTCTTCAACGTCGACCAGTCCGATGTCGACGGCGATGGTCTCGGCGACATCTGTGATCTGTGCCCCGACTCCTCCGATCCTGAGGACGCAGATCAGGACGGCGACGGGCTCGGCGATGCCTGCGACTCCTGCGTCACGGTCATCAACCGCGATCAGCGCGACAGCGATCAGGACGGCGCAGGCGATGTGTGCGACACCTGTGCGGAGATCGCGAACCCCGATCAGGCGGACGGCGACGGCGACGGCGTGGGCGACGCCTGCGATGTGTGCCCGACGGTGACCGATCCGGAGCAGGCCGACCAGGACGGCGACGGCTTGGGCGATGCCTGTGACCGCGGGGCCCTTCGTGGCGGCGGTTGCGGGTGTGCGGCGGGGGACGCGGAGCTCGGATCCGGCGCGCTCGGATCCGGCGCGCTGCTGCTTGTGGCTGCCGCGCTCCCGATGATGCGGCGTAGGCGGAGCCGCGGATGAGCCCGCTCCTGCTTGGGATGCTGCTCGGACCGCTCTTCGGGGCTCCCGATGCGCGCGCTGAGGCGCCGTCCTGGGAGCGGCTGCGAGTTGCGTTGGATTGTCAATCACAGCAACGTGTGGACCTGTGTACCTATGTCCGTGGGACATTGGATGGTCTGACCGTCGTGTCTGTCGTCCCCCTCAGTCAAGCCCAGGTCGTGCTCCACCTCAACGCGACCTCGGAGGCCAACACCGACTTCGTGCAGCTGCGCGCCGTCGCGGATGGAGCGAGCGGTGGGCTGTCCCTTTCCGGCGCGCCGGGGTGGTTTGAGCAGCGGGTGGACGTGGACTACCGGCTCCCGGTGGACGAGCAGCGGTCCCATCTGGAGGCGCCGCTTTTCCGGGTGCTCGCTCCCTATCTGTGCGTTGTCGTGCCGGACGCCGTGCGTGTCGCCGTCTCGCCGCCGGAAGGGGCACCAGCCGCGGCTACGCGCACCTCGCCGTGGGGATTTTCGGTGTGGGGCGGCGGCATGGGGATGTGGTCCCACAGCTACCGCAACCTCAGCGTCTGGACCGGCGCGTCGCTTTCCCGAAAAACCAACCAGAGCGCCCAGTCGATGTGGGTGAACTACGACCGCAGCATCACGCTACAACCTTCGTTGATCGTCGGATCCACCGAGGTGGAGCTGGCTTCGGACTCCAGCTCGGTGGTGGGGGCGATGACCGCGAGCTGGAACCTCGGCCCGCATTGGAGCGTCGGCGGCCTGCTGCGCGGCGGCCATGAAGACCCCGAGGGGCAATACTTAGGGACCGGTCGCGCCCACGTCGGCGTGGAGTACAACCTGTTTCCGTCCGACGATCCGCGCGGCAACGTGCTCGCGGTCGCGTGGTTGGTCGGCGGGCAAGGTGACTGGTACAATCAGGTCAATACGCTCGGACAAGCGTCCGCGATCTTCCCCAGCCAGATGCTCGTCGGCACCGGGTCGATGCGCGTAGACACGGTCTCGTTTACCGTCGACCTTTCCGCGCGCTCCCAGATCGTGCCCTTCCTGCAGCGCTACGTGCTGGGGGCCTCGCTCGAGACTGAGCTCACGCTGGGCGACCACGTGGACCTCTCGCTGGAATTCGAGGCCACCCAGCAAGCGATCCCTGGCCCGGCTTCCATCGACGCGTCCAGCTACGAGGAGGTCACCCGTGCCTCCTACGCGCAGCCGCTGGAGATGAACGGCTACCTGACGCTGCGCTTCCACTGGGACAACACCAACAGCGCCCGCAACAACCGGTTCGACAACGTCGAGAACGTCGAGACGACAGGCGGCTTGTAGGTCGGCGGCGGGGCCGCTCAGCGGTAGTAGAGCGCCCCAGTGCAGCGACGATTTGTCGTCGTGAGCGACTGCTCGAGGAAGTCGCAGCCGACGTCATCGGTCGCGTTGTCGGTGCCGCCAGCGAACGCCGTCTGGCCGTAGCCGCCGTCGTCGTCGAGGTTGAACGAACGTACGGTGCCGTAGGGCCCGTTCGCGTCCTGATACCAGAAGTTGCGGCAATCACCGTCCGAGTCGATCTCGTTGTCGGCGTCACAGGCGTAGGGATTGGTGAGCGTTCGGCTGACGGCGCTCTGGCGCACCGGGTTCCAGGCGTCGAGGTGAAGATCCAGCTCGTAGGAGGACTGCTGGAGCTTCACAAAGGCGTTGTAGGCGCGTAGGCTGGTGCGGTTACTGGGGTCGAAGGTCCAGGTGGCCCAGTCGGTGCCGTCGAACGCGCGGAGCTCGTTGACGCTTGCGTCGGGGATGTGCGCAAAGCACGACTTTGCTGTGGTGCTGCAGTCGGCGAGGTCGCTGCCCAGCACGTCGCTCACCGTGCTCCAGTCTACGCTGCGATCGGCCAGAAACCACCACCACAGCGTCCAACCACCGCCGTCGGTGTCCATGTCGCAGATGACGTCAAAGGGCGGCTTTCCAGCGGGACCGTCCGGATCGATGGTGTAGACGCCCGACATCGCCGAGGGCTCACGGGCCAGCAGATCGGCGCAGCTGGTCGGGTCGGTGGGAGGCGGCGGGGCCGTGTCGGTGTCGGCATCCGCGTCGGTGTCCGCGTCGGTGTCCGCGTCGGTGTCCGCGTCGGTATCGGTATCCGATTCGGCGTCGGTGTCGGCATCCGAGTCCGCATCGGTGTCGGCGTCCGCGTCGGGACGCGGCCGGCCGGTGTCCTCCCCCAGCTTGATGCTGGACGGGGCGCAGCCGAGCGCCAACGGGAGCAGGACGGGGAGCAGGGTCGAGAGCGAGGGTCGGAGACGCGCGAGGTGCATGATGGGCCCGTTGGTGCCTCAGCGTGCCACAGTTTGGGGCTCGGCGCTACGTCAACCGGGCGCGGGTTTCGGGATGCGCAGCCGCGCTTACAGCGCGTAGGTCTTTTCGAGGTACGCGCAGATGGCGTCGCTCTCGAACATCCCTGTGCCGGTGTTGGGGTCAAGCAGGTAGGGAAACTGCAGCTTGCCGGTCATTTCTTTGAACGCCGGCCGCGCCGCTGACCCGCGCGCGATGTTGTGCTGAATGTAGGGGAGCTCCAGCTCGCACAGGACCTCTCGCGGGAGCCGGCTGTACGGGCTGACGTCGTAGCCCCAGAGCTCCAGCGGGTGTTCGGGTTGGCGCGAAGGCCTCGCATTTTGGCCCTTTCCCGAACGCACGATGCTCGCCAGCGACGACAGCGCCAGCGTTTGCGGCCCGGTGAGGTGGGCGGAGATGCGCCCGGAGCCGTAGCGCGTATGCAGGTGCTCGATGATCGCGTCGGATTCGTACATCGCAACGCCGGCGTCCGCGTCGATGAGCAGGGGGAACATCGCTTTTCCATGACGCTCCACCGCTTCTGGCCGAAAGCGTGTCCCGTTCTTGGGGCACGGCTTGATCAACACGTCGAGATCCAGCACCGAGAGCGCCTCCCTCACCTTGCGGCAGAAGGGGCATGCCTCGAACTCGTAGAGTTCAAGCAGGGTAGTTGGTCGGGGGCCGATGTCCCGGCGCACCTTGAAGCTGTGGCCCAGACGCGCGAGGGACGCGAGGTTGCTGGTGAATACACCCCAAGCTCTGGACATGACTGGCTCTGTGTGGGGGGAGACTAACCGCTGTTCCGGAGTATGTTGCGGAATGTCACAGAACGTGCGGCTGTTCCTCCTCTCGCTGCTTGGCTTCGCGGCGTGCGCCCACGATCCGCGCGGTGACGATGTTTCCGGGGGAGGCTCCGGAACCGATGACGCGGTCGACAGCCCGCTGGACTCGGTCCCGGTGGATACGGATCGTGCGGAGACCGGCGCGGTCGACTCCGACAGCTCCGCCTCTTCGGAAGACGCCGACGGGTGCGAAGACATCTACGATCCCGATCTCTTTCCCGCGTTCTCCATCGAGATCACCGACGCCGAGTGGGCCGGCATCGAAGCGGACTACGCCTCGGGGTCCAAAAACTACCATCCCATCGTGTTTCACTACGGCGATGAGGTGGTCGCCGACGCGATGATCCGCTTGAAAGGCAACCCAGGCTTCTCGTGGTTCATGGAGAAAAAGCAGTTTGTTATTGCCTTCAACGAAGTGAACCCCGACGGGCGCTTTCATGGTCTACGAAAGATCGCGCTGGATGCCTCGTGGTACGAGCCCACGCTGGTGCGGGACCGCGTGGCGTGGCGGGTGATTCGCAGGGCGAACGACGCGAACGGGGACGTCCCGCTGCCTTTCGCGTGCTCGAACAGCGCGACCCTCGACATCAACGGCGCGTACTACGGCGTCTACACCAACATCGAATTCCTCGATCACGAATGGCTAGAGCGCAGCTTCGGCGATGAAAACGCAGGCGGAACGCTCTGGAAGTACGGCTACGATCCGGTCGCGAACGCCGAGGCCTCGGACGGCGCGGCGCTGAGCGCGCTGGCGTCCACCACCGATCCCACGGCGCTGGCGACGCTGGGGAACCTCGATCAGTGGCTCTATGCCTGGGCTGCTGAGGCGGTGCTTGGAGACGACGACGGATACTGGTGCTGCAACCACAACTTCTATGTCTACGAGCATCCGACGCAGGGGCTGCTGTTCGTAGACTGGGATCTGGACGACGCCTTTGACGTGCAAGGCTACGATGCCGATCCGATCAGCGGCTACCCCGAAGGCGGGGCGATCGGGCTGTTTCAGCAGCCGCACTTTCTGTCACTGGTGAACGACCCGATCTGGGGCCCGAAGTACGTCGACGCCGTGGAGGCGCTGAACAACGCGATGGATCCGGCGACCACCGTTGCCGACATTGACGCGTGGGAGGCGCAGGTAGGCGACGCGCTGCAGGCCGACCCGAACCGCAGCGTAGGATGGGAGGAGCACGTCACCGGGACCGAGCGGATGCGGGACTGGGTGTACGCCCGCCACGCGTTCATCTCAAGCTGGGTGGCGTGCCAACGCGGCGGGGACGGGGCGCTCGAAGACGCCGACGGGGACGGCGCGAGCGTCTGCACCGATCCCGACGACAACAACAGCACCGTGCACCCCGGCGCGGTCGAGACCTGCAACGGCGTGGACGACGACGCCGACGGCTGGATCGACGACGGTCTCGGCGCCTCCTGCGACGACTGCATCCGGCACGACTTCGACGACCGCAACTTCCTGTTCTGCCGCGAGCCGCGCACCAACGCGGACGCCGAGGCCAACTGCGCCGCCCGCGGCGGGACGTTGACCGAGTACCAGTCCACCGGCGAGTACTACGTCTACTTCTTCTATACGTGGCCGGTGTTGGAGCCGTGGTGGACCGGCACCAGCGGCACGGCGCTGTGCTCCGCGTGGGACGAGTCGACGTTCAGCGAAGGCCTCGTGCGCTGCTCCGAGGCGCATCCGAGCATCTGCGCGGTGCCCTGAATCTGCCCCGCGCCGCGCTTCACCGGGCTTCGTTCACGACCAGCGACACCTTGCCGATCAGGCCCATGATCTCGATCTGCTTGTCGAGGTCGCCGTTCACGATCTTCAGGTGCGTGGCGTCCGCGGGGAACTGACCGAAGGTGGGGTCCACCGGGACCCAGCCCGCGGCGCCGTCGGGACCGGGCGCTCCGAGCCGAACCTCGGGCCACGCGTGGTAGTAGAACGCTTCTCCTAAGGACGGCGCGTAGACCAGCCCGGCGGCGATGCGCGCGGGGATTCCGGCGGCGCGCGCGAGGCTGACGTACAGCGCGGTGTGCTCGTTGCAGTCGCCTTCGCCGCGGCGGAGCACCTCCAAGCCGTTGGGGATGCCGATGGTGGGCACCTTTTGGACGTAGTGGTTGACGAACTCGTTGATCCGGCGCGCGGCGTCGAGGCGGTCGGTGGTCCCATCGAGGATCGCGGCGGCGCGGGCGACGATCTCGGGCTCGGTAGACGGGATGGACAGCGCCGGCTCGGTGTCGAGCTCCTCGGCAGCGTTCTGGGCGCGCACCGGCAAGTGCGGCAGCTCGACAAGCAGCGGCACGCTGACGGTCACCGTCGCGCCCTCGACCGTCTGCAACGGCGGATCCTGCGCGAAGCGCGCCGCATCGACCCCGCCCGGCGTCACGCGCAGGATGTGCGTGCGCGTCGGGTTCGCGATCGCCGCGACCGGGACGTTGGTCAGCGCGATGAGGTCAGGAGGCGTGCCGTTGTCGAGCTTCATCGCAGCCTCTCGGGTCATGCGCTCGGCGCGCATCCCGAGCGAGCCTTCTTCGCGCAGCACCTCGCCGTTCTTGTCGACGAGCTGGCGCGTCTCCACTCCGTTGAAGCTGGACTTCAACCACCACGCCGTCTCCCCGGTCGGCAGCATCTCCGGGGATTCCACGAGCACGTGGGCGATGGCGTTCGAGCGCGTCAGCGGATCGAAGTAGGGCAGGGAGAATTCGAGGCCCGACTTCAGCTCGCGCCCGCGCACCTGCGCCGGCAGCGTCATCGACAGCACCGGCGGCTCGGTCAACGGGATGTTGAGCGTCTGGGTGCTCCCCCCTTGATCGATCGTCACGTGCAGGTTTCCCGGCTCGACCACGCCCCGCGCGTACACCGGCAGCGGCGAGGTCAGCATGAAGTCGAAGGTGCGAAGCGCGCCGTCCGGCCCGGTCACCGCGGTGCTGGCTGCCACGACGCGCTGCACGTTGCCCATCGCTTGGATCGAGAAGGTGGACTGCTGTTGGAACACGCGCCCGCCGTCGGCAGACGGGGCCTCGCGGCTGACCGCGTAGCCCACGTGCTGATCCTGCATGTAGATGCCCATCCAGCGCTCCTCGGCGGGGCCGGTCGCGAGCGCGACGGCGTCCAACGGGGCGAGGGTGTGCGCGGGCGCCGCCCACGTGGAGGCCGCGACCGCGAGGAAGGCGACGACGGAGAGGACTTCTATCCCAAGGAGCGGGCCTCGTACGAGGAGCGGGCGCATACGGAGCATAGAACAATGTACCCGATAGCCGCCTCGAGGGTTATCTTCGCGCCATGAGCACTCTCGAAATGGTTGATCTCGTTGTCGGAACGGGCGCTGAGGCCAAAAAAGGCCAGTTTGTCAGCGTCCATTACGTCGGCACCCTCGAAAACGGCAAGAAGTTTGACTCCTCCCGGGACCGGGACGAGGCCTTCGAGTTCAAGCTGGGCGCCGGCATGGTGATCCAGGGCTGGGATCTCGGCGTGGCCGGAATGAAGGTCGGCGGCAAGCGCACGCTGACCATCCCGTCCAACCTCGGCTACGGCGACCGCGGATACCCCGGCGTCATCCCCCCGAAGGCCACGTTGATCTTCGAGGTCGAGCTGCTCGGCGTTCGATAGTGGCCCGCGGCTTCGCCTACCGGCACGCTTGCGAGACGGTCGTGTTCACTGAGGTGCACGGGCCGTACCACGCGTAGTCGCAGTCGTACGACCAGTTCCCAGCGGATCCGCACGACGGCGTGCCGCTGCTCCAGCCCGAGCTCCACGAGGAGCACCACCAGCTGCAGGAGTAGGTGGCGGTGTAGTACTTCGACTCGGTACCGTCGCAGTTGTAGTCGTAGCTGCTGTCTCCGCGCTGGCTGCTGGAGTACGCGGTGGCGGCGGGGTTCGCGTTCGCGTTGTAGTCGTAGCAGTCGTTGTTGTAGGCGCTGGTGTAGCTGCCCGACGTGCTGCACAGGCACTTGCCGGCGACGGTGGAGCTGCCGTAGGTGTCGCCGTCGGCGTCGTAGTAGTAGGTGCTGCAGCCGGACGCGTTCTGCTCGTCGGAGGAGCCGTCGCAGTCATCGTCGTGGCCGTTGCAGCTCTCGGTGGCGTCGTAGTTGACGGTCGCGTCGCCGTCGTCGCAGTCGCCGGCGTTCTCGGTGTAGCCGTCGAAGTCGTCGTCGTAGGCGTTGGTGCCTTCGTCGATGATGCCGTCGCAGTCGTTATCGACGCCGTCCTCGACCTCGGGCGCGCCCGGGTAGCTGATGGCTGAGGCGTCATTGCAGTCGCCTTCGATCTCGCTCAGGCCGTCGGCGTCGTCGTCGTAGCAGTTGGTGGTCTCGTCGATCACCGTGTCGCAGTCGTTGTCGGCGTTGTCGCAGGCCTCGGGCGCGCCGGTGTAGGTGGCGGTGTTGGCGTCGTCGCAGTCGCCGCCGATCTCGCTCTGGCCGTCGCCGTCGTCGTCGTAGTTCACCGTGCCGTCGTCGACGATGCTGTCGCAGTCGTCGTCGCGGTCGTTGTAGTACTCGGTGGCGATCGGGCTGACCGAGGCGTCGTGGTCGTTGCAGTCGCCTTGGGTCTCGGTGTAGCCGTCGCCGTCGTCATCGATCTCGGTGCCGGCGATGACGGTGAAGTAGTAGGCCTCCGAGGTGGTCAACCCGCTGGTGTCGGTGACGCTGAACGTCAGGCTGTGGTCCCCCGCGCTGAGCGCGTGGTCGCACTCGGCCACGCCGATCGCGTCGGGCTGGGGCTCGCAGTATACGCCGTCGACGTCGCTCTCGAACGCGACATAAAGGACGTCTGCGGCGTCTTGTTCGTCGGACACCTGCACGACGAAGTTGAAGTCCTGACCCTCTTTTCCGCTCTCGCCCGAGCCGGGGTGCACGATGTTCAGCGTGGGCGCGTCGGGCACGTCCACGATGGTGACGCCGATCGTGTACTCCTCGCGTTCGCCCTGCTCATCGGTCGCGGCGAGGGTGATCGCGTGGTTGCCGACGGTCAGCGAGGACGTGGCGTAGGTGGCTTGCCCGGAGGTCTCGGCCGGATCGGTGTCGGTGAGCAGGCCGTCGATGTCGCTGCTCCACTGGATGAGCAGCGCTTCGTCGGGCGTCTGGTCGTCGGAGACCATGCCCACAAAATCGACCAGCTCGCCTTCGTTGAACTCCGCGCCGTCGGAGGGCGACTGGATGCTGACCGAAGGTGCGGCGTTGTAGACGCCGATTTTGTCATCGCCGCGGCAACCGGAGACGAGGGCGAGCGCGCCCATGGAGAGGGCTGCGAAGCTGCGCGCGTTGAGAACACCGATCATGTACACCTCGGGTAGTATGCAAGTAGTATGCGATGCTCATACGATACCCCATCTTATCCGGATCACTCAATGGCGTTCCGCCTCTGGATGGCGCTGACGGTTGTTTTTGCGGCGTACATCGCGTGCGTGTCGGCGGGCTACGTCTGGGATGACCACCTGTTGATCCTGCAGAACGACGCGCTGACCGCGCCGACACTGCGCAAATTGCTGGCGAGCGACCTCTGGTGTTGTACGCAGGAGCTGCGCGGCTCCGGCTACTGGCGCCCGCTGACCACGCTGTCGTTTTTCGCCGACATCGCGGGCTTTGGCGCGGTGCCGGGGCCCGCACATCTGCAGAGCTTGTGCTGGCATTTGTTGTGCACCGGCCTCGTCGGCCGACTCGTCGCCGGGCGGCATGGCGGCGCGCGCGGGGCGGTGGCGGCGCTGGTGTTCGGGCTGCACCCGGTGCTGTCCGAGGCGGTGGTCTGGATCTCGGCGCGCAACGATCTGCTCGCCGCGACCTTCTGCGTAGGCGCGCTGCTCGCCGCAGATGCGCGGCGCCCGACGCTCGCGGGGGTCTGCGCGCTCGCGGGCGTGCTCTCCAAGGAGTCGACCGTGCTGCTGCCGGGCATGATCGGCTTGTGGGCGTATGCGCATGGCGGCGCCGCGGGCGTGCGCGAGGCTGCGCGACCGCTGATCGGGACCACGGTGGGCTTGGGCGTCGCGCTCGCGCTGCGCCCGTTCGTCGAGCTCGGCGCGCAGGCGCTGCCGCGCTTGGAGATCACCGATCCCTACGCGGTGGTCTATGGTCTGGTGCGGGTGCTCGGGTGGGTGTCGTGGCCGTGGCCGCTGACCGGCACGGCGACGCTGTACATGGGCTGCCCGTCGGCGGGGACCTGGCTGGCCGCGGCGGCGACGTTGGGGGGCGCGGCGCTGTGCATCCGCGTGGACGTGCGGCGGGGGCTCGCGCTCGCGGCGCTGGTGGTGCTCGCGGCGCTGCCGGTGGCGGGGGCGCTCTACGTCTACGCGACCATCGGCGAGCGCTATTTGTACCTGCCGATGGTCGGAGTGGCGGCGCTGATCGCCAGCGCGGTGCCGCTGAACCGCACGAGCGGCGTTGCGCTTGCGGCGTGGTCGGCGGGCGCGCTCGCGACGATCCACGTGCGCATGCCGGACTGGTCGAACAACGCGGCGTTCTTCGGCGCTGCGACGCGTCGCGCGCCAGACTCCTTCAGCTGGAACCTGCTTGGCGTCGATCGGGGTCGGGACGGGCAGCGGGGTCCGGCGCTGGCGGCGTTCGAGAGCGCGCTGCTCCCGACGCCCGCCGGGGATCCGCCGCAGACCTTCGCGTGCCGAAACGTGCTGGTGGCGGCGCGCGCGGTGCTGGACGCTCCCGCGCTCGCGGCTCGGCTGCCGGCGTGGAAGGCGGCGGGCTGCTACACGCTGCCGCCTTTTGAGCCCTCGGCGGCGTGGAGCCTCGCGCTTTTGGGCGACGAAGCGGCCGGACTGCGGATCGCCCACGGCGTTGCTGCGCCGGACACTACGGGCTTACTCGCTGTGCTTTTTGCGGTCGAGGCCGAGCGGGACGGCGACATCGTGCGCGCGGCGGGCCTGCTTGGGTCGGTCGAAAATCCGAGCGACGCGCGGGATCGTTACGGGATGCTTTTGGCACTCAGGGATTGACCCTTGCCAGTTGCGCGGGAACTGTGTAGAAGGCGCGCGCGGCTTTGTAGCTCAGTTGGTTAGAGCACGCGGTTCATACCCGCGGTGTCGTCAGTTCAAGTCTGACCGAAGCCACCACCTTTCGCGCTGAACAACGCTCTGGAGTGCCATGCACCTCTCCGCCGTAGGTCGCGCATTCCCGTCCCACTACGTGGATCAGGGCACGCTCATCGACGCCTTCAAGGGCGCGTGGGCGTCGCGCTACCACAATGTGGCGCGTATTGAGCAGCTCCATCGCAACGTGCTGGTCGGGGGCCGGCACCTCGCGTTGCCGCTCGCCGAGTACGACAACCTCGACTTTACCCGTGCCAATCGCGCCTTCATCGACGTCGCGACCGACATCGGCGGGGCCGCGGTGCTCGACGCGCTCAGTCAGGTCGGCGCCACCCCCAAAGACGTCGATGCCATCTGGTTTGTCAGCGTCACCGGCATCGCCGCGCCCAGCATCGACGCCCGCCTCGTCAATCGCCTCGGCTTCCGGCCGGACATCAAGCGCACGCCGATCTTCGGGCTGGGCTGCGTCGCCGGGGCCGCCGGCATCGCCCGCGCCTCCGACTATGTGCGCGCATTCCCCGACCACCTCGCGCTGTTGCTGTCCGTGGAGCTGTGCTCGCTGACCTTGCAGCGGGATGATCTGTCGATCCCCAACCTGATCGCCTCGGGGCTTTTTGGCGACGGCGCGGCGTGCGCGGTGGTCTCTGCGCGGCCGACGCGGCGCGGTCCGGCTCCGCGGGTGATCGCGACGTTGAGCGCGTTCTACCCGAACACCGAGGGGGTGATGGGCTGGAACATCGGCGCTTCGGGGTTCCGCATCGTGTTGTCGTCCGAGGTGCCGGACATGGTGCGCCGCTACCTCGTGCACGATGTGCAGCGTTTTCTGGCGGGTCACGGCCTGACGACGGCGGACATCGGCGTGTGGATCGCGCATCCCGGCGGGCCCAAGGTGCTCGAGGTGATGCAAGAGAGCTTCGGGCTGCCGGAAGGCGCGCTGCAGCGCACCTGGGACAGCTTGCGGACCTTAGGCAACCTGTCTTCGGCGAGCGTGCTGAACGTGCTGGGGGACGTGCTGGACGCCGAGCCTCCGCCGGAGGGCACGTGGGGTCTGCTACTGGCGATGGGGCCGGGGTTTTGCTCCGAGCTGGTGCTGGTGCGGTGGTAGCGGGCTGGTACCTCGCGGTGCTCGCCGCGGTCGCGATCGAGCGGCTGATCGAGCTGGTGGTGGCGCGCAAGAACGCAGCTTGGAGCTTTGCGCGCGGCGGGGTGGAGAGCGGGCGCGGGCACTACCCGTTCATGGTCGTGCTTCATACCGGCTTTCTTTTTGGATGTTTGGCGGAGGCGCTGTACGTAGAGCCGCCTCCGGTCGTGCTCTCGGCGGTGCTCTTCGGGGTCGCCGTGCTGTGCCAGGGCTTGCGCTGGTGGGTGATTCAGACGCTCGGACCGCGATGGAACACGCGCGTCATCATCGTGCCCGGGCTGCCGCGCATCGCCGGAGGTCCGTTTCGCTACTTCGCGCACCCGAACTACGTGGCTGTCGTCACCGAAGGCATCGTGCTCCCGGGCATGTACGGGTGTTGGCGGGTCGCGACGGTGTTCACGGTGCTCAACGCGTTGCTGCTGTGGGTGCGCATCCGCGAGGAGAGCGCGGCGCTGGATCGGATGGAGCGCAACTAGCCTGCGGGGCACGTTGCGTCGGTCCGATCGTGGCGCTCGCTCGTACAGGGGGCATGTACAGATCTTGCTTCCCCGCGGTGCTTTTGGGTGCGATTTTCGGATGTGGCCAGCCGCTCGCAGCGGGCGGCGAGACCGGCGGGGGGGACTCTGCGGCCTCGCTGCGGCCGAGCGCTTCGGGACCGTGGATGGTGCTGGAGGGCGGGACGGTGCTGACGCCGACGGGCGCGGTGGCGGCGGATCTGGAGGTGCGTGGAGGAACGATCGTCGCGATTCGGGAGCGGGCGGACCGCCCGGACCGGGCTGTGGATTCGGTGACCCGGGCTGAACCGGTGCGGGTCAACATCCGCGGGAAGTGGGTCGCGCCGGCGTTCATCGACAGCCACGTGCACCTCGCGTACCTGCCGGAGGGGGACGCGCTGGCGGATCATGGCATCGCGGCGGCCGTGGACATGGCCGCGCCCGAGAGCTTCCTCGCGGCGTCCCACGCGCCGTTGGACGTGATCGCGAGCGGCCCGATGGTGACCGCGGTGGGCGGGTACCCCACGCAGGGCTGGGGCCGTGATGGCTACGGCTACCCCTGTTTCGATGCCGCCGCGGCCGTTGCGGCCGTGGACCGGCTGATCGGTGAAGGCGCGGGGCTGATCAAGCTGCCGGTGACCGGAGACCCCGGCGACGCGCAGCTGGACGGCGAGGCGCTTGCTGCCGCCGTGTCCGAAGCCCATCGCCTCGGCGTTCCGGTCGCGTCCCACGCGCTCAGCGACGACGAAGCGGCGCGCGCAGCGGCGGCGGGGGTAGACGTGCTCGCGCACACGCCGGTCGCGACGCTCGGCGCATCTACGATCCAGGCTTGGTCTAGAAAGACGGTGGTGACCACGCTCGTCGCGTTCGGCGCCAGCGCGACGACGCGCGGCAACCTCGCGGCGCTGCGGGCGGCCGGGGCGCGGGTCCTCTATGGGACGGATTTTGGCAACGCGCAGGAAGCGGGGATCAATGAAGCAGAGATCGCGGCGATGCGCGACGCCGGCATGGACGGGCAGGCGATCCTCGACGCGGGTACGGTCACCCCGGCGCAGTTTTGGGGCTTTGCGCGCCTCGGCACCCTCGAAGCAGGAAACGCGGCGAGCTTTCTGGTGCTGGACGCCGATCCCCGCGTAGATCCTCTCCTCCTTGCGCATCCGGACGCGGTGTACCTGCGCGGCGCGCGTCGGTAGCCGACGCGGAGCGTCATGCTTGGGCGCGTGACTGACAATTTGCGTCACTCTGCCTGCCGCAGCACGTCAGCTTTGGGGGGGGGATTCTTGACATTTGGAGGCGCTCAGAGACCTGATTTTGACAAAACCAGCCTTGGACCGTGTTGGCACACTGCTTGCTTTAGCCTCGTCGTCCGGTCGCAAACCGGCCCCCTCCCCAACAGTCAAGCAAACGTCAAACAGGAGTATCAACATGCGTACCAACAAAGGCTTCTCCCTCGTCGAGCTCATGATCGTTGTCGCGATTATCGGTATCCTCGCCGCCATCGCCATCCCCAACTTCATGACCATGCAGCTCAAGGCCAAGCGTGGCGAGCTCCCCAGCAACGTCAACGGCATCAAGACCGCCGAGCTCGCGTACGACGCCATGTACGACGGCTTCGTCAACGCCGCTACCAATGGCGCCATCACCCTCTCCAAGGTCGCTGTTCCTTGGACCACCGGCGTCGCTGGCTGGACCGAGCTCCCCTGGGCCCCGGACGGCGAAGTTCGCGGCAACTACGCTGTTGCTGCTGCTACCACTGACTTCGCCATCACCGCGAACTGCGACGTAGACGCAGACGGCATCCCCGCCACCTACACCGCGTCCGCTACCGTAGGCGCGACCCAGACCTCCCTGAACGACTCGTTCTAATCCTTCGGGATTGAACCCACGGCCCCCCGGCGCTTCGGCTCCGGGGGGTTCGTGTTTTTGCCGCGCCTTTGCTGGCCCGCCCCGCGTGTGCGGTGGCCGGGCTATGATCCCGGGGTGAGCGCTTACCGCCTTCGTCGTGCCGGCCGCGAGTTCCTCGTGATCGATCGGGAGTCCCTCGTTCAGATGGCCCTGAACGGTCAGGTCCGGAACGGGGATGAAGCGTGGTTTCAGGAGCGGTGGCAGCCTGCGGGCGCGCTGCCGGAGCTGAAGGGCAAGCTGGACAAGCCCAGCAAGTTGGAGGGCATTGATCCCTGGGAGGCTTGGGATGAAGGCGAGGACGCGACCGCTGAGGATGCGCTGGCGCGCTTTCAGGGCCCCGTCGATGTGGACGCGATCCCCGTGCTGGACATGGAGGCCTTGGCGCCTGTCCCGCCTCGGTTGACGCTGCGCACCGCGGGCAAGGCGCCCCCGCCCGCTCCGAAGGCGCCCGCGCGCGCCGCTGCCGGTGATCAAGGCGAGGACGGGGACGACGACGGGGTGGACGACGGGGATGGCGATGGCGATGGCGATGGCGACGCGGTGGACTACGGTCCGGTGCTGCCCGAGTCCGCCGCGCGTCCGGACGCCGGCGGGCAGATCATCGCGTTTCCGACGCCGCGGCCGCGGGCCTTGCCGCCGATGCCGCCCAATACGCCGCGTACGGCGGCGCCGCTGGTGCGCGCCAGTCGGGTGTTCGGCATGCTGATGTTGGGCGCCGTCGTGCTGGGGGCTGGCTACCTGTGGATGTTCACGGTGAGCTCCACTCGCGGTGTGCAGCGCCCCGCCGCGCGCCCCGCCGCGACGACGGAGCCGGTGCCGTTGCACCCCACGGCGGACGCTACGGCGGGGGATCCGTACCGGGACCTGCTCGCGAGCCTGCGGGGTCGCTTGCCTCAAGAGGTGCAGAGCGTACACAGCCCGCAGGATCTGGAAGACGCGATGCTGATCGAGCTTCAGAACCTCGAGTCGGGCGTCGATCTGGTCACCGCGGACATCACCCGATGGACCGGGCCGAAGATCGATCAGCCGCGGGAAGGCAAGGTCACCGTCACCTTCCGGGATGTAGACCACCTCGACCGCGATCAAGCGGCGTTCGGGCTCGTGCTGGGGCGGTACATGCGCGCCTACTCGATGGACATCTCTGAGGCGCGGCTGGTGTTTCACACGCCGAGCGGCGACCAAGGCCGAGAGGTCCGCGCACGGTCTGCGCTGGACCTCTACAACGGCAGCATCACCCTGAAGGCCTACCTCTCCGAGTAGGCCGCCGGGATCCTACCGGGCTTACTCGCCGAGCTCTTCGACCTTGACCCGCACGCGGCGCACCGCGAACAGGTCGTGCTGGGTCAAGAACAGCCGGTCGGTGCCTTCGCCTTCTTCCCAGCCCGCGGTGCTGCGACGGCGCTTTTCGGGGGTGATCTCGAACAGCGCGACGTGCACGACGTGGCGCACCTCGGGGATGTCCGAGACGAGCCGCCCGAAGTCCTGCGCGTACAGCGTGGCCTCGAAGGGCCAGCCCACGGCGTCCAAGCCGCCTTCGTAGGGGTCCAGGAAGCGGTCGATCCACTTGGCGGCGGCCTCGCGCACCGCGAGGGTGTTGGCGTTGGGGCGCAGCCTCACGGTCACGCTGACGTCGATGTGCATGAACTCGGCGAGTCGGACCACGGGGATGACGTTGATCAGCGCGCGCTGCTTCAAGTGGCGCTGCACGTTGTCGCGCAGCCCGGTCGCCAGCATCGGATCGGGGAACTTCTCGCCTTCCCGGCGGCGCGGCAGGATGACGATCTCCACGCGCCCGTCGGGGCCGATGTTGCCTTCACAGCTCGCTCGCGCCACCTCGCCCGACGCTTCGGTGGCGATCACCGCGAAGTCGTTGCGGGTGACCGCGCGGTCGCGGCTGGTGAGCAAGCTGGGCGCGCGGCGCAGGATCTCCTCGATGGTCTCGGCGTCCCGTCCGCCCGAAGCGGGCAGCAGGTTCTCGCACTTGACCGAGTCAGCCACGCCTTCGACGAGGGTGATCTCCCGCGCCGCGACGTTCCCGCGGCTTCCGGGCACGTAGCGGTAGGTGTCGACCACGATGTTCGAGGATCCGACCGGGAGCATGCGCCCACGGATGCCGTTTCCGAAGGTGAGCGTGCCTTCGACAGGGTCGATGGTGAACATCCGGTCGTCTTTGCCGGCGGTCAGCACCGCTCCGTCGCTGACTCGGCTCCAGGTTTCGGTGGTGCCGTCTTCGTTCTCGACGAACACGCGGATGTCCGGGAACGCGTCGAGGTTGCGGAACAGCGCGCGCTCGCCTTCGGCGTGGTGCAGGAAGATCGGCACGCGGCGCAGCTGCAGCGACTGGTTGGGCACGCCGAGCCCGCTGAAGCGCTCGGTGCGCACGGTCACGAGATTGACGACGTCAACGGTGTTCAACAGCACGTGCACGACCGGCGGCAGCATCGGCACCATGTCCATCGTGACGCCGGCGGGCAGGGACAGGCGGGCGCGTAGCCAGAAGCCGTCTTCGACCAGCGCGGGCGTCTCGGGCAGGCTGAAGGTGAGCGTGCCGGTGTGGGTCAGATCGAAGGCGGTCTCAGCACCTTCGCCCGGCGCGTGCAGCCTGCGCCAGCCTGGGCGGTTGTGCTCGCGCGCTTCCAGCAGCTCCCACTCGATGCGCACGCCGGCGGGCAGCGTAGACTCGCCGCGGGTGCGGAACGTGACCGAGTGCTTGCGACCGGGCGGCAGCGGGGTGTCAAACTGCAGGTACAGCGACTGATTTTCGTCGTTGGTCTCGACGAAGGGGAAGAACGGGAAGTGCTCGCTCGCTTTGCCCATCGCCGTCGCGAGCACGCGGGTGAACCTGCGGTTTTGACCGCGCAGATCGACCTGCGCGGTGCGCGGGTTGGGCAGCGGCTGCTCGTACTCGCGGGCGCCGACCGCGCCTTCGACCCCGAGCCGCACGTCGTAGATGCGCGGCACGATCGGGTGCTGCACCTTCTTTTCATCCACGCCGGTCAGCGAGGCCTTGACCATCTCAAAGCGGATCCAGGTCGTCTCCCGTCCGGCGACCTCGTGGCGCGCGAGGCCGCGGAGCTGAGTCTTGGGATCGAGCTCGATGCGGATGGTGCGCTTGCCAGCGACCTTGGCGCCCTCGGGGTCGAGGGTGGCGAAGCTGAAGCTGGAGAAAGCGCGGTCCTCGCTCCACACCACGCGCCAGTTGTCATCGGCGCGGTAGGTCAGCTGCAGCAGGTACAGATCCCCCGGCTCGGGGATCGGCGTGCCGTTCATCTCAAACGCGACGTCGATCTCGACGATGACCTTGGACTGACGACGATTCTCAAACAGATCGGAGCCGAGGTACCACTTGCGCGCGATGGTGGCCGGGACCTGCGCCCCGACCTGGAACGGCGACCACGGGCCTTCGTCGACGAGCAAGCCGTCGAGCCGCCGCGGGTCGTCCCCGGCGAACATGTCGAGCTCGATAGGGCGGATCCACGTGACGTCCAGATCGAAGTCCGGCATGAGCACGCCGAACTGCAGGGCTTCGATGCGCTCAGCGCGCAGGTTGATGCCTTCGGGCGCCATGTCGGGGAAAGGCCCCTCGAGCAGGATCTCGGTGCCTTGCGAGCGCACCTTCGGCACCTCTTCCCAGCCCTCGCCGCGCCGATAATACCAGCGATAGCGCGGCAGGTACTTGGTCTTGCGCGCCGACAAGCGGCGATCCGCCAGCTCGAAGCGCACCGTCCAGCCGCCAAGGATCGGCGGCAGGTCTTGCAGCGAAAACTCGAGGTAACGGCCGGTCGCGCGCACCAGCCAGTTCTGCACGGCGTGCTTTTCACCGCCCCGGTCGTCCTGCCAGAACACGTCGAGATCTTCGACCATGCGCGCCGCGAGCCAGCGCTCGTAGTCGAGGCGGCCACGAATCCAGTAGCGCTCTTCGGCGACGGCGTCGGGAAACCGAATGTCGTCGGGTGAAGTTCCGAAGCTGCTGAGCTCGCTGATCTCGGGGAGCGTGGTGATCAACGCGGTCTCGACCATACCGAGCGTGGTCTCCGGCTCGACGTCCATGCCGACGGGCTCCCAGCCCTCGACGGTCGGGTACTCCCACACGAACAGATCGGCGACCGACAAGGAGTCGCCGCTCTTGGCGCTCCGGCGGATGCGCAAGCGGCCTTGGCGCCGCCCTTCTTCGCCTTCGAGCCCCATGATGCGGAAGTCGCGGTGGGCGATGTACAGGTACTGCTCGGCGGTGTAGGACTCGGGCCCGAATTCGATGGGATCCAGGTCGAACAGATCGACGCCGCGGCCGCCGGCGAACTGCAGCGCGGAGCGGTTGTCGTGGAGCAGCGCGAACGGCACCTCGCGCACGGCGCGCTTGGGGCCGCCGCGCACCGCCATGACGCGCACGATGCTCGAGCCGTGCACGGTGATGCCGTCGGTGGTGATGTAGTCCGCGGCGGTGGAGTCTTCGCGCTGCCGGGTCGCGCAGCGCGTGAACGCGGGGATCTCGACGGCGCGGTCGCCCTTCAGCGTGAACGTCACCGGCGCGACGGCGGGCCGCGCGGGCTTGCGCTCTTCGCCGATGAAGTTCAGGAAGTGGATGTAGGTCTTGTCCGGCACCTGATTGAGCCGGTAGATGATCATCTCGGTCATCCACGCAAACAGCTGGACGAGCGTCATGCCCGGGTCGGCGTCCGAGAGGTTGGTCCACTCGGGCGTGTACTGGGGGATGAGCGCGCGTGCTTCGCGCAGAATGTCGGCGTAGCGCCGATCGTCGAGGTTCGGCGGGCGAATCGGCATGGTTATCGGCTCGATACGGTGTAGTTCAGTTGCTGAAGCTGGCTGGTGGCGAGGATCTTGTAGTCGACGGAGACCTTCACCGTCCCGGCTTCGTCTCCGGTAGCGTCGACCTTCAGGACTTCAATGCGCTTTTCCCAGCGGCGTAGGGCCTCAGCCACGTGGTGGGCGACCATGGCGCTGGTGGCGCGGGTGTTGGGCGCGAAGAGCAGCTCGTGGATGCGGCAGCCGAATTGCGGGAGCATCTGCCGCTCACCCGGCTTGGTCCCGAGGATGATCGTGATGTTCTGTCGGATGTTCTCTTCGAACTCCGAGTAGGCGGCGCCGCCTGTCGCGCTGTCGAACTGGAAGGGAAATGCCCATCCTCGTCCGAGAAACTCTTTGGGGTTCTTCATGCGCGCACCGGGAGAAGCCGCAGTGTATCTGGTCGAGGGGGATTCGAGCGACCCGGGGCCGTGTGAGGACGGCGAGACGCCCCGGATCTACCGCTCACCATAAGCGGAGCACGCGCACGCGGCTGTCTTCGGCGAGCACCGGGAAGTGGTCCCAGTCGGAGAGCTGAAGTCCAGACTCATCGCCGATCATCGTGGCGTCGAGGTGGAGCACGACGTAGCGGATCCCCGCTTGTCGGGCGATCGAGAGCGTGGCTTCGCGGCCGCTCTGCACCGCGCGGGTGACCTTCCACGCGTTCTTGCTGGCCGGAAAGTTGAGCGTGCCCGCGACCATTTTGTGGTGGGCGACCTGCTCGTACAGCGTGGGCAGGCCACCGATCAGCGGCCAGGTCATCACCGTTCCTTCGGGCTCGGCTTGAAGCACTTGAATTGGCTCGGGGATGGAGGCGTCGACGGAGCGCGGAAGTCCGCGCGTCGGCGCGACGAACGCGGCTTCGAGCGCGACCCCGCCGACGACCACTCCGGCGACCACCGCGCTGAGCAGCGTGCGGCGAGCCTTCAGCAGCGCCGCGAGCCCACGCGCAGCGCTCAGCGCGACGCCGATCTCCGCGGCCCAAGCGAGCTTCCAGAGCAGCGAGAGCGTGTTGAACGGCGGGAGTTTTTCGAGCAGGAAGTAGGGCAGCGGCACGGCGCGTCGCCCGGACAGGATCACCGGCGCGCCTCCGGCGGTCAGCACCGGCCCGATCGCCAGACCGATGCCGATCGGCAACAGCCACAGCGCCCAGCCCCGCCGCCCGCGCACCACGCCGTAGGCAGTGAGCGCGAGGCCCATCCAACCGAGGTAGGGACAATGATAGTAGTCTTCGCCGTAGCGGCTGATGGTGCTGAAGTCGGGGGAGCGGAACGGCGCGGGGCGCACCAACGCCCACGGATCGGCAGGGCCGATGGTGCGGCGGAGGGTGGTCAGCTCGCGGGGATCCTTGATGCCGACCACGTTGTCTTTTGCGGTGGAGATGGTCTTGGCGGCGTACGCGCCCGGCGCGGCGATCAGCGCGCCGACGATCCCGGCGACGACGAACGCGCGCCGCGCGCCCCCCGGCAGCCCGCGCCGCAGCGTCATCACCCCCCAGATGCAGAACGCGACGAGCCCGCCGTACCAGTGGGCCCAGGCCGCGATGCCCAGCACCAAGCCGGCGAGCACCGTCCAGCGCCATCCGGGCGCGTAGCGCAGGCCCATCCAGACCACGGCGATGCCCCAGGTGTCGCCGAGCACCTCGCTCGCGCCGTTGTGCACCCCGGCCAGCGCGATGGGCGCCAGCGCGAGGATCGCTCCCGTGACTGCGCCGGCTCCGGCGCGCGCGCCATCGGCTCCGGCTGCGCCGGCTGCGCAGGCGGTCTCCTGCGCGTAGAGCGCGCCGATTTGGGCGCCCAACCATCCGCGCAGGGTCATGTGCCCGATGACGAGCACGGTCCACGCCACCGCAGGACCGGCGGTGAGCGTGATCGGCGCCATGGTGACCGCGCCGAGGATGTCCGCGGGCCACAAGCTACCGACCCGCGTGGACTCCAGCAGCCCGTCGACGTGGATCGGCAGCTGCCCCGCCGCGAGCTTGGTCGCGACGAACCACAGCGTCCACAAGCTCTCCCAGAGGTCGGTGTGCGCGGAGCCGGGCGCGGCGGTCACCGGATGCAGCGCCGCCGGCCAGGTCCATGCGACCGCGAGCAGCAGCCACGGCAGCGGCGACCGCAGCAGCGACCGCTGCAACCGTTCGGGGAGCTTCATCCGCGCGGCGCCAGACCGTGTCGGAACAACGCGACCACCTCGGCCTGGATGCGCGTCGGATCGGCCCCGCCGCGGTCACGCAGGAACGCGAACACCAGCGCGTCGATGCCGCCGACAATCGCGATCGCGGCGGTGTGGGTGTCATGCTCGCGCAGCACGCCGCGTCGCACCGCGTCGTCGAGGATGCTCACGGTCAGCGCATGCACCTCGCGCAGCCGATCCCGCGCGGCCTCGCCGCCGGCTCCTACCGAGCGCGCCTCGCCAAAATAGAGGCGGAGCGCGCCTTCTTGCGCCACCATCAGCTGAGCGAGCTCCGCGGCGAGCAAACCGTAGACCGGGAAGGTGTCGGGCGTGTTGGTGCAGGCCGATAGCGCGTCTCGCGCGCGGGCTACCGAAGCGAGCAGCGGCGTGAAAAGCCGATCGAGCAGCGTGGTGTACAGCGCGTCCTTATCCCGGAAGTACAGGTAGAATGTTCCACGTGCAACGTCGGCTGCTTCGGCGATGCGCTCCACGCTGGCGCCGGTGAAGCCTTCACTGAGGAACGCGGCGAGTCCAGCGGCTTCAAGCCGGCGCTGTTTGTCCTCTTTGTTTCGTTCTCGACGGCCGATCATCTGCGGATCCTATACCGGTAGCCGGCGGTCGGCGGCCGCAGATTGGGATGCGTAGTCGGCTTCTCGGGCTCAGGAATCGCTGATGTTCCCCAGCTTCATCCCGAGCTCTTCGAGCCGCTTGATCTCGTCTCGGATGCTCGCCGCGCGCTCGAATTCCAGCTTGCTCGCCGCCGACTTCATGTCGGTGCGCAGGCGCTTGAGCATCGCGGGGATCTCGTCGAGGCGGACCTCTCCCGAGGAGCTCGCCGTGCTCTTCTTGGGCGGTGTGACGTAGTCGGCGTCGAGCAGCGCCGCGAGCGGGCTGTCGATGTTCTTGATGATCGTCTGGGGCGTGATGCCGTGCTTTTCGTTGTACGCCTCTTGCTTTGCGCGTCGGCGCGAGGTCTCGCCCATCGCGACGCGCATGCTCGGCGTCTCGCGGTCGGCGTACAAGATGACGCGGCCTTCGACGTTGCGCGCGGCGCGGCCGATGGTCTGGATCAGCGAGGTCGCGCTGCGCAGATAGCCCTCTTTGTCGGCGTCCAACACCGCGACCAACGCCACCTCGGGCAGGTCCAGACCCTCGCGCAGCAGGTTGATGCCGACGAGGATGTCGAACTCGCCCGATCGCAGATCCCGGAGGATCTCCATGCGCTCCATCGTGTCGATGTCGGAGTGGAGGTAGCGCACGCGCAGCCCGAGCGCGCCGTAGTAGTCGGTCAGCTCCTGCGCCATCCGCTTGGTGAGCGTAGTGATCAGCACGCGCAGCCCGCGGGCGATGGTGATGCGCATCTCGCCCAGCAGGTCGTCGACCTGAGAGCGCGCCGGCCGCACCTCGACCTGCGGATCGAGCAGCCCGGTGGGGCGGATCACCTGCTCGGCGACGAGCCCCGCGGCCTCCTCCATCTCCCATTTGGACGGCGTCGCGCTCACATAGACGGCGTAGCGCACGTGCTGGATAAACTCGTCGAAGGTCAGCGGGCGGTTGTCGAGCGCGCTGGGCAGGCGGAAGCCGTACTTGACGAGGGTCTCTTTGCGGGCGCGGTCGCCCTTGAACATGCCGCCGACTTGGGGGACGGCGACGTGGCTCTCGTCGACCAGCAGCAGCCAATCGCCGCGGAAGTATTCGAGCAGCGTGGGGGGCGGCTCGCCGGACGGGCGCCCGGTCAGGTGCCGCGAGTAGTTCTCGATGCCGTTGCAGTACCCCATCTCTTCGATCATCTCGAGGTCGAAGAGCGTGCGCTGCTCGAGCCGCTGCGCTTCAAGCAGCAGGTTCTGGCTCCGCAGGTCTTCGAGGCGCGGCTGCAGCTCGGCGCGGATGGTGTTCATCGCCTCAGCGAGCTTTTCTTTGGGCGTGACGTAGTGCGACGCCGGGTAGATGCAGAGCTTTTCGAGCGGGTTCAGGGTTTTTCCCCGCAGCGGGTCAAACTCCGACAGCTTCTCGACTTCATCCCCGAACAGCTCGATGCGCAGCGCGCGATCGGTCTCGTGGGCGGCGATCACCTCGATGACGTCGCCGCGAGCGCGAAAAGTGCCGCGATGAAAGTCCTGCTCGTTCCGGGTGTACTGCAGCTCGACGAGCCGGGCGAGGATCTTTTGCCGGGAGATCTGCTGACCAGGTTCCAGCTGCAAGATCATGTTGTCGTAGGCTTCGGGCGAGCCTAGACCGTAGATGCAGCTCACCGACGCGACGATGATGACGTCGTTGCGCTCGAGCAGCGCGCGCGTGGCGGCGTGGCGCAGCTTGTCGATCTGCTCGTTGATCATCGAGTCTTTCTCGATGTAGGTGTCCGAGCTGGGGACGTACGCTTCCGGCTGGTAGTAGTCGAAGTAGCTGACGAAGTACTGGACGGAATTGTGCGGGAACAGCCCGCGCAGCTCGCCGAACAGCTGCGCCGCGAGCGTCTTGTTCGGCGCGAGCACCAGCGTCGGCTTGTTGAACTGCTGGATGACGTTCGCCATCGTGAACGTCTTACCGGTGCCGGTCGCACCCAACAAAACCTGGCTGCGAACGCCGGCGCGCAGGCCTTCTACGAGCTGGCGGATCGCCTCGGGCTGATCGCCGGCCGGTTGGTGGGGAGAGACAAGCTGGAACGCCATACTTCGACTAAAAGTCGAACCGCAGCCCGCCGGTGATCTCCCAGCCTGACATCTGCAGCTCGGACTCGCCCTTTGGCATCTGGTTGCCGCGGTACTCGGCTACGATGAAGGTGTCGTCGATGCCGGTGGAGGCTTGCAGCTCGCTGGAGGCCTTGCGGTCGAAGGCGTCGAGGCGGAGCATGCCGCCAGCGGCCCAGTGCCAGCCGAGCTTGCCGCCGGTGCGCGCGGCGTCGGCGGTGCTGCCGTCCGGGACGTACCAGTTTTCGCGCCAGATCCAGTAGTTCCCGCCGATCGACGCGGTGGGCACGATCCACTGCTCGTCGAAGAAGTCCAGCCGCGCGGTCAACCCGGCCTCCAGCGGCCACATCGTGAGCATGTCGTGCTCGTCAGACGCGGCGCCGTCGGAGGTGCGGAGGAAGCCCAGGTCCTGCTCGAAGCCTGCGGATACGCCGATCTCCACGAGTCGGAAGCCGATCACGTAGTCGACTTTGACGACGTCGTTCTGCTTGCCGAACACATCCCGGAGGTAGGCGTCATCCAGCTTGACGGTGCCGTAGCGTACGCCGACGCCGTGATGGATCTGCCAGAGGGTGTTGTCTTCGGCGTGGGCCACGCTTGGCAGCCCGACGAGGGCGGCGAGGGCGGCGAGGAACACAAAATTGGACATCACGGGGACTCGAATTGCAGCGCGCATGGGGCGAGGGGGTAACCCGATCCTGACGCTGCCGGACGCTGGCGCCGACGGAGAACGACGGCGCCTGACAGAAAGAAACCGAGCAACGCCGTGCAGCGAGCGTGAGTCCCTCCGGCGCTGCTGCAGCCGAAGCCGCCTTCATCGCCGCGCAGCTCGGAGGCGCTGTAGGTGTAGCTTGGGGTGGCCGAGAGCACCGCGGACATCGGACCTTCTGCCCCGGCGGCGTCTACCGCGCGCACCGCGACGTAGTACGTCGTGCCGTTGATCAGCGGGTAGAAGGTGTAGGACCCCGCGGCGCCGGCGGTGGTGTTCAGCGTCTTCGGCGCGGTGACGTCGCCGTTGTCGAAGGTCGGGCCGCCGGTCGGGTAGTCCGCGGCGCTGAACGGCACGTCGGACAAGTACACCTCGTAGTGCACGATGTCGGCGATGTTGGACGCGGTGATCTGCACGTTCACCGTGCTCTCGCCGAACCCGACGGCGTAGTCCATCGCGGGCGGCGGGGTGTCGATCACGACGTCGGTGGCGTCGTGCCCGGTGAGGTTGAGCTGCGCCGCGTCGTCGACGGTCACCCACACGCGGTTCTTGCCCTCCACCCAGCCGCTGGAGCTGACCGTCGTGGTCGCGGTGATCGTCTCGCCGGCGGTGATCGGGCCCGAGTCCAGCGCCGTGGCGTTGTTTAGGCTGTTGTCGAGGCTGCCTCCGCGCCAGAGCGTCCATTCGCCGTCGACGTCGGAGACGAAGCTGAACGCGATGTCGCCGGTCGTCGCGGTGGTTGGCGCGCTGGTGATCTGCACCCAGGGCGCGTCGGTGAGCCACTTGACGAGGCTCTCGTCGGTGGAGAGGCCCAGCGCCCCGGCGTTCGCCGTAAGCAGACGATCGAGCGGCCCTACGCCGGTCAGGCGGTCGCTCTCCTCGCCGAACATGCCCGAGGCGTAGTTGTAGATGGCGACGTCGTCGTCGGCGGCGATCGCGGCCCACCCGTCGGTGCTGGACTCGTCGATGCACAGCGCCGTCGTCGCGTCCCCGACGTCCGACAGCATCAGGGAAAAGCCGTTGCTCCCGGTGTCAAAGGACCAGATGTCCCCGCCCGAGGAGTCGGTCAGGTACACCATCCCGGCGCTGGTAGCGGTGGCGTTCCCGTAGTCGGCGCCGGTCATCTGGGTGGAGATCACCACGCCCGCGCCGGTGGTCGTCACGCGGGAGACGTCGTCGCTGCCGTGCACCACGTACAAGGAGCCGTTGAGCAGCAGCGTGTCGTTGACCTCGTCGTGGGAGAGCGTGGTCGGGTACCCGGCCGCGACGATCGCGTCTTTGGGCGTGATCGCGGTGAGATCCGCGAGCCCGTTGCTGCCTTGCGAGAGCACGTACAGGTACGTGCCGTCCCACTCCACCGCGGTGATCGCGGTGTCCGCGGCGGCGAGGGTGTCGGACGCGAGCGTCGGCGAGTCCCCGGTCAGGTCCACGCGGGCGACGGTGCCGTCCCCGCAGCCGATCCAGTAGGCGTCGCGGTCTTCGTAGGTCCCGGCGGTGATGCCGCGCGGGTCGGCGCACACCGAGATCGCGGTGGTCTCCCAGGTCGCGAGGTTCAACAGGGTCAAGCCGTCGCCGAGGATCGCGACGGTGTCACCCGATGCCGACGGCACGAGGTCGTTGGGCGACGCGACGGTCCATGTGTACGCGACCCGCTCGGGCGCTGCGTGCGCGACGCCGACCGGGACCAAGAGCGCCGCGACCAGCGCTGCGGTGCGCGCGCGGGATCCGGTCATGGTAGGGTGAAGCGCCCGTCTCATGCGTCGGCTCGGGAGAACGCGCCCGCTTTGGAGAGCCACTCCGCGACCAACATCGGCACGGCGCCCGCGGCTCCAGCGAGGTTGTCGCCGATCGCGACGAGGTGCACGCCGTCGCCGCCCGGATCGGCGCGGAGGCGGCCCCAAGACACGCCCGGCTTCCCGGCCACGCCGCGAGGGTGCAGGCGAGAGGACTTGCTGACCGCGCGGAGCCCCTCCGCACCCGCGAGCGCCGACTCCGCCGCGTCGATGGTGACGCCGCGCACGTGGAGGTTCAGCACGATGCCTTGGAAGATCGGCACGAGGCAGGTGGTGATCGCGATCTGGTCGGGCGGAAAGCCCGCGAGCTCGCCGGCTTCTTCGGCGGCGAGGCGCTCCCCGGCGGACCACTCGTCGCCGGGCACGTCCTCCGCGAGCACGTCGAAGGCGAGGCCATCGGGGAACATGCGGCGCGGCGGCTCACTCCCCGCGAAGTTCGCCAACAGTTGCTGCCCGAGCTCCTCCGCGCCGGCTTTGCCGCGGCGGATCGCGCCTTCGACAGCGGAGCCGGTGACCGCGGTCATGCCGACCTCGGCGAGCGGGGCGAGGATGCTCGCGAGCACCCAGCCCAGCGCAGACGGCGTGCGCACCGCGCCGGCTTCAAGCGCGCCTTCGGGCAGGCCGGTCATGACGCCGGGGTGCACCAGCGGCACGTTCAACACCCCAGCGGTCGCGTTGCCGACGTCGATGACGAACACCCCGCGCGCGACGAGCTGCGGCAGCACGCGCGCAGCGATCTCGGCGGGTAGGCAGGAGAACGCAAGGTCCACCTGCTTTTCCGGCAGGGACGTCATCGGGTACACCGGCAAGCTGTCCGGCCCCCACGAGGCGGTGTCGACCCGCGGCGAGCGGCGGTTCGAGGCAAACGCGAGCACCGGTCCGGTGACCAGCGGAGAGCCATGGAGCGAAGAGAGCAGCTGGTCGCCCGCAGCGCCCGTGGCGCCCAACACAGCGAGGGTGAGGCCGAGCGGATCAGAGGAGGGGGTCGGAGTAGAGGACATGGGGCGGGGCTAACCCGGTCCTGTGGTGCTATCCTTGGGATATGTCTGCTACCCGCCGTTACGCCGTCGAAGTTGAGCTTCCCGCCCATCGACCTCGATGAGGATGAGCTGGAGCGAGAGATATTGGCCGGCGTGGCCATCGGCCGCGCGTGATCGTCGTTGCGGACCCGGGGCCGCTGATCCACCTCGCGGCGATCGGGCAGTTGGAGTTGATTCACCGGTTGGCGCCCGATGTATGGGTGCCCCGAGCCCCTACCCGCCCTGCTTGCACGCGATCACGCAGCCATCCCCGCCCCCCTGCGGGATGAACCCCTCCGGCAGCTGTACGGTGCTCAAGAAGGGCTTGAACGCCGGGCTGAGCTGCGTCGGCGGCGCGATCAGCGTGCCGTCGCTCATGCGCACGGGGAGGTTGGTCGACTCCGGGACCTTGATGCGGGTGCACTCCCAGCGGGCGGTCGTGCCTGCGGCTTGGGCGCGGGGGACGGCGACCCAGATCGCGCTGGCGGCGCACCACAGACCGAGTCCGAGTCCGAGTCCGAGTCCAAGGAGCGATACTGCGAGGTTCTTGGTAGGTGTCATTGGGGTCTCCCGGGTCGTGTGAAGCGTGGGCGACGAGGGTAACCGGCGCGCGTTATCCCACGGCGTGAGGTCGCTTGGTGATGCGTAGCTCCGATCTCGGTTTCGTCGTGGTGCTGCTGCTCGCGGGGGGCGTCGCGGCGCTGGGTTTGGCGGTGTTTCCGCCCGGCCGGGCTGCGGGCGTGTACCCGACGATCACCGCGTGGGCGCCTGCTTCGTTGGTGGGGTTGGGGATGCTCACGCTGTTCGGGGCGGCGGCGATCGCCGCGATCGCGAGCCTGACCCGCACGCTCCCAGCGGGGACGCGGGTGTTCGAGAGCGACGGCGGCGTCGCGATGTTGGGCCTGTCGGTGCTTCCGTTGGCGGGCTGCTGCTTGCTGCTGGCTGGCGCGGCCGATCAGGTCGGACGCTACGGCCTGCGCGGCGTAGTGTGGGCGGTGCTGTGTACTGGCCTCGCGGCGGCTTCGGGCGTAGCCGGGGGCGCGCTCGCGTGGACGCGCGAGGAAGTGCGCGTAGGACCCGGGCAGATCGCGGTGATCGCCGGCCGCGGGCTCCCGAGGGTGCGCCTTTGGCGCGGAGCTGAGATCCGGCTGGAGTGCAGCGAGGTGCACGTGTACAAGGGAGTCAGCTGGAAAGTCGAGGTGGTCTCGGCTTCTGGTGAGCGTCAGGTGGTCGGGCGTGCGCGCACCGAGGCGGACGCGACCGCGGCGCGGGATGCGATCCTTGCGTTGGTTCGAGCTCCGGGGGCCTGACCCGGGTGAGTCGGACTAGCGCCGACGGGCCAGATGTGTGCCCATCTCGACAACGAGCCTGAGGCGGTGTGCGCTCGGATCATCGTTTGGCGCCTTCAGGAGCCACCAGCCCGCGGCGCACCGCCTGTACGGCTGCTTGTTGGAGGATGTCGGGCGGTAGCGGGCCCGCAGCACCATCCTGGAGGGTGCGCACTGCGCTCGTGGTCGGGCGTCTCGCGCCGCGCGCTCGATGAACGCATTTTGAATGGTATTCATCACTCCGCGCGGACCCTTGAATCGTTGCGACCGTCGCCGATTTGATGAATAAATAAGGTTATAAATTTATAAATGTCCAATCTTGCCAAGATCGTCCGGTACGGATCGATACCGGACTGCCGCGTTCTCCCCACAGTCGCGCTCATTCTGAACAGGTTTTGAGCAGGTCAATTCCGACCCTTGCCTGGAGGCAACGATGTCCCTTCCCCTCGAACTCTCGTCTGGCGAGTTTCAGCTAGTCTACAATATGTTATCGCTGGCTATCGCCGCGATGTTTGCCTCGTTCGCCTTCTTTGTGATGGTGCAGCAGCAGCTCACCGCCAAGTACCGTCCCGCGATGATCCTGTCGTCGCTCGTGGTCGGCATCGCCGGGTACCACTACTGGCGCATCTTCAACAGCTGGGAGGGTGCCTACGCGCTGAATGAAGCCGGCCGTTACGTAGCGACCGGTGAAGCCTTCAACGACGCGTATCGGTACGTAGATTGGCTCCTGACCGTGCCGCTGTTGGTGGCCGAGCTCGTGGCCGTGTTGGCGTTGCCAAAGGAGCGTCGCGGCTCCATGATGGCGCGGTTGGTGGTCGCCAGCGCGCTCATGATCGGTCTCGGGTACCCCGGTGAAATCTCGGGCGATGCCACGACCCGCGTGGTCTGGGCGGTCTTGAGCACGATCCCCTTCGTCTACATCCTTTTCGTGCTCTACACCCAGCTCGGACAGGCGGCCAACATCAAGGATTCCGAGGTGAAGGTGCTCCTCCGCAACACGCAGTTGTTGCTTCTCGGGACTTGGGGCTTCTACCCCATCGCGTACGCGATGCCCCTGCTCGGTATCGGTGGCTCGGGGGCTACCGTCGCACTGCAGGTCGGTTACTCGATCGCCGACATCGCTGCAAAGTGCGGCTACGGCACCATGATCTACCACATTGCACGTGCGAAGATGGCGGCTGAGGGCGTTGACGAGGCTGAAGAGCCCCGGCTCGCTTTGAAGTGATCGCATCCGACGATTCCGCGGTGGGTCACTACCGGACGAGCGCTGGGGCGCTGGGTTTCGTCGGCGCGCTCGGGGTTGTGGTCGGGGCGGTGTCCACGGCCACCGGCACCGAGCTGCACTTCATCGATGGGCAGGCGATGGTCGGGTTCTCCCTGCTTTATGTCGTAATCGCGATGTACATGGCGTTTGCCAAGACAGGATGATCTCGCTCCGGTCTGCTGGGAAATCGACCCCCAGCGGACCGGTTCCTACCGTGGGCGGGGCGTGCGGGCGGCTGGCGTCTCTGGGGGAAAGGTCCGAAACAGGGGCTAGCCCTTGGTGCGCACCGTGGACCGGCCACCGTCGACTGGCAGGACCTGCCCGGTGATCCACCCCGCGTCCGGCCCGAGCAGGAAGGCAGCTGCCGCCGCCATGTCCGCCGCCTGGCCGAGCCGCGGGATCGGGTGGAGAGCGGCGATGGACTTGGCTATGGCTTCGTTGCTCGTGAGCCCGGCCGCGAGCGGCGTGTCCGTGAGGCTGGGTGCGATGCAGTTCACCCGGATTGACGGAGCCAGATCGGCCGCGAGGCTCCGGGTGAGCGCCTCCACCGCGCCCTTCGCCGAGGCGATGACCACGTGGTTGGTGAACCCCTGCCCCGCCGCAATCGACGAGAACAACACCACGGACCCGCCGCCGGCTCTGAGCGCGTCGTGGGCCTCGCGCACGGCCACCACCGCACCGACCACGTTTAGTCGGTAGGCGTCGACCATAGTGGCGGAGTCGACGCGACGGACCGGCTTCAACACGATGGACCCCACACAGTAGGCGAGTCCGGAGACAGTATCGCCGGCGGCGGCGATCGCGGCGGCGAGTTGGGTTTCGTCCACCACATCGGCGGCGGCCCAGGTGGCGCCGAGCTCGGCGGCAAGAGCAGCGAGGCGGCCTTCGTCGCGCGCGACGAGGTGCACGGCGCGGCCTTCGGCGACGAGCCGCCGCGCGAGCGCGGCCCCGATGCCACCGGTGCCACCAACGATCACGACGGGTCCAGACATGTGCGCTCCATCCGAAGCGGTTCGCTTTAGCGCCGAGCACGGCGCCGGGCGAGCGTGTGCCGCGCAGTGCGAGAAGCAGCATACGGAGCGGGTGGTTCACGCGACGCCCATCCCGTGGTGGGGTGGGGGATGAGCGAGGCGGGCGCCCGGGTGCGCTCTGCGGGCGGACGGACAAGGGAAGTGCTGGGGCGCTGCAACGATGGGATGCTCTTCGCACCCGGAATGGCGAGGAGTCGAGCCGCGTCCGTAAGCCGCCGCGCGTCAAATCCGCCTTGCCCGCCGCGTCGGGCGGGCTGAGGGTTTACGGCGCCTCAGCAGCGCGGCGAAGAGGCCCATCGTGGTCGCCCATCCGGCAGTGGGGCTGCTCACGGTGGCGCAATGCGCGAGGTTCTCGGGGCCGACCCAACTGGAGAGCTCCCCCTCGCTGTCGATGGCGGCGGCGTAGACCTCGCCCTCGTACTCCGTGCTCCACCCTCCCCCCGGAAAGGCAAAGCCGAGCACGTCGGCCCCTTCCAGCGCGTCGAAGGGCGCTTCGGCGAACAGCACGGCCACCGCGTCCGTGCTTACCGTGATCCGGTTGGCGGGCACGGTGGGCCCGCTGCAATCCTCCTCTTTGATGTGGGTGATGGCGGAGGCGGCGACGGTGATGCCCGGGGCGTCCGGCGCCACACCAGGGTCACCCAGCCCATCGGAGATCGTGGCCACGCAGCCTTCCTCGCCGCAACGGTCGGTGCGGTACGCGCCCGGCGCGAGCGGCGCGTCGGGGAGGATCAGCGTTTGCTCGCTGCCGTTGACGAAGAAGGACACGGACGTCGCCGCCACCTCGCCCGCTTCGCCGCTCACGGTGGCGCCCGCGTAGTCTGCGGTGAACACCGCTGCGGGCCCTGCGGTGAGACCCGGCAGGCCGAAGCCGAAGCCGTAGGGGCCGCGCGAGAGCGAGCAGGCGGAAGCAGGAGCGGGGGCGAAGGGGAGCAGGAAGATCAAGAAGAGAATGCGGCGCATGGTGACCTCTGCAGGCACTGCAGCAACAGGCGTGCCATGCGTGGGGTGAGCGTCGACCGGTGTAGCTTCGACCGGCTGGATCGCTCACCGGCCGCCGATGCGGCGGCCGCCGCTGGCGGCGCTCCGGGCGGACGTCGCGGCGGCGCTGTCGCGGCTGGTGGGACAGCTTAGGCTCCACCCATGCCCGCACCCGTACACGTCCCCACCGCAAAGACCCACGCCCGCGTGAGCGCGCCCGTCCCTGAGCGCGTCGACGTCGCCGTGATCGGCGCCGGGCTCGGCGGCTTGATGACCGCCGCCCGACTCGCGAAGCGCGGCCGGAAGGTCGCCGTGTTGGACAGCCACTACGTCGCGGGCGGCTGCGCGACGATGTTCACCCGCGGCACCGGCGAGCAGCGGGTCAACTTCGACGTCGGCCTCCACTACGTCGGGGACTGCGGCCCGGGCGGCCGGATCCCCGAGCTGCTGCAGGAGGTCGGGGTCGACGTCGACTGGCGCCCCCTCGACCCCGACGGCTTCGACGAGCTGGTGTTCCCCGACCTGCGCTTCCGCATCCCCGCGGACCGCGGGCTGTACCGCGACCGGCTGGTCGCTGCGTTCCCGAAGGAGAAGGCGGGCATCGATCGCTACGTGCGCCTGCTCCGGGAGGTCGAGGTGCTCGCCCGCCCCGGCGCGCCCAGAGGTTGGCGGCTCGCGTGGGAGGCCGCGACCCGCGCGCGTGTCGCCGCCGCGAACAAGGCAGAGACGCTCGGCGCATTCCTGGACTCGTGCACCCAAGACCGGCACCTGCGGGCGGTGATCGCCGGGCAGAACGGCGACTACGGCCTGCCGCCGTCCCGCGTGAGCGTGATGCTGCACGCCGGCCTCGTCAATCACTACTTCAAGGGGGCGTATTACCCGCGCGGCGGCGGCCAAGTCATCGCGGACCAGCTGTGCGCGGTGATCGAGGCCGCAGGCGGCACGATCCACCTTCGACACCCGGTCACGGGCATCGTCGTCGAGGACGATCGCGCCGTCGGCGTGCGCTACCGCGGCCCGCACGGGATGGCGGACGCCCCCGATCCCGTTCTGCATGCGCCGCTCGTCGTCAGCAACGCCGACCTTCGGCGCACGGTGCTGGAGCTGATGCCCTCGACCGCGGTGTCTCCCGCCTTGCGCGCAAAGGCCGAGGGCTGGGAGATGGGCGGGGCGATCTTCCTCACCTGCTTGGCGGTGCGTGCTGACCTCTCCGCGCTTGGCGCGACCAACTACTGGCAGTTCGACGACTACGACTTCGACACGATGTACTCAGAGACGCGTCACGCTGAGACGCGGGGTGTCGAGACGCGAGGTGCCATCCCGCCCGTGCGCGGCTGCTACATCACCAGCGCCACGCAGAAGGACAAGGGCACGCCCGGCCACGCGCCCGAGGGCATCGAGACCGTCGAGGTGATGGCGCTGGTCCCCGGTGCGCCCGAGGCGTGGGGGGTGCCCGAGTCCGAGGTCGGACGCCCCCGCTACCGCAGCGGCGCCGTGTACCAGGCCCACAAGGCGCGTATCGAGGCGGACCTCGTCGCCCGGTTGGAGCGGCTCTTCCCGGGCTCCACCCGCGAGATCGTCCACCGCGAGAGCGCGACCCCGGTGACGCACAGCCGCTACACGAGCGCGACGGCGGGCAGCGGCTACGGTCTGGCCGCTACGCCGGACCAGTTTTTAGAGCACCGCCCGGGCCCGCGCGGGCCCGTAGCCGGGCTGTACTTCGCCGGCGGAAACCTTCGGTCCGGGCACGGGATCTCGGGCGCTTTGGCGTCCGGAGCCCAAGCGGTGCGGGTCATCGAGCGGGACGGCCGGTAGGGTTCTGCGCGCGCCCTACCCAACCTTCTGCCCCCGCAGGTAGATCCACCAGTAGGTGAGCGCCACGAGGCCGCCCCCTCCGACCACGTTCCCGGCGGTCACCGCGACAAGGTTCCGCGCGGCACCTGCAAGGTCGAGCCCGCCGAGCATCGCGGCGAGCGGCAGCAGGTAGAAGTTGGCGACTGAGTGCTCAAACCCGCAGGCGACGAACGCCGCGATCGGCCCGACGATGACGAGCACCTTCTCGCCGGTGCCCTCGCACGCGGTCGCGCACCACACCGCGAGGCAAACGAGGACATTACAGAGGATCCCACGCACAAAGGCGACCCCGAAGGGCAGGGCGACCTTGGCGGTGGCGACCGCGATCACCGTGGCCCGCACCGGCTCGGCGGGGTGGGAGAGCGCGACGAGCACCGCGAGCCCAACCGCGCCGACGGCGTTTCCGGCCAACACCACCGCCCAGGTGCGGAGCAGCCGGCCGATCGAGAGCCGCCCGGCGGCCGCCGCGATCACCAGCAGGTTGTCGCCGGTGAAGAGCTCCGCGCCGGCCACCACCACGAGGACCAAGCCCACGGAGAACACCCCGCCCGCGAGCACCTGACGAAGCCCGTACCCGAGCCCTTCGGTGCCGGTGAGCGCCACCATCGCGAGCTGCGCGGCGATCGCGATGAACGCCCCGGCCAACACCGCGAGCGGGAACATCGTCGCCAGCGGCGCACGTGCGCGCTCCTCCCCCGCGGAGAGCACTTTTGCCGCAACATCTGCAGGGGTCACGACGCCATCCTGTTTCTGGGGATCAAGCTACTCACGCGGAGGTAGATCGCGGAGCCCCCCGCGCATTCAACCCGCCGGATCCTGACCCGCCGCGCGCCGCTTCAGCTCGCGCAGGTGCCACTGATACAGGCTCTCTACCTTGGTTCGCGCCCACGGGGTCTTGCGCAAGAACTTCAAGCTCGACGCGATGCTGGGATCCTTGCTGAAGCAGTTGAGCGGGATCATCTCAGCGAGCTGCTCCCACCCCCAGGTTTCGAACAGCTGGGTGACCATCTGCTCCAAGGTGATGCCGTGGAGCGGGTTCTTGGGTTGTACGAGCGGCATGGGGGCTCCTTTCAGCTGCGCGCGCGGCGGGGCTTGACCGACCATGTGAACGAAAAGCGGCTGACCTCGCTGCCGTCGGCGAGGGTACCGACGCTGTGCAGGGTGAACGTGCGTGACTCGCCGGTGGCTTTGGCCTCGCGCACCGCGTCGAACACCACCGCACCTTGCTCGCAGACGAACGTGGCCGTAGATGTCGCTTTTTTACCGAATGAAGCCTGCATGTCGACGATGAGGATCGAGAACGGCACGCCGGCGTCCTCCAGCGCGAGCATCCCCAAGGCGCCGGTGGACATCTCCGCGGCCATCGCCTGCGCGGCAAAGTACGTGGATCGAAAGGGGTTTTGGCTACGCCAGCCGTAGGGCACCGCCGCGACGCAGCGCTGCGTGTCGACGCTCACGAGGCGCACGCCGGTGAACCAAGCCGAGGGCAGCTTCAGCAGCGACCACGTCGCGAACGCGAAGGGGTAGCGGATCCGGTGCCGCAGCAGCTCAGCCGAGGGGGAGAGCGCGGTCGGGGCTGTCGGGGACTGCGAGGCGGGAGTTTCCATCGAGTGGCATCTACCCCGCTGTCCGCCGGTCGGTCAGGGGTAGGCGCCGGTGCGCGGGATCGCGTAGATCCGGGCCTCCCCGCTCGTCGCGATCGGCTGGGATGCGGCGGTGATCCAAGCGTCCATGGCGCGGCGGGCGGGCGTGAGCTGGTCGTTCGGGAGCGCGTCGATCACCACGTACGGAATCGGGCCGTCGCCCTGACATTCATGGCGCATGATCGTGATGCACTCGGCAAAACCCTGCTCGGTCGCGGACATCGGACAGGCGGTGTGCGGGCAATAGGGCATGCCGGCGTAGGGCAAGGGGTCGCGCAGGATGCTCGCCGCGCCGCCGCCGGCCGGAAAGCGCTCGGCGAGCACTTTTCCAAGCTGCAACGCCTGTTCGGCGGGGTCCTCGCCGTTCTGGCGCGGCAAGGGCGCGCGCTGCAGGTCGTCGGCTTGATCGCGCAGCACGCACCCGACTGCCAGCACGCCTTCCGCCAGCATCGCGGCGCGCACCGCATCGAGGCGCCACCATCGAAACCGCAGCCCGGCGGCGTGCACGCCCGCCACCATCGTTGAAGCCCCGCGCGCGAGCAGCAAGATCCCGACCGGCAGCAGGTTCTGGCTGTAGCGCGCCGGCGCGTTTGCAGCGGCGAGCGCGATCATCGGCGCGCAGGCCAGCACCAACGGCAAACCTTCGCCCACCGAGCGCGCGGCCCAGCGCAGCCGCTCCTTCCAGCGCGGCGCGCCTAAGACGTGCTCGCCGGGTTGAAAGGCGCGCGGTCCAAGCAACCCGGCCCAGAACAGCGCGATCGAGAAGGTCCACGGCGTCCCCAGATGAAACTCGGTGACGATGCGGTTCAGCGCGGTGGTGACGGCGCGCGGGGCGTTGGCTTGCAGCGTCTGCAGCGCCGCCGCCCGGGACGCCGCGGCCGCGGCCGGCGAGGTGTTCCCCGCGGTGGTGGCGATGCCTTCGGCAAAAACGTCGGTCACCATGTCGCGCGGCATCAGCGGGAACACCCGGTAGACGGCGTACACCGTCAACGCCGCGGAACCCACGTACAGCAGCAGCGCGAGCCAACGCCAGCCCCCCCGCCCAGTAAACAAGCACATCGCGGCGCCGGTCACCCAGAACGCGATCGCGGTCAGGTGGGCGGTCGCGGTCAGCCCGCCGATCATCCCGGCGACCGGCGCGAACCACCACCACCTGCCCGCGACGCGCGCGCTCAGCAGCGTCGCGACCACGAGCAGCTCCACCGTCGGATCGACGCCAAACACCGCCGCCGCCGACAGCAGCGCGGGATGAAACGCGACCATCGCCGCCGCGGCAAACGCGGCGCCGCGCAGCCCGATCGCGCGCCCTAAGGCATAGACCGCGGGCCCCAACAGCAGGTGCATCCCGCGATTCAGCAGGTGACCGGCCGACGCGACGTCGAGGTGCGTCAGCGTCATGGTGATGCCGGTCAGCAGCGTCCACGTCGGCATGCGGTGGTCGTCGAGGTCGCCGTAGCGGCCTTGCGCGAACGCGACGGCGTTTTCGGCCCAGGACGCCGAGTCCGGCCCGGTGATGTACCGGTCGGAGACGTAGCGCCAGCCGCTGCTCACTGCGCCGGCGCGATGCCAGCCTTGAAAGGGCAGCAACAGCAGGATCGCGACCGCGAGCGCGTCGAAGGCCCGAGCGACGCGCGGGGTCACGGGCGCCAGTGTCGGTGCGCGACGTGCGCGCCGGCTCCCTTTCCGGGGCTCGGGTACTCGTCGAGCCGCTCGGCGAGCCACTGCATCCACTCGCCCTGCGAGATGCCGACGTCGATCCGGCGTTGTTCGGTGTGACGCCGCAGCTTGCGCCAGATCTGACGGACGTAGCCTCCCATCAGGTCATCCACGAGGTTCAAGGGCAGGATGCGGTGAAAGACCAGTACGCCGAGGCTCTCAAAAACGTGCCCGATCGACAGCGCGGCCGCCGCCATCTCGGGATCGTCGGCGATCTGCGCCGGGTCGGCGTCGTCGGGCAGGGTCATCACGATGCGCACGGTGCGGGCAAACTCGGCGGTGAGCATGGCGTGAACCAGCTCGGTGGCGGTGAACAGCGCGCGGGTCTTGGCCATCTGCCGGATTTGCAGCGTGCCGAAGATGACCGCGAACACCACGGCGAGGCCCGATGCGAGGTTCGCTAAGGGGGCGAGGTTCATGGGGCCGGCCTCCGGGTCTGCTTACCGCGGCTTCGGCGGGGCGAGCTTGTTCATCGCCATCATCTGGCGCATGGTCTTGTCCATCCCGTCGGCCGAGCCGTCGAGGAACATCACGTTGCCACGCCCGTTCTCGGCGAAGTGCTTGAGCGACTCGGTCCACATCGAGAACAGGATGAAGCTGACGTCGAGATCGGCCTTCTGCATCTCCTGCGCGGCTTCGGTCATGCCCTTGGCGACCTCGGCGCGGAACAGCGCGATGCCCTGACCGCGCAGCTGGGCTGCGGTCTTTTCCGCCTCGGCGGCGATCTTGATCGCGTTGCCTTCGGCCTCGGCACCCTTGGTCTTGGTGATCAGCAGCGCCTGTCCTTCGTTCTCGGCGGCGGCCTTCAGGTTGCTGGACGCGACGACCTTGGCCATGGAGCGCGAGATCTCCTCGTCGAAGCCGATGTCGTTCATCTGCAGGTCGATGAGGTGGTAGCCCCAGCTTGCGAGCGCGAAGTCGAGCTGGTCCTTTACCGAGTCGATGATCTCGCGGCGCAGCGCGAGGATGTCCTGCTGCTTTTTGGTAGCGACGAACGCGCGCACTGAGCCTTCGACCGAGCGGGTCAGCGCGACCATAAACGAGCGCTCGTCGACGAACTTGAACGCGACATTGAGGATGGTGTCTTCATCCGAGTTCAGCACCGAGTACAGCAACATCGCTTTGAAGTGTACGTTGGCCTGATCGGCGGTGATCGCCTGAAACGAAAGCTCGACCGACTGGTTTTGCAAGGACAAGCGCTTGGCGGCGCTCTCGATGATCGGGATCTTGAAGTTCAGCCCGGCGCGTTGCACCCGCGCGAACTTGCCAAAGCGCGTCAGCACCACCACCGTGCCTTGGCCCACGACGTTGAAGCAGCCGGCAAAGAGGGAAAGGCCAAAGAGCCCGCCCATAAGGATGAGCGAGAGGGCGATGAGTTCCATGGGCAGTTCCGGGGTTTGAATTCTTGTTCTGGCTAACGCGCCTCGCCAACCTTGGACATGGATCCTGCCAGCAGCGCGGCGACCCCGTACGCCGCCAGCGCCACGAGGAAGCCGTCGGTGTAGCCCCACATCCGCGCCACCAGCACCGTCCCGAGGCTCGCGACCACGCTCATCCAGCCGTTGATCGCCCACGCCCACGGCACCAACGGCCGCGCGGCGTCGGGCAGCGCGCGCATGCCCATCGGGAACGGCATGCCCATCTAGGCTTCGTCAGTATGGCGCTTCGCACGGCAGGTCGCTCACGTACATCTCGGCTGTCACGTATTCCGCAACACCCGTCGTGGCGTCCAACCGCGCCATGCTGAGTTTCCGCCCGTGCGGGAAGGAGTCATCGCAGGCGTCGAGCCATCCGACCACTTCCCAATTGGCGCCTACCGCTGACCATTCGAACGTCGCGGTGCACCCGCTCACGCCGGGCACCAGACCCTGCGCTTGGGCGGCACAGATGGCAGCCGCCTCGCTCAGGTAGCGGTTCGGATCACACGCACCTCCGCTGCACGATGCAGGTATGAGCACAGCGTCTGCGCCGCGCCCGTGCGCCGCAATACAACACCCCACAGCGTCCTCCACATCCCCACACGTCACCGCGCAGTCGTCCACCGGGCACGCCTCCGTCTCGGGACCGCCTGGGCCGCAGGGTTGGCAGCTGAGGACCGTTGTGCAAGGGAACACAAGCAGGCCGCAAATCAATGCCCAAGAAAATTGCACGTTCATGGCGTCCCGTACTATCCTCGGCCGACCTTGGACATGGACCCTGCCAGCACCGCGGCGATGCCGTACGCCGCCAGCGCCACGAGGAAGCCGTCGGTGTAGCCCCACATCCGCGCCACCAGCACTGTCCCGAGGCTCGCGACCACGCTCATCCAGCCGTTGATCGCCCACGCCCACGGCACCAACGGCCGCGCGGCGTCGGGCAGCGCGCGCATGCCCATCGGGAACGGCATGCCCATCACGAAGCCTAACGGCAGCAGCAGCACGCCCACCGCGAGGCAGCGCCCAAGCAGCGACCACCCCAAGGCGTAGCTGTAGAGCAGCGGCGGTACGACGAAGGCCTGCACTGCGCCGAGGAGCACGACGGTCGCGAGCACCCAGCGCAGCTTGGAGGTGTCCAAGCGCTCAGCCACGAGGCTGCCGACGCCTGAGCTGACCAGCATCGCCAGCACGACCACGGTGATCGCGTAGGTCGGGTGCCCGACAAACAGCACCAGCGCGTGAATGAGCACCGTCTCGATCGCGAGGTAGCCGTAGCCCAGGCACGCGACGTAGCCGAGGGCCGCGCCCGCGCCGGAGAGCCGCGCGATCTCGGAGCGCCCGCGCAGCGCCCAGGGCAGCGCCAGCAACAGCACCCCGGAGAGCAGCACCACGCCGCATTGAACGACGATCGAGCGCCACAGCACCGCCAACGGCGCTTCGGTGTCGCCCGCCGCGTGGGTCCACGCGTCATGCAGCGCGTCCGCCACGATGGACGGGCTGTCCTGGTAGGGATGGTCGTCGGTCATCGCCGGCTCGCTCATCACCTTCTTCCACGCGGAGGTCGGGCCCTCGGCCATGGGATCGAGCGTGAGCGTCGCCTTCACGTAGTTGGGGAGCAGCGCGACCATCGCGTCCCGCTCCGCCTGCGTCCACGCGCGTGGCCGCGCCAGCATTACCCGGCTGTTGCCTTCGATGTACGCGATGTTGTGCCACGGATCGGTGACACCGCGCGCGCGCAGCGCAGCCACACAGGCGCGCACGATCTCGTCGGTCTGTGAGCCCTTGCCGAACGAGACGATGCCGTCGGGGTTCAGGTGCGCGAAGTAGTCCTCAAACGCGTCTTGGGTCTCCAGCAGCGCGGGGGACCACACATTCGACAAGAGCCCAGCGGACGACCACAAGTTGGCGTGCACCATCAGGATGACGTCGTAGGGCTCGGTCGCGCGCAGGATCGCCGCGCGCCCGTCGGAGTGGACGCGCACGGTGTCGCCGTGGGTGTACGGGTTGACCGGGCTGTCGGCCCAGCGCGTAGCGACGATCTCGAAGATCTCCGAGGCGATGTCGACCGCCTCGATGTGGGTGTGACCGTAGGACTGCGCGATCGCGACGTCCGGGCCAGCGGACGCGGCGAGGATCGCGCCGTGCGCGGGCGGCGGCACGAGCTGCCAGGCCAGCGAGCGGTTGATGTTGGCGGCGCGCTGCTTGACGTCGCTCGCGGTGCGCACGATCTCGGAGGCCGAGGTGTTGTCGAGCAGCACGTAGGCGTGGTTGGGCTTGTCGAGCACGGACAGGCGGGTGAGCGGCGTCCAATAGGTCGCGACCACCTGATCTTCGGCGAAGCCTGCGGCGCGCTCGATCTTCAGCACGTCGGTGCGCGTCGACACGCCGATGAGCCCCAGACTCACGACGCCGGCGATCAACGAGGGCCAAAGCGGCGTTCCCGCCGCGCGTGATAGAAGCAGCGCCGAGAGCGCGCAGGCTGCGAGCACCACAAACACCACGTCCGGCCCGGCCAGCGCGCCGAGCAAGGGCAAGAACACCGCTGCCCCCGCCGCTGCTCCAAGCAGATCTGCGGCGTACAGCTTGGCGATGTCCTCTTTGCGGCGCTGGAACAGCCCCGCGAACACGAGTCCCGCGGTCGCGAAGGGCGCGGCGAGCACCGGCAACAACGCGGCGAACCACCAGCCGTTCAGCAGATCGTCTTTGATCGACGAGCGGTCTTGGTATGCGTCCGGCGGGGTCTCAAAGTAGCGCAGCACCGGGAAGTGCAGCACGGCGAGCACCGCGCATAGCGTGACCGCCGCTTGGATCAGCGAGAGCGTGGAGATGCGGCGCAGCAGGCCCTCGACTGGCACCAGCGAGGGGCGCAGGTGCTGGGCGAGCGCGCCCGCGGCGATGCCACACAGCGCCAGCGCCAGCGCGAGATGCGCAAAGTCGGCGAAGAGCACGACCGCGAAAAGGCGCGTCAACAGCAGCTCGTAGAGGAGCAGGGCAAAAGAAAGCAGGAACGCTGCGGCAGCGAGGGCGCGGTTCTCGGACATCAGCCTCTACTTGGGGTTTGGCGGGCTATCGCGTGATCGGCCGGAGCGGCACCCCTCGCGGTCCGGCGCCGCTCGCGGCCCGGCTCGCGCCCGTCCTTTGCTCAATGAAGTAGACTGGCGGCATGAACCGCCTTCCTGCGTCTCTCCTGCTGCGTAACTCCCCGCTTGTCCTCGTTGCCCTGCTCGCGCTTGCGACGGCGCTGCCCGCGTCCGCCTCGCCCGCGAGGTCCCGTGCGCCATCCGCGCCTGCGCAGTCCCGTGCGCCATCCGCGCCTGCGCCGTCCACGCCCGCCGCGTCCCCGCGTCTCGCGACCCTCAACATCCCCGGCGATCGTCGCTTCGCGCTCATCGCTCGTGACATCATCGACGCGCGCATCGCGTTGAACCCCGATCTGGCCTCCAGCGTCGGGCTTTTCGAAGACGCGGTGCGCGTCCCTTCGTACACCCCCGCCGCAGTGGCGGCTCAGGACGCGCGGCTCGCTCAGGACCTCGCCGTGTTGACCAAGATGCGCTGGCGCGGCTGGTCGGTCGACGCGCAGATCGACTACCGCTGGGTTTGGGCGAACGCGGAGGAGGCCCGACGCCGCTTGACCGTCGAGCGGATGTGGGAGCACCGCTATGGCGAGTACCTCGAGCCGGTCGCCAACACCTTCATCTCGCTGACCACGTACGCGCCCGAGCGGGTGGACCTGCGCGTGAAGCTCGCGGCGCTGCTCCCGGCGATGATCACCGAGATGCTGGCGCAGGTGACGGCGCCCACCCAGCGCGACGTGACCACGGCGCTTGGGCTCTTAGATGGCTTGGATGCGGTGGTGGCGCAGCTCCCCGAGGGTGCTGAGCGTCAGGCGGCGGCGGTGGCGTTGACCGAGGCGCGCACCCAGCTCAACGCGCGCGCCAAGGAGACGCTGCCCGAATTCGCGGTGATCGGAAAGGAGAACTACGAGTGGCGGCTGACGCACGCGCTGCTGTTGCCGTGGGACTCCGCGGCGCTGCTGGAGCACGCGCAGGGCGAGCTCACCCGCGTAGACGCCGAGCTTGCCGCGTTGAAGCCCGCGGAGTTCAGTGGGGTCGCGACGCCGGCCGAGTCCGAAGCCGCGGCGGCGATGGACCGGGCGGGGTTCTTGAAGCTCTACGATGACGTGGTGGCGCGCAACCTCGCCGCCTTGCGCGCGATGAACGTGCTGACCGTACCCGCCGACCTCCCGGCGATGCATTGCCGCGAGACGCCCGCCGCGCTGCTGCCGTTGACCGGGGACGGCGGGAGCATGAACCCGCCGCTCGCGTTCCCGTCGCTGGGAACCGGGGGCGCTGCGCCCGTAGGCTGGTGGAACGTGCAGCACTACAGCGCGGACTGGACGCTCGCCGAGCGCGAAGCGATGATCGTGTCGGCCAGCCATGCGGAGCTTTCGGGTCTGGGGCCGTACGCGGTGCACGAGGGCGTGCCTGGGCACCACCTGCAGCTGTCGATGCTGCCGCAGCTCAACAACCCGATCCACGCCATCCTCCAAGACGGCAGCGCCGTCGAAGGCTGGGCGCTCTACGCCGAGCAGCTGTTCTGGGAGGGCGGCGGCTTCGGGGACTCCGAGCGCGCCCACGCCAACATGCTCCGGTCGTATCGGGGCCGTATCCGCCGGGTTTTCTACGACACGCACATTGAGGGCGGCGAGTGGACGCTGCAGCAAGGCGCCGATTGGAAGGCCGGCACCGCCCCGGGCGTGACCGCGCCGGATCCCGACGTGCTGCGGTCCATCCAGTGGCCGACGCAGCTGATCACCTACTTTGCGGGGAAGAGCCAGATCCTCGCCTTGCGGGAGGATGTGCGCGCGCTTCAGGGCGCTGCGTACTCCGATCGGGCGTTCAACGATGCTCTGCTGGCCGAAGGCCCGATCCCGGTCGCGCTCATCCGCGCCAAGATGTTGGGTGAGCCGGTGCCGGACGTTCGGTAGCGCGGGCCCGGTGCGCCCCTCAGTCCTCGGCGATCACGATGACCTTGTCGGCCTCATTGAACGTGATCATCGCTGACTTCTTGGGGTTGACCGCGACGCCGTACTTGCCTGCGGCATCATGGGATTTGCCCGCGATTCGGTAGCCGATGGCGATCTCGCCGCGGTGGCGCGCGGACTCGACGACGGTCGCAAAGTTGACCGGGACGCCGGGAGCGACGTAGTCGGCGCAGGGCTTGATGTAGATATCCGAGCCGTCGTTGAACACCGCGTTGAGCTCTTTGTTCTCCGAGACCTGCGACAGCATCAGGCTGACCAGCTGGTCGCTGACGATGAAGTCGTCCGCTTTGGTGACCTCGGCGAGCGCGCGGTTGCGGACGTCGAGCATCTCACTGACGATGGAGAAGTCGTGGTTCGCTTTCTCGCCGATGTCGCGCAGGTGCAGCAGCGTGACCAGCACGCGGGAGTCGGCGCGCTGGGGATCGAGCTGGTCGGAGCACAGCACGATGACGTGGTCAAATGACGTCAGCGCGAGGCTCTCGAGGGTGCGTCGGTGGGTGCTCTCGCCCTTGATGACGGAGATCGTCTGCCGGGTCAGCTGCGGGCGTGCGGCCTCGATATGGGCTTCGATGTCATCGGCTACGGCGAGCACGGTGACCGTAGACCCCTCCGCGACGTAGGCATCGAGGCCGGTCACGATCCGCGCGCCTTTCCAATTCCATCCGAGGATCAACGTTCTCTCGACGCGTGCAATGGCTTTTTCTGCGGTGCGGATCGCGGGCTCCTGCACCCTAGGCTGGGCGCTGGAGAGCTTGATGGTGTCGTCGTCTTCGCTGATGGCGATCACCTTGTCGCTGGGCTGGATCACCGTGCTCATCGGCGGGTTGATCCTGACGCTGCCGTCCGCAGCGCGCAGGCCGATCAGCGCGGAGTCCTCAAAGGCGTTCAGCGCGTCGCCGAAGGTCTTGCCAGACAAGCCAGGCTCGTGCTTGAAGTAGATCTCGCCGCCGCCGAAGTCGAGCAGCTCGGGGTGCACCACCGAGAGCCCGCTCTGGCGGCAGGTCTGCACCGTCACCCTGGAGAAGAGGTCGCCCGCGACGACGATCTCGAGCTCGTTGCGGCCGACCAGCCGTGCCGCGTCGATATTATCGGGGTTTCGGATCTCCGCGGTGATGTGGTAGGGCGCATCCCGCCGGTTGGGGCCGTTGGTCAGCGCGAGCACCGCCTTGATCACGTCGCTGTCGGGGTCGTCAGCCCCTGCCTCGGCGAGCACGATGATCGAGCGGCTGGTCTGCACCGCCACGCGGTTTAGATCTTTGAGCTCCATCGGGGATCCCGACCGGCACACGATCCGCGTGTTCCCTGCGTGACCGATGGCATCGCGGATCGCATCCTCCATTTGCACTTTGTCGCGCTCGGCGAGGATCACGATGCAGGCGTTCTTGCGGTTGGCGTTGGCCTTAATCAGCTCGCCGAGGATGGTGAAGATGTGGGGCGACCAATTCAGGATGACCGTGTGATCCTTCTCAATCACCCTAGACCGACCCTTGCGTAGCTCGACAACGCTGGCACCGATGCCGTTGTTGAGCACGCCGATCAGCGTGGACACGACAAACACGCCTCCCAGCGTGATCCACAGCATCGAGAGCTTGAACGGCCAGCTTCCTTTGTCCGAGCCCATCGTCCCCGAGTCGAGGGTGCGCATGAGGCCGTACCACACCGTCTCTGGCAAGCTCATCGCGGGGGTCTCTTCCGGCGTCCAACCCGCCAGCCAGACGACGAAGGTGGAGGCAAAAAGGAACCCGAAGGTGCCCACAGATAGCCAGCCGATCAGCGCGATGGTGCCCCGCGACATGGAATTGTCGAAGGCGTATTGTGCACGTAGCACGACGGTAGACTTTGCCATTTTCTGTGCCTTCGAGGGCGGCGGGACTAACGCGCGGCGCGGGTGTGGCTACGTTGCTCGGGCCTTCGGAGTGCGCATGTCTGTCTCCCCGGTCGTCCTCGACGTAAAGCCCCTTGGCTTTGTGTGGCACACCGCTGATCCCTTCCTGTTCTGCGTACACCACGACGACGCGTACCCTGCGGGCAACGACCGGCTGGGGCCGGCGGCGAGCCTCGCCGGTCGGGACATCGGGCAGGACTTCGAAGGAAAAGACGGGTGGCGGATGTACCATGGCGACGTTGTCCCTGGCTTTCCTTCGCATCCACACCGGGGTTTTGAGACGGTGACCATCGTGCGGCGCGGGCTGATCGATCACTCGGACTCGCTCGGCGCAACTGCCCGGTTTGGCGGCGGCGATGTGCAGTGGTTGACCGCCGGCAAAGGCATCGTTCACTCCGAGATGTTCCCGCTGGTCAAGAGCGCCGCGCCCAACCCGGTGGAGCTGTTTCAGATCTGGTTGAACCTCCCGAAGCGCTCCAAGATGGTGGAGCCCTACTTCACGATGCTCTGGGCCGACACGATTCCGACCCTCGACCTAGTAGACGCTGCCGGGCGCGCGGTTTCGATCACCGTGGTCGCCGGCGCGCTGGACGGCGCGACGCCGCCGTCGCCGCCGCCGAATTCTTGGGCGGCGCAGGCGGACAACCACCTCGCGATCTGGACCATCCGGCTGGCCCCGAACGCCCGTTGGACGGTGCCAGCGGCTCCGGCTGGCGCGAGCCGGATGCTGTACTTCTTTGAGGGCCAGACGATGCACATCGGCGGCGTAGCCGTGCGGTCAGGCGTGGGCGCGCGGGTGCGCGGCGACGCCGACGTCGATCTCGTCAACGGCGACGTCGCGGCGGAGCTGCTCTTGTTGCAGGGCCGCCCCATCGGGGAGCCCGTCGCCCAGCACGGTCCGTTCGTGATGAACACCAACACCGAGATCCATCAGGCGTTTTCCGACTACCAGCGCACACGCTTCGGCGGCTGGCCGTTCTCCAGCAACGCGCCGGTGCACCCCCGCGCCAAAACGCGCTTTGCCCGTCACGCCGACGGGCGCGTCGAAGAGCGGTGAAGCCGGATTTTTCATGCTTGGGCTGATCGGGCTGCTGGTTGGCTGCACGGACTTCGTGCCGGTGGCGCCGACCTGTGATCCGCGGGTGTTGGACGCCGGTGAGGTGCGCGCGCGGCAGCTGCTGTGCACCGACGAGCTGATCCCCGGCGGGGAGGCGCGGGTCGGCGACTGGGTGATCGAGAACAGCGTGGCGCGGTTTGCGCTGCGCGGCACGTACTCGGCGCTCTACACCCTCGACGATCAAGGCGGTACGCTGATCGACGCGGTCTCGCTCAGCCCGGAGGCAGGCGCGGACGACGAGGCGGACGGCGAGGCTGCCGACGAGGGCGGCGTGTCCGTGGATGCGCTCGGCGAGATCCGCGTCGAGGGGGATCGCAGCAGCATCGCCGCGGTAAACGAAGGTGGCACCTCCTCTTTGGTGCTGCCCGGCATGACCTGGACGCTCGCGGCCGACGAGGGCGTGCTGCGGCTGTCTGGAGCCAGCGGCGCGAGCGCGGCGACGATACAACCGCTGCCCGGCGGCACCCGCACCGGAAGCAGCTGGCAGGGCGCTTCGGGGGGGATTTTGGGCGGGTTTTTGGGCACGGACGGCAGCGCGGAGGACGGTCTAAGCGCGGCGGTGATCCAGGCGGAGATCACCTTCGTGACTGCGGATCGCGAGGCCTGGACCGCCGCGCAGTATGGTTCGGCCGAGGCGGTTTTGGAGACGGTCGACGCCGACTCCGTCGCGGTGGAGCTCGATGGCGCGGTGCTCACGCGGCTGCCGGTGACCGACGGCGTGGTCAGCGGGTGGGCGCCCGAGGGCGCGACGCTGCGCGGGGAGCGCGAGGGCTGCACCTACGAGGGGCTAATCCAGACCGCCTGCGGGTTCATGCATGTGCGCGTGCGGGACGACGCCGGCAACGATCTGGTCTCGAGCTTCTACACGGCCAGCGCCCGCTGGGTTTTGCCTGCCGGCGGCGGCGTGATCCCCGGCGGGCTTGAGCCCTTCGCGGGCACGCTCTGGGCGGGCCCCGCCTACGGCTACACGGCGCTGACGTTCACGCCCGGGACCGATCAGGCGGTGACGCTTCGCCGGGAGATGAACACCGACGGCGCGGTGCTGGCCGACCTGCGTCGCGCGGTCGCGCCGGACTCCGACGCTGCCTGGGCCTCCCCGGAAGCCGCGCATGACGCCTCGGGCGACGGGGTCGGGTTCGTGGTGGTGTACGCCGACGACGAAGTCCCGTCGGCCAGCGTCCTTCGTGCAGACACCCACGAGCGCGCGGTCGATGGCGCCTACCCGCTGATCGTGACCGCCGGAGTGCGCAGCCCGAGCGCGGATGGCGGCACGGTGCTGTCCTGGCCGTGGTCCGCGAACAGCAAGCGCCCCGCGCACGGCGCGCCCCAACATGGCTGGTCGGCGCTGGACTTGTTGACGCTGGTGCGCAACAACAGCGCGGACCGGCGCACGATCGTAGACGCGGCGTGGGTTCAGGCTGCGCTCGCCGAAGCCCCGGTCTACGCGTGGTTTGACACGCCCCTATCGGTGTGGCTCGACGACGCCGACGCGATGACGGTGTACTTCGACCTGTTGGAGCACTACGTCCCCGTGGTCCCCGTCGGCCCGCGCACGTGGATCGAGCTCCCCAACGGCGACCGCAACATCCCGGGCATCGAAGCCGGGTTGTACGCTGGTCAGGCCACCGCTGGAAACGGGCCGCGCATCGAAGCCTCCAGCAGCGCCTCGCTGGTCGGCGATCGGCTTTGGCGCGTGCAGGTCGACGCCGCCCGCTGGATGGGCGTGCGCGCGCTCACGGTGTGGACGCCCGAAGGGAGCCGAACCCTAGTCTTGAGCCCGATCGGGCCGGGCCTGGGCGGGGGCTACACCACGTTCCATGTGCCCGAAGACACCGCGTGGGTGGCGGTCAGCGTGGCGGGGGACGACGGGATCTGGGCGGTGCGCGGCCTGTGACGCGCGCCTACCCGACCTGCCGCAGGTTCAAGCCGCGGATCAGCTGCGCTTCTTCGGCGTCCGCTTCGGCGAGGAACTGCACCTTCACATAGTCGCGCCCGTCAATGCCGACGTCGTTGGTGAGCGGAAGCCCGAGCGCATCGAGCGCGTCGCGGAACGCGAGGTCATCCGGGTAGGTGTAGAGCACGCCCAGCTCGTCGAGCACGACTTGCTCGCCGTGGGCCTCGCCGCGGATCCACAGCTGGTGCCGCCCGTCCTCCCAGACCAGCCGACGGGCTGCGTGCAGCGCCTCGATCACCTTGGCCGCCGGCAATACCATGCCGACCCAGCTCAACGCCTTGGGCAGCTGTCCCACCGCGCGGTCGGTGAGCTGCACGTAGCGGATGGACAGCTTGTCGCCTAACGCCGCGATCAGCGCGAGATGCACGGCGGGCAGCTGCTCGGCGCCCACCGAGATCACCAAGCGCGTAGCGCCATCCGGTGCGACCTGAGCGCGGTATCCGCTGGGCGGTGTCCAGCTGTCTGGGGTGCCGTCCTCCTGGACCGATTGGGCCTTGGGGAGCGAGCGGGTGCCGGGGGATGGGGGCGAGGCGTTCGACATCGCGGGTGTCTACCACGCCGACGCCTGGTTGGGTCTTCGGTAGGCGCGCGCTTCGGTCCCGGGTATGCGTTCGCCGCATTTCGGGCTATGGCGCGACGGTGAACCCCTTGAAGCCCTTTCCGGTTGATCCCGATGTGCTCGGCCGCATCCGACCGATGCAATACCGCGACGCCGAACGCGTCGCCGAGCTGCACGAAGCTGCCATGGGCAAGAGCCTCTGGGCCCAGCTCGGACGTCCATTTCTCGTGGCGCTGTATCGTGCGCTCGTAGACTCCCCGACCTTCATCGGCTTTGTCTACGTCGAAGAGGTCGAGGTCAAGGGCTTCATCGCGGGGTCGCTGGACACCCGCGCGATGTTCGGGGACATCCTGCGGCGTCGGAAGCAGTTTGTGCTCCCGCCCGCGGCGCTTGGCGTGCTGCGCCGTCCTTCGCTGATCCCGTTGCTGGTGCAGACCGCGCGCTACTCCGATGTGTCGGGGGCAGATGTGCCGGGGGAGAGCTTGTTCTGCTCGTTCGTTCCGAACCTCCGGGGCAAGCGCGTCAGCGGCCACATCAACAAGGTGCTGTTCGACGAGCTGCTCGCCCGTGGGCACGCGCAGGTCAAGATCACCACTGAGGTGGACAATCAGGAGGCGAACCGCCAGCTTCAAAGCTGGGGTTTTGAAGACTCGGGGCGGTTCCGGTTCTATGGCAAAGACATGGTGACCTATGTCCTGCCGTTGCAGGGCCATCCGCGCCTCGATCCTATCAGCCGTCACCCGACGATCTGAAGGTTCCATGGGCATCCTTCAGAGTCTGAACGCGCGTCGCAATGCCTGGATGTCGGGCTGCGTGCTGCTGTTGGTTTTTGGCTGCGGCGGCCTGCTGGTCCTATCGGTGGGAGCGGCGTTGATCGCGCTCTATACGATGGGAAAACTGCCCGGCGTCACGGCCGCACCGGTGACGGTGACGGTGCGCAACCTCCGCGCCGAGCCGGTAGACGTGAACTGCGTCCATCTGGACGGCGGCGAAAGCCTGTGGGAACCTACGCGAATCGCCCCGGGCGCGAGCGCGGATCTGGTGGTTTCAAGCCCGCCGGTGTACTGCTCCGGTAAGGTGGGCGAGGAGCCCGTGTGGAATTGGAGTGGAGATATCGGTGCAGTTTGGAGCGTGGATGTCCCGGCCGCCCCCGCTCTGGCCGCCGAAGCGACGCCTGCGGACGTCGCTCCAGTTGACCCCGCGGCGACCGAGCCTGCGGCGACCGAGCCCGCGGCGACCGAGCCTGTGCCCGCCCAAGCCGCCGCGCCGGTCCCTTCCGGTTCCCCCGCAGCTGCACCCGCCGCAAAGTCGGCGCGGCCGCCGGCTCGCCCGCGCGCTGCTGCGGAGCCCACGCCTGCGCCGGAGGTGGAGGCAGAGCCGGACGAAACGCCGCCGGTCGCAGCGCCTACGCCAGTGACCGTGCAGCTGTCCCGCAAGTCCAAGAAGCTCAAGGGCATCGCGGTCCTTGTGGACGGGCGGTCCGTCGGAACCGTGCCCTACAGCGGCGAGGTCTCGTTGGGGATGCACTCCATCCAGATCCGGAAGGGCGACCTCGATAAGACCTGCACCATCGCCGCGTCCGGCAACGCTTGGGTCTGGCAGGTCGACGTCGACGCGCCGGCCTGCCCCTGAGGCTTTTGCTTTGGGCATGAAGGTTTTTGCTGGCGCCTACGTTGCTCTGCTGGAGATGCTCATGGTCACGATTCGAAGCTTACTTGCTCCCACCGGTGTTCCCGCCGGTGTACCCGTCGGTGCTACCGCCAACCGCCTGTCGATGGGCGCTGCGCTGCTGCTGCTTTGCCCGTCGGCCGTGGGCGCCGCTACGCCGGCGGATCTCCCGTCGCGCCTCGCCGCGACCGCTCCGGGCTTGCAGCTGTGTATGCAAAAGGATGAAGGAACCAGCCCCGTGCCGAGCCTCGTGGACTTCACCGTCGCGGTGTCGTCGGTCGGGTCGGTGTCGGTCTCGATGGACACCGGCCCGCGGGGCGCGGCCAAGGCGTGTATGGAGCAGCTGGTGTTGAGCGCGGTCACGCCGCTCAGCGCGGCGCCGGGCACCTCGCTGCATTTTCAACTCCCGCCCGGGTTTGCGGTCGGTCAGCTCGTCGAGAGCGAGTTCGCGGGCGCGTGGTCCAACGCGACGGTGCTCGGGCTCGAAGCCCGCGGTCGCGTGCGCGTGGCTTGGGACGGATGGGGCTCGCCGACCGAGTACTCCCGCGCTGCGACCGAGGTGCGCCCGCGCCCAGGCGTGCCGGTCAAGGTCCCGGTGATCACCGAGATCCCCCCGGTGTCCGAGGCGAAGCCGGTGGTGCCCGCGGTCCCCGTGCCGCCCGCGAACGTCGCGCCCGCGTCCGCTTGCCAAGATCTGTCCGACACCTACGCGATCGTCGCCGGTGTGGGCTTCGGCTTTGCGCCTACCGCCGCGCGTTCCCAATGGACCCGCTCGGCCTGCAACACCCGCCCGTCGCTCGTCAGCGTGTCGGCCCTGTGCCAGTACATGAGCAACGCCTACGGCATCGACGTGAGCGGCGCTTCCGGCACCGCCGACATCGACGTGCAGGCGTCCTTCAAAGCGTTGGCGTGTATGACCCGCGCGCCGGCTCCCGCTGCTCCCGCGAAGCCGCTTCCCGCTGCTCCCGCGAAGCCGCCTCTGGCGGCGACGGCTCCTACCGCGCCGGTCACGCTGACCTGCCAGCAGCTGTCGGACGCCTACGCGATGACCCCGCAGGCGCGCGGGTTTGCGCCCGAGCCCGCCAAAGCTTCCTGGCGGCAGCAGATCTGCCGCACGCGCCCCTCGGCTACGATCACCGCCGGGCTGTGCCAGACGATGGCGGACCGCTTCGGCATCCTGAACGGCCAGAGCTTTGGATCCGCCGACGCCGACTCCGCGGGCTCTTGGGTGGCGCTCGGGTGCACCGCGGAGCCGCGCACGCGCTGATTCTGCTTCGGGGCTACTTGTTGGCTTCGGTGGTCTTGGCGACGTCGATGTCGAAGCTCCACGCTTCGAGCGGGACCGGCATCAGCGCCGACTCCGAGAACGTGTCCCGAAACAGAGCCTGAAAGGGGATAAACTGCATGTCGCCGTCGGTCACGGGGATCTGGAACCACACGCCAAACTTGGCTTTGTCGCCGGGGAGCAGGACGTCGCGCTTGGCGTTCTTCAGGATGTTCGCGAACTCTTTTCCGCTCTGAGCGCGCGCGCTGACCGTGCGGGCGTCGATGAACCCGACGCCGGTTCCGTGGTAGACGCACTGGAATTCGGCTTGGGTGTCTTTGGTGTCCTGAACGTGCATCGTCAGGTTGCAGTCGAACGGACCGGCGCTGAAGGTGTTTACCGCAGGCGGGAGCACAAACTCGGGGCCGGCAATCTTGGTTCCTGCGTTCGGCGCGCTGTAGAGACCGCTCACGTTCAGCGCGAAGCGATCGACGTGGTAGTTCGTGGAGCCGTCGGCGCTCGCCCATGTGTACGAGCCCTTGTCGCCGGGAGGGATGACCATTGGGCCGCTGAACAGCGTCGGGGCCTTCACGGGGACATTCCCGGTGGGCAGCACAAATTCGCCTTGATCCTTGCGAAGGATGTACAGCGTGTCGCCCGTCGTGTTGGTGATCTTGCCGTCGACCTTGAGGAACGCCTGCTGCGACTGCGCCCCGTTCAGCGTGATCGTCGCCCCCGGCGCCGCGATGGTGTTGAGCGGCTTGTAGTGGTTCTCGTGCTTGGGATGGTCCGGCTTGCGCGCGGCGAGCAGGAACACCGCCACCACCGGGAGTGTGTAGGCGAGGGTGCGACGGGTCATGGGCTTTCCTCGATGGATGTTCGCGCGTTGTGCGCTACTCCAGGTAGGTGTAACCTTCGAGGCCGGCCTGGTAGGCGGTCACCATCTTCGCCGCTTCTTCCATGGTCATCCGGCCTTCTTTCAGCGCCTGCTCGGTGGCGCGCCGCACGCAGCGCACGAGGCCAGCCTTGTCGAACTGCACGTACTTCAGCACGTCGGTGACGGTGTCGCCTTCGATCACGTGGTCGATCTCGTAGTTCCCTTCGTCGTCGAGGGAGACATGCACGCTGTTGGTGTCGCCGAACAGGTTGTGGAGGTCGCCGAGGATCTCCTGGTACGCGCCGACGAGGAAGATGCCGAGGTAGTACGGCTGGCCGTTCTCAGCGTGCAGCGGCAGGACGTCTTTGACGTCGCGCAGGTCGATGAAGCGATCGATCTTGCCGTCGCTGTCGCAGGTGATGTCGGCGATGACGGCGCGGCGCGTGGGCTCTTCGTTCAAGCGGTGGATCGGCATGACCGGGAACAGCTGGTCGACGGCCCAGGAGTCCGGGGCGGACTGGAACAGCGAGAAGTTGCCGAAGTAGGTGTCGGCCAGCGCCTTTTCAAGGCCCTCGAGATCGTCTGGGACGTAGGACTGTTGCCGAGAGACATGGAGGATCTTCTGGCAGATCTGCCAGAACAGGCGCTCGCCGCGCGCGCGCTGGGTCAGGTCCAACAGGCCGAGGTTGAAGCGGGTGAGGATGTCCTCTTTCGCCGCCACGGCGTCGTGGTAGGCCTCGGTGTAGTTTTTCCGGGACACGCCGTCGAAGATCTCGCGGAGCTCGTGCAGGATGTCGGGGTCGGCTTCGAGCACCTCCACTTCCGGCGATGCGGGGAACTCGGTGCTTCCAAGCACGTTGAACACCAACACCGCGTGATGCGCGACCATCGCGCGGCCGGACTCGGTGATGATGTTCGGGTGCGGAACCTTGGCGTCGTCGCACGCGGATGCAACCGCGGCGACCACGTCGGCCGCGTATTCATCGACGGTGTAGTTCACCGAGCTGCCGAAGCTGGTGCGGGAGCCGTCGTAGTCGACGCCCAGACCGCCGCCGACGTCGAAGTACTGCATCGGCGCGCCCATACGGTGCAGCTCGACGAAGATGCGGCCAGCCTCTTGCAGCGCGGTCTTGACCGAGCGGATGTGGTTGATCTGCGAGCCGATGTGGAAGTGCAGCAGCTGCACGCAGTCCAGCATGCCCTCGCCCTTCATGAACGCGATGCCTTCGACCATCTCACCGATGGTGAGGCCGAACTTGGCGCGATCGCCCGCGCTTCCTTCCCATTTGCCTGCGCCCTTGGCGGCGAGCTTGGCGCGCATGCCGACCACCGGACGAACGCCGACGCGGCGGCTGACCTCGCAGATGAGCTTGAATTCGCTGAACTTTTCGATGACGATGATCGGGTTCCGGCCCAGCTTTTTGGCCATGAGCGCGGTCTCGATGAACTCCTCGTCTTTGTAGCCGTTGCAGATGATCAGGGCTTCCGGGTCGTCCATCAGCGCGAGCACGATGAGCAGCTCGGGCTTGGAGCCGGCTTCAAGGCCCATGTGGTAGGGGCGGCTCGCCTTGACGAGATCCTCGACAATGTGGCGTTGCTGATTGACCTTTACCGGGTACACGCCGCGGTAAACGCCCTTGAATTCGTACTCTTTGATCGCGTTGTGGAACGCGGTCGCGAGCATACGCACGCGCTGGCGCAAGATGTCCGTGAACCGCACGAGGATCGGCAGCTGGATGCCGCGGCGCTCCAGATCGTCGACGAGCACCTTCAAGTCCACCGCGTCGTGGCGCGGACCCATCGGGGTCACTTCGATGTTTCCATGCTCATTTATGCGGAAAAAGTCGCGTCCCCAGTGACGAACGCTGTAGGTCTCGGAGCTGTCTTGAATTGACCAACCACCACGCATCGGGAGCCTCGAATGGAACGCGGCGCACTATCGCGTTCTCGCGACGCGTTCCCGGTTCGTCGGAACTTCGGAGCGAAACGTCACCCGGTCGTGGGCGCATTCCGGATCGGCGCGCTTCGGGCTATACGGCGGTTCATGGCGATCCTCGGAATCCTCACCGTGCCGAACCCCCTGCTCGCGCGCAAATGCCGCGCGGTTGAGCCGCAGGAGTTCAATGACGATCTACGCCGGTTCATCTCCGATCTGGCTGAGACGATGTACGCCGCGCCCGGCGTAGGCTTAGCCGCGCCTCAGTGCGGCGATCTGCGGCGCATCGTCGTGATCGACCCCGGCAACGCCAAGCGCGAGGAGGACGAGAACGGTCGCCCGACGCGCCCGCGCTTCGCGGCGCTGTGCAACCCGATCATCCTCGATGCGAGCAAGGAAAAAGTCGTTTGGGAGGAGGGCTGCTTGTCGGTGCCCGACTTCAACGACGACGTCGCGCGCCCCCGCCGCGTGCACGTGCGCTGGCTGGATGAGTATGGCAAGCCACAGCAACAGTGGTTTGAAGATTACGACGCGGTCGTGGTCCAGCACGAGATGGATCACCTCGAAGGGACCGTGATCCTCGACAAGGTCAGCCGACTCAAGAAAGGCCGCTACTTGCAGAAGCGCAGCCGCCAGAAGGTGTACGCGGAGTAGCTGCGGCGGGAGGGTCAGCCCTGCAGCAGCGCGCGGCCGGCTTCCGCGAGCGTTTGGCGCTCGAGGTTCGGCAAGCGCGGCAGCGTTCGCACCGGCGTGTTCGGCAGCAGCGCGCGCAGGTCTTCGAGGTTCGCCGTAGGCTCTGGACCCGCGACCAGCACGATCCCGGCGACGAGCAGGCCCTTTGCGCGCACCGCCTCGACGGTGAGCAGCGTGTGATTGAGCGCGCCTAGCTTGTCGCCGGCGACGATGAGCACCGGCCAGCCGAGCCGCTCAGCGAGCGCGCTGACGCGGAAGTCCGCGGTGATCGGCACCTCCCAGCCGCCTACGCCCTCGACGAGCGTGATGGTGCCGCGCTCTTCGCCGATCCAGTCGAGGATCGCTTCGGGGCTGAGCGCGACGCCTTCCGCGATGGCCGCGCGGTGGGGGGACGCCGGCAAGCGCAGCCGAACGCCGCCGGGCGGGACCGCGTGACCTGCGGCATACGCGAGCAGCGCTGCGTCTTCGCCGGGCTCGCCGTCGCGCACGCCCGAGGCGATCGGCTTCAGCGCGCGCACGGATCCGCCGGCCAGCCCTTCCGCGATCGCCGCAGCCAGACACGCCGTCGTCACCGACTTACCGATGTCGGTGTCGGTGCCGGTGATGAACAGGGCGTCGCCGAGTCTCATGCTTTGGGCTCGCTGTCGGGCTCGCTGTCGGGCTTGCTGTCTGGCTTGCTATCGGGGCGGTTGCGCGGCGCGACCACGTCCAACACCCCTTCGGCGACCTTGTACAGGCCGCCGCCGAAGTCTCGCATGCCGGTGGTCAGCACGGTCTCGCCGTCTTTGGCCTCGGGGATGTCGTTGATGTGCTCCTGGGCTTCTTGCACCGCCGCGCCGGGGTCGAAGGGATGCGCTTCAATGGCTTTGCCGGCGGCGTGCAGCCACCTCCCGACCGTGGCGCCCGCGGCGTCGATCGCGACCGCGGCGTCGGGCGAGATCGCGTCGGCCTCGCCGCTTGGGGGAGGGACCACCTTGGCGCCGAACAAGCGAGTTCCTACGCCCCACATCGTGCGCCCGATGCGGTCTACCGTCTGGCTGACATCATCGGCGACGGTGTGTTCAGGGTCTTTCGGTTTGGACATGGGCTTCCTCTTCTTCGTGGATCCACTGGAGTATCGACGCGACCTGCAGCGCAGCGATGCTGGGGTCGACCCCGGGCAGGCCTCCATAGACTCGCTCGGCCAGCGCCCGCGGGTCGGCGCGCAAGGCGGGCGTGAGCACGGCGCGCACCTGATCGGTGCGCAGCTGCCGATGCGCGAGGTACTGACGCAGCGTCGCCTCGCCGGGCAGATCGGGGCCGTGCGCCGGGTACAGGCGCTTGGCGATGGGCAGCATCCGGCGCAAGCTGTTCAAGTAGGTGCGCAGGTGACCTTCGGCCCCGGCGATGAGGATGGTGCCCACGCCCGCGACCAGATCGCCGGCGATCACGTCGCCGTTGGGCGCGGCGTAGACGAGGTGCCCGTCGGCGTGGCCGGGGGTGTAGTACGCGGTCAGGGTCTCGTGATCCCCGGACTCTCCGGTCGGGATCACGTCGCCGTCTGCGAGCGTGCCGTCCAGCGCGAACGTCAGGCAGCTGTCGGCGTGGGCCAGCACGCGGATCGGCGCCCCACCCCGGTCGGCCAGGCCCGTCCGGCGCGCGTCTCGTAGCGCGTCCCGCAGCGCGATCACCCCGCCGACGTGATCGGCGTGGTGGTGCGTGAGCAGGATCGTGTCCACCGGCGTCGGGCTGGCCAGCACCCACTGCAAGGTGCGCGCTTGCTCGTCCTCCCACGGGGACGCGGGATCGATGACCACGCGGCCGACGCGGTAGACGTTGGTGTGCGTCGCCGGGGGCAGCGTGGGGGTGCGTACGGGAAGGACGTGGATCACGCTAGGGAGTCTAAGCACGCCCGCGCGGCGCGCCCGCTCAAGTCCGCCCGCTGTTCCGCGCGGTGCCCGGCGCCCTGCGCCAGCGCTGGACGACCAGCCCGAGCGCGAGCAGCGCGCCGGTCGCTTGGGCCGACGCTGATCCCGCTTCCGCTCCCGCTCCGCCGCTGCAGCCGCCACAGCTCACCGCGTCGATCGGCGTGGCTACGCCGGGCAGGTTCGCGTCCCCGCTGCTCGCTGAGTCGCCGCCGCCGTTGGGGTCCAGACAGCCGGCGGTTGCGTCACACTCCAAGCCCGCGGCTGCGCAGTCTTGCTCGGTGTACACGCCCCCTGCGCACGCGGTGAGCACGCCGGCGTCGGAGCACGCGCGTGCGTCGGGCCCGTTGGTGCAGCGTGGGTCTACGCATGCGGCGGCGCCGTCGCCCTCCCAGCACGATTGAGCGGTCGCGGTGCAGTCGCTCTCGGCGTAGACGCCCGCCGCGCAGCTTCCATACAAGCCGGAGTCGGTGCAGAACGCGCTGTTGGGGCCGGCTTCGCAGCGGGGGTCCATGCAGGAGGCGCCGCTCGCGTCGGTGCCGCAGACCAGCCCGAAGGCCGCGCAGTCTCCTTCGGAGTACACACCGTCGTTGCAGGAAGCGGCGCGGGTCGCGTCGAGGCAGGACACGCCCGAGCCCGAGCCGCCGGGGCAGCGGTAGTCGACGCAGTACGCGGTGTTGCCGTCTTCTTCGCAGGTCGCGCCGTACGCGGCGCAGTCTCCGGACCCGAGCGATCGCCCGCCCTGACAGGTGGTGATCACCGAGCCGTCGCACCAGCGGCCGTTGGCGAGGGTGCAGGCGGGATCGATGCTGTCCGAGTAGACGATGCCGAGGTGGTTGGCGACGGTGCGCGGAGAGCCGTCGGACGGGTTGTTTTTGACGTCGCCTTCGATGACCAAGGTGGAGCTGCCGCCGCCGTCGAGCATCGCGCCGTCCCAGCAGTCGAATTGCAGCATCATGTCGCGCGTCTCGTCGCAGGTCATGCCGGCCGCGGTGCTGGTGCGGCCATCGATGACGAACAACCACAGCGTCGTGCCATCGGCGAGCAAGCACATCGCGCTGCGCGGGTTGCGGGAGGTGTCGTAGCACCCGGACTCAGCCGCGCCGTCGGAGACGAGGATCTCGCCGTTCATGCCGATGGCTTGAAAGTAGCGGTAGGGCGCGAGCGTCGGGGTGGTGAACCACCACGCGACATCGGTGGGCTTTTCGGCGTCGATGGTGCAGTCTTTGTCGACGGTGCAGCCAAAATAGCCCCAGCGCGAGCCAAGGTCGTTGTTGGCGAGGTGGTTGTGCCACTGCACGCCGTCGGAGATCGCGAGGCCGACCGGCGTGGTCGCGTCCGACCAGTCGCCGTTGATGCCGACCAGCACATCGGCGTTGTTCGCGAACGTCGGGGTCGTGACGTGGCGCTCGTCGCCGGTGGTGGAGTTCGACGAGTGGATGCCGACGTTCGGCACGGTGAGGTCGATGCGCGTGGCGTAGATGTCCTGCCCGTCGGCCTTGCGGTGCAGGTAGTCCACGCCGTTGCGGATGTTGGTCCAGGTGTCGCCCGCGTGCGCGGTGCGCGCGGCGAGCGTGGCGAGCAGGATTCCAGAGAGCAACATTACGAAGGCGACCCGTTTGCGCGGCGGCGACGAACCAGCGCCAGCGCGCCGATCATCCACGCTGCGCCGACCACGCTGGCGGGCGCGTCGGCCGTGGAGCAGCCACAGCCTCCGCCGCCCGCGGTCGTGCCGGTGTCATCGTCGACGTTGGGCACGTTGTCGCTGCTGTCCCCGGTATCGCCGCCGGTGTCGCCGCCGGTGTCGCCGCTGTCGCAGAGTCCGATGGCCGCGTCGGTGTCGTCACAGTCGTCTTCGACGCCGTAGCCGTCGCCGTCTTGATCCTGATCATTGCCGTCGCAGTTCTGATCGACGCCGTCGTACCAGGTCTCGGCCGCGTCGGGGTTGACCGAGGCGTCGTCGTCGTTGCAGTCATCGCCGCCGACCTCGGCGCTGTAGTCGGCGCTCGCGTGGCCGTCGGCGTCGGCGTCGTAGTCGTTGGCGCCGTCGCAGTCGCTGTCGATGCCGTCGTACCAAGCGTCGGCTGCGCCGGGGTTGACGTCGGAGTTGGCGTCGTCGCAGTCATCGCCGCCGACCTCGGTCGCGTAGTAGCCGTCTGCGTCGGCGTCGCCTTCGTGCGCGTTGTTGCAGTCGGTGATGCGGCCGTCGTAGGGGTCATCGGGGGCGCCGGGGTACACCGCGCTGTCGCTGTCGTCGCAGTCGTCCCCGCCGTAGGTAGCCGAGTTGTAGCCATCGCCGTCGGCGTCCAGATCGTTGCCATCGCAGTCCTGATCGACGCCGTCGTACCATACCTCCGGGGTGGCCGGGTTGATCGCTGCGTTGGTGTCGTCGCAGTCGTCACCGCCGTACGCAGACGACGTGTAGCCGTCGCCGTCGGCGTCGTAGTCGTTGGCGCCGTCGCAGTCGCTGTCCACGCCGTCGTAATCGCTGTCGGCCGCGCCCGGGTAGACGGCGGCGCTGGTGTCGTCGCAGTCGGCTCCGCCCGCGGCCACCGCGGCGTAGCCATCGCCGTCGACGTCGGTCACGTCGAGGCCGTCGCAGTCTTGATCGATGCCGTCGTACGGGACCTCGGTGGCGCCGGGGTACACGCTGGCGTCGGTGTCGTCGCAGTCGGTGCTCTCGTAGTAGCCGTCGGAGTCGGCGTCGGTCAGGATCGCCAGCGGACCGCCGAACGCGCCGATGTCCGAGGTGGTGCCGTCCGGGTCGACGATCGAGGGATCGCCCGCGTCGATGAGCGTGCTCGCGGCGTCGAGGGTCAGATCGTCGTTGTCGCAGTCGCCGTCGAGGCTGTAGTCGGCCAGCAGCGGGTCCGCGGTGAGGTTGCCGCGCCCGGTGATCGACGCCGCGGTCAGGTAGCCGCCGGTGTCGGCGCTGGTGTTGCTGTACCAGTCGTTGTAGCGCAGCGACGCGTAGGTGGATTCGTAGCCGGAGCCGTCGTAGATCGCCGTTCCCGACCCGGTCCAAGCAAAGATGTTGTTGGTGTAATCGACGTAAGCGCCGCCGAGGTACACGCCGCCGCCGTAAGTGGCGCTGTTGCCGATCACCGTGTTGTTGGTGAAGTCGGTGTAGTACTCGTAGTAGTGGAGCAGCGCGCCGCCGTAGGTCGCGGTGTTCTCCTCGAACACGTTGTTGCTCCAGTCGTCCGACATGCCGAGGTTGGAGTAGCTGTAGACGCCGCCGCCGTAGACCGCGGAGTTCCCGCAGAAGTGGTTGTTGGTGACCGACCGGGTGTTGTTGTAGTAGGTGTACATCGCGCCGCCGGCCGAGCTGGCGGTGTTGTCTTCGAAGTGGTTTCGGTCGAGGGCGACCGAGTCGAAGTAGTACGCGCCGAGGCCCCCAGCCGACACGGCGGTGTTGTCGGAGAACGTCGAGCTGGTCAGCGAGAACGTGCTGGTGCCGCCGTAGGTGCCCATCGCGATGAAGCCGCCGCCGGTGCCCAACGTGGACGTGTTGCCCGCGAAGGTCGTGCTGTCGACGGTGGTGTCGGTGGCGTAGTACGCGTAGGCGCCGCCGCCGTCGTAGTACGCGGTGTTGTCGGTGAACACGCTGTCGTTGATCGCCGCGCCGGTGTTGTAATAGTAGTACAAACCGCCGCCGTAGCCGGCGGTGGCGCTGTTGCCGTCAAAGGTGACGGCGTTGAGCGCGAGCGTGTCGCCCAACGACGACACGTAGATGCCGCCGCCGCTGTAGTAGCTGGCGTTGTCGATGAACGAAGTGTCGGTGAACGACGCGGTGCCCGTCGAAGACAGGTAGGCTCCGCCCCCGGAGTACAAGCCGGTGTTGCCGGAGAACCGCGTGCCGCTGACGGTGAGGTCGAAGTTGTCGTAGGCGTAGATTCCGCCGCCATAGTAGTAGGCGTAGTTGCCTTCGAAGATGGAGTCTTCTACCGACAGTTCGCCGCGCGAATAGTCGGTGATCGTGCCGTAGTAGCTGATGGTGCCGGTGAACGTGGTGTTGGTGATCACCGCGTCGGCGTGGTCGTACAGGCCGAGCGCGCCGCCGTAGAAGCCGACGTTCGACGTGAACGTGGCGCCGTCGATGACCCCGCTGGAGTTGTTGGTGAGCAAGACCGCGCCCCAGTACCCGGAGCTCCAGTAGACAGCGGCGTTTCCAGAGAAGGTGCCGCCCGAGATGGTGACGTCGGCGCCGGTGGCGTAGAGCGCAGCCCCGCTGGTGTAGTAGCCGGAGTTGTCAGTGAAGTCGGTGTCGGTGAACGTGCCGCTGGTCGAAGATTGCAGCGACACGCCGCCGGTGTAGTACGTGAACGTAGATCGCACGGTGGAGTCGCTGACGTCGAGCGTGCCGTCGGCCACGTAGATGGCGCCGCCATAGTAGGCCCAGCCGCCGTCAAAATCGCAGTTCGTGAACACCGGCTCGGCGCCGCCGTCGACGTAGACGTGGCCGCCTTGATAGCCGTAGTTGTCCGAGAAGTTGACCGTGTCGAAGGTCGGCGCGCCGCCGTCTATCGAAACGCCGCCGCCGTACACGTAGCCGTACACATAGGAGGTGCTGCCGGAGTCGGTGATGCTGAGGTTGCTGAACGTCGGGCTGCTGTTCTCGGTCTGGATCGCGTGGCCGCCGGAATTGCGCACGGTAAAGCCGGACAGCGCTGCGCTGCTGGACTCGCCGGAGTCCAAGGTCACCGCGCTGGTGGCCCCATCGCCGTCGATGATCGTGACCGCCGCGCCGCCGGTGGAGGAGATGTCGAGGTTCTTGCCCTTGTAGTCGACGGTCTCTTTGTAGGTGGCGGGCAGCACCGAGATCGAGTCGCCGCTGCTCGCGGCGTTGATCGCGGCTTGGATGGTCGTGTAGTCGCCGGATCCGTAGCGATCGACGGTCCAAGAGGCCGCGAAGGCCGGGGTAGCGATTCCGCCGAGGGCGAGGACGATCAACAACCGATGTGCGCGCATATAGAGCTCCGAGTCGCGGTGAGTATGCGTCATTCCGGCGGGGAGATCAAGGGGTTTGGGGGCGAGACGTGGGGGGCGCTACACCAGCGGCTACACCATGAAGCAAGCCCCCTTGTGCTACCGTCTGCCGATGCGTCCTTCCATTCCGTGGATTGTCGTCGGTGTAGGCGCGCTGGTCGGGCTTTGGCTAGCCTGGCCGGAAGCCGAGCCTGCCCCGGCGCAGGTCAGGATTGTGCCGCCCTCGGCGGTCGCGCCGCCGGATGTGCCCGCGACCGAGGCGTTCCTCGAAGCCGCAGCGCTGTCGGCGAGCGTGCCAGATCGGGATCGCACGCGGGAGGCCTTAGCGCGTGCGTTGCTTCCCAAGGGCCCGCCTCCCGACGATGCGCGGGAGGCCTGGAAGCCCTTTGCCGAGGCTATCGCCGCGATCGAGGCGGTGGTGGCGCGGCCCGGGCTGACGATTCCGGACGAAGATCCTGACGCCACGTCGCTGCCGGTCATCGACGTGCAGCGGGTCATCTTCGCGCTGTTGGTGCGCGGTTGGGATCGGGCGCTCTCCGGGCAGCCTGAGGACGGCGTCGCCGACATGCTGCACGCCTACGCCTTCGCGGTGCGCATCGTGGATGCGGGGGAGAGTTTGCTGGATGTCGCGGTCGGCGTGGGGTTGCAAGGGGCGTCGTTGCGGGAGTTGGGCGAGCTGCTGGACGCGACGGGGCCCGCGTCGGGGCCCGCGTCGGGGCCCACGTCGGCGCCCGCCTTGGCAGGCTCGCCCCCACATCGCGCCGCCCTCGCCGGCTTGCTGAAGTACCGGGCGCGCGGATCCGCGACGGCGCGGGTGGTGCCGCACGACTGCGCTGCGTTCAAGCTTCAGACCGCCAAGGATATGGCGGAGCCAGGGGCGATGCTCCGCTACACGCAGCTGGAAGAGGTGGTCAATAATCTGGGTGTCTCGCCCACCGTCGCGAACGCGGTCGTGTCTACGGCGGTCTACGATCCGGTGGAGACCCGCGCGCAGATCGACGCCGCCTGCCTCGCCGCGATGATGCGGCTCGCCGAAGGCCGTCCGCCGGTCCCCGATGTCAAGACCCCGCCGCCCGCCGCGCCGGTAGGGCCTGAGCTGGTGCTGGAGCTCTTCGACAACCCGGCCGGCCACGCTGCGGCGCGGGACACGGACCGGACGTTCCTGACCGTCGGGGCGCGCGAAGCCTCGATCTTGGCCGCGCGCGAGGTGCTGACCACCGTGGTCGCGGCGCGGTTGTACCTGTGGGCGAGCGGCAACGCGCCTACGCGGGTGGCCGATCTGGTGCCGGCGTGGCTCCCGACCGAGCCGGTCGATCCCTACCGCCCCGAAGGTCTACGCATCGTCGATGGCCTTGTGCGCTCAGCCGGGCAGGATGTGCCCGATCGGCCGCGCGCCGACACCGATCCCCGGCTGGCGATCGCGATTCAGTAGGGGGCGATCTCTGTTCCTCGCCTAGTTCTGCACCCACTCGACCTTGCCGGTGTCGAGGTCGTAGCGGGCTCCAAGCAGGGTCACTTTGCCTTGGTGCTCCAGCTCGGTGAGGATCGCGCTGTTGGCCCGGAGCGCGGCGATCTGGGCGTTGATGTTGGCCCGCACCGCGGCGTCGAGGTCGGCAGCGCCCGCGATGCCGGGGCGGATCAGGCCGAGCAGCGTGTCGAGGTTGGGGCCCAGCGAGCCGGCGCCTTGCGCGGCTTTGACCGCGCCGCAGCTCTCGTGACCGAGCACGACGACCACCTGCGATCCAAGGTGCTCCGACGCGTATTCGACCGAGCCGATGGTGCTGGGCTCGGCGACGTTTCCGGCCACGCGCACGGTGAACAGGTCCCCGGTTCCGGTCTGGAACAGCACCTCGGGCGGCACGCGCGAGTCCGCGCAGCCGAGCACGGTGCACCAGGGATGTTGGCCCCCGGCCAGCTCGGTTCGGTGCTTGGCTGAGATGTCGACCTTCACAGCTTTGCCTTTCACGAACGCTGCGTTTCCAGCTTCAAGCCGGGAGATGACCTCGGCCTTGCCGGGCCCTGCGGGCACGGTCTCGGCGTGGACGGCGGGGGCTTCGGCATGGAGGGATGGGACGAGGAAGAGGCCGATGAAGAAGCTGAGGAACGAGGGAAGCAGCGTGCGCACGAGAGGCTCCTGTAGAGGGTCCGCGAAGGGTATCGTGCCGCTGATCACACCGCCGCTGCGCTCCGGTCGGTCGTTACGGGATCGTGGCCGCCGGCTCGGGGAGCAGTACGGCGGAATCTATGCGCGTCGGTGACGCCGTGGGGAGATGGGGATACAGCATCCCAATATGCGTTTGCGCGGCGTTCTCTCCGTTGCTCCGACCCGCCCAGCGGCGGGCTTGGCGTTCTTCGTGTGCGTCGCGGGCTCGGCGTGCGACCGGACTCCGGAAGTCCCACCCGCGTCGTCCCCGTCGCCCCCGTCGGCCGCGCAGGCGGGCGCAGCTTCTCCCGCTCCTCCCGCTCACTTGACTTCGTTTGGGTACGACCTCGTGCGGGTGGCCGCCGGTACCTACTCCATCGGCAGCCCTCCGGACGAGCCCGGCCGCCGCGCCGACGAGATCCAGCACTCGGTCACGCTCTCCCAGGGGCTCCTCATCGGCACCACCGAGCTGACGCAGGCGCAGTACCAGTCCGTGCAGAAAGACAACCCCGCAGCTCGCCCCGACTGCTACCGAGCGGGAAACGCGGCGGACCCTGCGGGCGACCAGCCGGCATACTGCGTGAGCTGGCTCGATGCCGTGGGGTTCGCCAACGCGGCAAGCATCGCCGAGGGGCTGCCGGAGTGCTACCGCATCGATGGTGTCACGGTCCTCTGGCCGGATTCCGCGTGTATCGGCTTCCGCCTTCCCACCGAGGCCGAGTGGGAGGTCGCCGCGCGCGCCGGCTCGCACGCCCCGTTCAGCGGGGCTGACACGATCGAGCCCGTGGGTTGGTTCGCCGGCAACAGCGGCGGCGCCAGCCACCCGGTCGGGCAGCTCGCTCCCAACCCGCTTGGCCTGTACGACATGAGCGGCAACGTCTGGGAGTGGACCTGGGACATCTACGACGACGACCCCTACGGCTCCGACACGGATCCGCAGGGCGCGTTGGACGGCCCGGTCCGCTCGGTGCGGGGCGGTTCGTACCTCTACGCCTCGGCGTACGCACGCACGGCCGCGCGGGGGCGCAGCAGCCCCCAGGTCCGGTCGGACACCATCGGCGTCCGCCTCGTGCGCACCCTGCCCTGAGCGCGTCGAACACGGTGGGGAACGTGGATGATCATCGATCATCGGCGCCGGCTTGCAACCGCATCGGGGGCGGTGATAGCATCTGCAGAGGAGCGTGTCCGCCATGCTATTGCTCAGCCTGCTTTTCGCCTGCACAAATAAGCAAGAGGAGTCCACTCCCGGGTGCGACTCGGGTCGGGCCGACTCCGATGCCGACACCGATGCCGACACCGATTCGGACACCGATTCGGACACCGACGCCGACACCGATTCGGACACCGACGCCGACTCCGATTCGGACTCCGACTCCGACTCCGATTCAGACACTGACGCCGACGCCGTATGTCCGAGCGGAGTCACGGCCATCTGCGGCACGCTGTCCGGCACGCTGCCGACCCAGCTCTTTGCCATCACGTTGTTTGCCGACGGGAGCGAAGGCGCCCCCGCCGCCATCAACGCGCAGAACCCGGCGGAGATGTCCATCAGCTTCCCGCTGTTCTACATTTTAGACGCGTCCAACTTCGCCGGAGGCACCGCGTACCCGGGCACGTACAACGCGCGGGTCATCATCGACTCGAACAACGACGGCATTCCCGATCCGGTGCGCGACACCGTGATCGACTACCCGTACAACCCGATCACGCTCTCCGAGGGCGTGGCCACGACCGGCATCGACTTCACGCTGCCCTAAGCGCCTGCGCGAAGGCCCGGCCAACGGGCAAAGGGGGTGCACGTGGAGCCTGAACAACAAGCGCTGGTCTTCTCGGTGGCAGGCCCGGCCAGCGGCGCCATCGCCGACATCACCTTTGAGTGGGAGCGCGCGGGTTCGGTTCACGAGCTCCGCCTGACAGACGACGGCAGCTACCCGTCGGACGTCCCCTGGGATGGCGTCTGGACCACCGAGGACGCTGGCATCGCCGTACACGAAGTGAGCGGTCGGCTGTACGTCACCGATCTGGAAGGCCGGAAGGCCGTCATCGACACCGGTGCGGTGGCGGTTTACGACATGCGGCACGACGTCGTGTCCTGGCAACTGTCGGGGTCTGACGGGCAGTACGCCGCGCACCTGATCGTCGCCGCGTGGCCGGGAGAGTCGGTGCTGCTGCCCGAGGGGGCGTCGATCTATGTTGGCGCCGCGTGGACCGGCCTGTGCTTCGCGATCGCGGCGGCGCTGATCCACGTCGTGCGGCGTGAGGGCGTGGGGTGGTGACTCTGGAGCGGCTCAGCGCGCGCGCCTTTGCGCTGCTGTGCGTGGGGTATGCGCTGCTGTCGGTCGCGTGGAGCTGGCCGCTGGTCACCGATCCGCTCGGCCTCGACCTGGCCCGCCACGCGGACAGCCCGAACACGCTGGGGCTGGCGGCGGCCGTTGCCGGCGCGTCGAACGTGATGGCCCCCGAGCGTCTGGCGTGGCCCTGGGGCCAGTCGCTGGTACGCGGAGACTCCTTTGTGTACTTCCTGCTGGCGCGCGGACTGGGCGAACATCACCCGACACTCGTGGTGGCCCTCTGCATTCTTGTCGGGCCGGTGGTGTCCGCGCTGGGCGCCGAGCGGCTGGCGCGCGCGCTTGGCGCTGGCTTCCCGTGGAGCGCGCTCGCGGGCGTGGTGTACGGGTTTTCGGGTACCGCCGCCACCTCGGTGCTCGAGGGCTACGGCTTCAGCCTGCTGAACCCGTGGATGCCGTGGATGGTGGTGGCGGCGCTGCGCGCCAGCGGGCCGGACGGGCGGGTCCGGGATGCCGTCGTCGGCGCGGCCATGTGGGCGCTGTGCCTCGCGACCACCGCGTACACCGGCATCGCCGCGTCCATGATTCTCGCCGCGGTGGTCGTGGGCGGCTGGCTGCGGCACCGGCGGGTGCCGATGCCCAGCGTGCTGCTCAGTCTCGGCGTTCTCCTGCTCGGCATCGGCGCGGTCGCGTTCTTCCTGTCCGCGCCGCAGTACGGCCGGCGCTTCGATCCCGATCTCGACACCTCGATGGCGATGATGACCGCAGGCTCGGCCTCGCTGGGCACGCTGCTCTGGCGCACGGCCGCGAGTGACGCCGCGGTGCACTCCCAGGGCGCGCTCGTGAGCTCCCTCGCGCTGGCGTTGAGCCTGCTGGGCAGCGTGCTCCCCGCCAGCCCCGGCGCGCGGCGTCTGCGGGTCACCGCTGCGGTCGGCATCGCGATCTCGCTCGGCCCCGCGTTGCGGTTCACCTCCACCGACGTGGGCGTGCCGTGGCTGCTCGCACCGCTGGCCCGATGGGGCGCCGGCGCCTACTTCCGGTTCCCGGAGCGCCTCCACACCGCCGTGGCGCTGGCGCTGGGGGCGCTGGCCGCAGTGGCGCTGACCCGGATCGCCGCGGCGCGGCCCCGGACCGCGGCGGTGCTGCTCGCAGCAGGAGTGCTGGAGGCCCTCGTGGGGGTCGGTCTGCCGTTCCGCGTGGCGCGCGGCGACTGGGGCGCTCCGACGGCGTACGACGCCGCTCCAGAGGGCGCGGCGGTGCTGGATGTCTGGCCGCGCATGTTGGGACGCAACGTCGAGCTGGAGGCCCGACTCTCCCGGCGCATGGTGGGCTACGCGGCGTTTCATCGCCGGCCGATTCTGAGCAACGGGCTCAACGTGTCGGCCGAAGAGGACGGTCGCGCGCCGGTCAGTGACTGGCTCGTGCTGCGCGCGCGCCCCGACCGGAGCGCAGAGGACGCCGACACCGTGGCGCAGCTGCGCGCGCTCGGCATCGGCGCCGTGGCCCTCCATCCCGACCTGTACACGATTTCCAATCGCGCGTGGCTGTCGGACGGGCTGACCCGGCTGTTCGACGCGCCCGTCGCCACCAGCGTCGACCACGGCGAGACCGTGACGGTATGGCGCGTGGCCAGCGGGCTGCCGGCAGGTGGCCGGGACGACCGCATCGCCGCCTGGACCCTCATCCACGACGAGGTTCGATGACCCCCACTCTTTCCCGCTCCGTCCTTGCCTGCGCCCTGCTGGTAGGGTGGATGGGCTCAGCGCACGCGGCGCCTCCAGCCGCCGAAACGCCCAACGCGCCCATCCCCGCGCCCCCCGGCACGCCCGGCGGTGCCCCGCCGACGGACGCCCCCGCGGGCGCGCCGCCGCCGATGGACAGCGGCACGATCACGCTGCAGCTCCATGACCCCAAGTCCAACTTGGACGGCCCGCCGGTGGTCACGCTGGCCGGTCTGGCAGCCGGGCCGCTGTACCCGCTCGACGACGGCACCCGCGGCGACCCCCACGCGGGAGACCACGTCTACACGGCCATCATCCCCGGCTGGGACGGCTCCACCACGTCGATCGAAGTCACCGATGGCAGCCACGCCTGGACCGCTTCCGGCGCGCATGAGGGCGGTCCGTCTTTCTGGGTGCGCATCCACGACGCACGCACGCTCCAGATCGGGGAGCACATGCCCAACGCGGACCCGTCCAGCGGTCCGACCGAGGAGGCGCTGGGCGAAGCCTCGTCCTCGGCATCCGCGCCGAGCAGCACGTGGACAGCGACACTGGTGCTCTGGGGCATCGCCGCGGGGGGCATGGCGTTCGGGCTTGGCTTCGGCCTGATGCGCACCGTGCGGCCGGACGCCCCGCCTGAGGCGCGTGTGCTCGGCACCGTACCGCGCTCGCCGTACCTCGAACTGCGCACCATCTACGCGGGGGACGTCGCGGGGACGCTGAGCGCGCTGGGCGCGCGTCGCCTGCTGATGATCGGCCCCCCGCCCGTGCGGCTGCCGCCCGGCACGATCGGCGTTCCGATCGAGGACGGCGCGCTGCCCGACGAGATCTACGCAACCGCCTACGACCTGGCGCTGCAGGAGGGCCCGCCGATCGCGTTTCTGGTGACCGACCCGGGCGCGATGGAAGGACCGGACCCGGTCGAGCGACTCGCCTCGCGGATCGACGGGCGGTTCTGGCTGATACTACAGGCCTCCGGCGCTCAGGGCGCCGGCACCGCGTAGACCCGGAACGGGCCGGCCGTGCCGGTTGGCGCGCCCATTAGGTCCTCGAAGCAGTCGCGCCAGACCTTCGCCACGTCCGCCGGTCCCTCCCGGGAAGGGTCCGCGTAGATCTCGTGCAGACCGGCACGGTAAAGGCGATGGAGCGACTCTGCGATGGCCTCGTGGAAGCCCGGGGAACGGTCCGGCACCGCGGACACGGTCTCACAGGCGCGGATCTCGTAGAGCACACCGGTGGACCAGAACTGCTGGTAGAGCGTGCCGGCCACAATGGCCTCCGGGTTCATCGGGCCGCCCAGCAGCGGCCTTTTGTGGGCGATCTGCTCGAGCAGGATGTTGCTCTGCCAGGCGCGAACGCCCACCGCCTGATCCAACTCCCGCGTTGGCACCATCAGCAGCGGCCCCGAGCCCGACGCCAACGCAGCCACCCGATCCGGGTCGGGACCCGGCGTGGACGGCATCGGCAGGTTGGGAAGCGTGAACCAGGCCTCTACGAGGAGGGCCAGCGCGGCCGCCACCACCAGACGCGCATGCCAGACCGGTCGGACACGCCCGGCCAGCCACGCGGGGAGCCCCGACACCAGCAGCACCGCGCCGAGGCAGGCGACCAGCAGGTACCGGTCCGGCCACCAGTACCGCCGCATCAGCGGCACGAAGCTCTGCAGCAGGATCGGAGACAGCACCTTGAGCCCGGGGATGGACAGCACCGGGCCCTCCGCCAGCACCCATCCGGTGGCGATCCACACCACCGGCAGGAACACGCGACGCAGCGGCCGACGCGTGGCGCCGAGCACGATTGCGGCGACAAGCAAAGGGCGTATCGCCCAGCCGCCGTCCATGAAGCCCATGCCGCCAATGTCGCGCATCTCGAGCAGCACAATTAGGTACGTGGGCTCGCCGGGGATCTGCTCCACCACGCCCCACGGGCCCACCTCGGAGCCCGGATGGCTGCCGGCGTGGAACAACGTGTACAGCAGCGGGAACCCCGCGACAAGGCCGGCGCCCATCGCGCCCCACACCGTGTGCCGCACCACCGGCAGCCGCTCGAAGGCGCCCACGGCAAAGATCGGCAGCAGCATCAGCGCCACCCACACCGCCTGGTACCAGAACACCAGCGCCGACAGGCCGACGGCGGTGCCGGCCAAAAAGGACCAGCGACCGCGGTTCTCGACCACGCCCCGGCAGTAGGCGGCCAACGCCAGGGGAGCCAGCGCCAGGCCGAGCACGTGGGTCAGCCGGCCCTCTGCGATCTCCCGCAGTACGATGCCGCTGGTCTCGAGCGCCACCACGCCCAGCAGACCCGACGCCAGCGACCGCCACCACGAGGCGGCCAGCAAACCCGCAGTGGTGCCGGCCAGCGCGAGCGTGAGCACCGAGAACACCGTGAACCCGGTGGGCCAGCCCAGCAACGCGACAAAAGGCGCCGCCGCCATGCCGTCCGCGGGGAAGCTCATCTCCCCGTACAGGTTGTGGATGGACGGGTACATCATGAACCGGCTGTGCGCCCACGCGCCCGGGCCGCGCATGGCGATCTGGCTCAGCGCGTGCGCGAGGCCGGGAATGTCGGGCGGCCCGCCAACAATCGCGCTCGCCGGATGGGCGCTGGCCGGAAGGCACAGCACCCAAGCTAGCACCACGGCGAGCGCGGGGATCCACCCCCAGCGCGCCGGAAACGGGCGGAAGCGCGGCACGAGCGCCCGCCGGCGCAGGGGCACATGCGGCGCGGGGCGTAGAGGTGCAGCCTTGGCTGCGGCCTCGGGGTTTTCGGGCGGTTCCATACTTCCGGGAGCGACTTGTGTTACGTAACCGACAAGGAGTAGCGCTGCGGCATGAGCGATCCCGCGTACCCGACCTCGCCCCCGACGCCGACGGCAGCCGCTCGTGTGCTGGTGCGCAGGCCCCCACTACGCGACTGCCTTGCCGCCCTCCGCTTTCCCGACATCTACCGTAACTTCGCTATCCACCTGTTCGTGATGTTGCCGGCTGCCGTGGTGATGTGCACGCTGGCGGCCCGGGTGGACGCCGCGCTGGGCTTGACGCCGCCCGTGGCTCCGTGGCTGGCGTGGTCGCTGGGGCTGACCAGCATCGCCAGCGGCGGACTCTGGGTGGTGTACGTGTACGGGTACCTGTGTCTGTCCGGCGGCGGCTCGCCGGGTACGCACGTGGACGGTGGCCCGACCGCGCTAGTGGACACCGGGCCCTACACCATGGTGCGCCACCCGTCGGTGATCGGGAAACTGGCCGGTGTCATCGGCCTGGGCGTGATCTTCCAGTCGGCCACGTTTCTGTTGGGCTTCGTGCCGATCCTCGTGGTGTACGCGCTGCTCACGAACCGCTACCTCCAGGAGCGGTTCTGCGACGAGCGCTTCGGGCCGCAGTACCAGCTCTACCGCCAGCGCGTGCCGATGCTCGTGCCGCGCCCGGCCGGTGTGCGCCGGTGGCTGCGCGACGAGGCGGCGGTGCCGGAAGACATGCCGCGGCCTGAGGGCATGACGCAGCCGGCGGGCATCTGGATGGAGTTCTACGGGTACCTGCTCGGTCTTGCGGGGTTGATCGCCCTGTTCGGCGCAATCGCCTGGGCCGTGGGGCACCCCACGTAGGCGGAAAGGCTGTCGCTGTGCGCATCGGTGGTACTGGAAGATCGTGAGAATCCTGTCGAGGTGCACACACGACGCGGATTCTGCACTACCTTGAAGGAAGGAGTACGACCGTGCCTACGTACGCCGCGCCTTGGCGCCGATCTTTCCCCGCAGCTCGCCGCGTCGTCCGAACGGACGCCGTGCAGGGTGCGTGTTGACCGGGGGAGCCCGTCAGCGCATCGGCGTAGCGCTCGTCGCGCTCGCCGCAGGGGGTCTGGTGGTGGCGGCGCTCTACGCCCTGCCTCAAGGCTCGGCGGACTCCGACAGCTCCGACAGTGCCACGCTCGATCGCGGCGCGCAGATCCCGGGGTGGGACGTGGCGGGGATGGATCGCTACCTTAGCGGCATCGAGGATCCGATCGTGCGGCAGGCCGTGCTCTGGGAGTGGCTGCGGCTGAATAAGGGCCGGCAATCGCCGAGCGACCTGATGGTGCTGTGCGAGCGCATGTCCGGTAAGTCCCACGACCTGTGCATCCGGCGCGTCGGCTCCCCGCACCTGTACGTGGAGACCCGCTGATGCGCCGCATGACCGGCTGGGTGCCGGCGCTGCTGAGCGTCCCGCTCTGGATGGTGTGCGGCTGCTCGGACCCCTGCGCCGACTACACGGACGACCCGCGCCTGCTCGGGCAGTGCACCGTCGTATCCGCAATCGACGCGCCGACGCTGGACGCCGCGCGCTGCGAACGAGCCGGGCCGCAGGCCGAGGAGTGCAGGATGGCCTGGATGGCGGGACACACCGACCTGCCGGTCGCCCGGCTGGCGCAGGGCTGCACCACCGACGAGTGCAGGTTCGCAGCGTCAGACCTCGCGATGGACGATCTTGCCGCGACCATCCCGGTGTGCGGCACGCTGGTGCTGTTCCAGAGCCAGTGCGTGGCGCACGCCACCCTCCGATTCTTAGGTGGGCATCCGACCGTAGAGGCGCAGAAGGCCGCGTTCGCGCTGCTCACGGCTTGGGACGACGTGCTGGCGCGGCAGGTTGGCAGCTATCTGGCGTGCGGCGGCGTGTCCGCGTGTGCGCTGGTCGGAGCGTCGGCGCAGGTCTGCGAAGACGCGCGCACCCTGCCCCAGGCGCAGGACCAGTGCTCGGCGTTTCGCCCCAACTTTCCGGCGCCGCCGCCCTAGCCGTACACCCCGTCAGGCGATCGGCAGGGTCTCGCCTCCGTAGGTGCAGGACCACACGCCGTCCGTCTGCGAGAACGATGCATCGAGCCCGGACTCGGTGGAGGTGGTGACCACGATGATTCGGCAGCCGCGCGCCGGAAGCCGCCATGCGTCCAGCGGCGTGTCGAACGCCGGCACCACCACGATGACGGCCGGCCGAGCCCCGCTGGTGAGCCGCCCCGCGAGCGCCTCGATCTGCTCACGCCCGTCGGACGAGCGGAACACGCTCAACCCGCGCACCGACGGCACCGGCTCCGAGTTGGCCACCGCGACGACCACCGGATGGTAGGGCGCGAGCGCCGCGATGGTGCGCGCCACCAGCGCCGCCCGGTCCGGCCTCGCCACACCCCACACCTGCGCCGCCGTGTCGACCCCGGGGGTGCCCGCGCCGAACAGACCGGCGCCTGCCACCCGAAGCGCGTCGTAGTCGAAGGGGTCCGCGCCCGTATCGTCGGCGGTTCGGCGGAAAAGCAGCACGCCGATGCCCACCAGCGCCATGCCTGCCACAGCTAACGCCGCAAACACGATGGAGGAGGTCTTGGAGCGGGGACCGGTGGGCAGGTCGAGCTCCGGCACCGACGAGGCCGAGCCCATCATGCCCGGCCCGCCCGTCATGCCCGTCATGCCCGCGCCGCCCGTCATGCCGGGACCGCCCGTCATGCCGGGACCGCCCGTCATGCCGGGGCCGCCTGTCATGCCCGCGCCACCCATCATGCCCGCGCCGCCCGTCATGCCCGCGCCGCCCGTCATGCCCGCGCCGCCCGTCATGCCCGCGCCGCCCATCATGCCCTTGCCCGCATCTCCGACCTTAGCCTCGGCAGTGATGACCCCGTCGGTCCAGCGGATGGCAAGCAGGCGGCGCTCCTCTGACGCGCTCCACTTGACCGGAGGGGCGTCCGCGGATTTGCCGTCTACCTTCATGGAGATGGTGACGCCGTCCCCTTCGACGGGGATGAGCGCGCCGAACTCGCTGTCAGCCGGCTTGGTGTCGGGTTCCTTCCCGTCGTCGTGCAGTTCGACCTCGGTCAGGCTGCCGTCCAACTTCTGCACCACGATCGTGACCTTGGAGCCGCCCTCCACGAGGGCGCGCACGACGGCTAACTTCGGCAGGGACGCAGCCGGCGCCGCGCCAGAAGCCCCGGCCGGGGCCGCGGTGGACGGCGCCGGGGTGGCAGGCGCCGCCTCGGCGGTGTTCGGCGCCTGCGCGAGCGCCAGACCGAAAATGCCTGCAAAGATGAGCATACCGCCTCCAGCCGTGAACTAACACGTTCTGTACCCGCTGGTATTACACCAGCAGCGCACCAATGGGCTCGCCAGCCTCCACCGACACGAACTCCGCCGGATCCACGTCCGCGAGCGCCAGCAGCGTGGCCCCCACGTGACCGGGCAGCAGCGACGCGCCGCCGTCCGCGACCTCGCCCGTGTCCAGATCGACCGGCCGTCCGATCAAGGCGTCGTCGTAGCCGCCGATGGTGCGCCCGCCCGGAAGCCCGCCGCCCAGCAGCATGGCCGAGGTCCAGGTCCAGTGATCCTTGCCGTTGGAGTGGTTCAGCTGCGGCGTGCGCCCCATCTCCGAGAGCACCACCACCACGGTCTCGTCGAGCAGCGTGCCGCCGGCATCGCCCGACGACGACGCGAGCCGCGTCAGCGTGGCGTCGAGCGAGCGGAACAGCTCCACGTAGAGCGCGTCCTGCAGCGAGAGGTCCGCGTGCGTGTCCCAGCGGCCGTTCCCGCCGATGCCGAACGCCACAGTGGCCGTACGGCTCAAGCGCCGCTCCAGACAGGAGCACGCGACCGACAGCGCGTCCTGCAGCTCGGAGGTGCCTCCCCGCAGCGCGTCGACCTCTGGAGCCAACGCCCTGGCCCGATCGAGGGCCAGCAACTCGGCCGACGCGAGCGTGGCGGCCTGCCCGCCCCCCCGCTGATCGGACCACCGCTGCACCCGCCGCCGAAGCACGGCGTCCTGCAGCGCCACGACTCCGGGATCGAGAGGCGAAACTTGCAGATCCGACCCGTCCAGCGCGCTGCCGTCCAGCAGAGACGCCAGCTGGCCGCTGGCACCCAGCCGCACGTGGGCGCTGCCGTAGCGGATCGGGTAGACCGACCCTGAGATGTGCACATTGGGCATGAGCAGGGACGACGAGCCGTGCCCGGCGATGATGGACACCCAGTCGTCGGTGGAGGAGAGCGCGTCTCCTGTCATCGTCCAGCGGGTACAGACATCGTGCGCCACCGATGGTACCTCGACCCCGTTGATGAACACCGTCTGCTCACCCCAGGCCTCCAGGAAGGACGTCACCTCGCGCCGGGAGGTCGAGGCCGTGTAGGCCAGATCGCCCACTCGCGCTGGCTCGTCGGCGCGGAGGTGATCGACGCCGCTGCTGAACACCGGCGCGAACACCAGCGCGGGGTCCCAGCCCCCGGGGCAGAACACGAACAGGAACTTTCGCCCGTTCACGGTGGGTCCGGCGGCGAGGCGGCGGGGCAGCAGCAGCGCGAGCGCGCCGAGACCCAGAACGGCGCGGCGGGAGGTGCGCATCAGTACGTCCAGAACGCGGGATCGCGCAGCAGCAGGGAGACCGAGCCGATCCAGGCGGTGCGGGCATCAGAGGCCTGTTCGGCCGCAGACCAGAAGTCCTGGAGCTCGGTCGCCTCCTCCGCCGTGGGAGACGCGCCGATCAGCCGTCGGTGCAGCTCCGCGAGCGCGTCCGGCAGGTCGGCGTCGGGGCGCAGCGGGTCCGCAAGATCGGTCGGGAGCAGCGTGCGGGCTTCGGGCGCCGCAGCGAGGTCGCGATCGACGCCGTAGGCCGCCGCCGCCTCCGCCACCCGCTGCATCGCCACCGCCTGCGACGCTGAGGGCAGGCGGTTCGGGCTGCGCACCGACACGCCGTCCACCCCACCGAGCAGCACGCGGAACCCCAGAGCGTCGCTGTCGAGCAGGTCCCAGCCGTCCTGGGTCCAACGGAAGCCGGTCAGATCGGCCAGCACGCTGGATAGCGTGGCGGGAGACATCACGCGTACGGTGACCGCGCCGTCGTCGCGTACGGTGACCGCGCCGTCGTCACGCACGCATGGCGTCGGCGAGCCCGCTCGGTAGGCGGGCGTGGCGAGCACGCCCCGCATTAGCGCGCGGTAGCGATGATCCCCGGCGGCGAACGTGTCTTGCAGGTCGACCAGCGTGGCAAACTCGTCGTAGTCGGGCTCGCGGCCCCAGAGCCGGGCCGCGGTGCGGCGCACCGCGCAGGCCTCGAAGCGCGGGTCCGCGGCGACCAGCGGCCCTAACTGCGCCACCGCGTCGATCGGGGTGCCGTACCACCCCGGAGAGGTCTCGATCATGCGCTCACCTAGGCGCTCCCGCTCGGGGTGGTACCGGGTCAGCTCGTGCGCGTCCTTGTCCTGAAACGGGTAGAACCCGAACAGCGTGGACGCGATCGGGTCCAGCGATGCGTGGCAGGCGACACAGCCCGGCTCCGTTTGTACCGCGTTTTCGATCGCATCGTCGGTGGTCGAATCTATCGCGACGAAGTGGACCGGGCGGGCCAGGAAGTCCTGACAGAGCATCAGCCGGGCGATGGTGTTGGCGCGGCCGCGGTTGTAGTTGAACAGCGTGCTCGGAAAGCGCAGCCACAGCCCCGAGGTCATCAGCACGCCGCCCGCAGGGCGCCCATCGGTGTAGCGCGCCTCGCGCCAGCCCTGCCCGTCCGGGGCGGTGAACGCGAGCGGCACCAAGCTGGCCAGATCGTCGTTCGCCATCGTCCAGTCCACCGTGACGGTGTCGGACCAGGGACGGTCCTCGGCGGCCACGCGGGCGAGAATGCGCGCCGGCTCGTCGTCGAACGCCCGCGAGAAGTCCGCTGCGTTTAGGTCGGAGCCCAAGTCGGAGCCGAAGGACTCCGCGTCTACGCGGAGCTCATCCACCCGCAGCGCCCAGTCCTCCGCGAACGCGTCCACCAGATGGGACTCGAAGGCCGGGCTCGCCAGCCACTCCTCCCGCAGCCGGTCCACCTCCACGGCTCCCTGCTCCGCGCGCTCCAGCTCCTCGACCGACGGAACCACGCCCCGCACGTCGATGCTGATCCGGCGCGCCAGCGCCGCGCCCTCGAGCGGCACCGTGAGCTCAACGACCGACGGGGCCGACGGCTCCGCACAGGCCAGCAGCAGCAGCACAATCACTGCGCCCCCCAGCTCTGCGCGAACGACGAGGTCAGGCGGTCGCGCACCACGCCGCCGATGCAGGTCTCGCCGCGTACGTCGTCGCCCCACGCGACCGTGCCGCAGCCGCTGCAGTCGTCGTCGAACGCCACGGTCCACCAGCCCGATCCCGGGTCCCGGAGCTGGAGCTGGCCCGTGGGCCCGTCGCCGCACGATGGGTCCAGCGTGATGCCCGTCATGTCCAGCTGTACGTCGCCGCTGGCCAGGGGGCCCTCGAAGGTGCCCTGCAGCCCGCCGGCCTGGGAACCGAAGCGCCCCTGCCAGAGCCCGCCGGCGCTGACGCCGTTGGCCAGCGGCCCGTCTTCGCCCTCGTCCAAGAAGGTTCCGTCCAGCTCGAGGTAGAAGCTGTCGTCGGACGGATCGGTGCCGAGGATCGAGATCACCTGCCCGCCGCCCTCGATCCGGCCGCCATCCGCGCGGGTGCCGGCGAACGAGAGCACGAGCCAGGCCCACTGCATCTCCTTGCCGCCGGCCCCTGGAATGTGCCCGTAGGTCGTTACCCAGCCGCCGTCGACCGTCAGATCGTCGACCTCGCAGTGCCCGCGCCAGTTGTTGGCCTCCTCGACGGTGGTGCGCGGGTCGGAGGTGAACGCGGACGGACAGCCCTCGCCCCCGGCCGACAGCGCGTCTACGAGCCCGAAGAACCACTCCCGCACCGCGAGCGGATGCACCAGCCCCTCGTCCAGCCCGGACGTCACCGTCTGGTCGATGTCGTCGACCGAGGTGCCCGGCTCCACCGCGGGCGCCGACCAGTCGATGCCGGGCGCACACGGAACCGCCGGCGCTGCGTCTTCTGGCACCGCGACGCAGGCCAACGCCAGAAGCCACGCCACCACGCTACAACCCGCACTGCAAGAAGGTGTCCAGCCGGGATAGGTCGTCGTCTGGCACACCCCCGCCTACCGGCATGTCCTGCTGTTCGAGCACCCGCACCCGCACCCGCGCGGCAAAGGCCCGCACGTCCGCCAGCGTGTCGAAGTCCACGCCATCAGGCGCGCCGTGCCGGTCCGCAGTGGTCGACGAGTGGCAGGTGCGGCAATAGCCGCCGAAGAAGCCCGCCCCCCAGTCCTGCCACGTCACCCGTTCCTCGGCGCACGGGTCCGCGCTGTCCGAGCCGGGCGACGCGCACGCGATGGCGAACAGAAGCAGCACTTGGTTACCATAGCACAACGCCGGTCACGGCGCGGCGCCCTCGCCGGGCGCATGGCGGCTTGCAGACGTCGGATCGACGAGACCCCAGTACCCCTGTCGCCGCAGCGCCTCGACCTCCGCCCCCGACAGCGGCTGCCCGACCGTACCGGCCACGGCCCGTGCCCGCTCGTCGAGGGTACGCAGCAGGGGCGGGAGCAGGGCGGCCGCGTCCTGCGGCGCCACGTCCACGAGGTTCCGCCTCTCACCGGGGTCGGCCCCCAAGTCGTAGTACTCGACCAACACCGACCCGCGCCCGCCGAGCTCACCGCCTCCCATCATCGCGCAGTCGGGCAGGACGAGGTCGGTCAGGCCCTGTGCCTGCAGGAAGTCGGGGAGCGTGACATGTACCTGGTTCAGGCCTCCGGCTGGGAACCACTCGTCTCCGTCTTCCTGTTGGCGCAGCACCAACTTGCGCCCTCCCCCCGCCCGCCATGCCACGTGGCACGGGCTCGTCATCGCATAGACCGGGCCTTCGGTGTACGCGCCGGCTGAGAGCCCCAACAATGGCAGCAGCGACTGCCCGACCATGTCCTGCGCGCGCGGAACGCCGGCGCGCTCCAGTAGGGTCGGCGCCAGATCGGTGTACTGCACCACCGTGGACAGCTCCTGCCCCGACATCTGCGCGCGCGGGTCGTAGACGATCAGCGGCACGCGGATGGTGCTGTCGTACAGCAGTCCGTGCGCCACGTTCGCGTGCTCGAAGAAGTCGTCCCCGTGATCGGAGGTGACGACGACGACCGTGTCGTCCGCCAGCCCGTCCTCTTCAAGCCGGTCGAGGATGGTCCCCACCGCCGCGTCGTAGTACCCCACCATGCGGTCGTAGTGGCGCCGGATGGCCTCCTGCGCGGCGGCCTCTCCCTGGGTGGCCGAAAGGTGCGCGTAGACGCTCGAGTAGAGCAGGTCCTTCTCGGAGGCCGTTGGCGGGGGAAAGCCCTCGGCGACGTCCTCTCGGTTGTACAGGTAGGTGTGGTGCATGTTGGCGTCGTGTACCAACGCGAAGAACGGCGTGGGCGCGCGGTCGAGAAAGGTCAGCACGTCCTCGGTGGGCGGGTCGGGTATGGGCCCCGAAGCGGGCGGCGTTCGTACATAGACGTGTTGGAACCGCGCGCTGAACGGTGAACTGCCGGCCACGCCGTAGCCGAAGAACGCGGCGGTGGAGTACCCGTAGTAGCCGAGGATCTCCGGCATCAGGTGGGCCGAGGCCGGAAACCAGGGCACGCTGCGCCAGTTGGCCCGGGCCGGACTCGGCAGCATGCCGGAGAGCAGCGACGACAGCGCGGGCAGCGTCCAACCGGAGTGGCTGAAGGCGTTCGTGAACCGGACGCCGCGACGGGCCAGCGCATCTATATTCGGGGTGTTGGACACGCCGTCACGCACCACGCCGATGTGGTCCCACGAGAGCACGTCGATGTCGATCACCAGGAAGTTGGGGCCACGCGCCGCGCTGTCGTCCGACGCTGAAAGCTCCAGCGCGATCACGGCGCACGCTCCGACAAGCACCACGCTCGCGCCTACGAGCGCGAGGAGCCGGTTGCGCATGGGGCGTTTCGGAGCCATCGTCGTCGGGGACAATACCACATCCGTCCAAGCGTGCTACGGTCGGCCCAACATGCCGCGGCCACAAAGTCGCGCGTCGTGCCTACCGCGCGGACCGTGGCGCTCAGGGCGGCGTGGTCGGTGTGTTCGGCGGAGCTGTAGCGGGCGCAGGTCGCACGGTCGCCGGGAAGCGCAGGCCGGCGCGTGCGTAGCCTGCCTCGATGCGGTCGAGCAGCGCGGTCCCCTCCGGCGCGAGGAGCCCGGCCGCTGCCGCAGCCTCGATCTCCTCGTCCGTGGGCGCGGTCGCGTCGTGCGCGGCGCGCAGCTCCTCGACCAGAGCCTGCAGGACCTTGCGGTCGACGATGAGGTTCGGCAAATCGTCCGTATGGGGTCGCATGCGGAGGGGGGGGACGTAGGGCGCAGCGTAGACGCGGGGGTCCTGATGGGTGAGCAGCGCGACCAGCTCCGGGAGGTCCAGCGTTCCGCTTCCGTCCCGATCCACGGCGTCAAAGTCCTGGCCGCGTGCGCGCACGCGCTCGTACTCGGCGCGGTCGACCTGATGGTCTCCGTTCGTGTCCATGCGTTGCAGCGTGGGCGCCACCGCACCCTCGACGGTCCAGGTGGACTGGTAGGCCAGCAGCCACGCCAACCACAGCAGCATCAGGGGGCTCCGGCATCAAAGTAGCCGTGCTCGCGCATCACCTTCTGCTGCTCCGCAGACAGCCCGTTCGCCGAGCGGGTCATCCGGCGCGGGGTGTCGCGCAGCCACGTCACGAGCTCGCCGCGCAGCCGCTCCGCATCCGCCTCGGGTGCGTCCGACTCGAAGCCCGGACCGGGGAGCAGCGCGGTCTCGACGATCTCGGGGAGGCCGGCCGCAGCGGGCGGCGGGCCGGTGTAGGTCAGCCGGCCGGTGGCATCGGCGATGGAGTACGCGTTCATGCGCTTGCTGCCCCCGGTGACCGTGAACGCGCGCCCGGTGAAGGCCTCGCCGCGGAGCGCCGGGGCAAAGGACGCGCCGGACTGCACGGCCGGGAGGGGCGCGCCCGCCAGCTCTATCAGCGTGGGAAACACGTCCAACAGGCCCACCCGCTCGGTCACGACGCGGCCCTCGTGCTGGCGGGGCAGCTTGACCATCAGCACCACGTTCGCGGTGGCGTCGGTCACGCCGTAGCTGTGGTCGAAGACGCCGCGCTCGCCCAGCTCCTCGCCGTGGTCGGACATCACCGCCACGAGGGTGTCGTCCAGCAGGCCGCGCTGCTCCAGCACGGCCATCAGCGTGCCGAACCACGCGTCTGCGTAGCTCGCGCCGCCGTCGTACACCTTCCGGAGCTGGGCCGTGTCGGCGTCGGAGAACGCGCGTGGACGGGGCAGCGTGGTGGCGTTGAGCGCCGCCAGTCGTGCGCGTCCGGCGGTCGAGCGCGGCCGGAGCATGCTGTCGGTGGCTTCGATCGCGGCGGACCCGGGCAGCAGCGCCCCATCGGCCACGAACATCGCTGCGCTTGGCCCTGCGTCCTGCCACGGGCCCGGCTGCGTGCCGTCCGCGTACAGGTAGCCCCACGGGGTCGGGCGCTGGTACTGGTGCGCGTCGTAGCTGTGAACGAAAAGGAAGAACGGCGCGTCGGGGCGCCGGCTGTCGAGCCACGCCAGCGAAGGCGGCACCGTGTGGAAGAAAGAGCCGAACTGGGTCGGGCTTTCGTAGGTGTCGAAGCCCTTAGTCAGCCCGTACTCCGGCGCCAGCGCACCCCCGGCCACGAACGCCGCGGTCTGGTAGCCGCAGATGTGCAGCACCTCGGCCAGCGTGGGCACGCCGCGCAGATCGGGGACCTTCGAGGTGTCGAACAGCTCCATCGGGTAGCGGCCGGTGAACACAGCGGAGTGGGCCTCGGTGGTGTGCGTGGCCTGCGTGTCCGCATGCGTGAACACGGTCGCGTCAGTTGCGAAACGGTTTAGGTTCGGGGTGATGCCGTCGGTGTTGCCGTACGCGGCGAGCCGATCGGCGCGCAGCGTGTCTAGCGACACCAACAGGATGGACGGCGGCCCGTTGGTGGCCCCGGCGCACGCGAGCAGCAGCAGCAGGGTCATGTGGGGCGGCTCCGTTACACGCCCTCGGGCGTTTGTGCTTGTGTATCGCGTACGTGCCGATCGGCACGCCGCCGCACCCGGAGCGCGCGCTGCCGCGCTACTTGGCTCGGGGGTGCGCCTCCCGGGGCGCGTCCGTCCAAGGCATCCACAGGTGCTGCTGGAGTGCGTCGACTTTTAGGGCGTTTACGCACTCCTCGCCGTCCTCGCCGTCTGGCCATTCCCGTGCCAGCGTGGGCACAGGCGTGCCGCCGGAGGCCCGCGCGTAGGCGTCATACACGCGGTTGCGGTCCATGTACGGTACCCGCCAGGGCGCGACCGGGGACAAAAACCCCGGGATCACCCCGAGCACGGCGAGCGTGAGCAGGCCGATGAGCCCGATGGACGGCTTGACCGGCCAATGTTCACCGCCCGCAGCACCGCCCGCAGCACCGCCCGCGGCTGCGATGCCGACGCCGAGCATCACCGGGAGCGCGGTCATCCCAAGCGTGAAGTACGTCGGTTGGGCGAAGGTGTGGAACACCACGTACAGGTTCAGCAGCAGCGGTATCGTCGGGGCGAACGCCGCCAGCCACGCCGAGGGACGTCGGCGGATCATCGGGGCTGCGGCTACGCTGGCAAAGGCGAGGGGGATCAGCCAGGGGGTCAGCCACGCCTCGCGGGCCGCGCGCTCGGTGGCGCCGGCGGACGCGCTTGCCGGGACCAGCGCCGCCATGATCGCGAGCGACCTCAGCGCGTCAGGCAGAGACGCGATCGGCGACACCCCCCACGCAAAGTCTGTGGCCATCAACGTGTGGTGCTCGGGCTCGGAAAAATCACGCACTTCTTTTAAGTAGCCGAGCGCTTGGAGCACCACTCCAGCGGGCGGGCGTCCGCCCATCACCGCAGTGTGGGCGAGGCCGGCGACCCACCAGGACAGCGCCAGCGTCCCGAGGACACAAAGCAGCCGGGCAGGGAGCCCGCGTACAGGCCCGATCCCCGCGCTGATCCCGACCAGTCCGGCGCACCACAGTCCGACGGTGAAAAAGCGAACGTCTGCGGCGAGGATGAGCCCCGCGCCGCCGGCCCCCACAAGCAGCGCCGGCACGGTGCGCCAGCGCAGGGCTGCAGCCACCCCTGCGGCGCCGAGCACGCAGAGCGCGGTGGTCTCCGGATAGAACGATGGGCTTCGGGCCAACCACACAAAAGTTTGGTTTGCTGCGGCAAGTAGGACTGCGCACGCGCCAGCGACCCGGCCCCCGGCGATCCTCGCCCAGCTGTAGATGCCGAGGCCCATCACGCCGCCCGAGACCAGCGCCCCGCCGGTCAGCGCGCCGAGGATACCGAGCTCCCGCGTAGGGATGAGCAGCAGCAATCCAGCCAACGGCGAGTGCTTTGCGCCCCAGTCGGTCGGTACGGCGTCCCGGAGCGATCCCAGCGACCGGCAATATCCGGCGACGTCGATCTCCGAGTAGTCACCGCCGATGATGTGGTACTTGGGAAAGTGGAGTCCGGTGAGCACGGCAAAAAGGCACGCGAACGCTGCGGCGATCAGCAGCTCCAGCCCGAGCGGGGGGCTACGAACTGGTGTGGGGCTCGCGGGGTTGGGCTGGGTCCGCCGGGCCCACAGCGCGCACAGCGCGATGGCCGTTAGCGTAGGCCACACGCTCCACATCAGCGGGCTCCGCAGTAGATGCCGACGCGGTCGTACGCAGCGCTGGTACGCTTGGGGTCGCTCATGGCGGGGTCATAGCCTATCCAGCCTCAAGTCGACGTAGGGACGGGCTATGCTGGCAACATCATGTCTCGGTCCAGAAATCCAGTCCGCGGACGGGCGCGACGCAAGCAGGCCGAGCGCATGGCTGGGCTTGCGCTGGGCTGTGTCGGCTTCGCGCTGCTTCTGTTCGGCATTGGCACGACGTTTAGCGTGGAGATAGAGTCTTTGCAGGCGGTTTTGCAGACGCTTTTGCAGACGTCTTCGGGCCCCGCTCCCAATGCGGCTCCCAAAGCGGCCCCCGCTCCGATCGTAGCGGCTGTTCCCGCCGCGCCGCCTGCTGAGCCCCCGGAGCCGGTGCTTGACCCCGATCGTCCGCCCAACGTCTTGCTGATCACGCTCTGTTCGGTGCGGCAGGATCACGTAGGGGCCAGCGGCTACGCGAGCGCCGCCACGCCGACGCTGGACGCGCTGGCGGCCGAAGGGGTCTGGTTCAGTCACGCATGGGCTCCGGCTACCTTCACGCTGCCGAGCCACGCGTCGATGTTCACCGGCTTGCTGCCCAGCCGCGCCGGGGTCATGGAGACGGTCGACACCATTCGACCGTCGGTGCCGACCTTGCCGGAGATCATGAAGCTGTACGGCTACCACACGGTGGCCTACGCGCCGGTCTCGAGCCGGGCGAGCTTCAGCGCCGGATACGGCTTCGAGCGCGGCTTCGATCAGTTCATCGAAGGCGGATCAGCCGCTGCGAGCGCGAGCTTGGGGGATCAAGCCGCGCTCGACGCGATCACGACTGCGCAGCCCTACTTTGCGGTCGTGCACTTGAAGGAGGCGCACCCTCCCTACACGCCGCCGCGGGGCACCGAGGTAGATCCTCGCATCCTCGAATGGAGCACGCGTCGTGGGGGCGGGCCGGGCGCACAGAACCCGGACGATTGGATGGTCGGCCAAATGCAGGACGATCCGGCGCTCGCCAAAGCCGTCGCCGGGCTCTACGACGGCGCCCTGCACCGTGTGGACGAGCACGTAGGCCGGATCCTCGAGTGGTTGAAGGGCCGCGGCGCGCTCGACCACACCATCGTCATCGTCGCCGGGGATCACGGGCAGGCGTTGGGAGAGGGAGGGCACATCGGGCATCAGGGCTTGTTGCAGCCTGAGGTACTCAACGTGCCGCTTTTGGTGCGCATGCCGAGCGACATGCCCGAGGCCTCGCGTGGCTTGCGGGTGGACGCCGACGTCGGGCTCGTTGACCTGCTCCCGACCATCGTGGATCTGGTGGACGCGACGCCCCCTGCCACGCTGGATGGGCGTAGCCTCGTTCCGTTGCTCGAAGGAGGGACCTTGCCGGAGCGCGGCGCGTTGGCGCAGGCGGTGGTGCAGCAGCCCGATGGGCGTGGGTTCGCGACCGAGGTCCTCGTGCACGGTCCGCTCTGGCTGAACTTCCCGATGCACGAGCAGGGCGCGTGGAGCCTGCGGCGCTTGTCGAACGGAGTTTGGGAGCCTGTTGATGCCGGATCTGCAGCATCTGTCGCGGCGCCGATGCTCGCGGAGCGCACGTTGCTCTCGGGTGTTGAAGCGCCTCCGGGAACGCCGACCGCGCTCACGGCAAAGCAAAAAGAGGAGCTTCGGCTCCAAGGCTATTGGTAGCCGCTGTTCATCGTTGCGTGCGCGGGTCTAAGGCCGACGCGATTCGCCTACGGGTTCGCCGCGCCGGTCGGCGGTACCAGAAACAGCGGACCGGTGCACGCGCCTTTGCCCAGCGAGAGCGCGCCGGGGCCGGGCGCGCGACTCGGGCCGGTGATGCGCCATCCGTCGGGGACGTCGTCGCAGGGGTACACCGGCGCGTCGTCGCGGACGTGAATCCAGGGCTCGTCGCTGCACACGGCAGCGCCGTCGGGGAGCAGCGGAGCCACGCGTTCGAGCGAGGCTTGCTGGTCCCGTGCGCAGGTCACGGCAAAGCCGGCGCGCGCGACCTCCACGGTAGACAGCCGCAGGCCGGTCCAACCCCACGCGAGCACAAGCGCGGTCCCGCCCGCGACCCAGCGCCGGGCCCCTCCGAGCTGGCCGAGCATGCCCGCGACCCCCAACACCGCGCCCAACAACGGCAGCTCGATGTGGCGCGCCTGAAAGACCATGAAGTACAGCGGCGTCCCTGCGGCCAGCATGGTGATCGGCAGCCAACGCCCGAAGCGCGCTGCGGCCGCCGCGCCAAGCCCCCCGCGCCGCGCCGCCCACAGCGTGACGGCGATCCCAAGCACCCACGGCCCGATCATCGCGACTGTGCGTACGACTTGCAGCGCCGCGAAGCCCGCCGCCCGCGTCCACGCGCTGCCCCCGTGGGGTCCGAGCACGGCGCGCACCGGCCGGGGCACGATCCACCCCGGGACGTCCGGCGACGCCAGCGCGTTCACGGCGCGGCCGTTCACGACGAGATCCCACGCTTGTTGCACCGGCATCACCACCCGCCCGCCGAGCCCGTCGGGGGGTTGTCCTACGGCGGCAAATACGGTGAGCGCGGCGACGCCCAAACCCAGCCCCAGCGCGGCCGCTCCGGCCCGGCGCTTGCGCGCGCGTGTTGAGGTGTTCCAGATCACCCCCGCGTACAACGCAATGAGTAGGCCTCCGAACACGACGCCGGTCTCTTTGAAGCCGGTCATCGCCCCGGCGAGCACGCCGAGGCCCAAGGACGCGCCGATGCCATCGGTCTCCCGGGCCGCTACACGCTGAAGTCCGATCGCGAGCAGGACCACCGCGAGCGCGAGGGTGCTGGTCGGCTCCACGCGCGAGGACCACGCGAGCAGGGTCGGCAGCCCGAGGGTGAGCCAGCCCGCCCAACGTCCAGCTTTCAAGCCGCCAAGTTGTGCGCCTAAGGTCGCCATGGCCGCGGGCAACGCGGCGCCGGCGACGAGCGATAGAACTTGCGCCGCCCGCAGGGTGGAGAGGCCGCTCAGCAGGTGTAGCAGCGCAGCAAGGACGGGATAAAGCGGAGGATGTCCGCCGTTGATGTCCCCGTGGGCGAGGAACACTGCGCGGGCTCCCCAGAACACGGCGTCTTCGCCAAAGGGCGGCGCGCTCGCAGCCCCCGCGCGCGCCCCGAGCCCGAGGATGACCGCGGCGGCGACCGTGACGAGCAACGGCCGCTCCCAGATGGGCCAACGGGGAGTTTCGGGCATCTCGGACGGCATGGAGGCTTCTATGCCGCTCCGCGGGTCTCGCGCGTGGCGTACCAATCCCGCAAGCGGACACCGTAGGCGGCGTCCATCTCGGCGCGGATGTCTGAAGGGCCGGTGTGCGCATCGCGGAGCATCGCGGCGGCTTTGTCCCAAGCTGCGAGGTTCGCGGGCAGCGGGATCCTGCACACCTGCTTGGCGGCCAGCTTGATCGCCCCGCCGGTAAACCCAGCCCCGCCGTACTGCTCCAGCGCCCACGCGCTCGCGAACGGGGAGAGCAGCACCGCCAACACCCGCCACACGTCCTCGACCTGCGTCGGCGTGACGCTCACCACCGGCGTCACCGGCAAATACTGTCCTTCGGGGTCGGCGATCGCCTCGAGCACGCGGCTCTGCGTCGCGAGCAGCACCTTCGGCACCCGCCGCCTCGGGATCCACGGCGCGAGCCGCCCGGGCAGCACGGTGTCGCCGGGAATCGCCGGACCGATCCACGCCTGCTTGTGAAGCCGAACCTTGGTTTTACCCCACAGGCACTGCGCCGGATCGATGTGTCCGGACACGATCACCGGGATGTCGCCGGGCAGGGCCTCGCGCACGAGCCCGGCGAGCGCGTAGTACTCGTCGCGAAAATCGGCGGTGGCGGTGGCGAGATCGGCGAGCGTTCCCGAGGTCTGCGCGTTGAACGTGGGCAGTCCGAAGCCCTCGGGGATTAGTGGGCTCCAGGTGCCGGAGGCGTCGGCCGTCGCGTTGTCGGCGTCCGCGCTGGGCCGCGCGCTTAGGCGGGAGCCCGCAGGCAGGGCCGTGAACGTCGGCCCGCACCAGCGCAGCAGCTCGGGCGGGGCGGCCGCGGCCCCCTTCGCGGGGAGCAGCGCGGGCGCCAGCCCGATCACGCACACATCCACCAAGGCGTCGGGGAACATCTTTGCGTTGGCGACCCAGATGGCGGCGAGCTTCGGCGCGAGGTGCGCGCGGATCGGCGCGGCGTCGCGGCTGGCCAGCGTAGACACGGGTTGCACGAGCACGACGGTAGCGGCCAGATCGGCGGCGATGCGGAGGAACATGGCGGCGGTGTCGGTGTACGCGCCGATGCCGCCCGGAAAGCGTGCGCGCAGGGCTCGCGCGCGGTCCTCGCTGAGCACGGTGTCGCCGCGCAGCTGTCCGAGGAACGGCGGGTTCCCGATTACGAGGTCAAAGGCGTAGGATGAAGCGCTGGAAATTGCCGATCCCAGCACGTCGCGGTGTTCGAGACGCGCGCCTACAGCGTTGACGGCGGCTTCAGCGAGCGCCGCCGGATCGATGTCCCAGCCGTGGATCTCTGCGTTCGGCCAGCGCTTCTGGCAAGCCGCCAACACGCGCCCGTCCCCGCACGAGGGATCGAGGATGCGTAGGGGCGCGCCGGGGGGCGCTGCCGGCAGCAGCCGCGCGGCGACCTCCACCAGAAAGTCGACCAGCGCGGGCGGCGTGTACCAAGCGCCATGCGAGCGCCGCGCGGTGCGGTCGCTAGAGTTTCCTAGGGCTTTGGTGGCGCTCACTCCTTCCAAGCGCGGCTCTGCGCGACCTCGGCCTGCCAAGCCAAGACCTCTGCGGTGCGCCGCGCTTCGTCCCAGCCGCACAGCATCGCCATCCGATCGGCCACGCGCTCGGTGGCGCCGAGGCCTTGGTCGTGGTCGCGGAAGTACAGCTGGGTGCGGCGGATCATCACGTCACGGACGGTGCGGGCGAGCTCATGCGCGACGGCAAAATCCACCTGCGCGAGGCGCTCGGGGCGGCCCTCCACCAGCGCCGCGCCCAGCTCGGGGTTGGCGCGGATGCTGGCTGCGACCTCGACGCCGCGCATGCCGTAGGTGCGCGCGAACAGCTGCGCCGTCGGCTCATCGACGGGCCCAGCCTCCTGAATCTGCCGGATGACGCTCGCGAGGTTGTCATCTTGCGGCCAGCCCACGGCGCCCGGCAAGGGCTTGCGGGCGGTGTGGGCCTCGCGGAAGTCCTGGGCGGGCGCGGTGAGCCTGAGCAGCGCCACGGCCCGATCCACCACCTCTTTGGACATCTTGCGGTAGGTCGTCAGCTTGCCGCCGGCGATGGTGATCAAGCCGTCGCTGCCGACCAAGATCTCATGCTCGCGCGACACCGAGCTCTCGCTGCCTTCGGCGTTGATCAGCGGGCGCAGGCCGGCCCAGGTAGAGAGCACGTCGGCGGTCGTGAGCTGTGCGGCCGGAAAGTAGACGTTCGCAGCGTCTAACAGGTAGCGGACATCGTCCGCATCCGCGGCGACATCGGCCGGATCGCCGACGTAATCGGTGTCGGTGGTGCCGATGTAGGTGCGGTCGGCCCAGGGGATCGCGAACAGCACGCGGCCATCGCTGGGATGGAAGCAGACGACGGCGTTGTTGACCGGTACGCGGCTGTGATCCACGACGATGTGCACGCCTTTGGTGGTGCGCAGCAGCGGCTTCGGGCCCCCGCGTACGGTGTCGGTCCACGGGCCGGTGGCGTTGATGATCACGCGGGCGTCGACGTCGCGCTCGATCCCGGTGATCATGTCGCGCACGCGGGCTCCAGACACGCGCCCGGCGGGATCGCGCCGGAAGCCGACCATCTTGGTCCAGGTGTGGATCTCGGCGCCTTCCTTCTGCGCATCGAGGGCGTTCTCGAGCGTCAGCCGGGCGTCGTCGGTCGCGCAGTCGTAGTACAGCGGCGCGCCTTTGAGATCGGTGTTGTCCAACGCCGGTTCTTCTTTGGCGATCTCCTTCCGCGAGAGGTTCCGGTGGATCTTCGGAGACCGAAACAGCGAGAGCCCGTCATAGAGCCACATGCCGAGGTTCACGGTGAACACGCCGCGCCGCGAGCGCTTGTAGACCGGGAACACAAAGCCTAAGGGCGTGACCAGATGCGGCGCGATGTCCATCAGCACGCGGCGTTCGGACACCGCCTCAAAAACAAGGGAGAACTCGCCTTGTTCGAGGTAGCGCAGCCCGCCGTGCACGAGCTTGGACGAGCGGGACGACGTGCCGGACGCGATGTCCGAGGCTTCGACCAGCCCCACCTTCAAGCCGCGCATCGCAGCGTCTCGCGCCGCTCCACACCCGACGATACCGCCACCGATGATCAGGACATCAAGCATGGGGAGGTCTAACGCGCCGCGGTCTCGGGCCTCGTCTCAGGCCCAGGCCCAGTCTCAATCCTCGTCGAACATCCGCACCGCGGGGTCTTCGAGGTCATCGAACTGGCCCCGGCTCGCGGCGTACAGAAAAAGCGCCGCGAACAAGGCGCCGAGACCGACCGCGATGGGGACCAGAAAGATCAGCGCGTCCATTTTTCCACCCGGGCCGCTCCCCAGGCGACCATCGCGCTCGACAGCGGCATCAACACCGCGGCGATCAGCGGGTTCACCCAACCGGCGACCGCCGCGGTCACCGCGAGGGCGTTGTAGATCAGCGACCGCGACGCGTTGCCGCGGATCGCGCGCTTGGCGGCCCGCGCCGCGCGTAGTCCGGCCGCCACCGGTCCCAGTCCGTCCCGCGCCACGACGGCGTCCGCGACGGTGACGGTCGACGCGACGCCCGTGCCCATCGCGACGCCCACGGTCGCGGCTGCCAGCGCGGGTCCGTCGTTCACGCCGTCGCCGACAAACAGCACGCCGCCGCCCTGAGCCCGCACCCACGCGGCTTTGGCCTCGGGCGTCGCGCCGGCGAGCACCTCGGTGATGCCGGCTTCGGCGGCGATGCGCTGCACGACTTCGGGGTGGTCGCCGCTCACCAGCACGACGCGGTAGCCAGCGGCTTTGAGCGCCGCGACGGTGCGGGCGGCGTCGTCGCGGATGACGTCGCGCAGGCCGATGCGGCCGCCCTTGTTCTGGGAGGTGTGGGCGGGATCGGCGTCGCAGCAAAGCTCGACCTGACCTGCGGCGCCGGCGCGCAGGGTCCAGCGCACGCCGTCGATGACCCCGGAGATGCCGGATCCGGGCTGCTCGACGAGGTCCAGCGCCTCGGGCATCGCGACGCCGCGGCGCGCGGCTTCGGCGCGGATGGCGCGGGCGATGGGATGGCCGCTGGCGCGCTCGAGCCCGGCGGCGATGCGCAGCACCGCGCTCTCGGTGGTGCCCGTGCCCGCGGTGATCGCGGTGACGGCAGGCTCGCCGTGGGTGATCGTGCCGGTCTTGTCGAACGCGACGGTCGTGATGGTGGCGAGGCTGCGCAGCGCCTCGCCGCTGCGGACCAACAGGCCGCGGCGCGCCGATGCGCCGAGCCCCGCGGCGGTCGACAGCGGCCCGGCGAGCGCGAGCGCGCACGGGCACGCGACGACAAGCACGGCCATCGCCCGCTCAGGGCCGCCGATCGCCAAGGCCAAAGCTGCCAAAATCAGCGTCAGTCCGGTGAACCACGGCGCGATGCGGTCGGTCAGCGACGGCGGGGTGGGACGATCGGCGGCGCGCGCCAGCTCGGCCGCCATACGCGCGAGCAGCGTGTCCCCGCCGGTCGCTTCGACCCGTACGACGATCGCGCCGTCCTCCACGAGGCTCCCCGCGACCACAGCGTCCCCGACGCGCACTTCGACCGGCTCGGCCTCGCCGGTCAACAGCGACATCCGCACCCGCGCCCGGGCGCCGGACAAGCGCACGATGATCCCGTCCGCAGCGATCTCTTCGCCGAGCCCGACGTCCAAGATGTCGCCCACGATGAGCGCGCTCGCGGCGACGTCCACCCCGGCGCGGCGCGCGACCCGCGGGGCGGTGCTGGCGAGCGCGGTCGCGGCTTCGACGGCGCTGCGTCGGCCCCGCTGCTCCCACAATCGCCCGGCGATCAGCAGCGTCACCAGCATCGACAGCGAGTCCAACCACGTGTCGCGCCCGGCGATCGTCGCGTACACCCCCTGCGCGTACATCGCGATCACGCCGATGCTGACGGGCAGATCCATGTGGAGGACGCGGTGGCGCAAGCCCGCCCAGGCGCCGACGTACAGCGGCTCGGCGCACCAGAGCGCGATCGGCGTCGCGAGCGCGAGGCTGGTCCATTGGAACAAGCCTACAAAGCGCGGATCAATGCCGTCGAACCAGCCCGCATAGAGCGAGGCCGACAGCAGCATGATGTTCATCGAGCAGAAGCCGGCGACGCCGAGGCGGAGCAACAAGCCGCGATCGGGCTTGGCTTCTCCGCTCAGTGGACGCGGCCGGTATCCCAGCATCGAGATGCGCCGGGCGATCGCGGGGAGGGCGATGCGGGACGGGTCCCAGTCGATGCGGGCGCGGCCGGTGGCGTGGCTGACGGTCGCGGCTTGAACGCCCGGGGTCGCCAACAGCACCCGCTCGGTCACCCACACGCACGCCGAACAGGTCAGGCCGTCGATCGCGAGGGTCACCGCGCAGCGATCGTCGCTGTGCTCGATGGCGACGGCGTCCCAGGCGGTGCTGTCCGCTTGTGGGCGTGGGGCGGGCGACTCGCGGCTCTCGTAGTACGCGCCGAGGCCGGAGCCTTGGATGATCGCCGCTGCCATCTCGCATCCGCCGCAGCAGTACAGCGCTTGTTGGGCCGCGCTGCGCTCGATGGCCGCGCCGCAGTGCGCACACCCCACCGCGATTGGGCCGGCCCCCCCGGCGGGCGCGGTCATCGCTCCGCAGCCACGTAGGTGGGATCCACGCGGTCGGCGTGCGTGATCGCGGTGTACATGAACAGCAGGTTGACGACCACGACGATGCCGAGCATCACGACGATGCCGATCGGCCATGTTGAAGGCGAAGATTTGTGCATTCAACCCCCCGAGGTCTTGAAGGTCGTGGCCAGCGTGATCGCGTCATCGCCGCCCGCGACCGTGAGCATCAGCGGCAGCGTGCGCGCCCCGCTGGTGTGCGGCGGGATGCGTACGATCACCGGCATCACAACAGTTTTTCCTGGCTCGACCACCACCGCCGGCGCGGTGATCTCTGCGCTGCTCGGCATCTCCGACATGGTCACTTCGTAGCGGTTCGGCACGTGCTCGTTGTTGGTCAGCTGCAGCAAGTAGGTGTTGCGCGTCCACCCGTCCGGGTCGATGACGTAGAGCATCCCCGGGGCGCGATCGAGGTTCGCGGCGATGTGGTGATGCTCGGCCAGCAGCATCCCGAAGGAGCCGAGGATCACCGCGAGCAGTACGCCGTAGGCCAAGGTGCGCGGGCGGAACACCGAAGCGGGCTGCAGCGCGGTGTAGCCGACCAGCGCGGGCCCCACGTTGGGGTCTTTCTCCCGCAGCTTGGCGAACACGTCCTCGCAGGCGTCGACGCAGCGCGCACAGCTGATGCACTCCAGCTGAAACCCGCCGCGAATGTCGATGCCCTGCGGACACACCGCAACGCACTTCTTGCAATCGATGCACGCGCCGGTTTGAGGCACGCTTGCCTGAATCGGCGGGTTTTTTGCCGGTACGGCGCGACGGGGCTCCCCGCGCAGATCGTCGTACGCGACGACGAGGCTCTCGGTGTCGGTCAGCGCGCCCTGAAAGCGTGCATACGGGCACAGGTAGTTGCAGAATTGCTCCCGGAACCACGTGAAGTCGACGAACATCCCCAAGGCCAACACGCCGGTGAGGCCGTAGGAGACCGGCGAGGCCTGTCCGCCCCAGATCACGCGGGCGCCGACGAACCAGGTCATGAAGGCCATCGCGACCGTCGCGGCGACGAGCGCGAAGGCGGTCCATTTGGCGCCGCGGCGCCAGACCTTGTCCCACAAGCGTGCGCCGCCGATGGACCGGCTCCAGGGCAGCCTGTCGCGCGCCATCCGAAGGCTGCGGCTGCCCTCCAGCCAGGACTCGATGGGCCGGATCCACTCCTCCAAAAATACTGTCTGCGGGCACGCGTACCCGCACCAAAGCCGACCGTAGAGCGCGGTGAACAGGAACAGGGTGAACGCCGCTGCGAGGCCCATCAGCACGAGCAGAATGGTGTCCTGCGCCGTAAAGACGCCGCCCATCGCATAGAGGCGTCGAGCCGGGAGGTCGATGCGCACCGCAGGCCTACCGGCCACGGTGATCCACGGCACCACCACGAGGATCACCTGCAGCGCGCGTCCGGTCCAACGGTGGATCTGCTGGTATGTGCCTTTCACATCCAGCGCGTAGATCCATCGCCGTTGTCCGCGCTCTGCGGATTGCTCCGGGGGTTGAGGCGTCATTACTCGCCACCTCCCGCTTCATGCACATAGGCGGCGACCTGGGCGATCTTCTGCGGTCCGAGGATGGGCCCCCAGGTGATCATGCCCTTCTCCGGCACGCCGGTGGTGATGGTCTTTTCGATGTCGGGCAACCGACCCCCGTGGATCCACGTGTGGTCGGTGAGATCGGGCCCCACGCCCCCATGCAGATCCGCCCCGTGGCAGCCTACGCAGTTGGCGCCAAAGATCGCCTTCCCGGCTTCGATCGCCTCCGGGCCGGACGCCGAGCCCGCCACAACGGCGGCGGGCTTGGGCGCGGCCTCGAGCTCCGCGGTGTACTCCTTGACCTGCGAACGGTGCGATATGAAGTGGTAGTCAACGGTGTACAACACCCCAAAGACCACGGTGAACGCAAACAGTCCGAGCCACCACGCAGGGAGCGCGTTGTCGTATTCTTCGATGCCATCGGCCTCATCGCTGTGACCGAGGATCTGGTCGGGGACGTATTTGTCAGACATCAATCCTCCAAAGGCAGACGCGCTGCGGCGTCCATGTTGGCGCGATTGGACGGCAACCAGGCCCAGGTCGCCCAGCCGGCAAAACACGCGAGAAAGAGCACCGTCATCGCACCCATGACCTGACCAAGAAACGGGTCGGTCGCTACGTCGGGGATGTTCATGGTTGATCCTTGTAGAGGTTCTTCCCGTCGAGGCCCATGTGTTGGAGATAGGCGATCATCGCGACGATCTCCCGGTCGGGATCGGTCTGGATCTTTGCGCTCGCGAGCCGGGTGGTGATGCCGGCAGCTTGCGTGGCCATCGCCGCGGCGACGTCCAGATCGGCCGGGTAGGGGCTGCCGAGGGTGCGCAGGGCGTTGACCGAGGCTTGTACGTCGGCAGGATCCACGCGGTTTTCGTGCAGCCAGCTGTAGGAGGGCATGATCGAGCCGGGCGAGGTGCTGCGCGGGTCACGCATGTGCTCGAAGTGCCACGCATCCGGGTACTTGCCGCCTACGCGCATCAGATCGGGGCCGATGCGCCGCGAGCCCAGCTGAAAAGGACGGTCGAAGGCGTACTCGTTGGCGCGGGACCACGTGCCGTAGCGCAGGGTCTCCGCGTGCAGCGGGCGCACCATCTGCGAGTGACAGTTGTAGCAGCCCTCGCGGATGTAGATGTCGCGGCCGGCCACCTCCAGAGGGGTGTAGGGCGTGATGCCGGTGGTGTCGAGCGGCGTCATAAACATCGGCGCAATCTCGACGATGCCTCCGATGGAGATCGCCACGGTGGTGAGGCCGGCGAACAGCGCGCTGCGGTGTTCGAGGGCGGTGCGGTGCCAGGATTCGGCCATTTCAGGCTCCCACTACAGCGGTTGCTTCAGGGTTTTCAGTGACCGCAGGCGCTGCTGGGGAGCGGGCGGTCTTGTACAGGTTCCAGGCGCAGACACACACGCCGACGAGGTACAGCGTTCCCCCCGTGAAGCGAATCCAATAGAACGGGTTCAGAACCTTCACGGTGTCGACGAAGTTCGGGTATTGAAGCAGGCCACTCTCATCGAGGGCGCGCCACATCAGGCCCTGTGTCACCCCGGCGGTCCACATCGCGACGATGTACAGGACGATCCCGGTGGAAGCCAGCCAGAAGTGCGTCGTGGCCAGGGAGACGCTGTGCAGCGGGCGCTCCCAGACGCGGGGAGCCATGTAGTACAGCATCCCGAACACACTCATGCCTACCCAACCCAAGGCGCCCGAGTGTACGTGGGCGATGGTCCAGTCGGTGTAGTGCGAGAGCGCGTTCACCGAGCGGATCGACATCATCGGCCCTTCGAAGGTGCTCATGCCGTAGAACGTGATCCCCGAGACGAAGAACTTGAGGATGGGATCCTCGCGGAGCTGTCCCCAGGCGCCGCGCAGCGTCAGCAAACCGTTCAGCATGCCGCCCCAGCTGGGGGCCAGCAGCGCGAGGCTGAACACCATACCGACGGTCTGGGCCCAGTCCGGCAGCGCCGAGTAGAGCAGATGGTGGGGGCCGGCCCAGATGTAGAGGAACACCAACGCCCAGAAGTGGATGATCGAGAGCCGGTAGCTGTACACAGGCTTGTTCGCTGCTTTAGGCAGGAAGTAGTACATCAAGCCCAGAATCGGGGTGGTCAGTAGGAAACCCACCGCGTTGTGGCCGTACCACCACTGTACCAACGCATCGGTCATGCCTGCGTAGATCGGGTACGAGCGCGTGAGCGTCGCCGGCAGTGCGAGGTTGTTGACCACGTGCAGCACGGTGATGGTGATGACCATCGACATGTAGAACCAGATCGCGACGTACAGGTGCTTGACCTTGCGGATCGCGATGGTGCCGAAGAAGTTGGCGGCGAAGGCCAGCCAGACCACGGCGATCGCCAGATCGATCGGCCAGATCAGCTCGGCGTACTCCTTGCCTTCGGTGTAGCCAAGCGGGAGGGTCACCGCCGCGGAGACGATGATCGCTTGCCAGCCCCAGAAGTGCACCGCCGACAGCTTGTCGGACCACATGCGCACCTTCAACAAGCGCTGCATCGAGTAGTAGATGCCCGAGAACAACGCGTTCCCGGTGAACGCAAAGATCACCGCGTTGGTGTGCAGCGGGCGGAGTCGGCCGAAGCTCGTCCAGGGCAGTCCCAGATTGGCTGGCCAATACGCAAGCTGCAACGCGATGATGACGCCGACGAGCATCCCCACGATGCCCCAGAGGAGCGTCGCGATGATGAATCGCTTGACGATGACGTTGTCGTAGTCCGGACGGAGCAAGAGCGGCGGTGATTCCATGGCCGGCGGTTGAGCAAGCCTCGTGCCACGTTCCGGATTCGGGCGACAACGTCGGCTGCACCTACGCGATTTGGGGTGGGCGACCTCGCGCGCCCGTGTCGGAAAAGGCACGCTGGGTACAGGCACACAGGGGGTGTGTTGAAATACACAGCCCGGTTGCATCCATTCACCGTCATGGATTGCCACGCCGCACCGAGCGGGCGGATACGGGGGGACATGCATCCTTTTGACGAGATGAAGGCGTGGGTACAGTTCGCTCCCGAGGACGAGGTCTTGCTGCGGGGCTTCTTGCCGGTGGTGACGCCGCATCTCACCGCCTTGTCCGAGCTATTTTACGCCCGCATCCAGTTGAGCCCGGGCGCTTCGGCGGTCTTGAAGGATGATGCGCAGATCGCACGCCTGAAGGGCACCCTTAGCCAATGGGCGTTGGAGCTGGTCAGCGGCCCGTGGGACGACGCCTACTACAAGCGCCGCGAGCGCATCGGTCGCATGCATGTGCAGGTTGGACTGCACTCTCGGTACATGTTCACCGCGATGAACGTGTACCGCGACGCGATGTGCCGCATTGCATCGGAATATTCCGATCCTGCTTTGGGCCGGCTGACCTGCTGCAGCATCTCGAAGGTCGCCGACATGGATCTGGCGATCATGACCGGTACCTTTCTGGAGAGCAGCGAGCGTAGGCAGGTTTCGACGCTGCAAGACCTGTTGATCTCGCAGATGCCGGTCACGGTGCTGCTGATCGACGGCGATGGGCGAGTGGCTGCGGCGACGCGCCCGGGGATTCGCTTGTTCGGCGATACGCCGGTGATTGGTCGGCATTGGATGGACGCGCTCCCTGCGCCGCTGGTCCGCGCGGCCGATCTCGATGCCGTGCTGCAGCGCGCGCTCGAATCGGGCCGCGAGATCGCGCTCCCCCGGGTCGATGTGCGCTTAGAAGGCGAAGATCGCAACTTTCATCTCTCGGTTGTGCCGCTGGATCCCACTCGTGCGCTGCTGCACGTCGAGGAGCTCACCGAAGCGGTGCGCACCGAAGGGCGTTTGGTGCGCGCGGAGTCGCTCGCGCAGCTCGGCGCCTTGTCGGCCGCGGTCGCGCATGAGCTGCGAAACCCGCTGGCAGGCATCTCAGGGGCGATCCAGGTGATCTCTCGTTCGTTGCCTGAGACCGACAAGCACAAGCCGGTGATGGTGAAGGTCGAGCAGCAGGTGCGCCGGCTCGACAGCCTCGTCACCGATCTGCTGGATTTCGCCCGGCCCGCAGAGGCCAAGCGTGCCAAGGTGCGGCTCGACGAGGTCGCGTTGTTGGTCATTGACCTTGTGCAGCGCGACCACCCCTTGGTGGACTTACGCACCACCGGCGAGGGCGAGGTCATGGCGGACGCCAACCTGGTGCAGCAGGTGCTGCTCAACCTCGTGCTCAACGCCGTTCAGGCCATGGACGGCGGGGCTGGACACGCTGTTCATCTGCGCGTGCGCGACGGGTCGGTGCTCGTGAACGACGACGGTCCCGGGATCCCCGAGGAGAACGTCGAAAAGATCTTCTCTCCGTTCTTCACCACGCGCACGCGGGGGACCGGCCTCGGGCTGGCGATCTGCAGGCAAGCGACCGCTGCGATGGGCGGCTCCCTGACGCTCTCGACCGGCGATCTGCGCGGCGCCGCGTTCCTGCTGGAGCTACCGCTTGTCTGAGTGCTCCATCCGATAGCGCAGGGCATATCGGGAGATTCCTAACAGCCGGGCAGCAGCGGATTGATTGCCGCCAGCGCGCTCCAAGGCCTGCCGCACGAGGTCGGCCTCGAGCGCCTCGAGGTTGACCCCCTGCTCCGGCAGCGTGAACACGCGCTGCTGCGGATCGCCGCTCGTGGTCACCACGCGGATCTCCGCAGGGAGATCCCCGGGTTCGATCACGTCGCCCGGCAGCAGGATCACCGTGCGTTCGATGACGTTGCGCAGCTCCCGAACGTTGCCGGGCCAGCGATAGGCGGCGAGCAGCTCCATCGCCTTGGCGTTGGTCCCGCGGACCGCGCGTCCAAAGGTCTTGTTCAAACGCTCGATAAAGTATTGCACGAGCGCGGGGATGTCCTCGCGCCGCTCGCGCAGCGCGGGCACCTCGATCGGCACCACGTGGAGCCGGAAGAACAGGTCTTCCCGAAAACGACCGGCTTTCGCTTCGTCGCGCAGGTTGCGGTTGGTCGCGGTGACGATCGCGGCGTTGAGCGGGATGTCCGCCACGCCGCCGACCCGGCGGAACTTCCGGTTCTCCAACGCCCGTAAGAGCTTGGACTGCATCGTGAGCGGCAGCTCACCGATCTCGTCGAGGAAGATCACGCCGCCGGCCGCGACCTCGAAGAGCCCGCGCTTGGTCGCGCGTGCGTCGGTGAACGCGCCGCGTTCATGCCCGAAGAGCTCGCTCTCCATCAGCTGCTCGGGCAGCGAGGTGCAGTCGATCTCCATGTAGGGCTGGCCGCTTCGCGGGCCGCGGCTGTGAATGGCGCGGGCAACCAGATCTTTTCCGGTGCCGCTCTCCCCCTGGATCAGCACGGTGGGCGCATCGACCCGCTCCAGCCGGCGCAGCGTCTCGAAGAGATGCAGCATCGCGGGAGACTGCCCGATGATGTCCGCGTAGTTCTGATGTTTCTGGGTGCGTAAGTAGTGGACCTCGCGCTTGAGGCGGTGCTCGGCGATCGCGCGCTTTACGGCGATGCTGACCTCGCGCAGATCGAAAGGCTTTGTGAGATAGCCGCACGCGCCGAGGCGCGTGGCTTCAATCGCGCTTTCTACGCCTCCATGGGCGGTGATCATGATCACCGGGAGGTCGTGGTCGGACTCACGCAGCGCTCGCAGCGCCGTCAGTCCGTCCATCACCGGCATCTTGAGGTCCATCACCAGCACGGCAGGTGCGTGGTCCCGGACGGCGTTCAGGGCTTGTTGGCCGTTCTCAGCCGCTACGGTGCGGTAGCCTTCTTGTTCGAGGTGTTCACAGAGCGACCACCGGATCAGCTCTTCGTCGTCGCAAATAAGGATCGTGTCCGACATGGTGGCAGGCGCCCGGGGGGTGTGAGCAATAGCCCACTTTTAGCGGGGGCGCGGAAATTCGTCTCCCAAATCGCCCGTGGCACGCAACTTGCTTCACTGCAGTTCATGGCGTCCACCTTAGCCCTGTTGCGGCACATCGATGACCTGCTGCTGGGGGCGTTGAGTTTGGCGCGTGCGCGGAAGGCGCGGCTGTTGGCGATCAGCGTGGAGGTGCCGACTGGAGACGTTCGGGCGTTGGTCCTGGAGCGGTTGGCGCTGCTGGGACACCCAGAAATAGAGGTGCGTACTACCTTTTCACAAGGTGCAGTCCGCCTGTTGACCGTGGAGTACGGTCGATGATCGGGTTGTTTGGGGGCGCGCTCTTGGCGGGCTTGCTGGGCAGCCCGCACTGCGTGGGCATGTGCGGCGGGTTCGCGGCGTCTGCGGTGTCGGCGGGGAGCCGCGGCGCGGCGGTCGCGTGGAACCTCGGACGCTTGACGACCTATGTGGTCCTTGGCGCAGTTTCGGGGTCCTTGGGTGGCTTGCAGGCGGGGCCGATCGGCGGTGCTGTCGCGGCCTTGCTGCTGGTCTGGTTCTCGGCGCGGCTCGCGGGTGTTGTGCCGGGGCTGCAGGTTCATTTTCCACGGCTGGTCGCGGCAGGTGCATCGGCTGCGCGGCGCACCGGGATCGCGGGCCGCTTCGTGCTGGGCGTGATCACCGGGTTGTTGCCCTGCGGACTGCTGTGGAGCGCCCTCGCGGTTGCGGTCGCTGGCGGTAGCCCTGCGGTCGGCGCGCTCGCGATGGCGGCGTTCTGGGTGGGCACCGTGCCGTTGCTCGCGGGTGCCGCGGCCGGATTGCGAAGGTTGGCCGCGGCGAGCCCGTGGGCGCGTCGTGGGCTCGCGCTCGGGGTGTTGGCGGCAGGGCTTTGGTCGATTTCGGTTCGGTTGTCGGAAAACTCACCGCACTGCGCGTGCGGTTCACTGGAGCAACGTTGATGTTCACGAATATTCTCGTCCCTACTGACTTTTCAGACCACGCGACCATCGCGCTGCGGCTGGCGATCAAGCTCGCCCGCGAGAGCAAAGGCCGCATCACCTTGCTCCACGTCGGGCTCGCGCCGGGCGTCGGGATCTACGATCTGGGCGTCTACAGTGTCCCGATGAGCGACACGCTGATCGCGATGCACGAGCAGGCCGCCAAGGAGCAGAAGCACCTGCTGGACCGCATCGCCCGGGAGGAGATCCCCGATGATGTACCTTGGCAGGCGATCGCCTTGGAAGGCTTCGCTCCTGAGGAGATCGTGGCCCAAGCGGAGCGCGGCAAGCACGACGTCATCGTGATGGCGTCTCACGGGCGCACCGGTCTGGCGCGCGCGTTTCTGGGTTCGGTCGCCGAGCGCGTGCTGCGCCACGCGACGATCCCCGTGCTCGTCACCCGCTGACACGGGGCTTCTGGGGCGCCGTGGCCAGCGCTGTATGGCGCCTGCGCCACGGCCTTCGGGACGATCCGGAGATGAGAACACCCTCCCGCGCTACAAAAACCGCACAACGGCCCTCCCCGCGTTTGACCTTGGGCGTACACTCCGCCACGATGGCATTCGAGGTCATGCATGGAGATCGCAGTTGACGCCCCCGTTCCTCCCCCGCGACCCGCCGCGCGCGCTCCGGCGTCGCGCACCCCTGAGCCGGGTCGCACCGTCCCTTCCGAGTCCCGGGAGATGGTGCAAAACGCGCTGCTGGGTCAACGACTCCAGCCCGCGGTTGGCGGCAACCCCGACTATGTGGAGCGGCCGTTTCACGTCGTGCTCGTCACGATCTACAGCGTTGAGAACGCGGGGATTCGGTACGTCTCGGCCGCGTTGAAGCGCGCCGGGTTCGAGACCACCATCGTCTTCTTACGCGACTGGCGTCACAACCAGCTCGACATGCCCAGCGACCGCGAGTTTCGCATGGTGCTGGACATCATCCGCCAGAAGGGCGCCGACATGGTGGGCGTGGGCTTCATGTCCAGCTTGCTCCCGATGGCGCGCGAGCTCTCGCGTCGCGTCAAGCAGAGCTTTCCGGACACGCCGCTGGTGTGGGGCGGCATCCACCCCACGAGCGTGCCCGACGAGTGCATCGGCGAGGTCGACTTTCTCTGTGTAGGCGAAGGCGAGCTTGCCGCTATCGATCTGGCGACCGCGCTGCGCGATGGGCTGCCGACGCACAACATCCCCAACATCTGGGCCAACGTCGAAGGCACGATCTACCAGAACAAGCCGCGCCCGCTGATGCAGGATCTGGACTGGTTGCCGTACCCCGACGTGGTGGACGACAACAAGTACTACATCGAAGGCGAGAAGGTGCGCGTCGAAGAGCCCTGGAAGCGCACCGCCGAGTACCGCATCTACTTTTCCCGGGGTTGTCCCTACAACTGCTCGTACTGCTACGTCAGCATTCTCCGCGACGTGTACAACGAGAAGGGGCGCCAGTTCTACCGGGCGCGCTCGGTGCAGCACATCATGGGCGAGCTCGAGTACGTCAAGGAGCACTTCTCCAAGACGGCGCGCATCAAGGTCGATGACGACACCAGCTTCGCGTTCGGTCAGGAGTGGATGGACGAGTTCCTCGTCGAGTACCCGAAGCGCGTCTCGGTGCCGTTTGAGTGCTTGCTCATCCCGCCGATGATGCGTCCGGACATGCTGAAGAAGCTGATGGACGTCGGTCTCATTCGCGTGCAAACCGGCATCGAATCCGGCAGCTCCAAAGAGTCGAAGGAGATCCACAACCGCTCCCCCGGCAACGTCAGCATCCTGAAATTTGCCGAGGCGAACAAGGAGATGGGGCTCGATGTCGTCTACGACGTCATCATCGACAACCCCCACGCGACCGAGGAGATGAAGATTGAAACGGCCGAGTTCTTGCTCGAGCTGCCGCTGCCGTACTCGATCTACTTCTACTCGCTCAATTATTTTCCGGGCACGGTGCTGACCAAGAAGGGCCTCGCCGACGGCACGCTGAAGCACGAAGAGGTGGAGGGCCAGAGCCACAAGGCCTGGCATCAGTTCCGCGTGTCGATGGACTGGCCGCGTAGCGACGAAGACAAGTTCTACCTTGCGATCTACTGCCTCGCGTCCAAGAGCTTTGTGCCGCGTCCGTTCATCCGCAAGCTGATCGATGACCGCGAAAAGTGGAAGAAGAACGTCGAGCCGATCTTCTTGCTGGCGTGGGCCGCCAACTACGTGCGGATGTTCTACGTCGCGATGAAGTACTTTGAACGCGGCGAGCTGACGTGGTTCAAGATCCGTCAGTATGGGTCGCTGCGCAAGCTCATCAGCCAGTAGGCTTCCGTTCCGTGTTTGAGCAGGGCGCCGCCCTGCTCGTTTTCGATTAGGACAGGTGTATGGGAATCCTGCGCTCGCTCGCCAAAAAGGTCCTCGGCAAGTCCGAGTCTGCAAAGGTTCCGGCCGCGGCACGGGCCACGCCTTCAAGCGCGGCCGCTCCAAGCAGCGCGGCCAGCGGCGGCGCGGGCACGGAAAAACCTTGGTATCTCGACGGCACCAACGACGGTTGGGACACGACGGACGTCACTTCGGACGCCGCGGGGTCCGCCGGTCCAGCCGCGTCGAAGCCGAGCGCCGAAGGTTCCTGAGGCTGTTTTGAACGGCGCGTGAATGTCCCGGCGGGTGGGGCGTACCAGAGAGTGAAGAGACGGATTCACCGCTCTCTCTCCGAGGTTCACCATGCTCTCCGCGCTCCTGTTCGCCGTTCTCCTCACTGCTCCTGCTGACGCCGGCGTTGTCGTGCGCGTTGGTGTCCCCGGCGTCCATGTCGAGATCAACCCCTGGGCTCCGTACTACCGTCCCGCGGCGCGCTCCGGCTACGTTTGGATCGCGGGTCACTACGAGCGCGATGGGGACTTCGTCCCCGGCCGGTGGGTGCCCTCCTACACCCGCGCCGGCTACGCGTGGGTGGACGGCTACTGGAGCGGTCGCGTCTGGGTGGATGGCTACTGGCGGGCCTCGGCGCGCTCCGGCTACGCATGGGTGGATGGCTACTACGCCCACGGTCGTTGGGTCGCGGGCTACTGGGGCGCCCCCCGCGTGGTGCACTATGTCTCCGCGCCGGCCCACAGTCGGTACGTTGCGCACGCGGCAGCGGAGCACCGCGAAGACCAACGCGAAGCCCGGGACAGCCACAGCGAACCCCGCAGCGGCTCGTCGAGCGACTCGCGCGGTGAGTCCCGCGGCGGCTCTTCGAGCGGCTCTTCGAGCGGCACCCGGGGCGCGCACACCGAAGCCGAGAGCAACCACACGCGCCGGTAGCGTCCCCGCCGATGTGGACATGGATTGGCCTGCGGCCTTGACTCAGGCCAATCCATAGAATACCCGCCCGGGTCCTTTTCCGACCGGAGTCGAACATGGCAAAGAAGAAGGCCCAGGGCCGTCAGGTCATCCACCTCGAGTGCACCACTTGCCGCGAAAGCGGTATCCCCGGGGTGAACCGTTACGTCACCCAGAAGAACAAGAAGAACACCGCCGCGCGCATGGAACTGAAGAAGTACTGCCGCTACGAGCGGAAAGTTACGACGCACAAAGAGACCAAGTAAAGCGTTTGCACGATGTCCGTTCCCCCTTCGGGCGGGAGCGGACAATCGGCTACGCTCTGGACATGCCGCTCGCGCAGGTCCGGACGGACTCAGAGACGTTGTTGATGCCTGCGGCGGAGCTTGAAGAAGAGCTCCGTCGCGGCAGACTTTTGCCTTCTGTTCGTGTCCAACACAGCGAGTGGACCGGCGATGGCTTTCTCGTTGCGTCGGAGGTTCCGGCGCTGCGGGACGCGTTGTCATCGGAGGAGGCGCGCCTCGGTGCACGCCTGCGGGCTCCGTGGTCCGCTGGCGCGCCTTGGGTCACGCTCTTCCTGTGCGTGGGGCTCGCGGTTGTGGGCGTCCTGCAAGGGGTCTCCTCGCCGGACGGTGCTCTGGGCGTGGGCCAGGCCGCGGTGGGTTTTGAGCGCACGCTTTTAGACGGTGGCTACTGGACGCCGTTCTCGGCTGCGCTCGCGCATGTGAGCGTCGCGCACCTCGCGGTGAACCTCCCTTTGTTGGCTTATTGTAGCTATCGAACTGAGCGCGTGCTCGGGGCCTGGGGCGCGGCGGCGGTGCTCGCATGGGCGTTGCTCTGCAGCACGATCGCGATCCTCGCGGGGAGCGACCTCCCGGTGGTGGGCGCGAGCACGCTCGCCTACGGGGCGTGGGGTGCGCAGATCGCGCTTGGGTTTCGCTATGGACGGTGGGTCCCGGCGCACTTGAAGAGCCGCTACGGTGTCGGCAACCTCGTGCTTTTCCTTCCGCTCGCGTTCATCAGCCTGTTCAACGGGCCTGGTGTCTCGCTGGTCGGGCACGCGGGCGGACTGGTCGGCGGCGTGGTGGCGGTGTTGATCGGGGGTTTGTTCGCGCCGATGCGCGCGGCGGTCGCGACCTTCGTGGCCTTGGGGCTCACCGCGCTGCTGCCGTGGACCCCGCCGGCGTGGTGGGCGGGGTCGTGGTCCACGGTCTCGGTCTCCGACAGCGCGCAGATCGCGATGCCGAGTCGGTGGCAAGCGCATACGGGGCGTTGGTTGTCCTTTCCTGCGTGGTCTTCTGGCGATCGCTACCCGGTGTTCGCGGGGACGTTCTTCGCGTCGGAGGAGCCCGAAGGCGCGGCCGTAGCGCGTGAGCGGGCGGTGTGGAGCGACTGGCTGCACGGCGCGGCCGTGGTGACCGAGCGCGTACAGGGCGCGCCCGCGGCGAATCGGGGATCCAGCTTCATTGTACGGGTGGAGACAAACCGAGAACCTTGGATCATCGTCGAGCGCGTGCAGGAGCACGACGGGCTGCGCACCCGCGCCGGCTACGTGCTCCCCGGCGCTTGCAGCGCGCCCGATGCGTGTGGGGGGCGTCGTTCGATGGGCGACAGGGTGCTTGCTACGCTCAACCTGTCCTCGCCCGCAGCCGGAAAATAGCAGCATGAACCCGTCCCGTTTGCATCCGTCCTCGCCGCTCGTTCCCGGATCCCGGCCTCTCGTGGTCTGCGCCGCCGCGGGCATCCCGGCGCTGGGGCCATCCGGCGCTTCTGCACATCTGCGCGGGATCGCGCGGGCCTTGGGCGCGCCGATCCTCGCCGCCCGGCGGGCCGATCACCGCGGCGAGCACGGCGCCGACGCTGCGTTGGAGGTGCTCGACGTGGACGTGCCGGCTTGGCCGGCGCGCCTCGGGCGGGTGCGGGAGCTGAACGAGCTGCGGATCGCGCGGCGCGTGGCGGCCCGGGCGGCAGCGTACGCACCGACGCTGCTGTGGGAGCGGCACGCGCTCTACGCCGATGTAGGCGCCCATCTTGGGGATGTGCCGCGGGTGCTGGAGCTGAACGCGCCGCTCGCGCTGGAGCGGGCGCGCTTTGAGTCACTCACGCTGCCCTGGCTGGCGCGGGCGTTGGAGCAGCGCGCGGTCGCTGCGGCGCCGCGGGTGATCGCGGTGAGCGCGTGGCTCGCGGCGTGGGCGAAGAGCGCCGGCGCGGTGGACGTGCGGCACGTGCCCAACGGCGTGGAGCCGGGCGCCGGGCACCGGCAAGCGACGCGCGCGCGCCTCGGTCTGCACGGGCATTTTGTGATCGGCTTTCTGGGCTCGATGAAGCGCTGGCACGGCGTGGAGCGGCTCCCCGCGCTGCTCGATGCGTTTCCCGATGCGGTCGGACTGTGCGTCGGGGAAGGCCCGGTGCGCATCGATCACCCGCGTCTGTTGCAGGTCGGGCAGGTGCCCGAGTCCCAAGTGCCCCACTACGTCGCGGCGATGGACATCGGCCTCGCACCTTACACCGCGGACGCCCCGCCGTGGTTTTGTCCGTTGAAGATCCTCGCGTACCGGGCTCAAGGCACGCCGGTCGTCGCCAGCGATGTCGGGGACTGCGCGTCGTTGACCCACGCCGGGCCTGCGTCGGGCGGCTACTGCGGACCCGATCTGATCGAAGGGATCGCGGCTTGGCGGGGGCGTCGTGCTGCGCCGTGGCTGCGATCCTGGAAAGACGTGGTCGCGGAGGCCTTGAGCTGAGCGCGGCGGGGGCCTCCTGATCGCGATTTGCGTACTCGGGGAGGTCTGGTTTTTTGGGTAGCCTTTGGTTCCCTTTTGGGCGGGATCCGGGGTACGATGTCACGATGCGTACTCTTACTTTTGGCGTCGCCTTTGGCGCCGTCATCGGCGGCTCGGTGCTCGCTCTCCCGCTGCTCCTCGTGGGCTGTTCCTCGCAATGGTCCTCGGTAGACGGCGACGGCGACGGCGTGACCCTCGCGGAAGGCGACTGCGACGATGGCGCCGATGGCGGGAACATCTTCCCCGGCGCAGCCGAGGTTTGGTACGACGGCGTGGACTCCGATTGCTCGGGCGGCTCCGACTTTGACCAAGACGGCGATGGCTTCGACGCCGTCGGCTTTGCCGCGGTGCAAGGCACAGACTGCTGGGACGACCCGACCACCACCCCGGAGACGTACACCGCCGTAGCCGGCATGGCGCAGCCTACCGCCTTTGACGTCAACCCCGACGCGGAGGATGTCTACTACGACGACATCGACGCCAACTGCGACGGCGCCGACGACTTCGATCAGGACGGGGACACCTACGACTCGGCGATCTACCCGCGCCGCGACGGCACCCTCGGCGATGACTGCTACGACGTCGTCGACTCCGACTGCGTGCTCTACGACGGCACCGAGGCCGACTGCTCGTACCCGGTCTCCCCGCCCACCCAGGGCGAGCCTATCGACCCCGCCGACATCCACCCCTCGGCCACCGACACCTGGTATGACGGCACCGATCAGGACTGCGCTGGCAACGACGACTTCGATCAGGACGGCGACGGCTTCGCCTCCTACGCCGAGTGTGACGACACCGACGCGGCCGTCTACCCGAACCCCGACATCCCCGAGGTCTGGTACAATGGTCTCGACGAGAACTGCGACGGCAACGACGGCGATCAGGACGGCGACAGCTTCCTCGATGCCGGCTACGCGGGCGGCTACGACCACGACATGGCCTACTACGGCACCGGGGACTGCTGGGATGACCCGGCTGATAGCCCCGACTGGGTGGGCATCAACGGGTTCCCTTCGTTGTCTCCGGAAGACGTGAACCCGGACGCGACCGAGCGCTGGTACGACGATCTCGATCAGGACTGCGCGGGGGACGACGACTTCGATCAGGACGACGACGGCTACAACACCGACGCCTACCTCGACGGGGCTGGTCACTACGGCGATGACTGCGACGACACCGCGGGCGACACCAATCCGGGCGCGGTCGATGCGTGGTATGACGGCGTAGACGCCGACTGTGCGGGCAACAACGACTACGATCAGGACGGCGACGGCTACGGAGAGGACGGCTCCGGGCTCGGCACCGACTGCGACGACACCGACCGCCTGGTCAGCCCGGCCGGCACCGAGACCTGCGCCACCGCGTACGACGACGACTGCGACGGCGACACCAACGATCTCAACGCCACATCGTGCACGATCCGCTACTACGACGGGGACGGCGACACCTACGGCACCACCGCCACCGAGTGCCGCTGCGCCGCGGCCGGTGACTACGACGCGACCGTCAGCACCGACTGCGACGACGCGTCCTCCGAAGATCATCCCGGCGCCACCGAGACCACCGGCAACAGCGACGACGAGAACTGCGACGGCTCCGAGACCTGCTTCGACGACGACGACAACGACACCTACCTCGACACCACCGGCGACACGCGCGTCTCTGCCGACACCGACTGCAACGACGCCTACGAAGGCACCACGGCGGACCTCACCACCGACTGCGACGACGCGTCCTCCGAAGATCACCCGGGCGCGACCGAGATCACCGGTAACAGCGACGACGAAGACTGCGACGGCGGCGAGATCTGCTTCGATGACGACGACAACGACAACTACCTCGACACCACCGGCGACACGCGCGTCTCCGTCGACACCGACTGCGCCGACGCGTACGAAGGCACCACGACGGACCTCACCACCGACTGCGATGACACCTCCGCGGCCAAGTACCCGGGCGCCACCGAGGTCACCGGCGACAGCATCGACGAAGACTGCAACGGCGGCGAGATCTGCTACGACGACGACGACAACGACGGCTACCTCGACACCACCGCCGACACCCGCGTATCGGTCGACACCGACTGCGCGGACACGTACGAGGGCACCTCGGGCGATCTGACCACCGACTGCGACGACGCGTCTGCGGCCAAGTACCCGGGTGCCACCGAGATCACCGGCGACAACATCGACGAAGACTGCAACGGCGGCGAGATCTGCTTCGACGACGACGACGACGACGGCTACCTCGACACCGCCGGGGACACGCGCGTCTCGGCCGACACCGACTGCTCCGACGCCTACGAAGGCTCCACTTCGGATCTGACCACCGACTGCGACGACACCTTGTCGTCGCGGAGCCCGGCGCGCGCCGAGGTCACCGGCGACGGCGTCGACCAGAACTGCGACGGCTCTGAGACCTGCTACGACGACGACGACAACGACGGCTACCTCGATACCGCCGGGGACACGCGCGTCTCGGTCGACAGCGACTGCTCCGATGCCTACGAGGGCACGAGCGGGGACCTCACCACCGATTGCAATGACTCCAGCAGCTCGATCTACCCGGGCGCGCCCGAGACCTGCGACGACGTCGATCAGGACTGCGACAGCGTCGCGGACGACGGCCTGACGGTCTACTACACCGACTCCGACGGGGACGCGCAAGGCGCGGGAACCGGCGACTGCGCGATCACCAGCGGGGTCACCTCGAGCTCCGATTGCGACGACGCCGACAAGTACGTGTACACCGGCGCGCCCGAGCTCTGCGACGGCCAGTACAACAACTGCACCGGCAGCGGCGCCTGGACCACCGCGAGCGAGTCCGGCCAGCAGGCCATCCAGAACGGCACCACTTGGACCAGCATCACCGGTACCCTCTCGGGCACCGCGGCAACGCCTGGCTCCTGGGTGCTCGCTTCGGGCGACACGCTGTACATGTGCGGCACGACCACCACCTATGGCACGATCGACGCCACCGGCATTGACGCGACGATCACCGCACAGAACGGAAGTCCGACCTTGGACGGCGGCTCGGCGGGATCCACGATCTACGTGAATGGTGGTCACGTCACCATCTCCAACATCACGCTGGCGCATGGAAACGGGACGGCCGTGGGTGCGAGCACCTACGGCGGCACGATCTACGCGGTCGCGTCTGCGGCGCCGACGTCGGGCACCTACACCGTGGCGTTGTCGTCGGTCACCGCAAAGCAGGGATCGGCCACCAACGGCGGGGTCATTGCTGCCGACGATTATGCCAGCATCAAGCTCACCAGCTCTACGGTATCCAACGGCACCGCCGCCACGAACGGCGGCGGCATCTGGATGGACAGCACGGCGCGCTTCGAGGCGGCGACCACCGCGACGATCAGCTCCAACACCGCGGGCACCTCGGGCGGCGGTCTGTACGACGCGGGTGGCACCATCTCCACGGGGCCGATCACCTTCTCCAGCAATACGGCGGGCACCTCCGGCGGTGGCGTCTACTTTGCGGGCGGAACCGCTACGCTCACCGGCACATCGACGACCAACAAGGTAGGATTTACCGGCAACACCGCTACGGCGGGCGGTGGCGGCGGGCTCTACGTCGCGGGCGGCACGTGGACGTCCTACTACTCCGCCGCGACCTCAAACAGCGCCGGGACCGATGGCGGCGGGTACTACGTCGCTGGGGGTACGGCGGCGTTTGGCTCCTCGTCGGTGCTGACGTCGAACATCGCGGCCGGAGACGGCGGCGGCGTGTACCAGTCGGCGGGCACGCTGCAGATCGGCAGCGGCCACACGCTGTCGGGCAACGTGGCCGGCGGCATGGGCGGCGCCGTCATGGTCGACAACGGCAACGCCACCTTTGGCACCGGCGTCGCGTTCACCAGCAACTCGGCGTCGGGCGCGGCGGACGGCGGCGGCGGCATGGGCATCGACACCACCGGTACCGTGACCTTCAACACGCCTTCGTTTACGACCAATGACGCATCCGGCGACGGCGGCGGGTTGTTGATCACGGCCGGCTCGGTCACCGTCTCCGGCGGCACGTTTACCGGCAACACCGCAGCGGGCAGCGGCGGGGCGGCGTTTGTAGACACCACGGGCACGGTGTCGTTCACGACCAACAGCAGCAGCAGCGGCACCACGTTCTCCTCGAATCAGGCGGACGACAGCGGCGGCGCGGTGTTTGTCAACGCCGGCACCGTAGGCTTCACGTCCAGCACGATCACCCTCTCGGACGCGATCGACGGCGCCGGCCTCTACCTGAACGGCGGCACCAACACCCTCACGACGGTCACGTTCAGCTCCAACGACGCGACCGGCGACGGCGGCGGCTTGCTGTTGCACGCAGGCACGTTGGCCGCCACGGGCAGCACGTTCACCAACAACACCGCGGTGGGCAACGGTGGCGGCTTGCTGATCGAGGCGGGCACCACGCACACGATGGCGACGTCTACGCTGACCGGCAACACGGCGGCCGGGAACGGCGGCGGCATCTACCTGGACGCTGCCAAGATCACGCTCACCGGCTCCAACGTCTCGACCAGCGATGCCACCAACGGCGGTGGTGCGTACGTCGGAGCGGGGGCGACGTTGACGATGTCGACCTCGTCGATCAAGACCAACACCGCGGACAACGGCGGCGGTCTGTTCGTGGTCGGCACGGTCAACTGCACCGGGGCTTCCTCGTTATCGTACGGGATCTACGACAACACCGCGTCCTTGTACGGCGGCGGCGTCAAGATGAGCACCGCAGGGTCCGCGCTCAACGCAACGCTGTGCGACTTCGGCACGGGTGCCGACGCCAACTCGGGGTCTACCGGCAACGACGACATCTCGTTGAACGACAACTCGCCCGTCAACAAGGGCAACGACGAGACCTTCGTCTGCTCCGGCACCAGCTGCACCTGAGCCCGGCTCGGGTGCCGCCCGCCGTAGGTTCGGCGCGGCTCGGCGCGGTTCAGTGCGCGGCTACCTCGGCGCGCACGCGGTCTGGGCCGTCCCGTAGGTTTCCGAGCGTCAGCGACAGGTAGTAGCCGTGCAGGTCCGCGTCCCATTCGGTGCGCGGGTCGGCGAGGAAGTCGTCGTTGTAGCGTGCGACGAGATCGCGGAACTGCAAGGGTAAATCTTCTGCTTCGGCCAGATCCGCCACCTCGAGCAACGTGCTCTCGTAGCGGGAGAGGCAGCGGGCGTTGGCGATGCAGAAGGTCATGATCCGGCCGTAGCCGTTGAAGGGCGTGAAGTACTCGTCGATCCAGGTCTGGTCCGCGCCCCACGGGATGATCACGAAGCGATCCTGACCGGGGTCGTTGAAGACGCGGTAGTTGTTGGCCGTAGCGTAGCCGTCCCAGTGCAGCGTCAGCTGTTCGACCGCGTACTCAGTCAGGAACTGATCAAGGTCAACCAAGGTTTCGAGCTGAGCCATCGCGGCGTCGGTGGGCGCTTGATCGAGCACAGTCGCTACCGCGGTGATGTCGGAGCGGTCGTCGGGAAAAGCGCATTCATCGCACTCAAACGCGAATTCGTCACCGACGACGAAGTCCACGCCGTACGCGCCTTCGTAGAGATTGCCGCCGTGCTCCCCGAAGTAGCGGTCCAGGAACACGTCGTCTTCGGCCTCTACATTGGTGTAGACGCCCCAATATTCGCCGTTCACATAGACTTGCAGGTACCCGACCCGCGGCGCCGCCAGTCCGGCGGCGCGCATCAACCCGTAGGTGAGGTGCTCGTGCACGCCGGAGGGATCTTGTACCATGTTGTTGAACTTCAACTTCTTCAATCCGCGCATCGTGCCGCCGGGTCGCGCGGCGTTGATGTCGACGGAGAACGAGGCTTTGCCTTCGAGCGTGCGCAAGGAGCCGTACACGCCCTTCAGATGGATCTCCACCGGGATCGCGATGCGTTCGTAGCCCAAGGTGGCCGGCACGCCGGTGTAGGGATCCCCGGTCAGGCTGTCCCACGAGTCGGGGGGTATGGTCAGGTCTATCCTCGAATAGTCTGCGTAGAAGAGGTCGCTCGGCGAGCCTTCGGGCGGGCGGTTCCCGTTGTCGTAGCCGGGGGTTGGGGCGCCGGTCAGCTCCCACGCGGACTGCGCTCCCGGTGCGCCGGCGTCGAAGCGCGCCCACGCGTAGTCGGGTCCAGGGTCGCCCGGGTCCAGCGAATCGGTGCGTACACCCTGCCAAGACAGCTCGATGGCGCCATCGTCGGGGAGCGTGAACATCGCGACCGCGCCGGCTGGGATCACGTCGGACTCTGTGTTTGCGCCCGAGTCTACGTCTCCGGTGTCGGGGGTGCTTGTGTACACCCACTCGATCGCCGCGCTGTTGATGCGGAGATCGCTGCGTTGGACGTCGCCTTCAGAGCCGTTTCGAACCTCTCCCCAGGGCGGTAGGCTGCCATCGGGCGCCTGCCACGTGGAGTCGTTCTCGGGCATCATCTCGTTGATCCAGATCGGAAGCGGGGCGACGCCGGACACTTGGGACCCGGTGTCTTCCTCTACGGGGAGCGGGCGGTCGGGCACCCCCGGATCGACGGACACCCTGCAGCCAAGTAGCCAGAAGATCATGGTTTCCCCTTGCGGCCCTTCTTCTGCCGGTCTTTCGGTTCGAGGTGATACGTCAGGTTCACCGATTGCTTCTTGCGGGTCACGTGCAGCACCAGCACAGGTTCTTTGCGGAGCTGAATGTAGGCTGCCACGGCTTGGAGCACGTTGTTGATGCGGACGCCGTTGATGTCGTGCACGACGTCCCCGGAGCGCAGCCCGCCGTCCCGCAGCACCGTGCACCGCGGCAGGCCCAAGCGAAAGCCGTCCGGCTTTCCGTCGGGCCCCTTGTGGGTCCAGACCGAGCCGAGGGTGTCGATCTCACTGATGTGGCCTGCGTAGTACTCCAGCAGGGAGCGCTCTACGAACCACTCGGAGGGGCCAAGCTGTTGAATATTTGCGACCGACTCGGGGCAGGGCTTGGGGGTGCGGGTAGGCCGGCGGGCTTTGGCGCCGTGGGTGATGGTTGGGCCTTTCTTCTTCTCCTCGGCGGCTTTTTCACCCTCGCCCGTCTCCATCGCGGCCTCCGGTTGGGGCGGCTGGCTGTCGATGCCCATCGGGTCAGGGAGGGGCGTTACCGGTGCGGTGACCGCGACCGGCGCAGGCGGGGCCTCGTCGGGCGGGGTCGCGACGTCGCTGGGGGTAGGCGAGGACGACTCCGTAGGCGCGTCGTCGAAGTCGAACGCGGCGAGGCTGACCGGGCTGCCGTCCGGAGGCGGGGGCGGAGGTGTCGGAGCGGGTTGAAGCCACATCACGCCGAACACCAGCGCGTGCACGACGACGCTGCTGGTGAGGGCGAGTGCGCTTCGAAGCACCATTCAGGACCCTGATTTACGGGCGATCCACGCGCCCTTCACGGTGCAGTCGATGGCGCCGTCGCCGTCGCCGTCGAGGCCGATGAACAGGCTGCCATCGATGACATCGACGTCGAGGTATTGGTCGTGGTACGCGAGCCCGCCGAATTGTGCGTGCTCGGTACCGGCAGGGTGCGCGTGGGTCCCGGAGAACGTGACGCCGCCGTTGCGATCGACCATGCCGTAGAAGGTCTCGTCGCCGCGTTCGGTGCCGAAGTACATCGACAGGGACGGCACCGAGCCTTGAACCTGCATCGCGCCGATCCACGTTTCGGTGTCGGAGCTGATCCCGTTGCAGGAGTCGTTGTTCTCGTCGTAGTAGAACTGCGTGGACCACGATCCGGCCATGTCGGGCACGTTGCCGGTGTCGGTACCCGCGCCGTCGACGTCGCCGCAGCCGTCCAGCCCCGCGCCGCTCTCGTCGTTGCCGGCCGCGCAGCCGCCAAGCAGCGCGCTACCGAAGATGACTGCCAATAAAGATATTTTCATGGATATTTTCATGGATATTTACCTTCGGAGAGGTGGATGACCACGCGACGATTGATCGCGCGGCCCTCGGGGGTGTCGTTGCTGGCCAGCGGGTCCCACGGGCCCCGGCTGCCGATGGTGATGCGCCCGGGCTGAATGCCGTAGTGGCGGATGAGGTGCTCGCCGACCACCGTGGCTTCGGCCATGCCCCACTCCCAGCCCGTGGGGTAGCGCGTCCGCAGCAGCGTCGGTGCCGGCGTGCCGTCGGTGTGTCCGACGATCACGAGGTTGGTCTCGGGGTTGACCGACAGCGCGGTGGACAGCAGGTCCAACCAGGGCTGCGCCTCTTCCCGCAGGGTGAGCGAGTCGCTGGAGTACAGGTCATCTGCGCGCAACGTCACCAATGCGCGTGCACCCTGGCGCGCGACGGTGATCGGCGTTCCGGCAAAAACTTGCACCAGCTCGGCGTAGATCGCCGGCGGCACCTGATCGCTGCCGCAGTGCTTTTCGAGCAGAAACACCCGCTGCCGCAGCGCGATGATCTCGTCATCGAGCTGCGCGATCAGCGAGCGGTCGCCGCCGAACGCGAGCATCGGCGCGGCGCAGGCGCCAAGCACCAGACCCAGCAGCAGCGTGGGCCCACGACGGGTTCCCGTCATCGCGCACCGACCGGAGGATCGATGCCCCAGTCCATCGGGCCGAAGCCCTTGGCGTTCTGGGGGTTTCTGCCGGATGCGCGCACGCGCAAGTAGCGCTCGGCCCAGTCCCGGACCTCCTGCGGAAACACCGGCCGCCACGCGCCGTCGACCCGCTCGCGCGCGAGGGTCATCCAGCCAAGCTCGTCGGGGTGCTCTTCCACCGGCTGGCCGAGAAAACGGCCCGTCGCGAACAGCGGCACGCCGCCATCCCCGCGCAAGAGATGCCCGGTGTTGGGCGGATCGCCGACGCCATCGGCCCAGACGATCATCTCCGCGAGCGTGTCCGGGGCGTTGTGTCGGCGCACCATCTCCAAGAACGCCTCTCCGCAGGCCCGCGCGTCATTGGTCGCGCGATGCGCGCCGGTCAAGGACACGCCGAGGCGCTGCGTGACCGCGGTGAGGTTGTGCTCCCGCGCCTCGCTGTACAAGCGCCGGGACATGTCCAGCGTGTCGATCTCGGCAGGTGGGTTGGGCCACTTCAGCTTGCACTTGGCAAACTCGGCGGTCAGGAAGCGCTGATCAAAGGGGTAGTTGTGGGCGATGGTGATCGAGCGCGCCAGCAGCGCGTGGATCTTCTCGGCGACTGCGGCAAATAGCGGAGCTCTCGCCACGTCTTCATCGCGGATCTTCGAAACCTCGGTCGCTTCCCGCGGGATCGGGCGCTCGGGGTTGATCAGGTATTGGTGTTCGACCATCCCCGCGACCGTCCCGTCGGGGTTCACGGTGAACTCCACGCCTGCAAACTCGATCACCCGATCACCGGTCTCGGGAAAGAAGCCGGTGGTCTCGGTGTCGAACGCGACGATGGAGAGCGAACGCCATGACATGGGGCTGGTGTATCCAGAAACCCGACCGGGCGAGCCCCGTAGGGGCGCCCAAGCTGCGCGTTGCGGGATTACGCGCGGCGGCGGCGACCGAGCAGCATCGCGGCGAGCGCGCCCAGCACGCCAACCGCGCTGGTAGAGGGAGCGGAAGCGCAGCCACAGGAGCCGGCGGTCTTGATCTCGCCGGGGATGGTCCCGCCGACATCGCTGTCGAGGGTGCCCGAGTCGGTGTCGGTGTCGGCGTCGGTGTCCGAATCGGTGTCGGTGTCGGTGTCCGAATCGGTGTCGGTGTCGGTGTCCGAATCGGTGTCGGTGTCGGCATCCCCGCCGCCGCCGGTGTCGGTGCTGTCGTCGCACACATCGCCGATGCCGTCGCCGTCGCGGTCCATCTGGTTGGTGTTGGCGTCAAACTCGCAGTTGTCGTTGTCGTCGATGACGTTGTCGTTGTCGTCATCGAGGCCGTAGAGCTCGGGCTGGCTGAACGCGCAGTTGTAGGCGCGATCGTTGTAGCCGCCGCAGTTGTACGCGTAGAAGCCCACGCCGCTCATCGACGTGCCGTCGGGGATCGCGCCGGTGACCTCCCAACCGGTGTCATCGGACCAAGCGCGGATCACGCCGTCGTTGGAGGACACGTGGATGTCGAAGATCGCGCCGGTCGGGTAGGTGTCGTTGGCGGTGTCCAGCGCGGTCGCGCCGGTGCGATCGATCTTCAGCAGGGTGACCGAGCCGTTGCGGCCGCCGTCTGCGCCGTCTGGGCAGCTTCCACGGTCGCCGCCGCACAACACGACCACCCACGCAGCCGTAGCCGTCGTAGCGATCACGCCGCCCATGGCGTCGTCATCGGAGACGTACGCCTGAAAGGTGAACTCGCCGTCGTAGACGGTCACCGCGTCGTTCACCATCCAGTTGGAGATCGGCGCGTCTTCAAGCCAGCGACCGCTGTCTTCATCGGTCAGCGGGTAGGCCCAAGGGTGGCCGCCGTACTCGAACGCGCCCCATTGATCCGGGCTGTATCCGCCGCTCCAGCCGTCGACTCCGGCGACCGGCGAGCCGAAGTCGTCATAGGACCACACCAGTTGCGGAGCGGCGGACGCGGGGGCGGACAGGGCGAGAAGGAGGAGGGACATTCGGGCTCCAAGCGTGGATAGCGGGTACAGTATCGCTCCCAAATCGCACAATCGGTGCCGTTTGGGTCAAGTTTTTGTATTCGGGCGGGGTGCGGGCGCCGAAGATAGACCTCCCGGATGCTATGGTTCGACAAACAGCGCGGCGATCTCCCGGCGCGCGCCGCCTACGAGGCGCTGTCCGCGGCGTGGGAAAAGAGCGGCCTCCCCGAAGCGATCGCACGGGTGTGTGGTCCGCCCGGGTTGCGTCGCTTCGTGCTCCGCTTTGAGGAGACCCCCCGCGGTTTTCGCGTCACCGGCGTGCAGAGCGAGGCGGTGAAAGGGGGCGGCGGTCCCCCGCCCCCGCAGGCGTCGAGCGCGGCGTTGCCGGACGTGGAGCGCGCGATCGCAGCGCTGCGCAAAGGCTTGCCGTCGCCGTTTCGCTTCGACCGCGGCGCGATCGGCGTGATCCGCGACAGCGAAGGCCCGCTGGACATCACGCTGCGGCTCGATGAGGATGGCGACCGGTTCCGGCTCGGCGAGCTGCGTGCCCCCCGCGGCGCGGGCGTGCCGGTCGATGATCCGGCCTACCTGAAGGCGCTCGCGACGTGGTCCGAGCAGGCCAACCGCGTGCGCGGCGGCTGGAAGATGTGCCGCGGCGGTCAGAGCTTCGCGCTCGACGGCCACCGTCTGACCATCACCACTGAGGGGCGCTCGCCTGAGGAGCCCCCGACCAGCGAGAGCATGGTCGTGACCGTGCTCGGCACCTGGGACGGGCGGCATGATCGCTACACCTGGCTGACCGACAAGCCCGTCGCGCCCGAAGCGCCTTTTGTCGAGCCGGAGCTCACGCTCACGCTTGGGCAAGTCACCGAGCTGGTCGCGTTCGCCGCGGCGCGGCTGGGCGCGCTGGGCGTGTTTCAGGGCGACACGGATGACGCCGGGATCACCGTGTTCGCTGCGGTGCGCTAAGCGCGTGGGTGGGTTCGGCGCTCGGGGCGTATGGGTTAGTGCGGCGGGGTGAAAGACGCCCTTATTGTCAGTGCCCTCTCGCTTGTGCCCAAGAACCTCGTCGCCCGTTGGATGGGAGCGTTCGGCCGCACCCGGTTTCCACGCGCGTTGCAGCGCATCTTGTTGCGCGCCTACGTCGCAAAGTACGGCCCAGACTTGAGCGAATGCGTGGGGACGCTCGATGATTTTGATAGCTTGACGGCATTTTTCACGCGCGCGCTGAAGCCCGAGGCGCGGCCGATCGACGCGCGGCCCGACAGCTTTGTCAGTCCGGTAGACGGCGTGTGCTCGGCGGTCGGCACGATCACCGACGGACGAATCCCTCAGGCGCCGGGCATCGACTACGCGGTCTCCGATCTGCTCGCCGAAGATTCCGCCGGCGGCGCGCCCTACACGCGCTTTGCGGTGATCTACCTGTCGCCCAAAGACTACCACCGCGTCCACACGCCGTGCGCGGGCACCGTCACCCGTTTTCACTACCTTCCGGGTAAGCTTTGGCCGGTGTTTCCTGCCGCCGTGCGCAGCATCCGCGACCTGTTCGCGCGCAACGAGCGGCTGGTGAGCTGGATGGACACCGAAGCCGGCACCATCGCCGTCGTCATGGTGGGCGCGTTCGGCGTCGGCCGCATCAAGACGGTGTACCACCCGATCATCACCAACACCGCGGGGCCAGACACCGCCGGGATGGTGAACCATCCCCTTGGTCGGTGTGCGGAGCTGGGCAGGTTTGAGCTGGGCTCTACGGTGGTCCTGTTGGCGCCAGACACGGTGACCTGGGAGGTCGCGGCGGGCGCGACAGTGCGTCTGGGCCAGCGCATCGGCGCGGCGGCGCACGCGTAGCGGTCTGCACGCTCCCGGGCGCGCAAACCTGTCGCGCCCCAGTGGCCACGGCTAAAGCACCAGCCTCGGCTCCGTCCCGTCGCCAAGCGGGGCCACCGGCGAGGCCCCCTCGGGGAAGATCATCTGCGCGTGGTGCAGCAAGAACGGTCCTTCTGAGCCCGCGCCGTACAAGGGGTCGCCGCACAGCGGGATCCCGGCGTGCAGCGCGTGCACGCGGATCTGGTGCATCACGCCGGTGCGGATCTCCGCTTGCCAAAGGAAACCTTCGTTTTCGGACGTCGCCGCCGGTTGCTCCAACGCAGTGAACCGGGTCCATGCCGGGTACCACCGGCCACGGTGGTCTTTGACCGGGCGATCCTGCACGATCATCCGGCGACTGCTGCGCGGGTGATGGGCGATGGGGACCTCGATCAGCGTGCTGGAGTACCCCGCGACGCTCGGAGCCACCTGAGATCGGAACACGTAGAGCTTGCGCAACGCCCGCGACGCGAAGCGCTCGCGCAGGGCCGTGAGGCTCCCCGCGTTTCGCGCGACCAGCACGAGGCCAGAGGTCGCGGTGTCCAGACGATGGGCGATGCCACCCTCAAAGCCGGCGGGGAAGCCCTCCGCCGGAAAGTCAGGATGCGCTTGCCACCACGCGTACAGGCTCGTTCCCACGCCGTCGTGGGGCGGGAACACCGGCAGCCCCGCGGGCTTCCAAAGGTACGCGCGGTCGGGGGTGAGGCCGAGCAACGTGGCGGTGTGGAGCATTCGCCCTCCCGGGCAGGGTGGTTCGGCGGTAGGTTGCGGCGTGCTTCGCGTCTATACGCTTCTGCAGTCCCTCGCCCTTGCCGTGCTGCTGACGTGGCCGGTCTCGGCGCATTTGTCGGCGTCTGCGCTCGGTAGTCCGGACGGTGACGGCCTCAAGCACGTATGGAACCTGTGGTGGATGCGTCAGGAGTTCTGGGACGGCACCTGGGGCCTTGCGACCACGTGGGTGGGCTTTCCCGCCGGGATGCAGCTCTACCCGATTGAGCCCTTCAATGGGATTTTTGCGGCGTTGGCCCCTATCGATCCGGTCACGCTGTCGAACCTGCTTGCCTTGCTGCACCTGACGCTGCTCGGATGGTGCATGTGCTGGTTGGGCTGGCTGCAGAGCGGGCGATGGACTGGGGCGCTCGCGGCGGGCGCGCTCGCTCAATGCAGCGCTTTTGTGGCGTTTACGCTCCATGTAGGCGTAGGCGAGATGCGCGAGCTGTGGTGGTTGCCGCTGGGTTTCTGCTGCTTGCTGCGGGCCCAGGAGGAGGGGCAGCGTCGCTGGTTTTTTGCGCTCGGCGCGACGTTGACGCTCGCGATGTTGTCGTGCTTCTACATCGGGTTTTTTCTGGCGCTCGGCGTACTCACCCACGCGCTGCTGACCCTGCGTGGCAAGCTGTCGCTCTTGCCGCGCTACGCGGCGACCGCGGTGGGCGCGGCGGTGCTGACCCTCGTGCCGTTCCGCTTCTTCGCCGCGACGTACGACCCGCTCGACGACCGCAGCGTCATCACCTTCTCGGAGTGGGTGCAAAGCCGACCGCGGGCGACCTATGAAACTGCGGCCGTAGAACCCTCCCAGTTGCTTTCCTGGCGCAACGACGATCGCGCGACCTCGAGTCGGCAGATCATGGCCTACACCGGGGGGCGCTACCTCGGGCTGCTGACGCTGGTGTTGGCCGGGCTGGGCGTTGCGGCGGCGCCGCGTCGCAGCGCGCCCTGGCTGGGCGTCGCCGCGGTCGCGGTGGTGTTTTCGCTGGGGACGGTGCTGTTGGAGGGCGGTGATGTGGTGGTGTTTCGAGGCGCGCGGCTGGTGCTGCCGTTAGCGCCCGTGAACCAAGTCTTGGGGTTTTATGCGGAGTCGATCAACTTCCCGGCGCGTTTTCTCGCGCTGACGGCGGTGGCGCTGCCTGCGGCGGCGGCTGCGGCGTCGCGCTGGCGTTGGACGCTAGTTTTGGTTCCGCTGGCGTGCCTCGACATGGTGCAGCACGATCTGGTGCCGTGGCCGCGCGCCACGTTCACGTTGCCCGACGCCCGCGCGCTGCAGCGCGATCACAGCCGCAAAGGCGTGCTCAACATCACGCCGTTCACGTACCTGAAGACGCCCGACGCCGCGCAGCTCCTCGCCTACAAGAACCCCGAAGGCCGGGCGGCCGCGATCGCCGCGCAGATCGCCATGCAGCGGCGCTTCGACATCGTGCCCATCGAGCGCATGGACATCTGGGCCTCGGCCGGGCTGTTATGGGCGTTGCCACTCCCGATGTTGGAGTCGCTCGCTACAGCCAGCCCGTCGAACGCCGCGGCGCATCGCGCGGACCTCTGGCTGCTGCGGGACCGCGGCTTCGACAAGCTGCTGCTGACGTTTGTGGTGATCAACTCCGAGGTTCAACGCGTCGAAGCGTTTATGACCAGCCTGTGCGGCGAGCCCGAAAAGACGCCCATCGCGCGGGTGTGGACCATCCCGACGGTGGACGCGACCGAGCAGGAGTACGTGGGCTGGCGCGCTGCGCACGAGGCCAAGGTCAAGCTGATCAAGCCTCCCAAAATGGGAGTGCAATTCCCCAAGTCCCCCAAGCCGGCTACACTGGACCCGAAGGTTCCTAAATGACGCTCTGCCTGTACGCCCTGCTTGTCGGTCCCGCCGCTGCCTTCGACTCGGAGTCGCAGTCCATCGATCTTGCGCAGACCGCGCAGATCTTCACCAACGCGACGTTCTCGACCGGCTTCGTACCGTCGGGCTCGCCGCTTCAAGTGCAGTTTGCGATCGAGGCCAACGGCGGCGCCGACGTGTCGATGCAAGGCGAGGCGGACCTGAGCTGGCCTGAGGCGCTGCAGCTGCAGTTCACCGGGGACCCCGGCAGCGGGCTCTTCTTGCTCGACGCCTCCCTCGACGCGGTCACGACCATCGCGATTGACCTGTCCGATTGGGGATACTACGGAACCCTCGAGGTCGATCGCCGAACCTTGGGATTTGAAGGCGCCCAGTTCTTCGACCCCTTCGTGTTGGACGGTGCCGCCGAGCCTCGGGTCGAGATCGTGGACACCGGCGCGGGCACCAGCATCATCAACTACACCTACACGGTTTTTTCAGGCGTCGACCTCCGCTTCTCGGCGGACATGAACACCGTCGTCACCGTAGGCTTCTCCGGCGAGCAGTTCGAAGCGAACGGCGTGGTCGCGACGACCGAAAATGCAGTCAGCGTCGTGCCCTACGAGCGGGTGGCGGACTACGACGCGGCAACGACCTACACCGGCTCGTGGGACTCGGATCTTTCGTTGGTGATCACGCCCGCCGTTCAAGCCTGCGTGGCGATCTTCGGCTGCGTCACCGTAGCGGAGTTCGACGTCCCCTTGAGCCTGCTTCAAGACAGCTTCTTGCAGGACTTCGATCCGATCGACGTGATCTTCCCCTTGCCGCTGCTAACGCCGGGCCTCGATCAGGCCGACATGGGCGACGCCGACGTCGGGCAGATCGTCAACCTCGAGGTGCCGATCGGGAATGACGGCAGCCTGAGCGTGTACGGCGACGCCCGCATCGAAGGCAGCACCGACTTCACCGTGTATCCGTCGACCTTCGACGCGCTGCCAGGCACGGAAGATGGTTTGGTCGTCACGTTTGCGCCGACCGCCGAGGGCGCGCAGACCGCGGAGCTGGTCTTAGCCAGCAATGACCCCGGGCTCCCCGAGTTCCGGATTCCGCTGACCGCCAACGGCGTCGTCCCTGAGGCCCCGGACGGGGGCCAGAACCCCGACGACGAGACCAAAGCGGTGAGCTCCTGCGGCTGCGCTAACGGCTCGGCGGGGGCTGGGGGCGGCGCTGCGCTGGTCGCCGTAGCGGGCTTGTTGCTGCAACGCCGTCGGCGGGTTTGAGCAGTCCAGTCGTGGCCCGCAAGCCCGCCAGCTCGATCACACTGCCTCCCGAAGGAGAGGTGCGAGCCAGCTATTCTCCTCCGCTCGCCGGTCTCGCGCCGCGCGGCACCCTCGCGCTCACGACGGCGGCAGCGGCTACCCGTCGCAGCCCGCGTCATCGCGAGAACGAAGACCAGTACCGCATCCTCGACGGGGAGCACCCCTACGTCGCCGCGGCGAGGCGGGGCAGCTTGTTTGTGATCTGCGACGGCGTCAGCACCGTCCCGCGCGGAAAAGAGGCGGCGGAGCTGACCGTCTCGCGCATCGACAGCTTCTTTCAGCGTCGCCCGCACATCGACAGCTTGCGCGAGCTGGTGATCGAGATTGACTGGGAGCTGCGCGCGGGCGGTAAGGGCTCGGCGGCGTGTACGCTCTCGTTGCTGTGGCTAGCGGACGGTCGGGCCACCGTGGTGCACGTCGGAGACTCGCAGGTATACCGGGTTCGCCATGGCGAAACCACGCGCATCACCCGGCAACACGTCGGAGGGCGGGCGCTGGGCGCGTACATGGGCATGGGCCCCGAGGTCGGGAAGGTCTTGCAGATCTGGCAGGACGAGCTGTTCGCGGGAGACCTGTTCTTGATGGTGACCGACGGCGTGACCGAGGTGCTCCCGGCGGACGAGCTGAACGACACGTGGTGGGCGATCGGCGCCTCGCCGCAGCTAGTGGCCCAGGCGATCATCAACGAGGTCGATCGTCGCAAGGGCCGCGACGACGCGACGGCGCTCGTGGTCGATGTGCTGGATGTAGAGACCGGCTCCCTCGGGCGCGTCGGACCCTGATCGCTGCCAACGCGCGGGTTTCGGATTATTCGCTCGCATGGCTACCCCCTTTGGTATTCGGCGCAGGCTTCGTCGCCTGTTCGGCATCCCCCTCGAGACCCCGGCGGCCGCCGTTCAAGCGCCCGCGCCGGTGTCGCTCACCGTCGTCAGCGTGAAGGGCGAGGAGACCAAAGAGGCCGCGGCGGAGAGCACGCTGCTGGCGATCTCCGGCAAGATGAAGCACCCGATCGCCTCGGGGTGCTCGGACTCTTCGTGCGGAACGTGCCGGGTTGAGGTGCTCGAAGGCGGCGACAACATCAGCGGCTCGGACGCCCGTGAGCGCGCGACGTTGAAGGAGAACGGCTACCCGTCTACGCTGCGCTTGGCGTGCCGCGCGGAGCTGGTCGGCGGCTCCGCTAAGGTCAAGGCCTTCGAGCTGGTCTGACACCGGGGAGGCGATTGTTTGCGCGGGAAACGACGGAGCCTACGCTCGCTCCTGCCCGAAGGCGCGAAACCGTATTAGACCTCATGCCCATGAAGATCTTCATCGACACCGCCAATCTTGCCGAGATCCGCGAAGCCCACAGCTGGGGCGTGATCGACGGCGTGACGACCAACCCCTCGCTGATCGCGAAGGAAGGGCGCGATTTCATCGCGACCATCCACGAGATCTGTGAGCTCGTCGACGGGCCTGTGTCCGCCGAGGTGATCGCGCAGGACGCGCCGAAGATGGTGCAAGAGGGCCGGCTGCTCGCGCAGGTGCACAAGAACGTCGTGGTCAAGATCCCGCTGACGTTCGAGGGGCTCAAGGCCTGCTCGATCCTCACCAAAGAGGGCATCCGCACCAACGTGACGCTGTGCTTCCAGGCCAGCCAGGCGCTGCTCGCCGCCAAGGCCGGCGCCACCTACATCTCGCCGTTCATCGGGCGTCTCGATGACCTCGGCATCGACGGCATGGACCTCATCCGCAGCATCGTCACCATCTACAAGAACGACCCGACCTTGAAGACCCAGGTGCTCGCCGCGAGCATCCGCGATCCGCTGCACGTGGTGCAGTCGGCTGAAGCGGGCTCGCACGTCGCGACCATCCCGTTCAAGGTGTTGAAGCAGATGGGCGTGCACCCGCTCACCGACAAGGGCAACGCGCAGTTCCTCGCCGACTGGCAGACCGCGCCGGACACCGACATCATCGGTCAGACCTCACGCTGGCTCGCCGGCCGAAAGTAGCCGTCGCCGATGCCCGACACCGATTCGAGCGAGAAGCCCAATGACTTGATCCTCGAGATCGGGGGCATGACCATTGAGCCGGGCGCGCGGATCGGGCCGTACATCTTTCGGCGTGTGGCGGGTAAGGGCGGCATGGCCCACGTCGTGCTCGCAACCGACCCAGACGGCCGCTCGGTCGCGGTGAAGGTGTTGAAGGCCAACCGCATGAACACCGGGCTCATGCGGTTCAAGCGGGAGTTTCGCGCGCTGGCGCGGCTACGCCACCCCAACGTGATCCGGGTGGACGCCTACGGGGACCTCTGGGGCCACCCCTACATCGCGATGGAGTTCGTCGAAGGCACGGATCTGCACCAGCTGATCCACGCTTTTCGCAACCTCGCCCCGGCGGACCGCTGGCGGCGGTGCGAAGAGATCCTCATCGACCTGTGCCGCGCGCTGGCCTACATCCACCGGCGCGGGCTCGTGCATCGCGACCTCAAGCCTTCGAACATCCTGATTGATCAGGAAGGACGATGCAAGCTCACGGACTTCGGGATCGTCAAGGATCTCGATCCCTCCGCCGATCTGATGGCCTCGACCACGCTCGTGGGCACCTGGGCCTACGCCAGCCCCGAGCAGATTCAGGGCCAGCCCATCGACCACCGCTCGGACCTCTACTCGCTGGGCATCATCCTGTTTGCGATGTTGACCGGGCGGCGGCCGTTCGTCGCGAAGGATCTGGCGGGCTACCTCGAATTGCACCGGTCCCAGAGCCTCCCGACGCCGCGGGACATCGACCCCGGCGTGCCCGAGCACCTCGACGAGATCTGCACCCGCTTGCTGCAGAAGCTGCCGCGCGACCGCTACCGCTCGGCGCAGGAGATCCTGTACCGGTTGGAGCTCGACGTCGAAAAGGAGGTCCGCGACGACGGCGCCGGTGCGTGGCTGCCGCCGCTGGTCGGACGGGACGTCGAAGAGGCGCGCAGCCACGACATCGTCGCGGCGTTGTCCGGCGGCCAAGGCAAGATGCTGCTGCTCGAAGGGCCGGAGGGCGCGGGGAAGACCCGGCTGTTGGACGCGATCAGCCAACACACGGCCCTGCTCGGGTTGCCGTGCTTGCGCGAGCGCATCGCGCAGCGGGAGGGCGTGGTGGATTCGTTGATCCGCCTCGCGCAGTCCTTGCAGCGGGAGCTTGGGAACCGCGCGTCGGGTCGCCTCGCGGCGGCGGTCGCGGGCTTCAACGGCGCGCAGACCGAGCCGGGCGAGTCGCCGGCGATCAACGCGCGCCAGCGGCTGCATGACGCGCTCGCTGAGGGCCTGACCCGGTTGACCGATGACGGGCCTGTAGCCGTGCTGATCGATGATCTGCACTACGCCACCGTGCCTACGCTCGAGGGGCTGGTCCATCTGGCGCGGACGCTCCACGACCGCCCGTTGCTGCTGGTCGGGACGCTGCGGCCCGACCGCGCCTCCCCGCGGTTGCAGTCGCTGCGCAAGGGCGCGGTGCCGGGCGTTGTCCCCGAATCCATGGACCTACCTCCGTTGGGCAGGCCGGCGATCGCCGCGTTGGTGGACTCGTTGTTGGGGTCGGGGCGCCCGGCGCAGGCGCTGACCGATCGTCTGTTTCAAGAGACCGAAGGCTCACCACTTTTTCTGACCTTGTTCCTTCAGCATTTGATGGGACAAGGCGTGCTGGAGCGTCAGGGACCGCGTTGGCGTCTGGTCGCCGACGTCGAAGAGGTGGTCTCCGGTCACCTCGAGATCCCCCCCGGCGTGCGGCAGGTGGTGCGCGCGCGCTTGGAACCGCTCGACTCCGCTGAGCGCGAGGTCTGCGAGGCCGTCGCGGTGTGCGGTCGGGAGATGGAGCTCGACATCCTGCTTGAGGTGCTGGAGCTCGACGAAGATCAAGCCGGCAGCGTGATCGACGACCTCGAAGACGTCGGCATCCTCCGCCAGCGTCGCGTCGGCGATCAGGTGTGGCTGGACCTCACGCACTCCAAGTTCGGCGACGTCCTGTACCGCGAGCTCGACATCGAGCAGCGCTCCTTCTTGCACCGCCGCATCGCCTCCACCCTCGAGCTGCGCCATCGTCAGGATGTGCAGGCGGCCGAAGCGATCGGCGAGCATTACCGACGCGCGGGGGACGCCGGAAAGGCGTGGCGCTACCTGATCGCCGCCGCGTGTCGCCTGCAAGACCGCAGCCTCATCAACGAGGCGATGGAGCTCTGCGACCGCACGCAGGACGTCGAAGACGCCGCGCGGGTCGACCTCACCGCCGAGGAGTTCGCGGCGTCTCGTCAGGACCTGCTCGCGGTGCGCGCCGAGGTGCACTACGTCCGCGGCGATTGGCAAGACGCGCGCGACGCGGCGGTCGCGGCGCTGGAGATCCCGCGCGATGACGAGCGCTTGGCGTTGAAGCTGCGCGTGCTGCTGGGCCGCGTGCTGCGGTCGCTGGGGGATCTCGAAGGCGCGGAAGAAGAGGTGATCGCGGTGCTCGAGCGCGCCCGCGAAAAGCATCACCGGGACATCCTCGCGGACGCGCTGATCGTGCTCGCCGGCGTGGCGTGGAGCCGCGGCGATCTGGACTTGTGCGAGGCGCGGGCCCAAGAGGGGCTGGTGCTCGCCAGCGGCCCCGAGCTGATGGACGCGCGCGCGAACCTGCTGCTCGCGCTGACAGCGGTGCAGGCCAGCCGCGGCATGCTCGCGAGCGCCGCCAGCGGTCTGGCCGAGGCGCAGACCTTGCTCAAGGCGCTGCGCAACAAGCCGCAGCGGGTGTTGGCGCTGTGCAACCTCGGCGAGGTGCTGTTGGGCCAGGGCGACGTCAGCGGCGCGTGGCGCGTGCTCGAAGAGGCGCTCTCCGAGGCGCAGCAAGCGGCCCACAAGGTGGGCGAGATGGCGGCGCATTGCTTGCGCGGCTCCACGGCGTTCTTGGTCGGGGACCTCGACGTCGCGCACGAAGAGCTGCAACGCTCCGTCGTGCTGGCGCGCGCGATCCCGACGCCCGGCGAGGAGCTGGTTCCGGCGTGGATGCTGGCGCGGCTGGCGACCGAGCGCGGCGACCTCGAAGGCGCCGGCAAGCTGGTGGAAGAGGCCGCGCGCGCCGCGGCGGTGGCCGACCCGGAGAAGTACGGGCCCGCGGTGGATGCGATGCGGGCGCGGCTCGCGGCGGCTTCGGGCACCCCGGCGGGCAAAGAGCGTGCGCAGCAGATGTTGACCCGCGCGCTCACCGCGATGCCGACGCTGCCGGTCTACCGCCGCGTGCTGGTACAGCTGCAGGTCGCGCGCGCCGCGGCTGCGATGGGCGACCGCGCCACCGCGCTCGCCCACGCCCGCTCGGCCACGCAGCTCGCGAGCATGCGCGGGTTTCGCCTCTTAGTGACGGAAGGCCTGGCGTTGGCCGCCTCCTACTCGCCCGAATCCGATCAGGCGCGCGCCCGGCTCGAGCTGCAGGATTGGTGCGCGGAGCTGATGCCGGCGGTGCCGCTGCATTGGCAGGCGTCCTTGAAGCGTCGGCTTGGGTGTTGAATCGACGCTCGGGACGCCGTACCTGATCCCGGAACGCCGCAGGAGCGTAGAGTCTTCCGACGATTTCTGACCGGCGTGGGCTTTACGCCCCGCGTCACCTTCGCGGTGCTCGGTGTGCTGATCGCGGTGCACATCGGCACCGGGCTGTGGGACGTCGGCCACCACCAGGCCGGCTGGCTCGGGTTTCTGTTTGGCGAGCGCAGCGACGCTACGCTGGTGGCGTGGGGCGCCCGCACGCGCTGGGCGCTGCGCAAGCATCAGGCGTGGCGGCTGCTCTCCTACGGCGCGCTGCACGGCGGCGCGCTCCACCTGTTCATGAACGGGCTCGCTTTGGTGGGGCTCGGGCGCATCACCGAGGCGGTGTTCGGCGGCGCGCGCTTCTTGTTGATCCTGCTGATCAGCGTGCTCGCGGGCGGTTGCTTGTCCCAGTGGGGCGGGGTCTCAGTCTCGGTCGGCGTGTCTGGCGGCGTCTTTGGGCTGATGGGCGCGCTGGTCGCGTACGGGCTTTGGCACCGCGCCGCGCTGCCGCCTCCGCTGCGGGAGCTGTTCGGGCGGCGCCTGTACCCGTGGGTGGCGCTCAACCTGCTGTTGGGCTTGCCGATGGCCGGCATCGTCGACAACTACGCGCACATCGGCGGGCTTTGTGCCGGCGCCGCGATGGGCCCGTGGCTCGCGGACCACATCCTCGACAATCGCCGACCCGACAGGCGCGGAAGCCTGACGGTGCTGGCGGTCAACATCGCGCTGCTCAGCTGGGCCACGGTAGGTTTGGCCTGGCGGTAACGGCAGGATGCGGTTTTAGTTCGTCGCGAGCTTGACGCTGAACTCGCCGAGCGCGGAGACGGCGGCGAGCATCTTGTCGGTCGTGGCCTTGCTGGCGTCGTAGGACACCTGCACGACGCCGGTCTGCAGGTCGACCTGTGCGCCAGTGACGCCTTGGACGCCCATCAGCGCGGTGTGCACCGAGTTGGCGCAGCCGCCGCAGTGCATGCCCGACACGGCGAGCGCCACGTGGGTGCCAGCCGCCGGCACCGCCGCAGTGGCTTCTGCGCTGGGCAGGGGGCAAGCCTTCTTTTCGCCGTGGGCGCTGGCTGACTCTTTGTCGTCACACGCGAACGCGGAGGACACCAGCGGCGCGGAGAGCGTGGGGTGGAGGGACAAGAAGAGCGAGAGGGCGACAGCGATCATGGGGGCTCCTGTTCGGGTTTCCCGAAGGCTAATCACCTACTGCGCCACCGGCATCGGCGTCCCCGCGGCGGGGGGCGCTTCGAGGTTCGGCAGCGCCGCGATCAGCGCCTGCGCCACCTGCTCCGCATCGGCGCAGTCGATGGTCAGGTGGACCCCGGCCTCCAGCGCGGATTGGTCGAGCAGCTCGATGACGCCTTCGTCGCGGTCTACCCAGCCCATCGCGATCGTGCCGTCGTCGTCCTCTTCCGAGCCTGCGTAGGCCCAGCGCGACGTGCCGTCGAGCACAGCGCCGAGCTGAGTCAGCGCTGCCTCATCGAAGGGACCCGCGAATCGCAGACCTACAGGCAGAGCGGCGATCCGAGGCGAGCTTCGTTGTCGGTCTCGTCACACTCGCCGATCTCGCCGCCGTCTTCACGGTTGCCGCCGTCGATGGTCACGTACACGTCGTAGAGCGGCGTCGGGACGCCGGTGAGCTCGGTCTGCTGGGAGTTGGCCAGCCAGCCTGCGGGCTTGTTGCCGCCGTAGATGGTGCTGCCGAGCTCCACTTCGCCGGTATCGGTCACGCCCCAGAAGGTGACGGTGACGTCGTCATCGATGTCCTCGCTGCCGTTGTTGCCGAGGCTCCACCACACGGTGAGGCGACCCGCGCTGCACTCCATGGTGCAGACGTCGTCGAGCTGAACGGTGAGGTTCTTGTTGGGGAACAACACGTCGATCGGCGGGCCGGCGCGGAAGCTGTTGTAGCTGTCCCAGTTGATGTCCGGGTACGTCGGCACGGTCATGTCTTCGTTGATGTTGGTGATGTTGAACGCGTGCTGGTTCCAGTATACCAAGCCGGGGGAGAAGCCTTCGGTGCTGTCTTCGAGCACGCCCCAGCCTCCGGGCGTCGAGTAGACGCCGTAGGAGATCTCGACCGAGCCGTCGCCGTCGATGTCGGCCACCGACGGGGCCTGACCACAGGCGTAGTTCTGAACCGCGTGGGCGAAGGTGGACAACACCGAGCCGGTGCGGCCATCGAGGATGCGCAGGCTGGTGGCGCCGTTGTCGAGGACCTCCCACGCACCGTCGCCGTTCAGGTCGTACGCGCTGGCGCCGTCGAACATGTAGCCGGAGGTGTTGGTGTAGGTCCACATCACCGAGCCGTCGCCTTCGTAGGCGGTGATGCCGGAGCCGGTCGGCACCGCGATCTCAGGCTCCCCGTCGCCGTCGAGGTCCGCGATGACCGGCGGGCCCTGGTAGCTGCCGGAGCTGGCGCTCTTGGACCAGATGGTGGAGCCGTCGGTGTCGTACAAGAACACCGAGGACTGCGAGGAGACGGCGATCTCCGCCTCGGGATCGCTGTCGAAGTTGCCTACCGCGGCGTAGCCGTCGGGGCCGCCGTTGTTCCAGATCGCCGTGCCGTTGATGTCATACGCGGCGTTGCCGACGATGACCTCTTGATCGCCGTCCAAGTCGATGTCCGCCGCGAACGCGTCCGGAGCCTCGCCGTTGTAGCTGGAGCCGTGCCCGTAGGCGCCCTCTCCGATCTTGCTGCCCGACTGGCCGTTGATGATGACGCGCCCGAGCACGATCTCGGGGAGGCCGTCGCCGTCGAGGTCGGCCACGTTGACCGCGCCGCAATACTCCTTGGTGCCGGTCTCGGCGCTGCCCTGCCAGTACTGGGTGCCGTCTTCGCCGTGATAGGCGTGGCTCTGGTAGTAGCCGCCGACGACGACCTCCGGCAGTCCGTCGCCGTCGAGGTCGGCGATCGCGGGCTCGGTCTGCTCGATCTCGCTGTTGTTGGTGTGCCACAGCAGCGTGCCGGTGACGCCGTCGTAGGCGTATACGCCGCCCGAGTAGGGCGCGACGACCACGTCGGGGGTGTCCCCGCTGTCGATGACGCCGTTGCCGTTGTCGTCGTTGATGTTTCCGAAGACGGGGCTGGAGAGCGTCATGCCGACGCCGAGGTCACCAAACTTGGTGACGAGGGTCCACGAGGGCTCGGCTGCGGTGCTCGGAGCATCGCAGTCTTCGAGGCTGGGGAGCGTGTGCCCCGCGAAGACGTTGTCGGTGCAGACTTCGGGCTCGGTGACCGTGCCGCCGGAGTCCTGCCCACCGGTGTCGGAGGTGTCTACCGGGGGCGGGTCATAGGTGCTGCCGGTGTCGAAGGGGTCGGGATCTTGTTTTTCACCGTTCAGCTTGTTGTCGACGCCACAAGCGGACATCAGAGAGACAACGCCGAAAGTAGCGAGAAATCCGAGGAGGGGGCGACCAGAGGACGACAGAGAAGTATGCACAGTTCACCGGGGGACGTGACATCATACGCCAAATGGATGCGGTGTGTGACGAAGGACGTGCGATTGCTTTGGAATGCGTCCAAATTCGGCAAGGTTTGTGCGCAACGGCGACCTTTGCACGCGTCTCCAGATAATGAGTGACCTACGACCCATGCCTCCTCGCCTTCAAGACCTCGCGCTCCAGCACGGATGGTCCGACGCCTGCTTGCAGGACGTCGAGGCCCTGCTCGCTCAGACTGTGGCGCAAAGCGCGCCGCGCTACGGCTCTTTCGCTGAGCAGGAGCCGGTAGGGCCGGACGGTACCGCCCGTACGCTCATCCTTCCGAACCCGAAGGTGGGCGAGGGGCTGGAGAACATCACGCCGGTGTATGAGGATCACGGGCAGCTGGGCGAAGGCGGCATGGGCGAGGTGCGCCGGGTGTTTGACCGCCGGCTACGCCGTGAAGTTGCGATGAAGCTGCTGCGCGCCGAATACGCGTCGGATCCTTCGTTGGTCTCGCGGTTCAGCGAAGAAGCGCAGGCGACCGCCCAGCTGGAACACCCGGGGATCGTGCCCGTGCACGCGCTGGGCCGCACCGAGGATGGTCGCCCGTATTTTACGATGAAGAAGGTCGCCGGACAGACGCTGACCACGTTGATCAGCGAGGTCCACCGCAGCGCGCGGGATGGCCAGTGGGTGCCTACGGCTACCGGCTGGACGTTCCATCGGCTCATTCAGGCCTTTCACCGCGTCTGTGAGGCGATCGGGTTCGCGCACGCGCGCGGCGTGATCCACCGCGACCTCAAGCCCGACAACATGATGCTGGGCGAGTACGGCGAGGTGCTGGTGCTCGACTGGGGTTTGGCCAAGGTGATCGGCGTCGAGCAGGACGCCCTCCCCGAGCGAAGCCGCGTGCAGACCGATCGTTCCATGGGCGGCGCTCACTTCACGCGCATGGGCGTCGTCGCGGGGACGCCCGCCTACATGCCGCCCGAGCAGGCGCGCGGCGAGCTCGCTAACCACACCGCCGATGTGTACGCGCTGGGCGCGATCCTCTACGAGATCCTGTCGGGTGCGCCGCCGTATCAGGGGCCGACCGCCGAGCACGTGCTGAACCTCGTGCGACAGGGGCCGCCGCGTCGCTTGCAGCGCGCCAATCGTACGTGGACGCCCGGTCCGCGCACGTGGACGGAAGCGCCGCTCCCGCCGGACGATCTGGTAGATGTGTGCGAGCGCGCGATGTCCCGGGCGCCGATCGATCGTTTTGCGGACGCCGGTGCGCTCGCCGCGGCGGTGTTGAGCTTCCTCGAGGGTGCGCGCACGCGCGATCAAGCGTTGGAGCTCGTCGCGCAGGCGGATGGGTTGGACCCGCGGATCCAGAGCCTCGCTGACCGCGCGGCGACGCTGCGGGCGGAGGCGGACGCGCTAGCCAAGCGCATTCCCGGCTGGTCTCCGATCGACGAGAAGCGCGCGTTCTGGGACAAGCAGGACGAAGCGACCGAGCTGGAGCAACAGGCCGAGGCGCATCGCGTACACCGGATGCAGCTGCTTCGAGGCGCGTTGTCGCTGGATCACGAGCTGCCCGAGGTTCATACTCGCTTGTCGGACCACTACCGCGCCCGCATGGCGGTGAGCGAGGCGCTCGGGGACCGTACGCGGGTGCGGCAGTACGAGTGGCACTTGCGCGCGCACGATGACGGAAACCACGCGGCCTGGCTGCGGGGCGACGGCGCGCTCACGCTGCTGACCGATCCCCCCGGCGCGTCGGTGGAGGTGTTCCGGTGTGTGGAGCGGGATCGCCGCGTGGCCTTGCAGCAGGTGCGAAACCCAGGGCGTACGCCGCTGCGAGCCTGGCATCTGCCGATGGGCAGCTACGTCGTCGTGATCAAGAAAGAGGGCTACGCGACCACGCAGTACCCGGTGCAGATCACCCGGCAGGGCCATTGGGACGGCGTTCCGCCCGGCGAGTCCGAGCCGCAGCCGATCCGGCTGCTGCGGAACGGCGAGCTGGGGCCGGACGACTGCTACGTGCCGGGCGGCTGGTTTACCGCCGGCGGGGATCCCGAGACGACCAGCGGCTTGGCGCGTCGGCGCCTGTGGGTCGATCCGTTCATCATCAAGCGCTTCCCGGCCACCAACGGGCAGTGGCTGGAGTTCTTGAACAGCCTGCTGCAGAGCGGGCAAGAAGAGCTGGCGCTGCGCTGCGCGCCCCGCGAGCGACCGCTCGCCCCGGGCGGCTTGGGCGAGCTGGTGTACGGGCGGGACGCGGACGGGCGCTTCTTCCTGCGGCCGGACGCGAAGGGTGAGCTTTGGCTCCCCGATTGGCCGGTGATGCTGATCGATTGGAAAGCGGCGCGGGCCTACGCGGCGTGGTGGGCCGAGCGCGACCAGCGCGCGTGGCGTCTGCCTTGGGAGTTCGAGTGGGAGAAAGCGGCGCGCGGCGTCGATGGGCGGGTGTTTCCTTGGGGAGAGCACCTCGACCCGACCTTCGCGAACATCACCGATAGTTTTCCCGGGCGCGCCCATCCCACCGTGGTCGACAGCTTCCCCGTCGACGAGAGCCCCTACGGCGTGCGCGGCATGGCCGGAAACGTGCGTAATTGGTGCATGGATCGGCACCGCGCCGACGGACCGACGGTCATCAACGACCGCTTCGTGCCGGATGAGATCGCGTTCGCCAGCAACCGCACGCTGCGCGGCGGTGCGTTCACGGCGTTCCGGCGCAGCGCGAGCGTGGCGTTCCGCATCGGGGACTCCGAGGACACCCGCGCCGACTACCTGGGCGCACGTCTGTGTAGGCCGCTCCCTTAAGAGCAGTTCCCAAGCTCTCACGAGCTCCCCCGAGGATGTACGATGCGTTTTGGTGTAGTCCGCGAATTGACCCCGGAAGAGCGGCGGGTACCGGTCACGCCGGACGGCGCTCGCACGCTCGTCGCGGCGGGTCACAGCGTCTTTGTGGAGACCGGTGTCGGTGCGGGGGCCGGGTTCTCGGACACCGAGTACGTCGCGTCCGGGGCGCAGGTTCAGTACGCGCCGCGGGAGGTGGCGGCTTCGTCCGACATCCTCGTCAAGCTGCACGCGCCGATGGCCTCCGAGGCCGATCTGTTCAAGCCCAACGGGACCGTGCTGGGCTTCTTGCATCTCGCTTCGCTGGAGCCAAGCTGGCACGCGCTCTTTGCGGAGCGCAAGACCACGACGATCTCGCTGGAGATGGTGCGCGAGGGCATCGACGAGTACCCGATCCTCGAGCCCTTGTCGGCGCTGGGCGGTCGCGTGGCGATCGCCCTCGCCGCGTACCACCTGACGATCCCCGGCGGCGGTCCCGGCGTGCTGTTGGGCGGGTGCAGCGGCGTTCCCCCCGCGATGGTGCTGGTCATCGGCGGTGGAACGGCGGGACAAGCCGCGGCCGCTGAAGCCGCGGCGTTGGGCGCGCAGGTCGTCGTGCTCGATCGCGACCCGCGGCGCTTGCAACGCATGGAGCGCGCGATCGGGCGCATCGCGGTCACCGCGACGGCGAGCGAGTACCATCTTTCCCGCTACGTCGAACAAGCCGACGTCGTGATCGGCGCGGTGGCGGTGCGCGGTGAGCCCGCTCCCAAGGTGCTGCGGCGCCAGCACATCCGGCTGATGCGCGAAGGCACGCTGTTCATCGACATGGCGATCGACGAAGGCGGCTGCTCTGAGACCAGCCGTCCGACCACGCCTGAGATGCCGGTGTACGAGGCCGAAGGGGTGCGTCACATCTGCATCCCCAACCTGCCGAGCGAGGTCGCGCGCACGGCGTCCCGCGCGTTGGGGTCGAGCCTGCTGCCGTACCTGTTGGAGCTGGCCGAAGGGGTGCGCCCCGCCATCGCGCGCAGCGAAGCCTTGCGTCACGCCTGCGGGTTCTTGGAGGGGCAATTGGTCAGTCCTGCGCTGCGAAAGTACATCTCCATGCCCGCGGCGGATCTCGACGCGCTCGTCCCGAGGGCCGAATGACCCGGCCCGGCGTAGAGTCCTGGGGGGGCCACTCCCCGACCGTGCCCGACAGCGCGTGGGTGCATCCCAGCGCCGTCGTGATGGGCGACGTCACGCTCGGCGAGCGCGTCACCATCTGGCCCACCGTCGTGTTGCGCGGCGATCAAGGCGCCATCGTCATCGGCGACGAGACGAACGTGCAGGACGGCACCGTCGCGCACGCCACCGGCGGGATCTCGACGGTGCAGATCGGCGCGCGCTGCACCATCGGCCACCGGGTCATCCTGCATGGCTGCGTGGTCGAAGACGACTGCTTGATCGGCATGGGCAGCGTGGTGCTCGACAACGTGCGCATCGGCGCCGGCAGCATCGTCGGCGCCGGCGCGGTGGTCCCGGTCGGCATGCAGGTCCCGCCGGGCGTGCTGGTCTTGGGCATGCCCGCGAAGGTCGTGCGCGCGGTCACCGAGCTGGATCGGGCGCGCATCGCGATGGGCCACCTCGCCTACTTGTCGCTGCTGGCCACCCACACGGAGGGCTGATGCGCGTCTGGTCGAGCGCGCTGCCGGCGCCGGTGCCGCCCAGCGATCGCATACGCTGGGTGGTCGAGGGGATCTGGGCCGACGTGCAGCGCGATCCGCGCCACGCCGGCCCGATCATCAGCGCGGCCCTGCGCGCGGCGCGCACGCTCGGCAGCAAGGAGCGGCCTGTCGCGGGAGACATGCTGACCGGCATGATCCGCCACCACCGCGGCCTTGCGCGCATCCACGCCGACCCCGTACAAGCGTGGCTGCGGCTGTGCAACGACGGCGCGCCCGAGCTGGATGACCCCGAGGATGCCGCTGCGGCCTATGCGATCGCGGTGTCGATGCCCGAGGACATCGCGGCGGAGTGGTGGTCGCGGCTCGGGCCTGAGGCGGCGGTGCAGCACGCTCGCACCCTTGCCGGACGGGCGCCGGTGGCGCTGCGCGTCCTGCGCGAAGGCTTCACGCTCTCGGTGCCGTTTCGACGCGTGGGTGCGCATGGCGCGGTGCTCGAAGCGCGCTGCAACCTTGATCTGGAGCCGTCGTACCGCGAGGGGATGGTCGAGGTGCAGGATCTCGGCAGCCAGACGATCGTGGACGCCGCGTTCCCGGGACGAGGCGCGCGGGTGCTCGACCTGTGCGCGGGCGCCGGCGGAAAGTCGCTGTCGCTCGCGGCGCTGGGCGCGGACGTGCAGGCGTGGGACATCCGGCCGAGGGCGCTGGACGCGCTGGCCGAGCGCGCCCGTCGTGCCCGGTTGAAGGTGCGCATCGCGCCGCCGGAAGGGCGCTACGATCTCGTGCTGGTCGACGCGCCTTGCTCGGGGACCGGCGTGCTGCGCCGCCACCCAGAAAACCGCTGGAAGCTCGAATTCCCGACCGACGCGCAGCTTGGGTTGCTGCGTCGCGCGGTCACGATGGCGCCTACCGTTGTCTACGCCACGTGCGCGCTGACCCGCCGCGAGAATGAAGACGTGGTGCGCAGCGTCGCCGAGCCCGCAGCCCAGCTCGTCGAGGAGCAGACGATCTGGCCCGAGCCGGGCGGCGCCGACGGGTTCTATTGGGCGAAGCTGGCGGGCGGATGAGCGAGGGGCTGTACTCTGGAAAACGGCTGCGGGACGGACGCTACCGGCTGCTCTCCAAGCTGCGCGCCGGCGCCACCGCGCAAGTCTGGCGCGCGCTCGACGCGCGCGACGGCGTGGAGGTGGCCATCAAGGCCGTGCCCACCGACGCCGGCGGGGCGGACGCGGTGGAGCACGAGGCCGAGGCGGTGGCCCGGGTGCAGCACCCCGGCGCGGTGCGCGTGCTCGCTACCTTCGAGGAGGCCGACCACGGGCTGATCGTGATGGAGCTGGCCGCGGGCTCGCTCGCCGACCGGGTGGACGCGCACGGCCCGTTGGACGGCGCCGCCACGCGCGCCATCGGACTCGCGCTGGCCGAGGTGTTGGCTGCCGCGCACGCCGCCGGGGTCGTGCACCGCGACGTCAAGCCCCAGAATGTGCTGGTCATGACCGACGGGAGCGTGCGGCTGGCTGACTTCGGCATCGCGCGGGTGCACGCCCGCGGCCACACCCGCACCGGAGCGCTGCTGGGCACGCTGCCGTTCATGGCGCCCGAGCAGCGCCGCGACGCCCGCGATGTGCGGCCGGCGACCGACATCTACGCGCTGGCGGCGCTGATCGCGTGGATGCGCACCGGCGTGATGCCGGGGGACCTGTTCGTGCCCGAGGTGATCGACGCGCTGCGGGCGCGGCTGCTCGCGGCGGGGGAGTCCGACGACGCGCTGCTGGACGTGATCGTCGCGGCGGGGCGGTACGCGCCGGCGGAGCGGATCGCGGACGGCGCGCGGATGGCGGAGGCGCTGCGGGGGGTGGGGGCGCGGAATGGCGTGGTCGTCGCCGGTGTCCAAATGCCGACGCCCGAGGCTGCTGGGATCTCTGAGCGGGGCGACGAGCCTGCGCTGTCGCCTCCCGGTTCTACAGCGGGCCGGGCTTCGGGCCGGGCTTCGGGCCGGGCTTCGGGGCTTTTTCGCGGGGCTGCGCTGGGCGTGGTCGGCAGCGGGGTGGTGGGCCTCGCAGCCTATGCTGTCATCGGTGGGGCGCCGCTGGGGTGGCTGTCGGAACCTGTGGACGTCGCAGTAGCTGACGTGTCTGCTGACGTGTCTGCTGACGTGTCTGCGGGCGCGGGCGAATTTCCAGACTGCGCCGATCGGGTGTCCGAGTGGGTCGAGGACGTGCGGCTGGGACCGCGCGAGACGATGGACGCAGCGCTGGCGGATGTAGACGGCGATGGCGTGCTCGATGCATTGTTCCCCAACCAGCTCGACGAGTCGCTGTCGATTTGGTGGGGCGTCCGCGGCGACTTCCCGGCGGTCCGCACCGACGTGAAGATCGGCAGGTCGCATCGTGCGCCGGCAGCGGGCGATTTTGATGGCGACGGTCAGGTGGATCTGGTGTTCGGATTGCCGGAGACCGAGGCGATCGGGTGGTTGCACGCGCTGCCCAACCGCACGTTTTCCAAGCTCCAGACCACCTTTCAGGGGCCGGCGGTAGAGTACCTCGCGCTCGCTGACGAGAACCGCGACGGGCGTCTGGACCTGTACATTCGCACCGTCGGCGGATTTTTGGACGTACGCCGCTCGCAGGCCGACGGCTGGGCCTCAGGTCGGCTGGTGACGATGCTTGGCGAGGGCGCGGTGCTCGCGATGGCGCGGACCCGAGGGCCGATCCCCCTGTTGTACACGTCCACGGGCACCGGTACCGACTCCGAAGTTCACATCCAAGAAGGCGATGGTCGGCTTCAGTCGTCGTGGCCGGGCATCCAGAGGTGGGTGCCGAGCCCGGAAGGCACCTCGGGTGACGCATACGGAATCAGCCGGCTCGGTGCGGTTGTGCGTGTCGCCGCCGATGGAACGGCGTGCAAGGTCGGGCCGCAAAACAAGACTTTCCGGATGTTGGCTGTGGGCGACATGAACGGCGATGGCGTGTTGGACGGCTTGTCCTCGCTCACTTGTCGGTTTTGCACGAGCAACCACGTGTTCTTGCGTGGTGTCGGCGGAGGACGGTAAGGGCAGAGCGGCAGCGGTCCGCCGTCGACCGCTCCGTTCGCCCGCCAGCCATCGGGTGCTTAGGAGGGATGGATGCCCCGTTATTTCAACACCACTGGTCCGTGTGAGGTGCATCGGAACTACGTTTCGGCTCCGCTCGCGCGGGTTCCGGAAGTGAACCTGTACATCGAGCGCAAGCAGTACTTCGTCCTGCACGCGCCGCGGCAGACGGGCAAGACCACGGCGATGCGCACGTTCGCCGCGTCGTTGCGGGAGCGGGGGATCGCGGGGTGTTGGGTGACGTTCGAGGCCTCGCAGGGAGTGGAAGACATCGCGGACGCCGAGCCGCTCTGGCTTAGGGCGTTGCGGCAGGCGTCCAGCGCGATGCCGACTGGGTGGCAAGCCCCTGACCCGACCCCGTTTGACGCAGGCCCCGCTGGGGACCGTCTCAGCGCCTATGTGCGCGCCTGGGCCGCCGCGCTCCCCGTCCCTTTGGTGCTGCTGATCGACGAGGCGGATGTCGTGTCAGGCGCCTCCCTGATCAGCCTGCTGCGCCAGCTGCGCGCGGGGTTCATGGACCGCGGCATCGGTAAGTTCCCGACATCGGTGGCTTTGATCGGCATGCGCGACTTGCGTGACTACCTCGTGCAGTCCAAAGACGGTCGGCACATCAACCCCGGCTCGCCGTTCAACATCAAGGCGGCGTCGATCACGCTGCGCAACTTCAACGCCGCCGAAGTCACCGATCTGCTCGGCCAGCACACCGCCGAGACCGACCAGGCTTTTCTGCCGGAAGCGTCTGACGAGATCGCGCGGGTCACCGACGGCCAGCCCTTTCTGGTCAACGCGCTCGCGGATCTGTGTGTGACCGCGCTGGTGCCGGACCGCGCCGTGCCGATCAGCCTTGCGCACGTCGACGAAGCCCGCGAGCGCTTGATCCGCTCGCGCACGACGCACCTCGACAGCCTCGCCGAGCGACTCAAAGAGCCGCGGGTCGCGCGCATCGTGCAGGCGGTGATCCTTGGGGATGCGCCCCACGGCATCGTCTACGACTCTGACGACTTTCAATACGTGGTCGATCTTGGGCTGATCCGCCGCGGGCTCGACGGCGCGGAGCCCGCCAACCCGATGTACCGCGAGGTGTTGGCGCGGCAGCTGTCCTACAACGTGCAGTCCGCCGTGCCCCGCCCGTCTTGGGCCTGGGCCACGCCCGAGGGCCGCCTCGACTTTCCAGCGCTGCTGGACGCCTTCCGCGACTGGTGGCGCCAGAACGCCGACGTCGTCGCTGGGCAGATGCCCGAATACCCCGAGGCTGTGCCGCACTTGGCGCTGTGCGCGTTCTTACAGCGCGTCATCAACGGCGGCGGCCGCGTACACCGCGAGTTTGCCGCGGGCCGCGGCGCGATGGACCTGCTGATTGAGTATGGGCCGGACCGCTTTGCGATTGAGATCAAGCGGGTGCGAACGCGGGACGCGCTCGAGACGGTGATCGAGCGCGGCGTGATCCAGCTGGGGCGCTATCTGGACACCGTGGGCTTGGACCACGGCTGGCTAGTGGTGTTCGACGTGCGGCCGGATCGCAGCTGGGATGAGCGGCTTTGGGAGCGCACCGTCGATGCGGGCGGGAAGCGGATCATCGTGATCGGGGGGTAGGGGCGGGCGGTGCTGGCGGGCTGTATGTCCGCCGCGCACGGCCTGCGTCCTCACGATGATTCTCTTGCCGCCTACGCCTCGCCATCTGGTCCAGTCGAGAGGGCCGCGGGGCATCGTTACGGTGCTGGATGCTCTCGTCGACGCTTCATTTACAGCGGGTGGTCCAGGTGTTGGCGCCGATCGAGCCCGTGGCGCCGTTGCCGCTCTCGTCCGCGAAGGTCGAGCCCGAGCCCTCGTCCATCGGCCAGTAGCCGAACAAGCTCGTGGAAGACACCGCGGTGGGACCGTCGTTCATTACGCTGACCACCTCGGCCGCGCTGAGCGCGCGGTTCCACCATGCCAGATCGTCGATACTGCCCTCCAAGTAGCCGCTATAGCCTCCGGTGCTGCCCATCGACATCGCGCGGTTGCGCGCGTACGGGGTGATCGAAGAGGTTGTGTAGGTGGCCTCGGCGACACCGTCCACGTACCATGTGCTGGTGCCCCCGTTCACGACCACGGCGATGTGCGTCCAGCCAGCGGTCAGGACCGAGTTCGAGATGCCGGGCTTGTGGAGTGTCGAACCGCCACAGCTGGCGTCCGAGTGCCAGTACGACGCCAACTGTTCGCCGGTGGTCGAACTTCTGGGGACGATCGTCCACGACGGGCAAATGGTGCCGGTCACCTCGTCGTTGAAGAAGGCGGCGCCCGTGCTGTTCGTGCCGTATTGGTAGGTCCAGAAAGTGGCGGTTCGGGTTGATGACCATGAACGGTTCGTCCCCAACGCGATGCTCGAGGTTCCGGACCCGAGATCGATTGCGGGGGAACATCCTCCTCCCGCCGTCACCGATTCCGACGCGCTCGTGGACCCCGTCCCATCGCTCGCGGTGACCTCACACGTCCACTTCTCGCCGTCCCCCACATCCGCGCCGTCCACGACGCTGCTGTACGCCGAATCCGCCGCGCTCGCGTAGTCCACGCCGTCGACATCCCACGCGAACGCGTAGGTCATCGAGTCCCCGTCGGCGTCGGACGCCGCGGTTGTGACCGTGCAGGTCAGATCGTCGCCTTCGACCGCGTCGGCCGGCGTGACCTCCACCACCGGCGCGGTGGGCGCCGTGTTGGACACGGTGACCGTGCTGCTCGTAACCGTCGTGCCGTCCACGCTGCCGTCGTTCGGCGTGACCACGACGTAGATATCTTGGCCCTTGTCGAAGTAGGTCGCCCCGCTCAGCGTGGCGGAGCTGGCGCTGCCGCGCGGCACGCCGTCTACGTACCAGTCATACGTGTACGAGAGCGTGTCGCCATCGAGGTCGGTGGCAGAGACCGCGGCAGTGAGCGTGTCGTTGGTGTAGACCGTCGTAGGCGTCAACGTGACGGTGGTGACTGAGGGCGCGGTGTTCGCGCCGGTGGCGGTGCTGCTACTGATCGGCGTACCCAAATCTGCGCCGTCCCACGGAGTCACGACGACGTAGATGCTGTCGGCCTTCTTGAAGCGGTTGGGCAACAGGCTGCTGCTCGTGCTGACCATGCTGCCGTTGACGTACCAGTCGTAGCTATACGTGATGCTGTCGCCGTCGTCGTCGCTCGCCGCCCCGAGGCTGACGGTGATCGTGTCGTTCTCGGTAGGCGCGTAGGTGGAGAGCGTGACGCTCGCCAACACCGGCGCAGTGTTGGAGACCGTCAACGCGCTCGTGACCGCCGTACCGCTCGCTTCGCCGTCAAAAGGCGTGGCCGCGCAGGTGACAGCGTCCCCCTTGTTGAAGCTCGCGCCGTCCAGCGTCGCCGTCGTCCCGACCTCGGTGCCGTTGACCGACCACGCGTAGGTCCAGCTTTCGACGTCCCCGTCGGCGTCCGAAAATCCCGCCGGCAAGCACGTCAGCGTACTAATCTCGTAGGCGGTAGACGGATCAATTGTTGCACGGATCGCGCGAGGCAAAGAGTTCGCGACCTCGGCGTCGGCAGAGACAAACGCCTCGCCGTCGTCAAAGCCGTCGTTGGGCACGACCTCGACCGAGACGCGCTGGTGCTTGGCGAAGCTGCCGGCCAAGAGCGTGTCGCTGTCGCCCGACTGCGCTTCGGTTCCGTCCACAAAGAAGGTGTAGGTGTAGGTGATCGCGTCGGCATCGGCGTCGTAGCCTTCGACCACGGCGACAACATCGTCGGTCACGTAGGGCGCCGCGGGCGCAAGTGTGACGCTGAGCACCTCGGGCGCGGAGTTGGCGATCTCAACCTCGGCGGTGACGGGTAGTCCTGTACCCTCAATATCCACGGGCGTGACCGTGACGGCCCAGCGCTGGCCGTGCTCGGTGCGGTCGGCGGGGATGGTATCGGTAACGGTGCCATCGTGGCCACCGTCCAGCATCCATTCGTAGTTCAACGTCACCGCGTCGCCGTCGTCATCCAACCCCGTCGCTACCGCCACAAGGTCGTCTCCCGTAGCCGGGACCTCAGGGTTGAACGACACCGTCACCGTCGGAAGCGTGTTTACGATGTTCGTCGTCGCAGACGCCGCTTTGCCGTCTCCACCCCCATCGTTCGGAGTCACCGTGACCTCCCACTCCTCACCCCGCACCGTCTCGGCGGCCGGCACGGTGTTCGTCGTGAGATCGGTGCGCGGCAGGCCGTCCTGCTTCCAGGAGTAGCTGTAGGTCACCGCGTCGCCGTCGGCATCCCGAGCCTCCGCGTCGATCACCGCGACGAGGTCATCGGTCGTACGCGGATCATTGGGCCCGATGCTGACCGTGGGCGCGCTCGGCGGTTGGTTTTCGATATCCACGACCGCTTTGCCGTCGCAGGCTTGGAGGAGGAACAGGACGATGGGGAGGGGGAGCAGACGACCAGACATGGGGACCCTGAGGTGAGGCGCGATGGTATGCGACCTTCCCCTGCCAACTCCGGCCAGTTCCGGCACCCGCAGCCGCCGATCGGCGCAATCGCACGTTAGGTCCCATGCATATGGGCACCATACTTGTCGGCTGCGGCGATGCTCGCCGCCTGATTCCGCTCGCTTCGTCGACGCTCGTTGGTCGAAGCTCGGCGTGCATCGGGCGCACCGACCATCCCAGCTGCCCGGCGCATTGGCTGGAGCTGCGGTGGACGGGCTCGGGCTGGGCCTGGCGGGCGTTGGCGGCGCCGGCCCGCACCCGGGGCTCCGGTCGACCGCTTCCGGACGGCTGGACGTCGATGGACGTTGAAGACGACCGCGGCACGCGCATTAGCCTCGGCTCCGACGTGTTCGTCGAGCTGGTCGACGCCGGCGGGCCCGAGCCCTTCGTGTGGGATGTGCTAACGGGCTTGCCCATCGACGGGCCGGAGCTCGAGGAGGTGGCGGAGGTGCGGGGCGACCAGCTGCTGCCGCTGACCGCCGAGGGCGACGCGCTCCAGGCCCTCGCCGATGGCGCGTGCTGGGTACACAACGGCGCCGATGGTCCGCGGACCCTGCGCGCGCATGTCCCGACGGTGTTCGCCGCCACGTCCGCTTCGCGCATCGACCTGTACCACGGGGACGTGTTCGTGCTGGTCGATCTGGGCGAGCAGCGCGCGACGCTCCGACAAGGGGCGGTGGTCGTGACCGTGCAGGGCGCCTGCGTGCGCACGCTCGTGGTCTACGGCAACGCCCGTGACGACGGCGAAGGTTGGCTGAGCGCCGCCGAGGCTTGGGCGGCGTGGACCGAGCTGGGCGCGCACGAGGACCGGCCGCTCGACGCGGTGGGCTGGGAGCGCGCGCGGCTGCGGCGGCGTCTGGACCGCGCGCGGGTCGGCGGCCTCGATCGCTTGTTCGAGACCCGCAAGGAGGGGGCGTTCGTCAAGACGCGCCTCGGGCCGGGCATCGAGATCGACGTGGTTGGGTAGACGGGGCGGGTTGAGTGTGTGGGGCTGCGTGGCTCGGACCGGCTAAGGTCGCCCGCCAGCCATCGGGTGCTTAGGAGGGACGGATGCCCCGTTACTTCAACACCACTGGTCCGTGTGAGCCTGCCCGGCACTACTTCCTGCCCACGGCGGTGCGTATGCCGGACCTCGCGCCGTTTCTGGAGCGGGACCAGTACTTCGTCCTGCACGCGCCGCGGCAGACGGGGAAGACCACGGCGATGCGCACCTTCGCTGCGTCGTTGCGGGAGCGGGGGATCGCGGGGTGTTGGGCGACGTTGGAGCGGTGTCAGGGGGTCGAGGATATTGAGCGCGCCGAGCCGCTGTGGCTGCAGGCGTTGCAGCGTGCATCGTGGGTCGCGATGCCCGAAGCGTGGCGTGCGCCGGACGCTGCCCAATCGCTGCAGGCCCCGGTCGGCGGCAGGCTCGCGGCGTATCTACAGGCCTGGGCCGCCGCGGTCCCCGTCCCGCTGGTGCTGCTGCTTGACGAGGCCGACGTCGTCGGAGGCGCAGCGCTGATCAGCTTGCTGCGCCAGCTCCGCGACGGGTTCATGGACCGCGGCATCGGTAAGTTCCCGACATCCGTAGCCCTGATCGGGATGCGCGACTTGCGTGACTACCTCGTGCAGTCCAAAGACGGTCGGCACATCAACCCCGGCTCGCCGTTCAACATCAAGGCGGCGTCGATCACGCTGCGCAACTTCAACGCCGCCGAAGTCACCGACCTGCTCGGTCAGCAC
>CAIUMM010000016.1 GCA_903900265.1 uncultured Pseudomonadota bacterium
GCCGTGGTGGCGGCGGCGGCTTCGGCGGCGGTGGCGGCAGCCGCGGCGGCGGCGGCGGCGGTGGTTACGGCGGCGGTGGCGGCGGTGGCGGCGGCGGCGGTGGTTACGGCGGCGGTGGCGGCCGTGGCGGCGGCGGCGGTGGTTACGGCGGCGGCAGCCGCTACTAAACCTTTCGAGGTTTCACGACCGGCACGATGGAGCGATCCACCGTGCCGGTCTTTTTTTTCGCTACAGGAGCGTCCTGAACTTGCGGGAGTACACAACAGCCAATCGGGACGAACAAGCGTGCAAAGGGGGCGCTACAATCAAGACTACCCTACCTCGTTCCTCAAGGACTGTTCATGCTGCTGCTCCTGCTCGCCTGCGCGCCCGCCCAGATCGCGTCGGAATCCTCTGGATCCTCCGTCGTCGACCATGACGCGGACGGCTACCTCGAGCGCGTGGACTGCGACGACGCCGACGCGTCGGTGCATCCCGGCGCTGAGGACACCGCCGGAGACGGCGTAGACGCAGATTGCGACGGGTTCGACGGCGATCCCGTAGATTCCGCGCAAGACACCGCAAACGACAGCGGGGGCCCCGACACCGGCACGGCGGACACCGGCCCGGTCGACGCCGACGACGACGGCTACCTCGCGCGCGTCGATTGCGACGACGCCGACGCGTCGGTGCATCCCGGCGCGAACGACACCGCGGGAGACGGCATCGATCAAGACTGCGATGGCGCAGACGACCTCCCAGCGGCCGAGGCGGATGCCGACGGGGATCGCTACGCGTCGGCCGATTACGCCGGCAGCGATTGCGACGACCACGACGCGGACATTCACCCCGGCGCCACCGAGGTCGCACGGGACGGCATCGATCAGGACTGCGACGGCGCCGACTTTGCGGCTCCAGACCTACGCTCTGGAGATCTGGTCATCACCGAGATCATGTACGACCCCGATGGCGTCAGCGACGCGAACGGCGAGTGGTTCGAGCTCTACAACGGCTCGGGCTACACGGTAAACCTCAAAGGGCTCGCCGTGGCGGACGACAGCGCCTTTGGCGCCGCTGATACCTTCACCGTCGACACCGACGTCATCGTGCTGGCCGGCAACCGCGCGGTGTTCGCGGTCGACGGCAACACGGTGACAAACGGTGGCATCACCGCCGACTTCGACTACCAGGGCGCCGGCGTCAACCTCAACAACTCCGCAGACGACCTCTACGTCGGAATTCCATCGGGCCGAACCTACGTCACGCTCGACAGCGTCTCCTACAACGAGGTCGCGAGCTGGCCACTCGCCAAGGGTTTCAGCATCGAGCTGAACGACACGAAGGTCACGTCGACCGACAACGACCGCTCCGGAAGCTGGTGTCTCGCCACATCGGTAGCGGGGAGCTCCACCGACAAGGGATCACCCGGCGCCGTCAGCTCGGGTTGCTGATCGGGGCTCCATCCGAACGCGCAGCGGCGCACAAACAGGATAGCTGCGGTCGCCATGTCCCCTCTCCTTCCAATGGTGACCCAGCTTGCGCTGCACTACGCGGCAGGACGTGCTGCGGCCGCAGAGCCAGCGGCCACGGCGGCTCCGGCAGCGGACGCCATCCCGCTGGCGTTGAGCTTGGAGCCGGTGCCGTTTGCCCAAACGCGGGTTTGGGAGGAGGTCGCGCAGCCAGGCGGGAGCGGCGCGCTGGTCAGCCTGAGCGTCAGCCGAGAGCTGCCGGGCCATTGGCTGGCCGCCGACGAATATGGCGCGGTGTTTCTCACCGATGACCGGGGCGGGCGGTGGACCCGCGTGCTCGCGGGGCGAGCGCAGGACGTGACCAGCGACGAACAGCTGTTGCTGGAAGCCGAAGCGTTGTCGGAAGACTCGTTCGAAGGGGTAGACGCGGCGGACGTCGACGCCGAATCCGCAGCAGTGGACCGCGCCAACGAAACCACCTCGCAGGCGCTCGAAGACCACCGGAACGCGGCCCCAACGCTTCCGCCCGCGGTGTGGTTTGATCGCGCGGGGGTCGCGTTCGCCAGCCGACAGGATGAGGTCTGGCGCTCGACGGACGACGGCGAGACCTGGTCGCGAGTGGACGGGGATGGCGGAGCCACCGCCTTCGCGCGCGTCGGAGAGACGCTCGTAGCCGGCGGCTCCAACGGCATTCGCGCCTCCCTCGACGACGGCGCATCGTGGTTGGATGTAGACGGCGCGGTCGACGGCCACACGGTGCGCGAGATCTCCGTCTTCGCGGGAAAATTTCACGCCGCGACCGACGGCGGGCTGTTCGAGTCCCCCGACGCCTTGCGCTGGACCCGCGTACTCTCGGCCCCCGACATGCCGCTGGTCTCGGTGATCGCTGATCCGAACTACCCAGATGGTTACTGGCTTGTCGCCGAACGCGGCCTCTACCGGACCGACGACAGCGGCCAGAGCTTCTCCCGCTTCGGCAATCAGCCGCTGAAGGGCCTACGCAAGATGGTGCACGTCGGGGACACCGGCCATCTGCTCGCGATCAGCGTCGACGGCGTGTGGGAGTCCATGGACGGCGGCGTCAAATGGACGCCTGCGTCCCGCTTGTTGTCCGATCCCGATGTGCGGGCGCTGGACTTTGAAGGCGGCGAGCCGGTGATCGCCACCGCCAAGGGCGTGTGGCGGATGATCCGCCCCGAGCAGCTCGCCGAGGCCACCCCGGCGGTTCGCGCGAGCATGCCGTTAGCGCTCACCGTGCAGACCGCGCTCACCCGCTCAGGCATGGACGGAGACATGCTCTCGCTCGCGCAGCGCAGCGGCCTCCTGCCGCTGATCCCCACGTTGACCGTGCAGGTCAAGTATGGGTGGCAGGCCGGTCGAGACGCCGACTTCCAGGTGCTAAGCGCAGCTGGTAGCCGCGACACCGCGTTCAGCGCCACCGCTGCGCTGTGCTGGGGCGCGTGCAGCGTCAGCTCCAGCTACTACAGCTACGACAGCGAGTCCTATGACGTACAGCAGATGGTCGACGACGGGCAGCTCACCGTCATCGACGGCAACGTCTATGACAGCACCGCGGTCGTCGCGGCCGCCGCCAACGTCTCCCAGTCGCTCTCGACCTACCGCGTGAGCACCGCCCAACAGATCAGCGAGGCCTGGATCACCCGGGCCCGCCTGCTCGATGAGCCGCTCTCAGGGGCCGGCACCCGCGATCAAGTCATGCATGCTTTAGCGGTTCAGGAGATCGACGCTCGTCTCGATGCCTGGACCAATGGCCGCTTTTCAACCTGGCAACCGGAGTCCCCATGACCCGCATCTTCGCTCTGTCAACCATCTCCGCCCTCTCTGCCCTCCTCACCTGCGCCATGCTCGCTACTCCGGCGTTCGCGGGGGATTTCCAGTCGGCCGAGGCGGTGCTCGCCAACTTCAAGTCCGAGCCGACCGTGAACGACATCCAGCAGATGGTCCTGGAGTACTCCAAGACCGACAACCGCTACGTCGAAGGCTGGCTCGCAGCGTCCAAGTCTGCCGCCCTGCTCCCTGAGGTCAAGGTGCAGTACGACTACGACAACGGCTACGGTCAAGACTTCGACTACACCGACGGCACGGCCACTTCCGAGACGCTCTCCGGCTCGGGCATCGACCTCAAAAACGCAGTCACCGCCTACGCCAAGTGGTCATTGAGCGACCTCGTGATGTCCAGCGAGCGCATCCGCGTGATCAGCGAGACGCAGGACGTCGTCAAGCTTCGCGACAAGATCCTCGATGAAGCCACCCGCCTGTACTTTGACCGCCGCCGTTTGCAGGTCGACATCCTGATGAACACCGGCGATGTGAAGACGCAGATCAAGAACGAGCTGCGCTTGCAGGAGCTGACCGCCCAGCTCGACGCCTACACCGGCGGACGGTTCTCCAAAGCCCTGAAGAAGAAGTAAAGCGCCATGCACGATCAGGTCCTCATCCTCGACTTCGGGTCGCAGTACACCCAGCTGATCGCGCGCCGCATCCGCGAGCAAGGCGTGTACTGCGAGATCCACCCTTGCACGCGTCAAGCCCCCTTGCCGGGCTCCGCCGCACCTGAGCTGCGCGGCATCGTGCTCTCCGGCGGTCCCAGCAGCGTGTACGACAGCGATGCGCCGCCCTTCGACGCCGCTTGGCTCGAGCAGGGCGTGCCGGTGTTGGGGATCTGCTACGGCATGCAGCTGCTCACCCAGCACAACGGCGGCATGGTGCGCGGCGCCAGCCATCGCGAATACGGCCACGCGGAGATCGAGAAGGTAGGCGACGACGTGCTCCTCGACGGCATCCCCATGCGGAGCCCCGTGTGGATGAGCCACGCCGACTCGGTCGCGGCCCTGCCCGACGGCTTCACCACCGTCGCGCGCAGCCCGAACTGCCCGATCGCCGCGTTCTCCAACCCCGAGCTGCGGCAGTGGGGCATCCAGTTTCACCCCGAGGTCACGCACACCCGGGACGGCGTACGCTTGTTGCGCAACTTCATCTTCGGGATCTGCCACGCCCGGGCCGACTGGAGCATGGGCGGCTTTGTGGACGAGCAGGTGGCGCGCATCCGCGAGCAAGTCGGCGAGACGGGCGAGGTCATCTGCGCGCTCTCCGGCGGCGTAGACAGCTCCGTAGCGGCCGCGATCCTGCACCGCGCGATCGGCAAGCGCCTGCACTGCATCTTCGTGGACAACGGCCTGCTGCGCAAGGGCGAACGCGAGAGCGTACGCGCCGAGTTCCAGGACTTTGACCTGACCGTGATCGACGCCACGGAACGCTTCTTGACCGCGCTAGACGGCGTCACCGATCCCGAGCAAAAACGTAAGATCATCGGCGCGCAGTTCATCCGTGTGTTTGAGATCGAATCCCGGCGGTTCGAGAACGCGAGCTGGCTCGCCCAAGGAACGCTGTACCCGGACGTGATCGAGTCGGTGAGCTTCAAAGGCCCGTCGGCGACGATCAAGAGCCATCACAACGTCGGAGGCTTGCCGCCCGACATGAAGCTCAAGCTCATCGAGCCGCTGCGCGAGCTGTTCAAGGACGAAGTGCGGGTGCTCGGCAAGACCCTTGGGCTCTCCGACGTCCGCGTCTGGCGTCAACCTTTCCCGGGGCCCGGCTTGGCCGTGCGTTGTTTGGGCCCGATCACCCCCGAGCGCCTGAGCGTGCTGCGCGAAGCCGACGCGATCGTGGATGAAGAGATCCGCGCCGCAGGCCTGTACCGCGACATCTGGCAGAGCTTTGCGGTGCTGCTCCCGGTGCGCTCGGTCGGCGTCATGGGCGACAACCGCACCTATGAAGAGACCTGCGCCATCCGCGCCGTCCACAGTCAGGACGGCATGACCGCGAGCGTCGCGAACCTGCCGATGGAGCTGCTGACGCGCATGTCGTCGCGCATCATCAACTCGGTGCGCGGCATCAACCGCGTGGTCTACGACCTCTCGTCAAAGCCGCCCGGCACGATTGAATGGGAGTGACGCTCGCTGAGCTGGTGCGCCTCGCGCTGGACGAAGACATCGGCTCGGGAGACGTCACCTGCGAGTCCACCGTCTCGGCCACGGCGCAGGGCCGCGCGCGGGTCTACGCCAAGCAGGAGTTGATCGTCTGCGGCCACGAGCCTGCAGCCGAAGTATTCAAGCAGCTTGGCGCGGCCTGGACCGTCGTGGAGCCCGACGGTGCGCGGGTCAGCCCCGGTCAGACCATCGGCTACGCAGCCGGCCCGCTGCGGGCGCTGATCACCGGCGAGCGCGTGGCGCTCAACTTCCTGATGCGCTTGTCCGGCATCGCGACGCACACCGCGAGCGTCGTCGCGACGGCAAGCGGGCTCCGTGTGCTCGACACCCGCAAGACCACGCCACTGCATCGCGCGCTCGAGAAGCACGCGGTGCGCTGTGGAGGCGCGTTCAACCATCGCACCGCGCTCTACGACGGCGTGCTGATCAAGGACAACCACATCGTCGCCGCAGGTGGGGTGACCGCCGCCGTCCAAAGCGCGCGCGCGGCGGCCCATCATCTGCTGCGCATCGAGTGCGAGGTCGAGACGCTCGATGAGCTGCGCGAGGCGCTCGCCGCCGGCGCCGAGGCGATCCTGCTCGACAACATGGACGACGCGACCCTCGCCGAGGCGATCCGGATCAATCGGGAGCACGCGCGCACCGCGGGACGCGCGCCGGCTTGGCTCGAAGCGAGCGGCAACATGACTGGCCCCCGCATCGCCGGTCTTCAGGCGTACTTGCAGCCTTTCGGGCTGACGCTCGACGCGGTCAGCATGGGCGGGCTCATCCACCAGAGCCGCTGGGCCGACCTGAGCATGCGCGTCGAGTAGCGCGAGCTGCTCGTCCGGGATCAGCCGTGTACCGGGATCAATCGACGCGACAGATGGGAAAGTCTTGTCCAATCGCGGGTAGTTCGACGAGGCCGTTCTCTGCCGCGCCGTCGTCGCTCTCGGGCTCGCAGAGGTACACCGCGATGGCGCCGAGCGGCTGATCGGTGCCGACCCACCAGCGTCCTGTGGGGTCGATGGGCGCGCTGCGCCAGGAGACGCCGATGCCGCCTACCTTCGCCGCTTCGAGGATACCGCGTCCCTCTTCGGTGCCGAGGGTCTCGACTCGGGCGATGTGCCCGTGCGCCGGGCTTTGCATCGGCGAGACCGCGAGGCCGTGGTGCTCCAGATGCCGCGCCACGCGCTCGGGCACCGCGTAGCCGCGCGGCCTATCGACCACCGTGGTGCCGACAAAGCGCGCAAAATGAGGGAGAAGCACCGCAGTCGGCGCGCCTTCGAGGGTGCGCGGCGTGCGCGTCAGCACCTCGACGGGCTTCGGGAACGCGTCGAGTCGGTAGCGCACCGCCACGCGGTCGGGCGGGCGCTGCGACGCAGCGACCACCTGCACGACCTCGGCGCTGTGGGACGCGACCCACACGAGCGTCTCGATCTGCCACGCCGACGCCGTCGCCACGCGCTCTCCAAAAGGGAGGTAGCTGTAGCACTCCAGCAGCACGTCCAAACGATTGGTCAATCCCCGGTAGTTCGAGCCAAAGCGCGGGTTGTGCGGGTACGTCATCCAGCCCTCGCGCACCGCGCCGTGGGGGTCGGCGTCGACCTCGGCGTCCATCGCGCGTTCGTCCTCGCCGAAGTTGCCGTACCAACCCGAGTGGAAGCCGCGCTTGGCGACCGCGGCGAACACGTCGGGGACAAGCCGGCTGCGCATGAATTCGATGGGCTCGGCGCGGCCGGACTCGACGGTGTGCGGCACGTCCACCGTCATGTGAAAGCGATGCACCGAGCCGTTGGTCGCGTGGTTGTCGATGGTGAGATCTGGCGCCCACGGCACGACGACGTTCTGTTGGAGCAGCCGCATCTCGGGCGCTTGCTGCCGCAAATAGTCGCGGTTGAGGTTGATCCCGTGGCTCTGCGTGCGGGTCCCAACCACCGGCCCGATCTGACCGCTGAGCTTCTTCAGGTCCAAGCGACGGTTCGCCGGGTCCAGCGCGTCGTTGCCATCGGGGTTGAACAGCGGCACGACGACGAGCGTGAAACCATCGAGCAGATCGCCGTACTTGCCGTCCAGCAGATCGCGCACCAGCGCGAGGCTCGCCTCCTTCCCTTCGACCTCGCCGGGGTGGATACCGTCGAGCATCAGCACCACCGGGATGTGCGGGAACTTGCGGGCATCGGCCGGGGTTTTGACCCCGCGCGTCGAGAGCACCAGCAACGGGAGGTCCCGCCCCTGCGGGCTGGTGCCAAAGGACGAGACCAACAGGCGGCGATCCCCGCGCGCATCGAGCGCGGCGACGAACGCCATCACGTCGGCGTGGAGGGAGGTCTCGCGAAATCCAGAGGCTTCGGCGCGGGTGAGCAACATGTGCCCCGCTATTCAGGCACCGCCCGATCGGACATAAATTGGCTCACCGCCCCGCGGCGACCGGAGTATGTGCGACCGCTCAACTGCAGGAGGAGTCCACCATGTCCCGTGCCTACCGAATCGAGGTCTCCGAAGGCGTACAGCGGGTCGTCCATGTAGAAGACGGCGTGCAAGGCAGCATCGAGGTGCTGCCGATCCTGCCGGCGGAGCGTATGTCCGAGCTGCTCGCGAACGAGCTCGAGCGCCGCGGTTTTGCCCGCACCGAGCAGGAAGGCCAAACCGTGCTGGTGCGGGTCGGCAACGACAACGTGACGGTCGAGGTCAACGCGCAGACGGGCACGGTCACCGTGAGCATCGCCGAAGATGTCACGCTGGACCTCTCTGCTCGGGCCGAAGCCACCTCGGAGAACCCCGAGAGCGCGCGTCAAGAGGCCGCACGAAGGCTGCAGCAGGCCTTAGACCAACAGGCGGTGCCGCTGCAAGGCGCGGCGCGGCAGGCAGCGACGGCGCGGCTCGAAAGCGAGCTATCCGAGCTACGGCCCGAGCTCGACGCGATCGTCAACGCCGTCACCGGCGAGGCGCTGGTCGAAAAAGCCCGCGAGCTGGGCGAGATCGAATCGATCGAAGGCACCGTCGCCGACGGCACGCTGACGATCAAGGTGCGCGTGTAGCGTGGCTGTCACCGTTCCCCTCGCCCAACTCCCGCAGTCGCTTGGCCCTTTCGAGGCGGTAGAGGCTGCTTATCCCGCGGAGCTGACCGCCATCGCCGAGGCGGTGCAGCGCGGGCTGCCGGTGCTCATCGAGTGCGACAAGGGACTCGCGCCGTTCTTATGGCGCTGTGTTCGGGACCGTCTGAAAAGTGCGGGTGTTCAATCTGTCTATCTGAACGGACGCCCGGACCCTACGGCGCAGGCGGGCCCGATGGCTGCGGGCATCGTCGCGACGATGATCGGGCAGCTTCGGGACGCGGTGCGCGGCGCCACCCAACAGCAGGTCATCGTGATCCCGCACCTCGACCTGCTGACGACCAGCCAAGGTGGCCTGACCGCCGAGGCGCGCGAGGTCGTGCCGCTGCTGTACGAAAACCCAAACCTCGTCTGGATCGGCTTCAAGGACCCGTCGATGGCGTTGCCGAAGGTGATCGAGAGCTTGTTCCCGCGCCGCGTGGCGATCTTGGGCATCGGTCGCGATCGGCTGCGGCACGTGATCACCGAGCGCGAAGCCCGTAAGTTTGGCAGGGAGTTCAACCCCTATGCGCTCTACACCTTCGTGAGTGGCCAGCACGCAGCGCGCCTGCGCAAGATCCTGCCCGCGGTCACCGGCGAGGATTTCCCCAGCGACCCTCGCCCCGCCTACGACCAGCTGCGTCAAGCCACGCAGTCCAGCGAGGCCGCGGTGCCAAACATCGATCTCGACCGCGACATCGGCGGGTACGCGCAAGTCAAGAGCCGACTCCGGACCGAGATCCTCGACTTGTTGCAAGAGCGCGCAAAGCTCGATGATCCCGAGGCGATCACCCGCATCGAGCAGCTCATCCCGCGTGGCATGATCTTCTGGGGTCCGCCCGGCACTGGGAAAACCCTGTTTGCAAAGGCGATGGCGACCGCCCTTGGCGCCGCGGTCACCGTCATCAGCGGGCCAGAGCTGAAGAGCCGCTGGGTGGGCGAGAGCGAGGAGCGCATCCGACAGATCTTCGTTCAAGCTCGACAAGCCGCGCCGGCGATCATCGTCTTCGACGAGCTGGACAGCTTCGCGACCGCGCGGGGCACCTACACCGGCAGCGGCGTCGAACACTCGATGGTCAACCAGCTGCTCACCGAGATGGACGGCTTTCGCCGCAACGAGATGGTGTTCGTGATCGGCACGACGAACTTCCCCGAGTCGCTCGACCCCGCGCTGCTCCGGCCTGGGCGCTTCGAATTCCAGTTGCACGTGCCGTTCCCCGACGCGAACGACCGTCGCGCGATCCTGAGCGTCTACAATGAAAAACTGTCGTTGATGCTTACGGATGACGCCATGGAGTACGCGGTCCGTCGCACCGCCGGCGTGGTCGAAGGCGGAACCAGCCGGTTTTCCGGCGACCATCTGCAGGCGCTCGCACGCAGCATCGCGCGGAGGCGCATCCGCGAACAAAGCACAGGCGCTACCGACATCGCCGATGTCGAGCACGCGCTCACCGCGCACCTTGACCTTCCGCGGCTCACTCCCACCGAAGAGCGTGTCGTCGCCACCCACGAAGCGGGCCACGCGATCTGCGCGCTGCACTGCGAACATGCGCCCCCCATCGAGCGCATCAGCATCCGGGGCGATCTCGCCGGCGCGCTCGGCTTCGTACAATATGGGGATCAAGCCCACAAGTACGTCACCACCCGCAACCAGCTGATCGACCACATCTGCATCCTGTTCGGAGGCCGCGAGGCCGAGGCCTTGCTGCTCTCCGACCTCTCGATCGGCTCTGGGCAGGACTACGAGCGAGCCACAGGCGTAGCCCGCGGCCTGATCGAGCAGCTGGCGATGGGCGCAGACGCGCGGGTGTGGCCAGACTCCGAAGGACGTCACCCCGAGCGCGAGCCTTCGGAGCCCACCAAGCAGCGCATCGAGCAGGAAGTACGCGAGCTGTTGGAGAGCCAGCGCCGACGCGCCAACGCCCTGCTCGTCGAGCATCGCGCCGAGGTGGAGGCGCTGCGCGACGTGCTGTTGGAGCGCAAGGTGCTCGACCGCGCCTCGATGACAGCGGTGCTCGCAGCGCAACACCGCTAAACCGAAGACCCGGCGCGCGGCTCAGCCGGCCAGCACGATCAGCGCTTCGTGCGTCTCGCTCATCGCCATCGCGAGGAACAAAACCAAGCCGAAGTACGCCACCGAAACCGTAGCGCGCTGAACCCCGGTGCACTCATAGTAGCGCACCATCTCGGGCTCATTGCGGCGTTTGAACTGCCCCCAAACCCGCGGCAGGCTGGAGATGACGATGAACAGGATGAAGATGCCAGCGCCGCTCATGTGCCAGAGCAGCCAGGGCACGAGGATCACCAGCCCCACAATCCAAAGCCACGGCGAGATCGCGGTGACGACCCGCCCGCCGTCGAGCGGAACGATCGGCACCAAATTGAAAAGGTTCAGGAAAAAGGCAGAGTTGGCGAGCGCGATGAACAGCGGACTGTGCGTTTGTACGCCGATCAGGTAGGACACGAGTCCGCCCATCGTACCGAGCAGGGGGCCGCCGTAGCCCACCATCGACTCTACCCAGGCGTTCTTGGGCATCTCTTTCAGGATGATCTGCGCGCCCAGAAACGGGATGAACACCGGCCATGTCACCGGGAGGCGATACCACCGCGCGACCAGCGAGTGCCCCATCTCGTGGATGAACAACAGCACGACGAAGCCAAGGGCAAACTTCCACCCATAGAACAGCGCGTAGGTGCCGATCATCAGCAGCATGCTGCCGCCGGTCTTTAGGATGAGCGGCAGGAACTTCAGCACCGGTGCGCCAAACTTCAAGATCATCGCCCCGAAGGCCAGGATCGGCGCTATCAGCTTCTGAAACCAGCTCTTCTCCGGAGCCACCGGTTCACGGCTGTCCCAGGGACGGAACTCCGGCACCCGCGCGCGTTCGGGAGGAGGCGGCTGGGAGTAGCGATCCCAGTTTGAATCATCAGACATGCACCCAGAGTAACCACGCCCCCCACGACAGGAAGATTGGCAGGCTAAGGAGACGGAAGGATTTGCACATGGCCCACGTGACCCTCCAGCTTCGGATCGATCCCGTCTCCCAAAAGCGGGAGGTGCGCATCGGCTACGAGTCCGACGCCGACGCATTGCCGATGGAGCACGAGGAAGATCACGCTGCGGTGGTGCGCCGGATCGTCGGCAACGCGCCGGTGACCCGCGTGCACGCAAGCGAAGGGCTGCTGGAGTCGGTGGCCGAACCACCGACGTCCGGAGGCCTCGAGCAGAAGTCGTGAGCATCTGGCGATTCTCAAACTTCGAGACGTTTCAGGCCGCGATGTCTGCGCTGCCGAGCGACGTGCTGGCCCGTCCGGCGCGCACCGGAAGAGACGGGGATGCGGTGTGGGTCGCGATGGACGACGCGCCAGATGCGATCGCTGTGAAGCGGGCGTTGAACGCGATCGGTTGCACGGCGGACGAGACGCCGTCGCAGGAAGGCCGCGCGGTCTCCTGCTGGCCTGAGGTGCTGCCCATGCGTAGGGTCGGACCTCCAGAGCACGTCTCCGCCGCGCTTTTTGTGCTCGACGGCCCCGAGCACGAGCAACGCGCGCTCGACCTCGCCGGCGAGCTGGTACGACTGGGCTGCGACCGACAGGACCTCGCGAACGTCGATGGCGCCACGCTGCTCCGAGCCAGCGCGCCGCCCTACTACACCGTGCTCCGCGCTCTGGATGGCGGAGCCCAGCTTCGCGCGTTCCTGCCTTGCGGTCAGGTTTGGGTAGAAGCCGGTTTTCAGCACGCGCACGCCGCGCAGCTTCGCGGAGAACGTGGGCGCGTGCACCTGCTCTGCGGCACAGGGCCGTGGAGGACCTACCCGGACGGACCGTGGACGCCGCTGGATGCCCGGTTGGATGTGCTGCTGCTGGCGCCGGCGCCCGAGGCTGCGCTCGCCCCGACCCGAAGGCTATCCGTTCCCCTGCGGCTTGGACGCGCGCCCGTAGCGGCTGCAGGGCTGTGGATCAGCGCCGACCTGGACGTCGTAGACACGCTGATTCAGGAGCTCCCCGAAGCGGTCGCGAGCCAGCTCGATCTTGCGGTTTTACCCGCGCAGGCGGGTCGTCCGGAGCAGGTCCTGCTTCGCGCCCGCGGATCGTCCCAAGCTGAGCTGCCCGGACGCGCATTCACGAGGTTGAACAGCATCCCTGGCGTGTTCATTCCCGTCGGCACCGCGATCGAGCCGCCGATGCGGCCGGAACGGCTACGCGCCGTGCTCGCGCCGCCCGAGGGCACGATCGGGTGGATCGAGATGGAGGGAGACCGGCTGCGTCTGCACTACGTCGCCGCCGACCGCTTTGTGCCGCTGGACACGTGGGTGGACTACCTGCTGGATCGCGATGCCGATCTGCTCACACCGTGGGTACAAAGCGTACAGTTTGCGTTTGAAGGACTGCGCGTAGTCGCCGAGCCGCCGCCGCGCCCTGAGCCTCGCACCGAGCCCGCCCGCAATCGTGAACCGAGCGAGCCTCGCCCCGCCGGTACCAAAGCCCCGACGATAGCGGCGGTCGCTGCCGTTCCTGCGGCGCCCGGGGCGCGGTCGAAGCGCGCCGCCAAGAGCACCCTCACGCCCGACGCGGCGGCACGCGCCGTTGAGGACGCTGAGCGCGCCTTTCTGGACCTCGAGGCCCCCGCCGACGACGTTCAGCGCACGCCGATGTGGGTGGAGCTCGCCGGGCTCTACGAACGCGCGGGGCGAACGCGCGAGTCGGGGCTCGCGTGGTCCCGAGCCGCGTGGACCAGCGATCCCAACGCCGTATCCGGCTTCGACGCCGCGATGCGCCGCACCGTGGGCTCCCCAGAGACGCAGCTGAACAACCCAGAACCCGCGCGGGAGCAGGTGCGCGCCGTCGCCGCGGCCGTCATCGCGGGCACGTTGATCGACGCAGCCGCACTCTCCTGGCTGGATCGACACGGACACGCGCTCGACCTGCGGTGCTGGTGGATGAGCCAGACCGCGCTCGCGAGCAATGACCCCCTCACGCTCGCCCGCGCGCGGGACCGGGTGTACTCCGAGCTGCGCCATGGTCTCCCGGTCGCGCGCGAATTGCCGTCTTTCCTCCGGTTTTCCGGCCTGGGCCGCGCCGCGCGCCTCGGCGACCCGCTGGAGCGCATGCGGGAACAGTTCTTCACGATCCGACGCACCCGGCACCCGTTAGAGGCGCCGGTCGCGTTGACCCGGGCCTATGTGGATTTGCTCTTCGCGTGGGGGTTCGCGCGCCTCGGCATGGTGGATCGCGCCGCCGACCTTCAGCGCACGGCGGTGCGTAGCCTCCCGAGCAGCGCCGGCCTTGACCCGGTGCACGCATTCTGCTCGACCGGCCTCTCCGCCCGCATCGCGCAGGCGCTGGACGGCGCGCCCGGCTTCCATCCCCTGCCCCCCGCGTTAGGCCAGCAGCTCAACACGCTGACCACTTTTGACCGATATAAAGTCGATCGTTTCCGTCAAGCCTGCACGATTTTGGAGCCCCAAGAGCAGCTCGACCCCATTCGGGCCTACACGGACCGGGCGCAGGGTCCAGAAGGCGAAGCCTTCGCGTCGCTCCGCGCGGAGTCGGACACCGACGCGCTCGCCAAAGCCATCGGCGTGATTTTAGCGCGAGCCCGAGGCGCGCAGGGGCAGGACGGCGCGCGGCTACTCGCGGGCGTCCTCGCTTTTCTCCCGGCGGTTCCCGCCCAGTTCCTCGGAGAGCGACTGGCCGCGGTGCTGGACGTCGTGGCGGGGTTGGACCCCGAGCCGATGGCGCCGCTGTGCGCCGAAGCGCTGTCGCTTGCGGCGCTGACCGGTGACGCTGCGCTGATCGAGCGCGCCGCAGGGCTGGTGCACCAGAGCTTCAGCGCGCTGGGTCCCAACCACCCCGCGGTGACCCGTCACTTGCCGCACGTGCTGCGCAGCTTTCGACGCGCCCGACCGGAAGGCGCGCCGGCGCTGCTCGACCAGCTCGTGCACAGCATCGTCCCCGCGGCAGACAACCTGCCCACACAGCTCTCGCTGGCGGCCGGCTTACTCGCGGTGGGGCGCACCGCGGAGGCGGCTCCGGCCTTCGAAGCCGCGTGGCTCCGCCTCGATCAGAAGATCCCCCTCCTCGAGCGCATGGCGCTGACCCGCGCGCTGTCCAGGGCCCAAGCCTTCGCGACGCCCGAAGCGGCCGTCGCCGTCGCTCAGCGTCTGATGCCGCATCTCAGCAGCGTCACCGACAACTTTACGACCAGCTCGCACTTCGCCGTCTCGCTCATCGAATACGCCGAGTGCCTGGTGCTGTCGCTCGCTCAGGACGAGCTCTCGCTGGGAGAGCGCGGCCGCCGCATCGCCGAAGAGGACGAATTCCTGCTTCGGCGACGGGTGCATCGCGAGCTGCGCCCGTAAAGGCGCAGCTCGAAGACACTCAAACCTTGGCGAACCGGGCCGCGACGTCGGTCCAGTTGACCTTGGACCACCACGCCTCGACGTACTTGGCGCGGAGGTTCTGGTAGTTCAGGTAGTACGCGTGCTCCCACACGTCGCAGACGAGCAGCGGAGTAGCGCCCCAGATCGCGAGATCTTGGTGCTTCTCGGCGACCATCACCTGCAGGCGACCCGCGTGCGGGTCCCACGCGAGCACGCCCCAACCGGACGCTTCGACCGCGACGGTGACGGCAGTAAACAGCTTCTTGAACGCTTCTACGCTCCCGAAGTCCTGCGCGATGCGCTCGGCGAGCGCGCCGGTGGGGTCACCACCGCCGTCGGGGCCGAGGTTCTCCCAGTACAGCGCGTGCAGCGCGGCGCCCGCGCCGTGGAACGCGAGCTCACGGGTCCAGTGCTTCACGGCCGAAAAGTCACCGGAAGCGGCGGCGTCCTTCAGCTTGGTCTCCGCGGTGTTGTACCCGGCGACGTAGGCGGCGTGGTGCTTGTCGTGGTGGAACTCGACGGTCTTCTTGTCGATCGCGGGCTCGAGAGCGTCGTAAGCGTAGGGGAGCGCGGGAAGGGAGATAGGCATTGTAGATCCTGATCAGGGGTGGATAGACGGGGTTGCCGATTGGGCGAGACAAAGAACAGGCTCGCGAAGATATCCACCAATTAGACAGAATCCAGAGGAACCACGTTGCCGCTCGCCCCGCCCCGCCCCGAACACCTGCACGCCATCGGCGTTGACGGACCGGTGGCGGTGATCGGAGACGTGCACGGCGACGCCGTCCGGCTGCATCGCCTGCTTCGAAAGCTCGAAGGCAGGACCATCCTGTTCGCGGGGGACCTCAACGACCGCGGCCCAGACACGCGGGGCGTGATCGACCTGATGTTGGGCGTCGGCGCCGCAGGTGTGCGCGGAAACCATGAAGAATGGCTGATCGCGCTCGCGCAAGGGCGCTTCGACACCTTCGCGCTGCACCCACGGATGGGTGGAGCAGCCACCTTGCTCAGCTACGGCATCGAAGCCCGCTCCCCGAGCGCGGTCGAGGCGGAAGCGCACCGCATCCCCTTCGCGCACCGCGACTTCCTGTGGTCGTTGCCCGTGGCCATCGATCTGACGGTGTGCGGGCAGTCCTACTGGTTGACCCACGCCGGCGTACCACCGGGTCCGCGCTTCTCCGACTCGCTCCCGCGTTCGGAGATCGTCCCGTGGCTGGTTCGGAACCGCCCGGACGCGCTGCTGTGGAGCAACAACCCCCCGGAGGGCGCGCTGGCGGTCGACCGCCCGGTGATCATGGGGCACATGTGTCAGGTAGAACCGATCGACCTTGGCCATGTGATCGCGATCGACACCGGGTGTGGGACCACCGATCCGTGGTCGCTCACCGCGCTGCTGCTGCCCGAGCGGGAATTCCTGACGGTCTGAGTTGGATCCGTCCCCGCGAACGCTGCCGCAGCGCTGGGATCGGAGTTAGGGCCGCGCACCCGGAGCACGACCATGGCCGACACACTCAACCCCGACAGCCCCGAGCTCGACAGCCCCGAGCTCGACAGCGAAGCGACCACCACGCAAGCCGCCTTCGACCGTTCGCCAGAGGTTCGTCCCCGCGGCATCACCGGCAAAGAGTCCCCCGCTGAGCTGCTCGCCACCGCGTTCCCCGCGTTCGTCGGCCGTCAGGTACGCGAAGCCGCGCGGCTGATGACGAAGTCCGCGACCGAAGGCCACACCGTGTTCTGCACGATGTCCGGGGCGATGACCCCTGCAGGCCTGCACCGCTCCTGCATCGTTCCGCTCATCGAAGCCGGCGTGATCGACGTGCTCACCACGACGGGCGCCAATCTGTACCACGACGCCCATCGCGTGCTGGGCTTCCGGCTGCGCGAGATCGCCCCCGACGCGGGTGACACCTTGCTGCGCGCCGCGCGCATCATCCGCATCTACGACATCGGCTTTCCTGAAGACGTGCTCTTGCGCACCGATCGCCTGTTCGGCTGGTTGATGCAGGGCCCGGAATTCGCGAAGTCGATGACCACCGCGGAATTCCACAACCTGCTTGGAAAGCACCTCTACGAGCTGGAGGTCAAGCTCGGCGTCGACCAGCACTCCTTGCTCGCGACCGCCTACAAGCACGGCGTCCCCATCTTTGTCGGCGCTCCTCAGGACGGCTCGATATTCCTCAACGCCGTCAAGCTGCGCGCGTTGTTCGGCAAGGACTTCGCGTTCTCGCTCGATGTGAACCTCGACGTCTACACGATGGCGGCGGTGCAGTGGCTGGCGCAGAACGAAGGCGACACCGCAGTGTGGATCCTCGGCGGCGGCGTCCCCAAGAACTACACCTTGCAAGGCGAGCCCACGCTCTCGCAGATCCTCGAGCTCGACGCGCGTGGCTTCGACATCGACCTGCAGTTCTGCGTCGACCCGGTGGACAACGGCGCGCTCTCGTCCTGCCCCGCGGGAGAGGGCCACACCTGGGGCAAGGTCAGCGCCGAGTGCGTCGAATACGCCAGTGTCTACGTACACTGTGACGTCACCGCTGTGTTCCCGTGGCTGACCCATGCGCTGCTGAACTCCGAGGCCCGCGACCAGCTCGACGGCTCGCGCCTGATCCGGCCCCACAAGCGCCTGTATGACCGCATCCCCGAAGCGATGCAGAAGATTGACGCCGACGTGGCTGGCGTTCGAGATCGCCTGATGACTGGCATCCACGAGCGTCCCGAAGAGCTGGGGTAGTGCCCACCGGCTTGTTCCCAAACCTGCGTCGCTTCAGCAGACGCTACGTGCTGCCGCGGTGGCGTTGGTACGTCGCAGGCACGTTCGCCGTCGTCCTGACAAACTGGATGGCGGTGCGCATCCCCGTGGAGCTGGCGCACGGACTCGACGCGCTCCGCGCCGGCGCGTCGGAGCAGGCGACCGTGGCCCAAGCCGCGCTGCACATCTTCTTGTTTGGTGCGGCGATCATCGTGGTGCGCACCGCGAGCCGGCTGTGGTTCTTCACGCCCGCGCGGGTGATCGAGTTTGACCTTCGCGAGGATCTATTCGCACAGTTTCTGTCTTTGCAGCCAGACTTCTACGCGACCTTTCGCACCGGAGATTTGCTCTCCCGAGCGACGACGGACATCACCTTCGCGCGGGCATTCGCCGGGTTTGCGACGCTGCAGGGCGCCAACATCATCGCGGCGTTGATCACCGCGCTGGGACAGATGGCGGCGTTCTCCCCGAAGCTCACCGCGCTGGCGGCCGTGCCGATCGGCATCGGCTTCCTCGTCGTGCAACAAGGGTCGGCGCGGTTGATGACCTTGCAGCGCGACACCCAACAACAACAGGGGATGTACGCCGATCAGCTGCTTGGAGCCCTCCAGGGGATCTCCACGGTGCAGGCCTTCAACGTCGAAGGCCCGTTCGCCGACCGCCTCGCCGCGCAAGCGGGCCTGTTGAGGCAGAACAACGTCGCGCTCGCCAAGCTTCGCGCGCTGGTGTTTCCGCTGTTCACGGTGTCCGGAGGCATCGCGATCGGCTTGTTGCTTGGCTTCGGCGGCCAGATGGTGCTGGACGGGGAGCTCACCGCAGGTGCCCTCGCCGCGTTCTTGTCACTGGTGGCGTACCTGATCATGCCGCTGCGGCTGATGGGCTTCCTGCTGCCGGTGTTCCAGCGCGCCGAGGCGTCGCTGGAGCGCATTCACGCGATCTTCGACGCGCCGATCGCCCGTCCCGAGCGCGACCGGCCAGACTTGAACACCGAAGCTTCAACGCCGGTGAATCACCCGCCCGCGCTCTCGGTGCTCCACCTCAACTACGCCTACCCCGGCGGCGCTCCGGCGCTGATCGACCTCTGCTTTGAGGTCCCGGCGGGCGGCTCGCTGGGCATCTTCGGGCGCTCGGGCAGCGGAAAGAGCACGCTGCTGAGGGTGCTGTCGCGGTTGCACAACCCGCCAGCGGGAACAGTGCAGGTAGATGGTCACGATCTGACCGCGCTCGATCTGGACGCCTGGCGCCGACGCGTAGTGTTCGTCCCCCAAACCGCGTGGCTTTTCTCCGAGACCATCGCCGAGAACATCGCGTTGGGGTTGCCGCGGGAGACGCTGGAGCCGGCGGTCGAAGCCGCGGCGCTCAAGCTCGACCTCGCGGCGCTGCCGAACGGCATCGAGACCGTCGTCGGTGAGCGCGGCATCGTGCTCTCAGGAGGCCAACGGCAGCGCGTCGCCCTCGCCCGCGGGCTCGCCCACGCCGGCGAAGGCGGACAATCGCTGCTGCTGTTCGACGACGTGCTCTCCGCGGTCGACCATCACACCGAGCAGATCCTGATCCGCACGCTGCTGGGGCGCGACAAGCACGCCCACAAGCCGCCGCCCACCTGCGTCATCGTCACGCACCGCATGTCGGCGCTGCAGCACTGCGACCGCGTGCTGGTGCTCGACGGCGGGCGCGCCGTAGCCTACGGGACCCACGCCGAGCTGCTCGCACAACCCGGGTTCTACCAAGACTCCTGGCACGCCCAGCAAGGAACGCCATGAAAACGCCTTCGCTGTGGAGCCGCTTGTGGCCGGACATCAAGCCGGACTGGCCGCGCTTTGCGATCGCGATCGCGAGCGTTCCGCTGATCAGCGCGCTGGGGGCGGCGCAGCCGGTGCTGATGAAGCGCGTGCTCGACGAGCACATCGTCGTCGCTCGGGCCGATGGGCTGTGGCAGGCGGCCTTGGTGTACATCGCCGCCGTGGCGGGCTCCTTCGTGGTCGAGGGCGCGTACACGGTCGCGCTGTCCGTGGGCGCCGAGAACACCATCTTCCGGCTTCGCGAGCGCATTGTTCGCCACACGCTCAGCCTGTCGCAGCGCTTCTTTGAGCGCCAACCTACCGGTCAGGTGCTCACCCGCGCCACGAGCGACGTCGAAGCGTTGTCCGAGGCGCTCTCGCAGGGGAGCATCTCGATCCTGCTCGATGTCAGCAACATGGCCGCGGTGTTGCTGGCGATGTTCTGGCTCGACGCCCGCCTGACGCTGGCGCTGCTGGGGCTGGCCCCGCCGCTGATCGCGATGATTGAGTTCTTTCGTCGTCGGATGCGCTCGTTGTTCGCCGAGGTTCGCGACGCCCTCGCGGCGCTCAACGCGTTCACCGCAGAGCGGCTCGCGGGCATCGAGACCCTGCAGCTCTACGCGCAAGAAGCCCGCACCCAAGAGCGCTTCCGCTCTTTAGACGCCGAACATCGGGACGCAAACGTCAAGAACAACTTCTATGACGCCTCGCTGTACGCGCTGATCGACGGCATCTCGTCGATGTGCGTGGCGCTGATGGTCTACTGGGGCGCGCGGCGCCTCGGAGTCGCCGACGCCAGCGGGGTGACCGTCGGGCTGGTGGTCGCGTTCGTCGACTACATCGATCGCCTGTTTCGCCCGCTGCGGGAGTTTTCGGGCAAGGTCACGTTTTTGCAGCGCGCCGCGGCATCGCTAGAAAAGATCTTCTGGCTGCTGGACGTCGATGAACACATCACGCCGGGGTCCCAGGATCTGCCCGCGGGGACGCACGCCTCGGGACGGTTAGCGCTGCGCGACGTGCGCTTCGCCTACACCGAAGGCAACGACATCCTGAAGGGCATCACCCTGACCGTGGAGCCCGGCGAGGTGGTCGCGGTGGTCGGGCGCACCGGCTCCGGCAAGAGCACGCTGGTTCGGCTGTTGGCGCGCGTGCACGACGGATACCGGGGCAGCATCGAAGTCGACGGCGTCGAGCTCCGCGAGCTGTCCCCGCACAGCGTTCGCCGCGCGATCGGCAGCGTGCGCCAAGAGGTGCAGCTGTTCACCGACACGCTGCGCTTCAACCTGACCTTGGGCGAAGACGTGAACGCCGAGCGCCTCCAAGAAGCTCTCGAGCTGACCAACGCGAGCGTGATCGCGGCGCGCCACCCCGCGGGTCTGGATCAGCCGATCCGCGAACGCGGCGCCAACGTGTCGGCCGGCGAAGGGCAGATCCTCGCCCTCGCCCGCGCCATGGTGCGCGACCCAGAGATCGTCATCCTCGACGAGGCCACCGCCAGCGTGGACCCGCTGTCGGAGCGCCTGCTGCAAGAGGGCATCGAACGCGTCTTTGCCCGCAAGACGTGCCTCGTCATCGCGCACCGGCTCTCGACCATCGTCAACGCCGACCGAATCATCGTGCTAGAAGCCGGCGAGGTCGCCGAGATGGGCACGCACGCCGAGCTGATCGCCTTAGGCGGCGCCTACGCGCGGCTCTACGCTGAGGGCTTCGACGCGGCGGAGGGCACAACTACCGCGTAACGAAGCCCGACAACCGCGGGCGATCCACCGAGTCGCGCGGCGGAGGCTCGACGTGGTGGCGGATGCAGTCGCGCAGCGAGGCGCCGTGGATCAGCCGATCTTCGGCGTAGGCAGCGATCGCCGCCGGGCTCATCGGCGCGACCAGCCCGACGCGGCCTACAGGCTCAATCCCGCCTTCTACCAACGCTTCGGTCCACGTGCGCAGCCGCGTCAAGTGGCTGGTGGTCCACAACGGATGGTGCAGCGGCAAGCGGCGCACCGTCGCGCCATCGTCAGACAACCCGGTCAATCCCGCGTCGGTAGCGGCTTGCACCAGCTGACGGGCCAGCGCAGCGTCGTCCCCGGTCCACTCGGGCGCGCCCACATCGACCGCGAGATGCAGCGCGACCACGCCATCCGAATGCTGCACGGCGCGGAAGAACGGCGCCCCGACGACGTGCACCTCTTCCAAGCCCTCGGGGAGCTGCCCGCGCACGAACACCTCGAGCCCATGCCGCGCCCGCAGACGGCCTGCGTCCAGCGCGAGCACCGAATCGGCCTTCGGCGACCACACCCGCAGCACATCCAGCGGCGCGAGGTCCACCACGACCTGCCCCACATAGTCGCCGGCTTCGGTCGAGAGCCCGCCGTCGCGCAGGGCGGTGACCACCGCATCCACCGGAGCCTCCTGCTCCACCCACAACGCTGCGGGGGGACGCGATCCTTGGGGCGCAGCCTCGCCGTGCACCACGCGCGCGACCCCGCAGATCACGCTGGTCGGATCGCCAAAGCGCGCGGCCGCGTAAGGGGCGAACACCGCCTCGTAGACCGGGTTGCCAAAGCGATAGCGCACCCAGTCGCGGTAGGTGCGCTCTTCGCGCCCGCCGCCTACAAACGCCGCCACCGCGGACGAAGCCCGCGCCCGTCCCAACGCGACGCCGGCGCGCGCCAGCTGGGCGGTAGGGAGCAGCTTTCCGAGGCTCGCCGGGGACAATGGCAAGGACAGCATCTGCCCCCGCAAGAGCAGCGCACGTGCCGGGGCAGGCGCAGCGTCGAAGCCCGCCGGCGGGGCCTCGGCGCACCAGCCGGTGCCGACCCTGCGCGGTCCGCCGTCGATCGCCGCGCCGATACGCACCACCGACTTGCCGTGTTGCCGCAGCGTCTGCGCCGTGACCAGCGCGCCAACCCCACTGCCGACGACTATAAAATCTACCGTAACGGGATCAGGCGTGGACATCGTACCTACACATCGTCCCGCGATCTAACCCAACGTTGCGCACAGTCGGTCAGATAATTCCGTCGGGCACGGATCCGGTAGCATAGGCTGCGCGCATGAGCACCGGCACGCCTCCCCCTCCTGGCCCCGCAGCGACCACCGATGTTGTGCTGATCCGCGACGGCCGGGTCCTGCTGGTCGCGCGCCGCTACGAGCCGCTCGGATGGGCGCTGCCCGGCGGTTTCGTCGATCCCGGGGAGAAGGTCGAGCACGCGGCGGTGCGCGAGGTGAAAGAGGAGACCGGCCTCGACTGCACGTTGTCGCACTTGTTGAACGTCTACTCCGACCCGGCCCGGGATCGGCGCCGCCACACCCTGTCGGTGGTCTACATCGGCGCCGTGGTCGGCGACCCGACGCCCATCGCAGGAGACGACGCCGGCGCGGCGGTGTGGCATCCGCTCCACGCTCTGCCGTCCCCGATCGCCTTTGACCACGCGCAGATCCTCGCCGACGCCGTGGCGTTCTTGAACAGCGGAGAGCGCCCGATCGAGCGGGCCGCAACACCGGCGTAAACGCCTCCGCTCGCCCGAATCGAGCCGGCGACGCGCTACCAGACGACGGGCGACACTTCCCATTCCGCCACGCCACCGTCCAGACTCGCGACGATCGCGGTCTCCCCGGCCACGACCGCGCCGGACAGCCCCATGATCCGCGGGGAGCCGGTGTCCACACAATCCGCGACATCTCCAGGGATGAGCTTGCAAACCTCTACGGAGTCGCTCGCGCTGAGCCGCGCCCAGTAAAGCGCGCCATTCACCCAAAGCGGGGGGATGTGCCCAAGCACGCGACCGGTCGTGTCGACGCGCTGCGGCGTGTCCCAGCTGGCCCCTTTGCCGGTGCCGGTGCTCAAGAGAATGGTATTTCCAGCATCACTATAGGCGAGATACCCGACATAGAGGGTGTTCTCGATGGACGCGATCTGCGGATGCTCATAGCGGCCGTATTCGTTGCCCTCGGTGTCCACCGTAGGCGTGAAGTTGGGGCAGCCGACCGTGGGGTCGCACGCCGACGTCACGTTGCGCCAAATCTCCGACCAGCTCTGATGGTCGCCCCAGGTCACCTGCTGGACGGAAACATGGCGCGTGTAACGCCCGGGATTGGTGGAGTGCGAGGCGCCGAGGTCCGAGTTCGCGTACGCGACAAACCACGTCTCGCCGATTCGGGTCAGCGAAGGATTGCCCGGGAAGATCGAGTCCGTCGCGGGCCCGGAATCGCTGGTACCCTCCCACCCACTAGCGTCGGACCAGCGCCACAGCTTGATCGACGCGGGCAGCAGGCTGTTCCAGTAGGTGGAGGAGTTGGTGTTGTCCGCGAACGCGAGCATCAGCTTGCCCGCGCTGTCTTCCGCCAATGCCGGTCGCCAAACCGAGGACACCACCTTGTCGGGCAGCGCGAGCGCGAGCCAATCGCCGCCGTCCACACGCGTGCGGCACTCGCCGAACCAGGGCCAGTCGAGCTCGTCGCTGCTGATCATCAGCGTCAGCTCGCGCCAGCATACGACGTCCCGCGATCCATCGCTGAAGGCCACCGGGGCTTCGGCGTGAATGGCCTCCGCGCTCGAAAACGGCGCGCCGTCCACCTGCACGATCGACTGGGCGTCGTCGTCGCTGGTGTACACCGCCGCCGCAGAGAACGTCGGCGCGAGCGCCGGAGCGATGGCTCCGCTGCGTTGGGCGACCGCTGGCTCCCCGTCCAAGGCCTCTTCGATGACCATCCCGGAGCCGTACGGAAACTGCACGCCCAACAGACGCGCGACGGTCGCGGCGATGTCCTCTTGCGTGTAGGGCGCGGTGATGGTGATGCCCTGCTTGACGCCGGGCCCGACCATGATCACCGGAATCTCCCGACATCCGCGACATTGATCCCCATGATTTCTGTAATCGGGACCGTCGGAGCCTCCCAAACGCTCCTCAGCTTCATCTCCCCAGCGATGCCGCCCGTGATCCGCGACGATGACGAGCACCGTGGAGTCCTTCATCTCCCCGCTTTGATCCGACTGAATCCAGTCCCACAGGTCGACGAGCGGTTGGGCCATCTGCTCGACCCGCTGGCCGTAGGCCATCGGATCGCTGTTGTAGTGCCCGGCGCGGTCCATCGCGTGCAGGTTGGCGAGCAACAACCTCGGCTGGTCGTTTTCTAGGCGAGATTGTACGGCGTCCACCACCTGATCGTCGTTGGCGGCCGGCTCGGTGTCGTTCGGGTCGGAGGGATCACTCACCAGCCGGTAGTTGGCCTGATCTGCGCTTCCGAAGCCCGGGTACAAGCTGTACGCCAGCGACTCGACGTGATCGGTGTTGCCGGTCAGCACCATCTGGGCCTCCGGGGTGCCAAACTGATCCCGGAACGCCTCGTACAACGTGGGCAGCTCCGGTCGGTACATGCCAGCGCCCGCCGGCGTCGCGAAGTGCCCGAACTCTTGCCGCACGCCGGTGAGCAGGTTGCAGTGGCCCGGCCCCGTGATGGTGATGCCGGTGTTGTACCCCGGCTTGATAATGGTGCCGATCGGCCCGAGGCGCTCTTTGACCGGCTGAAAAAGATCGGCGGTCAGCGACGCCGAAGCGTCCGAATAGCCATCCCCGAAGGTCTCATCCAAACGGGCCCCGTCCATGACCATGATGATCACGTGCTCAGCGAGCGGTCGGAGCGTCGGATCGAGGCTGGTGTCGACCTGAGAGTCGGTGTCGGAGTCCGTGTCCGAGTCTTCAACGGCGCCCGAGTCGTCGAGCGGGCGCGGGGACAGGCGTACACAACCCGTGGCTACGACGGAAACAGCGAGAGAGGCGCACACCAACCACAGGAGCTTCGATTGCATACAATGCCACCAGAGACCGCATTGTAGCCTGACCCTACGCGACTCGCCGCACTCGCCTTCAGACGGTGGCAGCCTCACCGCGCCGCTTGTAGTCCCACGCTGCAGCGTCGAACACCATCCGCAGCGCGCCGGAGTCCAGCGATCGGCCGGACTGGAAGTACTGAATCGCCGCCTTCCCGACGCCGAAGGTGGTCGCACCGGCGACGACCGCGCCCACCGCGAGGATCGCCGCCTCGGCGATCTGAGCGCCGGGGATCCAGCCTGCGGCCTTCAGCGCCTCCGCGCCCCAGCGCACAAAGCTGCGCATGCCGCCCGACAGCAGCTCGCCGATGATGAACAGCGCGACCTCCTTGTCGATCTCGGCGTCGTGCACCGCGGCGATGTCCCGGATCAACTTGACCTGAATCGCCGTGACCACGACGAGGTCGGCACCAGGAACGGGGATCGCGCCGGCGACGGACGCGCGCTTTGCGGCCGCATGGATGATCGGCTCGCACGCCTGCGCCTTGTTGCGCAGGTGCTTGGAGAAGAGCAGCTGCTTGCCGCTGACCGCGAGCTGATCGTGGATCCACATCGTGACCTCGGCGACGCCGATGGGCGCCGCCGCCAGCTGCGGCAACGGATCAAACGCCGCCACCACGCAATCTTTGCGCGCCACGCCCAGCTGCTCGAGCGTCGCCGCGATGAACGCTTCGCGCTCCTTGACCCGGATGAGATCGATCTTGTTCAAGCACACCAGCACGGGGCGCGGCTTGCCTCCATACCCGTTGCGGATCGCGTCCAGATCGCGGCGCTCATCGATCGTAGCGCCGCCTTCGGCGTTGACGACGTAGACGATCACATCCAGATCGTCCATGACCTTTCGCGCGACCTGATCGACGTCGGCGCGCACGTCCCCAAACCCGGGGGCGTTCACCAGCAGCACCTGTCCAGCGGCGTCCAGCGGGATGACCTTGAGCGAGCTGGTCGACCCAGGGATCGGGGAGATCTCGCCGAAGTCGATGCCAAACACCGCTCGGATCGCGCTGTCTTTTCCCGCGCTGGCCGAGCCGAGGAACGCGACGGTCAGTTGACCACGCAAGGATGCGTCCACCTCGGCGCCGGTGCTGTCCCAGGCGAGCAGCCCGGCTTTCCGCACCGCCGCGCTGAAGTCACCAGAAGGCGCGGGCTGCGGCGAGGTAGGAGCGACGGGATCAGCCATTCAAGACTCCTGCAAGGCCCCAATGATGACACGCGCCGGGCGAATCAGGCGAGAGCCGATCCGGAACCCAGCAGAAAAGACATTCATAACCACGTTATCTTGAGCAGCGTCCGTGACCGGCATGGTCGCGATCGCCTCATGAATGTTGGGGTCGAAGCGCGTGCCCACGCCCGGCACCTCTTGGAGACCGAGCTTGTGCAGCGCCGCGAGGAACTGCATCTGAACGATGCGCAGCCCTTCTTCCGCGGCAGTGCCTTTCACCGCCTCCAGAGAGCGATTCAAGTTTTCTACAGGCTCAAACAGGCTCTCTACGACCTCGCCGCGCCGGATCTCCTCCTGCACGGCGGCTTGCCGAGAGAGACGATCCTTGATGGAGTCAATCTCCTCGACCTTCTGGCGGTACCCGGAGCTGACCTGACGCAGCCGCGCTTCGGTCTCAGCGGCGCGCGCGTTGGCCTCGGCAAGCTGGGCCTCTAGGCTCGCGACGCGGGGGTCTGGCGTGTAGAAGCTCTCTACGGGATCCGCAGCGTCACCCGCCGGCGGAGCCTCGTTCTGAGGGTTCGGGTTGGAAGAATCCATCTCATCTTGTCGCGATGCGCTCATCAGGGATGCCCAGAAGTATGGGCGGAGGATACGCACCAAGCCTTCCCCGTCAACCGGCCAGAGTCATGGAACGTCAGAATCGTCTACTCACCATCTCGTTCATCATCCTCCTCGCGCTCGTCGTGCTGCTGTTCATCGACAACAAGCAGAACGGCGGAAAGAAGCACAGCGACGATCCGAACGCGGTAGAAACCCACGAACTTGTCGACTACAAGCCCGAAGAGATCGTGACGGTGACGGTGCAGAACGGATCGGCGGAAGCCGTGAAATTCGAAAAAGCGACCGGAGAGTGGACGATGGTGGCGCCGAAGCAGGTCGCGATCGACGCGTCCAAGGTGTCCGAGATCGTCGACCGTTTGGACCCGGTGTTGGTGGAGGAGCGCACGCTGAACGGAGATCCCGCGGGCTACGGTCTGGACGCTGAAAATCGCGCCCAGGTGACCTTGAGCGCCGCCGACGGCCGCTCGTGGACAGTCTGGGTAGGAAAAGAGACCACCGTGGGCTTCGGAACCTACGTGCAAACCGCGGAAGGGGGTCCAGTAGGCGTGGCCCAGAAGCACTTGTCGGAGGTCGCGCACCGCGGCATGGACGACTTCCGCGCCAAGACCGTGTGGACCTTTTCTTCGGGCACCGCTCGCCGGGTGATGCTCACCCGCGGTGAGGAGCGCGTCGTGCTTCGCAAAGACGATCACGGCTGGTGGTTGGGGGATGAAGGCCCGCGCGTGGACGAGTCCGCGGTCAAAGAATGGCTGCAGAAGGCCGACCTGCTCCGCGCGGACAGCTTCGAAGACAGCGGCATGGTCGAGCTGAAGGCGGTCGCGACGCTGACCATCGAAGACGCAGATGGCACGCATACGCTGACCGTGGGAGACGGCGACACCACCGGCCTCTTGGTCAAGGGCGACGGCCCGCTGGTGCGCGTGCCGCTCAGCGTGAATGACCTGGTGAAGCTCGAAGGCTGGCCGGGAACGACCCTGATGGAAGTACGCAAGTTCCAGGTTGACACCATCACTCTGAAGCTCGGGGAATACGAGGCGAAGTGGACGAAGACCGACGACGTTTGGAAGGACGCCGACGGGAAGCCCAGCGCGCGTCCCGAGGGCCTGCTCGACATGATCGAGCGCACCCACGGCAACCGCGCCGCGATCCCCGCGGGAGCGACCTCCGGCTGGGGGTCGATCACCCTCTCCGAGTCGGCTTCAGGCACCCCGCGCAGCGAGTCGCTCACCTTCGGAGATCCCCTCACTACCGGAGAATTTGCAGCTCGTGTCGCGCGCGACGCCGCTGGCGGCCCGGCGTTCACGGTGCTTCAAGCCGATCTCGACGTGCTGACCGGCGTTGCCCGCGGCACGCTCCCCGCCCCGCCTCCGGAACGCCGCCCCGGCGCGTCGGGGATGCAAGGGCTCGAAGGCATCGAGGGGCTCGAAGGCATCGAGGGGCTCGAGGGCCTGACCGGTCACTAGCGCAGCCCAGCGGACGATGTTTCGGGGCGCTACGGGCGAGCTACTTGCCGAGCAGCTCCATGCCAAGCAGCAGCCCGGGCTCCTGCTCCGCGCGCAGGATTTGACCCGAAACGGTCGCCAAACGCACGGTGACCGCGATGGGTATGAAGACCGCGAGACCGATGAGGATCCCCGCGGACCAAGGGCTCAACGCAGCGACCGCCACCGCAGCGGACAGCGCGCTGGCCGAAGCAAGCAAGCTCCCGCCGACCCAGCGCATGCCCCACGCCCGCACCCAGTTGGCAGCGCGGGCCCCAGGCCCAGGCAGCGGAGCCATGCGAAAGAGCGCGGCCGGCCGAAAGCGATGCAGCATCAGCAAGGTGTACACCGCGTTTGCCAAGGGTGTACCTGGATCGGCAGACACCGACGCGAGCGCACCCCCCGGATCTCGGAGCCGAAACTGGGCGACGGCGAGCAGCGCTGAGAGCAGAGACCGCGCGACACCGGGAGGCGCGTGCTTCACGCCGAACACAGCGGCGAACCGTGCACGTTCGGCCTGATGATCCAAAAGGGCGACCGCCGCAGCGGCGAGCGCGAGCGCCGGCTGGAGCGGCGCGGACTCCATCCCATCTTCGAGGTGCCGAAGCGCCTCGGCGATGTTGCCCTCCCGAAGCGCCCGCATCGCGACGGCTTCTGCAGGGCCATCGGAGGGTTCCGATGCGGCGTCCTCCTCTTCGGACTCGATGACCCGCCCATCCCACGGGCCTGACCCGGCGAGGAGTATGCCCAGCTCGGGCGTCTCTTGAACGCCCCACAGGCGCTCTACCCCATCACCAGATTCTGCGGGAGCGGACGCCGACCCTACGGATTGCAGGAGCAAACGCTGCTCCGCGAAGGCGGCGTGCGCCAAGGGCGTGTCGAGCCTGTAGGCGTAGACCATGCAGGCACGCTCAGGCCCACCCACCCAAAGCACGTCCCCGGCGTCGCTCGTGGAGACCAACTGCAAGGTCCCGAGATCAAGGCCCTCGAAGGCGTGGCGCGTGAGAAAGTCGACGATCTCCGCCCCAAGCAGCGTGCCATACACCCTCCCCTGCCCCCGAGGTACGGGGTGGTGCTCCAACAAGCTGCGCCTGAGCTGCTCGATCCTCAATCCACAATGCCGGACCTCGGCGTCGACTAGCTCCTGGTCGTCCAAGCGCGCGATCGCCGAGCGTATGCGCCGCTGGTAGAGCCGCACGGACTCATCGTAGGAATACCGCCGAACACGGCCATCGCGGCCCACGATCTCCACGGGAAAGTCTACACTCTGCGTGTAGTCTTTGCGAAGATACTTGCGCAGACGGGAGGAGCGTTCCACGAAAACCAACCTCACCCTGAAAGTAGCACACGCATCGCCATCACGCTGAAGACGACCACAAGGACCAGCAAGGTGGTGCGCTCGCTGCGCAGCGCCTCCCGCCCGTTCCAGCGCCCCTCACCGCCGCGGCGCCACTTCGGAATCCAGCGCGGCACCCGTGAGCAATAATCGGCGTAGGGTGAGCCCATTTTTGTGAGGATGTTGGCCTCCTCCCACGACACGATGAACCCGTAATGCACCAGCAAAAGGGGCATCACCACCAGCGCCCACGGCCAAGCCGCAACTCCGAATCCGAGAAAAATGAGCAGGTTGCCGAGGTACAGAGGGTTGCGGACCATCGCGTAGGGCCCCGCTTCCACCACACGATGGGCGCCATCGCCGCGCGTGCGGCTTGGCAAGCCGATGAAGCCCACCGCCCAAAGGCGAAGCGACTCCCCCACCGCCACGACCAGCGCGCCCCAGCCCGGGTAATGCACGGGGCTGAACGCGATGGCGATCAGGAACGGGGCTGGAAGCCAGCCCCGATTCCGGAAGAGCCACGCGCCCACCTGTGGAGCGACGCGGCCAGCACCGTTCACGCGAACTTCAACGCTGCCTGCAGGCGCTGCCGGAGGCGGCTTTGGGCCTCATCCGGGCTCGACACGCCAGCTCCTTCCAACATCTCGGCGACCGACGCGTGCTGCGCGCAGGCCTCACCCCAGCTCTCATTGGCGGCGTCGATGTCTCCGCAGGCCTGGAACGCGATGGCCTTCACCAGCAACAAGCATCCGCGCACCGCAACCCCCACCGGCGCGATCATCAGGCCGCGATCGGCGATGCTCGCAGCCTCCGGCCAGTCCTGACGACGAAGCGCGAGCTCCGCCAACCGAAGCAGCGTCACCGGCTGATTTCCGTCAAACGCGAGACCCTTTTCATAGTGCTGGGCCGCCTTCTCAGGAAGCTGCAAACGCGCGTCGAGCACGAACCCCTTGGCGACGTACGCGTCTACGACATCTGCAGGCTCTTGCGTGTGGTAGATGATGTTGTTGTAGATATTCAGCAAGTTGTTCCAGTCATTTGCTTGGAACAGCACGGTCGCGAGACCGCGCAACGCCAACACCTCGTTCGCGCGCAGCTCGAGGGCCTTGGAGAAGCGCTTGCGCGCTTTGTCCGGCTGGCCGAGGTTCAGCTCGACGATTCCGAGATTTGCATAGACCGAAGCCAACTGCTCGTTGTTTCCGTGCCCACCGGTCAGCTGCAGCACCTGCTTGAACACCTTGTCCGCGCGCTGCCATTGGCCCGCTTCGGTGTACATCGGGCCCACGGCCTCCAACGACGGCAAGTGCGTAGGGTTCAACGTCAGCGCCCGCTCGTAGCGCGCCATGGCGTCTGCCCCCCGACCGGAGCGACGGAGCGCCTCGGCCGAGCGGTAGTAGAACATCGCGACGTCGACCTGTTCGTCGAAGTCTTCGACATCCCGCTTGGACTCTTGCGGCTCCAGCTTGTCGTAGATCGTGGCTGCTTGCGCGTAACTACCGGCTTCGTAGAGGAACTCGGCGCGGAAGCGCAGCGCTTCGTGGTGCTCCGGCTCCAGCTCGAGCAGGCGATCGTAGATCGCCGAGGCCGCGGCGCGGTCCCGGTTCATGTCCAGCCGCATCTGAGCCGCCCGCCACAGCGCAGCGACGCGCACGTCCAGCGCCGCAGTCGAGCGCGAGACCCGCTGCATCGCGTCTACCGATCGGTCCCAATCGCCCCGCCCGGTGTAGATGCGCTCCAAGAGCAGCGCCGCTTCGGGATCCACCACAGCGCCGCCGGTGGCTGCGTCGAGGAACCGGATCGCGTCGTCATCGCGGCGCAAGTTCTCTTGGTAGACCCGTCCGATCCGGCTCTGAAGCGCGCTGCGCTCTTCGCCTTCGAGGAACGGCAGCAACGATTGAGCGACCTCGACAAAGCCAGTCCAATCCCGGAACGCTTCCGAGAGGCCCAGCATGTGGCGCAGCGCCTCTTGGTCCTCCGGAGCCAGATCGAGCACCTTGCGCCAAGAGTCGAGCGCGATGGCGCGATTCTGGATCTTGTCCTCGTAGATGCGAGCGACCTCGGCGTAGCGCTCCACGCGTTCGCGGCCGGTGGCAAGAGCGGCGGTGCGCTCCAGCACGCGAACCACGGACTCCCAATCGCCCGCGGCCTCGCCGAGTCGACGCAAGCCCTGCAGCGCCTCGGCGTCGAGCGGATCGACGTCGAGCGCGCGGGAGTAGGAAGCGCGCGCGGCTTCGACGTTGCCAGCGCTCTCATGCACATCCGCGGTGCGGCGTTGATAGCGGGCGGCGTCCGCTGGAGAGCCCGCTCCAGAGGCCAGCTCCTCGAGGTAGCCGATGGCCAGCGCGGAGTCGCCACGCGCACCCGCGATGCGGGCCAACGCCTCCAGGACCTCGCGATCTGCCGGGTTTGCAGCGTGCAGCTGCTGGTAGAACGACCATGCTTCGTCGCTGCCCGAGAGCTTCTCCGCGAGGATCCAGCGGCACCGTGCGCTGACCTCACCCCGGAGCTCTTCGGGCAAATGCGTAGCGCGAGCGGTCAGGAGATCGAAGACCCCGCGCCAATCCTCCGCGACGGCGAGCGCGCGCTCCAAGCTGACGCTCCACGGAAGCGGCTCGCTCCCGCCGGCCATCTCCGCGCGGTAACACGCGACAGCACCTGCAATATCACCGGCTTCTTCGAGCGCTTCGCCCAACCCAGAGCGCTGCTCCACGGGGAGCCGCGCGTAGGCGGCCCGAAGCGCGTCGCCGTTCTTGGCGGCGACCAGCGCGCCACGCAGTCCCTCAAACGCGATCCTCGAAGTAGGCTGCGCGTCGAACGCCATCTCCCACGCCGCGAGCGACGCAGCAGGGTTGCCTGCGACACGGTAGAGCGTCCCGGCGACGCGCGCATGATTCGAACGAATACCGGGGTTCGTCGCCGCCTGTGCGAGCACCTGCTGCGCCAGCGCGGCCTCGGCCGGGCTCGCGCGCAGGCGCAGCGCCGCTTGGGCGAGCGCGGGGTCCGCACCCGCGACCGCAAGCGCCTCAAATACGCCGCTCGCGCCGGACACGCGCACCGCGTCCACCGACGCCGACAACCCACCGACCCGCAGCGCCTCGGCGGCGAGGTCGGTCCGACCTGCGCTCTCGGCACTCCTCGCCAAGGTGCGCATCGGCGCCGCCACACCACCGGAGGCCACCGCACCTGCGACAGCCTGCGCAAGCGTGGCAGAGTCCCCCGCTTCCAACGAGACTTCGGCGAGACGTACCCAAGCAGGGCCCGCTGCGCGGCCGCCCGCTTCGGCTGCGGAACGGTACAGGCTTGCCAGCGCTCCCGCGTCGCCGCTCCGAAGGGCGCTGCGCTCCATCACCTCGACGGCTGCACCACCCGCGCCGCTCTCCAGAGACGGCTGCTCGCGCAGCACCAAGGAGGCCAAGCCGTCAGCGTCTTCCCCTGCCGCACGGGCGATCTCGGCGGCCGCCAGCAATCGCCAGTGGCGGCGCTCGGTGTCTTCGCCCATGTCGGCCTGAGCGCGCTCCAACACCAGCAGCTCATCGAGCTTACCGGCGTTGGCCACGAGATCCTTCAGCAACAGCACCGCGGGCAGGAACCCGGGGCTATTTTCCAAGGCCTTACGCAAGCAGGCGCAGGCCCCATCGCTGTCAGCGGTGTGGTCGGCGAGCACGCGTCCCGCGCGGTAGTAGAGGCTCACCGCCTCCATGCTGTCCCGCGTCGTCGATGCGGCCGCGCGCAGGATGCGCCCGAGCTCGGCCCACTCAGAGTCGCCTTCCAACAAGCGCGCGTACGCGTCGACGCTGGGCGAGAAGTCCGGCACAGCCGCGAGCACGCTGCGGTAGCACTCCTTCGCCCGCACCACATCCTGCAGGCGAACTTCATAGGTTGCTCCAGCGCGATGGCGCAGCAACGCGGCGCTGCCAGCCTCTTCGGCCAGCAAAGCCCGCTGCTCGTACACCGCCGCAAGCTCGGCCCAAGCGCCGATGCGGTGGTACACGCGCTCCAACGCCTCCAGAACGGGCAAGTATCCAGGGGCAAGTTCCAGAACCCGCTCGTAGTACGTGCGCGCGTTCGTCAGATCGCCCAACGGGCCTTCCGCGGTCTCGCCGGCGCGGTACCACAGGGTGACCAGCAGCGAAGGATCCTGCAGACGCGCCGCGCGCCGTACGAGGAAGTCAATGGTCTCCTGCCAACGCCCCGCCTTGTGCAGCAAGCGCAACGCGGCTTCTGCCGCAGGCGCAGCGGCCGGCTCTTCCGCCGCTTCCATATAGACGGTACACGCCGCAGACCAGTCCGAGGCTTCGAGCACCCGCGCGAGTCGGAACAGCGCAAAGGCCCGCGCCGGACCCGTCAGCCCCTGAGCTTCTTCCCGCAGCGCGGCAAGCAAGGAGGCGTTGTCCTGCGCTTCGGCGAAGTGCGCCTGAAGCTCGTGGCGCAGCCCCGCAGACTCCGGTGCCGCGTGAACGGCCGCGACAAAGCAGCGCGTCGCCTCATCGTTTCGGAACACCTGCCCGCGGAACACACGGGCTGCACGGGCCCACCACCAGGCCGATTCCGCAGCGCGGGTGGCATCGGGGAGCGAAGCATCGGAGGCGAGGCGCAGGGCCTCGCGCTCGTAAAGCGTAGCCACTCCCTGCCAGTCTTCTGCGTCCCGCAGCGCCGCATCGAGTCCAGCGAGCGCCGCCGCATTTCCCGCGTCTGCGGCGTTCGCAGCGCGCCAAGCCTCAAGCGCAGCGGGCGTGCGCGCGAGCAAACCCGCCCGCTCTACCAACAGCACCGACGCGATCGGCCCCACATGGAGCGCAGCCAAGCGAGACAGCGTGGCAGGGAGCGCGGGGTCAGCGCGACGGCGCTGCACCTCGGCGAGCAACGAGAGCGCGGAGGCGTCTTCTCCGGTCGCGAGCGCACGGCCCAACGCGGCGGTCACGGCATCATCGGAGCCGGTGGCGACATGAAGCTTGGCCGCTTCTACTTCCGCTTCGGCGGCGTTGGGCAGCATCGCCCCCAACGCTTCATACGCCGAGGCCGCAGCGGCGCGTTCGCCAAGCGCTTCGAGTGCGCGCGCGCGCTCGAGCCAGTAAGCGGCATCACCACGGCCCTCGCCGCGGGTGCGGGTGCTGACGCCAGCGAGGTCAAGCAGCGAGAGCGCATCCGACGGCAAATTGAGGCGCGTGCGCGCAAAATGGGCTGCTGCTGTGCACAGCACGATGCGACGAGCCCCCGAAGAGCGCTCCGCCTCGCGCCGAATCAACAGCACCGCCTCGGTCCAAGAGCCCTCGCCGCTCACCACCGCCGGCTCGGCGACGATCACCGGCGCCGACTCCGGCGCAGTCTGGCTCTCCATCACCAGCGCGAGGCCAGGCTCCATCTGCGTTTCCGCGTCTTCGATCGGCGCCTCGGCCATGACCCGAGACAAAAAGTCTCCGTCGAATCCCGCGCCCGGAGCGGCGAGCTGCACCATCGCGGGCGAGATCTCCTCACTCACCATAGCCGCGCTCAAGCCGTCGTCCTGCGCATCATCGACGCCTTCGACAACGGCCTCGGCAGCGACGTCGGCCTCGGCCTGCGCCGCAGCGCGCGCGGCGTCCTCCGCCGCCTGCTGTGCCGCACGTTCAGCGGCTTGCTGGGCTGCAAACGCAGCTTGCAACTCGACCGCTTCCCGCTCGACGCGCTCTTGTTCTACGCGGCGCATCTCGGCCATGCTGGCCGCTTCCGCCTCGGCCCGAGCCCGACCCGACTCCTCAGCGGCCGCAAAAAACTCCTCTTCGACGCGCCGGGCCTCTTCCGCCTTACGCGCCTCCGCCAGCTCCTTTTTCGTCCTCTTTTTGTGGACGTCCGAAGCCTCCCGGGCTTCCTGCTCTTTGCGCGCAGCAGCAGCGGCGGCCTCGACGCGAGCCGCTTCCGCACGCGCAGCTTCGACGCGAGCCGCTTCCGCACGCGCAGCTTCGACACGCGCCGCTTCAGCGCGCTCGGCCTCGACGCGAGCCGCTTGCGCACGCGCGGCTTCAGCGCGCTCCGCCTCCACACGCGCAGCTTCAACGCGAGCAGCTTCGACACGAGCAGCTTCCGCACGCGCAGCTTCGATGCGAGCCGCTTCCGCGCGTTCCGCTTCCAGACGCGCGGCCTCCGCATCGGCGGCCTCCGCGGCGGGCTCAGCACCCCACGCGCTGCCCGCGTTGAAAAAATCATCTTCCAGCGATCCGAAGGCCGACTCGTCAGGCTTGTTCTTCTTGCTCATCAAAAACTCCGGCACTGATCTTTAGCCCGGTTGAACACAGGGATGCTGTCACCGCCGTGTGAAGAATCCCACAAGGCTCGCCACTCCGCAAGCAAGGCCCTCGGAAGTCGACCTTGAACCGGATGTTGCGGCGCGCTTCAGGGACTGAACGGAAGCGCGGCGAGTACGAATTTCAGGTCGTCGTCGTTGAAGCGAAAGCCGCCGCCCACAAACCCGGTCACGAAGCCATAGCGCGCGCCGAGGGCCACGTTGTCCAAGCCGCCTTCAACGTACAAGTACGAGAGCGGATAGGCGCGAGCGGTCAATTGCACGTTGGGAATGCCCTTCATCACCGGCCAAGAGCCGTATGTGAAGTCGTAGACATCGGCGGACAACATGACCTTGTCGTGGAACAGCATGCCGTCCACGCCCACGCCGCCGGAGCTCTCTTTCAGGCCAAAGCGAAAGATGACGTCGTGGAACCGCTTCGCGATTTGAAAAGTGTACCGGTAGTCGGGGAGCACGACGTATTCGCGGTAGCTGACGCCCAACGAAGGGATGGAGTGGTCCTCAAACGAGATCGAGCCGATGGGATGGCTGACGAACTCGAAGATGTAGCCGTAGTCCTCGCGGGGCATGATCCGTGCGCCCAAGACGTTCCTGGAGCTCCCAGCCACGGGGTTGCCATCGAACGCGCCCGAGGTCGGCGCCGAGCCAAAGTAAAAGTCGCCGCGGTAGTACACCTCGGTCTTGAGGTTCGACACCTGACCCAGCAGACCGTGCACATCGGTGACGGTGTCTTGCACCTCAGCGAGCGTATCGTTGACGGTCTTCAACGTGGTGCCGTCGTTGATCAGCCCGCCAATGGTGCCCTCACCCCCGTCGATCTTGGCGACGATGGACTCGACATGACTCGCGGTGCGATCCAGAGACTCTGTCGCCTTCTGTAGCGTCGCCATCTCGTCGGTGACCCGCGGCCCGTTCGCCACGAGCAAGGCCCGAAGCGCCTCGCTGACCTCGCGCATGTTCGTCGCGATCGCAGCGAGCTCATCCCGGTTGGTGTCCGCCATGCCGCGCAAGCTCTCGGACAACGCGGCCACGTTCTGCAGCGTCAGCTTCAGCTGCTCCTGCGCCGCAGGATCGCCCGTCATCGTCCGCACGTTCCCGGTGATCGCCTTGATGTCGTCGGCGATCAGCCCCGCCTTCTTTTCAAGCGCGTCCAGACCGCTTCCTTCTGTGTCCAGCCCGATCGCGTCGCCGTCCGCGAGCAACTTGGCAGCCTTACCGGGCGAGATCCGAAGGAACTTATCGCCGAGCATGCCTTCGCTCGCGAGGCCGACCACCGAGTCGGTGGGGAGCTGCACGTTGCCCTCAATCTCCAGCTCTACCCGTGCGTTGCTGCCATCCAGCACCACCTTGCTGACCGCTCCGACCGGCACGCCGGCGATGCGAATGGGCGTGGTCGCATACACTCCTTCCGCGGAGTCGAAGACCGCGACGAGGTGGTACACACCAGCCACGCCTTCAGGGCGGTCGTTGGTGAGCAAAACCCCGGCCACAGCGAGCCCGACGGCGATCACCGCCAGCAGGCCTACGAGAAACTCGTTTGTCAGTCGACGCACGGGCGACACGTAGCCCCTTTCACGAGCATCCGCTGCGCTGCGTTACGTCGTCGACGTGTTTGCACCGATCCTCCCCTGCACCTTGCTGCTGACTCAGCTTGCCTCGTCTTTCGCCGAAGCTGCGCCTTTTGAGCCCACGCTGCGCTGGCAAACGCTCGAGACCGAGCATTTTCGCATCACCTACCACACGCCTTCCGTGGACAAGAACGGAAAATCCGGCCTTGGCAGCGACGAGTCGCAGCTCGCTTTGGAGATGGCGGTCGACGCTGAGGTCGCCTGGACCAAGCTCACCGCCGAGCTGAAGTACGTCCCCAAAGACCGCGTGGAGATCGTGCTCGTCGACTGGACGGACGACGCCAACGGCTACGCGTCGATCGTCCCTGAAAACCACATCGTCATCTTCGTCACGGCGCCGGAGGCCGACAGCACGCTCGGCCTGTACCGCGACTGGAACGAGGCGATCATCACGCATGAGCTCACGCACATCCTCCACATCGACACCGTAGAGGGGCTGCCCGCGGTCGCGAGGGCGCTGTTGGGACGGGTGATCTCGACGCATCAGGTGTCCCCCGGCTGGATGACCGAGGGCCTGGCCACCTATCAGGAGACCAAACACACGACCGGCGGCCGTGGCCGGAGCGCGCTGGTCGACATGGTAAAAAGAACCACGGTGATCGAGGATACCTTCCCTGCGCTTGGCAACCTCGAAGGCTATCAATCGCTCCCGCCGGCGGGGAACCTGCGCTACCTGTTCGGCGAAGATTTCGTGCAGTTCGCGGCTGAATATGCGGCCCGTCCCGCCCCCGAAGGCCTCGGCAAAGCCGACGCGTGGACCGATTGGGTGCACCGCTATGGGCGGTCAATCCCGTTTTTTCTGCCCTCGAAGCGGACGTTCGGCGCCACGTTCACCCGCATGTACGCGGAGTGGAAGCAAGCCATCCGGGCTCGTTACGAAGCGCAGCTTGTGCCGGTGCGCGCCGAGCCGCTGACGCCGTACACGGTGATCTCCCCGAAGGACAACGGCTGCGGCGTCCCGGCCTACTCACCCGACGGCCAGTCCCTCGCGTACGCGTGCTCCGATCCGCGTCGCGGCAGCGCGTTCTGGTTGGCTGACGCCGACGGTGGCAACGCCCGCAAGGTGCTGAAGAACAAGTCATCCCGCACCCTGAGCTGGCGCCCGGACTCCGCCGGCTTTGTGTACTCCGCGTCCCATAACGTTCGGCTCTACAACAGCTTTGAAGACGCGTATCAGTACGACGTCGCCACCGACACCTTGAAGCTGCTGACCCGCGAGCAGCGCGCCCACGACCCCACCTTTACGCCCGACGGCGAGCGCCTCCTCGTCGTCACCAATGAAGCGCAGGACAACGCCCTTCAGTACTTGACCGTGGACGGGCAGCTGCGGCCGATCGTGAAGGACGACAACGCGCACACCCAGTTCAGCACGCCCCGCTACTCGCCCGATGGGCAGCGGATCGCGGTGAGCGTGTGGAAGGACGGGCAGCGCGACCTGTGGATCTACAGCGCGGACGGGGAGCCGCAGCTGCAGCTCACCGACGACACGGCGATCGACCGGGATCCCAGCTGGTCTGCCGATGGTCGCTGGCTGTATTTCTCCTCCGATCGTTCGGGAATCCCCAACATCTACGCGGCGGATCAGATCGGGCGCGGCATCTTTCAGGTGACGAACGTGCTGACCGGGGCTTACGGCCCCTCGGTGCATCCCGACGGGAAGCGGATGGCGCTCAACATCTTCACCACCGCGGGCTCGCAGGTGGCGCTGATCGAGCTGAACCCGGACACGTGGAAGCACGTGGATGATCTTCCGGGGGCGATGACGGTGCTCTCCAGCACCTCGCAGCCCTCGCCGATCTTGCCCGTCCTCCCTGCGCTCCCGCTGATCCCCGACCCGCCGCCGCCGGACCCATTGGCGCACGCCTCGCTGAGCCCGCAGCCGTACTCGCCGTGGCGCACCTTGCTGCCTCCCCGGTTCTGGCTGCCCTCCGGCTACCTCACGTCTACCGGCGATAAGTGGGGTTTGCTGGGCCAAGCGTCCACCTACGGCCAGGATCTGCTTGGGTTCATCAGCTACGGCGCCCACCTGAGCTGGCGCACCGACGCTGCGTTTCTGGGGGGCGGCGCGTCGATCACCGTGAACCGCTGGCGGCCGGTGTTCTCGGCGGGCTTCGACGACTCGATCGCCGGCTCCACCCTGCTTTATGCGCCAACGCCGCAGCCCGAAGCGGGCGGCGGATACCTGCCGGGCGTCGAGCGCACCGATGTGCGGTATTGGGACCAGCGCATTCGGGGCAGCGTGTCGATGGGCTACCCGCTGACCAGCTACAGCAGCGTTTCGGCCTACTGGAGCGGTACAAGCCGGATCAATCGAGATCCCCTGCCCGGCGACGCGTACCTGCCCGCGGTGCCGACCCGCGGGTTCTTCAGCTCCGCCGGCGTAGGCTGGCGGTATGGAAAGGGCCAAAGCTACCCGCTGTCCATCAGCCCCGAATCCGCGCGCTCGGTAGCGGTGGGTGCAGAGCTTACACCGTGGTTTTTCGGCAGCTACAAGTACGACGACACCACCGGGTTACCGGTGCGATTCACGCAGGTACAGGCCACCGCGGAGTGGCGCGAATACGTGAGCAACCCGCTGCTTCCAAACCAGGTTTTTGCATGGAAGCTCTCCGCCGGCGCCACGGTGGGCGACAAGTTCAAATACGGAACCTACCGCCTTGGCGGCTCGTTTTCAGAGAACGGCATCACCGTCGTGCCCAGCGAGTGGCGCATGCTCCGGGGCTACTACGCGGCGTCCGACAGCGGCGAGTGGTACTGGTTGGGCTCGTTGGAAGCGCGCTTTCCCATCCTGCACATCGATCGGGGCGTAGGGACGCTGCCGATCTTCCTCCGCTATGTGTCCGGCGCGGTCTTCGTCGACGCGGGCAACGCCTTTGACGACTTTTCCAACCCAGCGGACGTACGCCAGCTGCTGGTCGGCACCGGCGCCGAGCTCCAGCTCTACGCCCTCGCCGGCTATGGCGGCGGCTACTACATCCGAGCCGGCTACGGCTTCGCACCACAGGGCGACGGCATCGACTTTGCCGACCCGCGCGGCGGCTACCTGGCCTTCGGCAGCAGCTTCTAAGCGCCAAAGCTCAGCCCAAAAAGAAGGACGGGGGAGCAGAGCCCTAGACCCCCAGACTGGGAGGGGATCGGCCACCGGACGAGCTCTGCTCACTCCATCCTGCACCTACCGTACACCCCGAAGCCCGCGCGTCATCCCCCGTCGGGGAGCCGCGACAAAAAGAGAGGGTTCAAGACATACTCGCCATCGGGCGGCGGGAGCGTCGCTGCGTCGTCCCCCGCGAGGTCTTCCGGGGTGCCGGCGTAGCCAAAGGCCGCGACCTCGGTGGTCGCGTCATTGGGAGACCGAGAGAACGCGCCGTAGATCGAATCCGCGACGTCAGACAGCCCGCTGGGGCCTAACTGGGCGCGGACATCGCCGGGAATTTCGCCGATACCAAGACCGAGCGTGGCGGGAGGGACCGCACAATCCCCGTCTTGCGGCGCGATCGTGACGTCCAGCCACAGCGCGGCGGCGATGTCCGGAGACGACGCTGCGAGGCCGGACTCCGCGGGCACCGCGATCTGGCAGATCACCGTTTGCAGGTCCACATCGACGATCTGCAGCGAGAGCTGGCGCAGCACCGGCACTCCTTCGACCACGCCGACCACCGCCCGAGGCGCAAACCAAGCCGGCTGAGGCGCATCGGCGGAGTCATCGGCACCGACGTCGACGCCGCCGGTGTCTCCAGCAAAATTGCCCGCCGCCCCTGCGCTTTTCAGCGAGTTGTCCGCAGAACAGCCGCTTGCTACGGCGAAAACAACCGACATGGCCCCGGCCTGGAGCGAAAGACGATGTAGCAAAGAATCCATGGTTGCACCCTGATCTGCCCTGACCCGACGATGCTTGCCCATCTTAGCCCTCACTTCCCGTGGATGCCAAGTCCCACGCGAAGGCCGACCACAATGTGTACGTCTGCGAGGGGTTCCACCCGGGGGGACCCGGCTCACCGCCGCTGTCAAACGCCGCATCCCAAGCCAGCCCGTACGGGGTCAGCGACTCGCCATCAAAGCTGGCGTACCAGCCGAGCGAGCGCCCAGCGTGCGGGTCCACCGCCGAGAGCGAGTCATCCACAGGGCCGATCGCCATCGCGAGCGGCAGGGTGTAGGACGCATCTTCACCGAGTGAAGCGTCACAATCGGTGCCGATCTCCTCCACTTCGAGGTCGTATGCGACGGTGCAGTCCGCGCAGCCCGGCAACGGCGTCGTCACCGCGCCGGTGATGATCTGCGAGCGGGCGCACACGAAAGCGCCGTCGTCTTTCGCTTTGCCCCAGCGCTTGTCGAAGAACGTCCACGCTTGAGTGCCCGTCAGGCCCGACGCGCCGGGCACCACCGAAGCAGACTGTACGGCCCACACGGCGTCTCCCTTGGCGCAGCCCGAAGCCGCCCCCAAGAACGACGCCAAGACCACAGGCACCAGCACAGACGCAGGAATACGGGCGATCAACGCGGAGAACACTCGAGGAAAACAAACCATCAAGGCACCTTTGATGTAGCGACACGATCAGCCACGCGATCCGCGCGGGCCCCCGACGGGGCGAGCGCGAGGTAGCTATGCCATGAGGTGGAGGAACGCGAGAGCGGGTCGCCCGCATCCTCGTAGAATCTGCCGCGCTCGTACCAGGCCATCGCCGCCTCAGGCCCCAGCGCGACCGCGCGATCAAAATGTTGCGCGGCAAGAACACGGTTCCCCGCCTGCTCGTACGCACGGCCGAGGCTGATGTGCGTCCACACCTCATCCCCGCAGCAGGCGATCAGCCGCTGCGCCTCAGCGGTCAGCGCGTCCGCCGGAACCAACGTGACGCGCAGCGCCTTTACCCTGCGCTGCAAGGCCGCTTCAAACCCCGATCCCGGCTCGGCCACCACCGGCAGGGCTGCCGCGGCCTCCACACCGTCCAGCGCCTCAGGGCTGAGCGCCTGAACGGCCACCAACGCCTGCGCGGAGGCCCGGAGCAGCGAAGGAGCCCCTTCAGGGACGCTCTCCGGCTCCCCGCTGCTCGCGCCCACCAACGCGCGCAGGGTCTGCGCTTTGTCCGGGGACTCGCTCGCTTTCTCAGTGACGGCGTGCTCGGCTTCGTTGAGGCGATCCAGCGCCAGCAGGGTCAGAACCTCGGCGGTCCAGACCCGTTCGTCAAAAACCGGTATGCTGTCCAAATCCGCCAGGGCCTCCAACAAGTGCCCCTCGGCGCGAGCGCCATCCGCGAGGACGAGCTGCAGGTCCACGTTCACGCCATCTCGTTGAAGTCCCTCCCGGGCGAGCGAGAGCGCGCGGGCCGGAACCCCCGCGCCCAGCAGCGCACGTACACGAATTGCGGAGGCCGCCCCAGCGATCCGGGGCGGAAGGGTCGCGTCACTGAGGAGCAATCGCGCCGCTTCGGCACGAGCCCCCGCGGGGACATCTTCCATAAGTTCGACCGAAAGGAGTTGGGCGAGCGGGAGCTTCGGCGCGTTGGCGAGGACGTCTTCGACGAGGGCGCGAGCCGGAGCGACCAACCCCGCCGCCGCCAGCGCGCGCGCGCGCCCGATCCGATACCGAGGCGCGCCCGGCTGCTCCAAATCCGCGAGCACGTCGATCGCGCGATCCGCCGAAGACGCGCCGGGCTGACCGAGGGCGATCCGACTGAGCAGCAGCCGCTCTTCGTCATCCGTCGCTACCTCCAGCCCCACCGCCGAGGAAGCTCCTCGTACATTCCCCATCGCAAGCTCAAGCTCCGCGGTCAACATCGCCCGCCGATGACTGTCGAGCTTTGCGGCATCCAGCGCTTCACGCGCCGTGCGCAAGCGCGCCGGATCCCCGTTGAACTCCGACCAGATCACCAGATCCAGCTCAGCGACTTCAGCGGCGTCGCCCCGGCTGCGGAGCTTTTCTTCGGCCTGCAACATCGTCGGCAGGTCGTTCGAAGCGAGCGCGTTCAGCAGCTCCACGCGAGCCGACCCTCGGGCGTGGATCAGCAGCGCCGGCAGCACCAGCGCAGCGACAGCGAGCCCGATCAGCAACAGGACGACCAAGACCGCGCCGACCCACAACGGGTGGATGTGGCGCCGCGGGAGCCGCGCAGGCGGAGCGGCGCGAACCGCTGCTTCTGGCGGGGCCGCAGGCCGTTCGGCCTGGGGGTGCCGCTCGACGACTTCAATCGGGGAGGACGGCGGCGCTACAACCGGAGCAACAGCCGGGGATTCGGAACGTGCGAGCAAAACAATGCTCTCGTCTTCCTCCTCCAACGCGTCGTCCGCGATGTCCGGACCCGGCGCCATGCCCATGGATTCCTGGTACTCGCGGAGGTTGAAGGTCTCGCGCAGCCGGTCGGTCTCGGCCCGACGGCGGTGCGCCTGCATGTCCTCGCCGGGGCGCAGCACCAACAGGATCTGCGTGTCCCCCGAGCCGCCGCCTCCGGCGAGGCTGACCACATGGGCGTCCGTGCCTTCGTCTCCGCCTTGCTGCATCTCTTCGACGCTGGCCATCCCCATGGAAGCGGTGCGCTCGGAGGGATCATCGTCGACGGGGGCCGCTTCGACGTGCTTGAACAAGGAGGGGAAGTTGCGGTCCGCGGTCTCTTCCGCCAGCTCGGCGATGAGCCGCGCCCGCTCGCTCGCATCGACGCTCTCGGTGTGCTCGGGATCCTCTGGCAAGTCCAGCGCCGAGAGGTCCAGCGCCGGCATCGACATCGCAGGGCTCGCGCTCGCGAGCACCTCCGCCAGCGGCGGCCCGGCCGAAAGATCCCCCGCGAGACCCCAAAGCAGCGCCTTCGCGCGCGCGTGGTTGGGCTCCTGCCGCCGCAGACGCTCGAGGATGCCCGCCGCACGCATGAAGCTTCCGGTGGAGCAGAAGCGCTCGGCGAGCGCCAACAGTTGCCCGACGCTGCCCTCACGCTCGGTCTGTCGCGCGCTGGCTTCGGGCGGCAAGAAGTCCCGCTCGGCCCGCGCGACGAGCCCAGCAGCGATCGGCGACTCCGCGGCGACCAGATCGGCCAACGGTTGCTTGGCGCGCTCTTTCCAGCCGCGCTCCAGATACACTTCCACCAGCAACGCGAGCGCATCGAGGTTTTGAGGCGACCCCGCCGGGCTTGCGTCGATGACCTCACGCACCCGCATGATCGCCCGGTCCAACAGCCGCAGGTCAAAAAATGCACGCGCGGCGTACATTCGAGCCCGCGTGGTCGGCGCCCCAGCGCCCGTCCAAGCCTCCACCACGCGGATGACCGCCACGGAGTCGCCCCGCGCGGACAGCGCAGCGACTGCGTCATCCAACTGGCGGTCCGAGGGCATGGGCGTAGGGAACGAGGTCAAGCGCGCCAAGTATACAGCGTTTTGAGCGCAGGGACCGGCCACGCCATACGCCGCCGAGTTGGATAGGCAACGAACATGCTCACCCTCGAATCGTTGACCCTTGTTGTCTCGGACACCGCGCCCGTCGGCACTCTCACGTTCAACCATGGAAAAGCGAACGAGATGGGCTCTACCGAGCTGCGCGACCTCGAAGCGCTCTGCGCCTACCTGGAGCGAGGCACGCTCCGCGCCCTCGTCAGCACCTCCCGGCGCGTCAGCGCGCGCGGCACGTCGCTGTTCATCTCCGGCGCGAACGTCACCGAGCGCACCGGCTGGGACGATGCCCGAATCAAAGCCCACGTACGCTGGCAGCGCGCCGTTCTGGGACGCCTGCGCGCCGCGCCGGTCTTTCACGTCGCGGTGATCGACGGGCTCGCGCTCGGCTGGGGCACCGAATTCACGCTGACCTGCGACTACCGGATCGCCGGTCCGAACGCCCGCTTCGGCCTCCCCGAGACCGGCCTTGGCATCCTGCCGGGCGCCGGGGGTTCGACGGAGCTCTCTGGCCGGATCGGCGTGAACCATGCGCTGCGGCTCGGGATGACCGGCGAGCAGATCAACGCCGAAGAGGCCGTGCGCATCGGCCTCGTCGACGAGATCGCCGGGAGCCTGGACGCCGGCCTTGAGCGGGCCGACGCGCTCGCCGCGCTGGTTTGCAAGCGCTCGCCCACGTCTACAGCCACGTTCAAAGCCGCGGTGCTCGCAACGGTAGGCATGGAGGGCGAGGCCCGCGAGGCCGTAGAGGCGCGCGCCTACGAACACTGCGTCGACAGCGGCGACGCCGCCATCGGGCGCGCGAATTTCGCGGCGTTGACCGCTGGCGCTCCCGTGCCCTGGGGCGCGTACACGCCGTGGAAGCCATGACGCTGCTCCTTGTGCTGCTGATCGGTTGTGGGCGTCCGCCGGGGATCGCCGGATGTGCGTCGCTGGACGGCACGCAGAAGGAAGACTGTCGGTTTGAAGAAGCCAAAAAACTCGTCGCCAACAAAGCGGAGTTCACGGCTGCGATCGCGACCATCGAAGACCCGACCGCGCGCGACCTCGTGCTGGTGCGGCTCGCCTTCGAGTTGCCGACATCGTCCGCCGCGCTGTGCAGTCAGGTGACCACGACCATCGGAAAGCAGCGCTGCCAGCAGATCATCGGCAGGCCGCACCTACGCGGCGGCAAGTGAAGCACGCCGCAGTGGCGCTGGGCAGCTCGCTGGGGGCCTCGCGTCGGTGTCTGGCGCTCGCGACCGCGATGTTGGGCGCCACCCCTGACATAACACTGCTTTCAACGAGCCGGATCTTCCTGACCCCACCGGACGGCGGGGTCGCGCGGCGTCCGTTCCTCAACGCCGCGGTCCACCTTCAGACCACGCTGCCGCCGCAGGCGCTGTTAGCGCGCTGTAGGTTCATCGAGCAGCGGCTGGGGCGCAAGGTCACGCGTCGCTGGGCGGATCGCACCATCGATCTGGATCTCTTGCTCTACGAAGGCGTGCAGTTGGACACACCGGAGCTGGTCCTGCCGCATCCCCGTATGCACGATCGCCCCTTCCAGCTATTGCCGCTGCTCGACTGCTGGCCCGACGTCCCCGGCCCTTGGCGCGCGGCCGCCGCGCACATGCGTACACTGCCGATCGTGGGGGTGCTGAGGCGGTAGGCAGCGGGACTACATTTCGATGGCCATGAAAAGCACGGAGCCGGGTACGTAGGCCAGGGCCGAACTACGGGCAGAATCCGACGGATTGTAGTACATCGAAGTGCAATAGGCACCGTCAGCGAACACGTCTGGCGCAAACTGGAGCGGACTAGCATCCTGATCCAGATAGTCACCCATGTTGTCATCAAAGGCTACGTCCAAGTCCTCCATGTCCACGGCGACGCCAGCGTATTGGGTGAGGTCGAGGTGGGAGAAGCGCAGCGAAACCTCATAGGTGTTGTCGTACTGGATGGAGCCCGAGGCGATGGAGTAGAGCTGCCCCTCGCTGTCGAACACGTAAGGATAAAGGTCCGGGTCTGGCGGAACATCACCTTCCATCAACTCCGGACCGTATTCATCGATCACGCCGAGGATCGTCTCTACGGCGTCAGCGGCCTTCGCTGCGCCAGTGATGCGGGGATCCGGGCAAACGGCCGCTACAATGTCGAGGACGTCCGACAACACATCCGCTACGTCGATCAGCCAGTCGGGGATGTCCCCGTCCCAATCCCACGGCTCGCCCCCCCAGCCGGGGATGACGTCGTCGGTGATCCAAGGACGAAAGACAATGTGCAGCGTGAAACTCACGTCAGAGAGCGAACGCGCGTCGGCGTAGCCGCACCCCGGGCTGACATCCGCCGTCGCTTCGCCCGTGACCCCATCCGGGTCTTCCGCGGTCACGGTGCAGCTCAGAGCCTCGCCCGGCATGATCGCGCTTGGCGTGAGCGACAACGTCTCCGAGCGCCCCAACACGGTACCCCGGGTGTCATTCATCCACACGTAGTGGACGTCGAGCTTGTCCCCGTCCGGATCATTCGTCTCGGCCGCGCATTTCACTGAACCATCCACCTTGGGTACCGAGGGTGTAATCGTCACCTGACGTACGGTAGGCGCCTGATCACTCTCCCCTGCTCCCTGATCGGCCCGATCCTTGGGCACACGCGCGGAGCGCCCACCCGCATCGCTCTCGGAAGTGCCGGTACAGCCAATCGGGCCGGCAGCGAGCAACAACAACAGAGCTCCCGCTCTCCATCCGTTCCGTGCAGCAACCGCGCGATCGAATCGGCGATGACCAGCCCCTACCGCAATTGAATACATATTGACATCCCACATCGGCGAACCGTACACTCTTCGTGTCCGAAACGCAATTTTCCGCCTCGATAACCGAATCCATATACGCCCCACCCCCCGCCGGAGCCGCCATGCACACCCCAAGTCCATCCCCGCGCCTCGCCGGTCGCACCCCGCACCTGAACGCGCTGCTAAGCGCCCTCGGCCTGCTCACCCTCGCGTGTGCCGGTCGCGGTGGGAAAGCGGCGGACCCGCCCGATTACGTCATCCCGGCGCTGGAGGATCTCGGCAGCTCGGACGACACGCTCGGTCAGGTCGACCGCGCCGCTGCGCTTGAAGGCGCGCTGGCACCGGATCTCGCGTCTATCGGCGCGCCCTTTGACTTCGCGACCGCTCCGCAAGGCTTCCGCCTCGCGGTAGACAGCGCCGGCGCCGAGACCATCGACGATGACGTCGACGGCGGCGACACCGCCAATGAAGCCCCCGCGGGCCCCAGCTACACCTACAACAACGTCGTGCACGGCGCGGCGATGGTGCTCGTCGCGGATGCAGCCACCTCCTACGTGGTCGGCGTACCGGCCGCGGCGATCGCGGTCACGATGGACGGTGAGTCGGAAGAGATCGCGCCCAACGTGTGGGCGGCGACCAACACCGTGGTCTACGGAGGCGGGAGCGTCACCGGGCTGTTTGTCGTCGCCTGGGTTGAGGTCGGCTGGATCGCCCAGCTGCGCTTGTGGACGTCAGACGGGCGCCTCAACAACACCCTTTGGCTCGACGGTTTTGTGTCCGCCGACCGTCAGTTCGGCTGGTGGGACATGTACGACGAAGCGGGCAGCGCCGTGGGCGCGCTGGAGTGGCTCGGCGACGGCGCTGGAAACGGCGAATTCGGCATCGCCGCCTTCCAGGGCGACAGCGCGGGAGACGTGCTCGGCTACAGCTTCCTCGACGGCGACGCGGCGGTCGGGTTCCACGATCAATCCCTCGGCTACGACTACTGGGTGAACGTGCACCCGGACAACTCGGGATCCCTTCAGGATCCGCAGTACGCCAGCGGCATAGAGTCCTGCTGGGACACCGAGAAGATGGACGCCGCGTGTGAGTGACCCCGCGGCTCAGTCCGCCGAGGCCGGGACCGCCCGGTAGACGGCGACGTCGCTGGACTCGATGGTCTCGGACACGCTGAACGTGCTGCCGGAGTCGATGCGCACCGGCCACGAGCGCGCTGCTGCGGAAGCGTGGTCGTTGAACGCCGAGTTCGGGACGACATCCACGTTGTCGTACCGGTACAGCGTGTAGTCGGTGCCCGGCGAAAGCTCCGAGACCTCCACGGTCAACGTGACCGGTGACGACGGGGGGCGCGTCGAACTCCCCTCTTCCATCGCTGGCTCTTCGTAGTTGACGGAGGTCTCAACCCGCACCGGCAGCGTGTCACCCGCGGTGTCCTTCACGCCGGTGATCGCGATGCCGTAGTCCGCCGCTTCGCTCGCGAGCGCGTACCAAGGCGCGTCGGGGTCGTTCGCTTCGTCGCGGGTCATCGGAAAATCGGCGAACGAATATCGGAAGTAGTACTCGGAGCCCTCGGGCGTGTCATCCCCGAGCAAGCCGTTGTCGCTGAAGGTGATCGTGTCGTCGTCGTGGTAGTCGGTGTCCGCGTCGGCTCCGGTAAAAGCATAGTCCGATCCCACGGACATCACCGGGACGACGTGGTCGTATTCATCCGATCCAGCCCACGGATCCGGGTCGTCATCAAAGCGCCACTCGTTGGTATAAACGCCGAGGATGACCGGATTCCCGGCGACGACGTTCTGCTTGACCCACGCGAGGAAGTCCTCGGCGCCGGCGTCCGACCAGCCCGTGGACTCCAGATGCAAGCGGGCCGCGGCCACATCGGCGTTGACGCCGACTAAGAGTTGGCTCTCTTCGAGGCTTTGATCCATACCTTCGCTCGCGTAGGCGCGCGCGTCGTACTGGGACAGGTAGGCCCCGTAATGCAGGGCGGCGCTGACAAACGACGTCTCCCCGCAGTAGCCGTAGTTCGCGGACCACTGAAAGCGAGGGGCAATGCCGAGGTCTGCTTCGAAGTCCGAAGGCGGCGCGCCGGTGTCGTCGGAGCCGGCCTGACAGCCCGTCAACGAGACCGTGCCCAGCAGAGCGCCAAGCAGAGCGCCCAGCAAGGAGAGACAGGAACGACGTGCAACAAAGGACATGCGCTCAGCCTATCTTGTCCAGCATCCGGCCATGGTAGAATGGCCCACCCTTTTATCCTGCAACGAGGCTCCGATGTCCCTGCTCCGCCCTGCCCCGATCGCGCTCCTCGCTCCTTCGATCTGGGCCAGCCTGACGGCCGTAGCGCTCGTGGGCTGCTCCGACCAAAAAGTCGGCACCTTCAACGCCCCGCCCGAGGCTCAGATCACCTCTCCCGCCGACGGAGCCACCGTGCTCTCCGGCTCCCTGCTGGCGCTGCGCGGCGCGGCGAGCGACGCGAACGACTCCGCCGCCGAGCTCACCACCCGCTGGTTTGTGGACGACGCCGAGGCCTGCGCCGGGGCGACGCCCGCAGCGGACGGTACGACCACCTGCGAGCTGACCGTCCCCGACAGCACAGCAATCCGCGTGCGCCTCGAGGTCACCGATCCCGACGGGGCCGCCGGCACCGACACCGTCACGCTGAACGTGACGCCCAACGCCACGCCGACCGCGACCATCGCCAGCCCCGTCGCCGATGGGGTCTACTATTCCGATCAGCTGCTCACCTTCCGCGGCACGGTCGCGGACGCTGAGGACGACGCCGAGGGCCTCAGCGCATGGTGGGAAGACGGGGCGACGCGCCTTGACGCGGTGGAAGCGACCCCAACCTCCGCGGGCGAGGTGTTGGGCTACGCGACGCTGCCCGAGGGCCCCCACGCGCTGGAGCTGCACGTGCTGGACAGCGCCGGAAACGAAGGCATCGCGACGGTGCTGGTCGACGTCGGGCCTCCGAACTCCGCGCCTACCTGCTCTATTGTTGCCCCGACCGATGGCGGCGCCAGCGAAGACGGCGAGCGCGTGGACTTCGCCGCGGCGGTCGGCGACGCCGACGTCGCAGCCGACCGGCTCACCGTCGAGTGGTCCAGCGACAAGGACGGCGTGATCGGCACCAGCACCCCCGACACCGACGGCAGCGTCGACTTCGCGACCAGCAGCTTGTCCGTCAACGCCCATCGCATCACCCTGCGCGTGACCGACGAGGTCGGCGCCACCTGCACGCAGTCCATCGGCTGGACCGTCGGCACCGCACCCACGATCACGCTGGAGACACCAACGCCCGACGAGCTGGTCAACGCCGGCGACAACCTGATGTTCTCGGCGCTGGTCACCGACAACGAGGACGTCGCGAGCGACCTGACGGTGACCTGGGAGAGCAGCCTCGACGGCGTGATCTACGAAGGTCCGCCCGACAGCACCGGCCTCGCGCAATTCATCGACAGCAGCCTGTCGATCGGCGACCACGTGTTGACGGTCACGGTCACCGACACGACGGGCTTGTTCGCGACCGCGCTGGGCTCGTTCACCGTGAACGGAGGCCCCAGCGCGCCCGGGGTGTCGCTGGTCCCGGCCAGCCCCTACACCGACGACGATCTGACCGTGTCCATCGACACCGCCGCGGTCGACCCCGACGGCGATCCCGTCAGCTACAGCTACGCATGGTCGGTTGATGGCGTGGCTTCAGCCGCGTCCACCTCGGCGATCTTGCCGGCCAGCGCGACCACCCGCGGCGAGGTCTGGACGGTCGCGGTCACGGCCTCTGACGGCCTGACGTCCAGCGCGGCCGGCGTCGCTTCGGTGACCATCGCGAATTCCGTGCCCGTCGCGGCGGTGAGCCTGACGCCCGCCGCCCCCACGCGAAACAGCACGCTGACCTGCGCGGGATCGGCGTCCGACGCCGACGGGGACGCGCTGGTCTACAGCTTTGCCTGGACGGTAGACGGCTCTGCCGTGACGGCGACCAGCACGAGCGCCGCTGCGTCTACGCTCGCCGGGGCCTTCGACGCCGATCACGTGGTCAATTGCACGGTCACCGTCACCGACACGGCGGGCGGAACGGACTCGGCCTCCGCGTCGCTCACCATCGAAAACACCGCGCCGACGGTGTCGGTGACGCTCTCCCCCGCGGTCGCAAAAACCGACGACACGCTGACGGCCTCAGCGACGGCCTCGGATCCGGACGGCGACGCGCTGAGCCTCAGCTACGACTGGTATGTGGACGGCGCGCTGGTACAGTCGGGGACAAGCAGCAGTCTAAATGGCGCATCCGCCTTCAGCCGCGATCAGGACGTCTACGTCGTGGTCACCGCCGACGACGGCACCGAGACCAGCACCGCCACCAGCGCCACGCTGACCATCGCGAACACCGCGCCGGCGGTCTCCGCGGTCTCCCTGTCGCCCACCACACCCCGGACCAACGACACGCTGACCGCCACCGCCACGAGCTCCGACGCGGACGGTGACGCCCTCACCCTCCGTTATGACTGGTATGTAGGCGGCGCGCTCACCCAGTCCGGGGCCAGCGACACGCTCTCGGGCGCCTCCTTCAGCCGCGGCCAGTCCGTGTACGTCACCGTCGTCGCCGACGACGGCACCGACACCGGCAGCGCGTCCAGCGCCGCCGTCACCGTCGCAAACACCGGCCCCACCGCGCCGCTCGTCGGGATCACGCCCACCGCGCCGATCGAAGGGGACGCCCTGACCTGCGCGATCACCACCGTCGCCACCGACGACGACGGGGACACGCTGACCTACAGCTTCACCTGGGACGTCAACGGCAGCGCCTACACTGGAGCGTCCAGCACCGCGACGAGCAGCACCGTGCCCGGCGCCGACGTCGCGTACCCCGACACCTGGACCTGCAGCGTCACCGCCTCGGACGGCAGCGCGGCCAGCACCGTCGCGACCGCCACGGTCAGCGTCGACTTCCCCTACGCCTGCACATCCGCGACCTACGGAAGCTCGGACTACTTGTTCTGCACCGACAAGCTGAACTGGGACGAAGCGGAGGTCGCGTGCGCGAGCTGGGGCGGACACCTCGCCACGGTCAACGACGGCGCCGAAGAGGCGTGGCTGTTGAGCAGCGCGCAGGCGGTGATGTCCTTCGCGTCTGGCGCCAAGTGGTGGATCGGGTACACCGACGCGCTCTACGAGGGCAGCTTCGGGTGGGTCTCCAGCTCGACCGCCACGTACACCGACTGGGGCAGCGGCGAGCCGAACAACAGCTACGGCGGACGCGACGAGGACTGCACCGTGCTGATCTGGGCGCCGTCCAGCTACAGCCGCGGCTCGTGGAACGATCTGCCCTGCTCCGGCACCGTAGACTCCGACCAGACCTTCATCTGCGAAGGCTGACCCGCTCAGGACACAGGCTGCCGGCGCCGCTGCACCCACTCGGCGGCGATGCTGACGGCGATCTCCTCGGGCGTTTCGGCGCCGATGTCTAAGCCTACCGGCGAGCGGAGATGTGCGAGCTGCGCAGGGTCCATGCCGGCCGCGCGCAGGCGAATCGCGAAGCGCGTGACCTTTGTGCGCGACCCGATGAGGCCGATCCACGCCAGTTCGAGCGGCAACAGGACCTCGACCAGATCCTGATCCAAGGCGTGCTCGTGGGTCGTGACCAGCACCCACAAGCTCGGCGAGGACGCCACGGTACGCGCGAACGCCCGCGCGTCGCTGAGCACCCGATGGGCCTCGGGGAAGCGCTCGGCGGTGTTCCATTCGTCGCGGTCATCGACGATGGTGACCGCAAATCCCAGCAAGTGCGCTTGAACGGCGGCGGCGCGCGCGACGTGTCCGGCCCCGAAGATCACGAGGCGATCGCGAGGCCGTTGGGGTTCAATATAGACATCCATCGCGCCTCCACAGCACATGCCCAGATCCCGCGTGAGGTTCACCGCGTAGCGCCTCGGTTTTCCCTCTCGCATCGCTTCGATCGCTTGAGCGATCACCCGGAACTCCAGCGTTCCGCCGCCGATCGTCCCGACGATGTTGCCCGAAGGCCACACCACCATGCGCGCCCCGCCCTGGCGCGGCGCCGAACCCTCGACGCCTACGACCGTGGCCAGCGCGACGCGCTCCCCCGCTTCGTACGCAGTCTGAAGCGCCCGCCAAACCGCGCTCACAAGCCGGCCCGCGCTCGCACCCTACCCAGCGACGCATGGCACAACGCCGCCGTCTCCGCGTTGTCCCAGGCCAACACCTTGCCGTCTTCGGCCACCTTGCGCCCGTGCACCCAGGTCTGACGCACCGAGCGGCTGTCCATGGTGTAAACAACGGTAGATGCGGGGTCCCCACCGCTCCAGATCGTGTCGGGGTCGAGCACCACAAGGTCCGCGACCTTGCCCACCGCCAGCACGCCGCCCGGAAAGCCTAAGGCTTCGGCGCCGCTCGCGGTCGCCATGCGCAGCACGATCGGCGCAGGGAGCGCGCCCGCACCGAGCCGCGTGCTCTGAAGCAGCGCGGCGAGACGCATCTCTGCGAACGCATCCAAGCGGTTGTTGCACGGCGCGCCGTCCGCCGCGAGCGAGACATGAATGCCGCGCGAGAGCAGCTCAGGGACGCTGCAAAGCCCGCTGGCGAGCTTTTGATTGGAGGAAGGGCAATGCGCCACGCGCGTGCGGGTCAGCGCCAGCAGCTCCATCTCGGACTGCGACAAGTGGATGCAGTGCGCGAGCACGACGTCCGCGCCGGACAGCCCCTGCTCGTGCAGGTGGTGGATGTTGTCGCGACCGGTCAACTGCCGCACCAGCGCGACCTCATCGCGGTTCTCGCTGGCGTGGGTGTGCAGCAGGCAGCCGCGCGCGCGCGCTTCTTTGGCGACCGCGGTCAACAGCTCATCGCTGCACGAGGGCACAAACCGCGGCGCATAGGCGTAGCGCAGCAGCCCCTCCGGACGATGCCACCGGTCGGCGAGGTCATTGGCTGTGCGCATGGCCACGTCGGTCGTGGTTCCGAGACCAGCGAGGTTGTCGCGGTCCATCATCGCCGAGCCGCACCACATGCGGATGCCGGCCTCGTCGGCGGCCTGGAAGACGGCGTCGGTGTGGGAGACGGTGGCCATGTCCAACAGGGCGGTCGTGCCGCCGGTGAGCAGCTCGTGGATGCCCAAGCGCGCGGAGGCATAGACGCTGTCGATGTCGTGGGCGCGCTCCAGCGGCCAAATCCTCGACTGCAGCCAATCCATCAACGCGAGGTCGTCGGCCAGTCCGCGGAACAGGGTTTGAACCAAGTGGATGTGGGGCTGCACAAAGCCAGGCACCAACCAGCGGCCGCGCACGTCGACGAGCACATCTCCGGGCTCGGCGGGGACGTCCCCCACCGCCGTGATCATGCCGCCCACCACCGCCAGATCGCCCCGCATCGGGCGTATCGGCAGAGCATCACACCTGAGGAGCGTGGCTCCCCGAAATACAGTACGCATCTCCGCCGTGTAGCCCAAACCTCAAGCTGAGGCACACCGAGCGCTACGCGTGGCGTACCGCAGCGTCGAGCACCGACGCCAGCTGATCGAGATCTACCGGCTTTTGCACGATCGCGTAGAAACCCGCCTGCCGCATCCGAATCTCGGCTTGGGGATCACGCCACGCGGTACAAGCGACCACCGGGATGTGCCGCATCTCGGCATCCGCCTGCATCATCTTGAGCACCTCAAAGCCGTCCATGTCCGGCATCAGGATGTCCATGAGCACAACCGATGGCTTGAAGCGAAACAGGGTCAGGCCCGTCGCAAAGCCAGACAACGCGATGTCCGTCTCCCAGCCGCCGCGAAACCCCAAGTGCATGCGAACCAACTCGCAAAAGTCGATCTCATCGTCGACGATCAAGATGCGATGCACGACCGCCGCGGACGACCCGACAGGCGCGGCAGCTTCCGTTGCAGCCCCTTCGAGCTCAGGGGCGAGCGGAAATCCACGGGCGGATGCGAACTGCACAAGATCGGCGCGTAGAATACGACGGTGCCCGCCCGGCGTACGATGCGCTGCGAGCAACCCGTCGGTGACCCAATTCACCACAGTAGGCGGACTCACACCGAGAAATCGGGCGACCTGGAAAGTAGTGTACGTGATCGGCCCATCGACCGGATTGCGTCGTTGCATGACTTTGAATCCGGTAGCACGTTTCACCCTCATGTCAAAGGGGTGTCTGGGCCCTCATCCAAGCGTTCCTTGACGATGGGTGGCGAGGAGCGCCTCGGCTGCACGCCGCACAGCGCCGACGTCGCTCGGCGTCACGGCCAGAAAGGCCTCGTCCGGATCTCGAAGCCACTCGCACTCAGCGGAGTTCCCCACGAACACACACATCCCCGCGAGCGCCGCCCGGACCGACGCCTCGTCGACGGCGCTACACGCAACCCAAAGCACAGCCTGCTGGCCCGCTTCCTCGGCAAAAAACCCATCAATGCTGGTGTTCAGCTTCTCCGACTGACGGCGCATGGCCTCAAAAGATTGCGGCAAGCGGGACTCCGGCACGAGCCGCTCCGCCATCATCTGCGCATGGCCGAGGATCACCGTCAACGGGCTGCGCACGTCGTGGCGCAGGAAGCGCCGAAGCGCCGCGATCTGGTGCTCGGAACGAGCAAGCCGAACGGCAACAGCCCGGGACCGATCACGATCCCGGGCTGCTCCGGCGTCAGCGCGTACGTTCAACCGTCATTCCATGATGCGGAAGCGGAAGAAGGTCTCGCCGATGATGATCTCTTCCCCGCCGAACAAGCGACGGTCGGTGATCAGCTCGCCGTTTACCAGCGTGCCGTTCGAGGACTTGGCATCTTCGATGTAGAAGTTGTTGCCGCGGCGCTGCAGCTTGCAGTGGTAGCGGCTCACCTTCGAGTCGTTCTTGATCTGGATGTCGTTCTCACGACCACGGCCGATGGTCAACGCATCGTTGGTGAACGGGTAGATCTGCTCTTCCGCAGTCCCCTCTTGGTAGAGCAAAAGGGCGCGGCGCGGGGAGTCATCATCTTTCGAGGGCTCTTGGGCAGCGTCCTTCGAGATCGAGTTGCCGCTGACCACAGGGCCGTCGCCGCCCAAATCAATCTCCACTTCGGAGGCCACGACGTCGGCCGCCACGGCCTCGTCCGCGCCGAACGAGACTTCCTCGCCCATGCCAACGTCGTCTGCATCGCCGCCCTCAGCGGCTTCGATCGCGACGTCATCCGACGCGGCGGAGGAGTCGGAGAACACGACGCCCAGATCTTCGCTCATGCCGCTGGTGACCGGCTCGTCATCGACGACGGGGGCGGTGAACGTGGGCTCGGGCTCAGCAGCGACCTGAGCCGGCGCGGCGACGGGCGCGGCAGCCGGCGCGGGCGCAGCGGCCGGCGCGGTGTAGTGACCGTGCGGACCCGCGAGGGCCGCCCAACCATCCAGCGCGGATTGGAGCTCACCGAGCTCTGCGTCGATGGAGGCGACGCGCTCGTTGGCGGAGTCCAGACGCCCGCGTAGCCCAGCCACCTCGGCGTTGAACTCCTCATCGGAGAGCTCCCCGATCGCGGCGCGCAGCTCAAGCTCCTGCACCTGCTCGTCCACGCCTGCGTTGCCAGCGCGCACGCTGCCCTTCTCGTCCACCAAGGCGTCGATCAACGTCTGGAGGTTGGGGAGGAGCGGACCGACCTCGTCGGCCACCGTGGAGGCCTTGATCTCGTGATCAAGGAGGACCTTTTCGATTACCTGCGGATTGAACTTGCCGGAAGCTGCTTGGACGCGTGCCTTTTCAATGTAGCCGCGGTGCTGCTGATACCGAGAAACGAGGCCGTTCAGCCGTTCGAGAAGCAGTGCTTTCTGCATTTTCCGAAGCTCCAAAATCGTAGGGAGTGAGTCAGGACGAGCGCAGCCGCGAGGACTACAAAGGATCTGATGAGCAGGCGTTGTTGATAGTAGACCTTGTAAGGCGTGTCAACGTAGCTGGGTGTCCAGAACCGGCAAATACCGGCAAATCATCAGGGAAGAATTGAAAGTCAGAAACGTGGCCGCTCAGTAATAATCCGGCCCATCGTCTGGGGCATGCGCGAGGTTCTGGAACAGGGTGTATTGCCCCTGGAACGCTAGCTTCACTCGCCCGATCGCACCGGCACGGTGTTTGGCAACGATCACCTCGGCAACTCCCTTGTCGGGGCTGTCCTCGTTGTAGACCTCGTCGCGGTAGATGAACAAGATGATGTCGGCGTCCTGCTCAATAGCGCCGGATTCACGTAGGTCGGAAGGGAGCGGGCGCTTGTCTTCACGGCTCTCCAAGGAGCGGTTGAGCTGCGAGAGCGCCACCACCGGAATGCCAAGCTCCTTGGCGAGGATCTTCAATCCACGCGAGATCGCGCTGATCACGTTTTCACGGGACTCTTTGGCCCCGCCGCTGCCCTGCATCAGCTGCAAGTAGTCGACGATGATCAACCCGAGGTTCTTGCACTCCGAGCGCAGACGCCGCGCCTTCGAACGCAGGGCGGAGATGGTCAAGCCGCTGGAGTCGTCGATAAAGATAGGAAGGCCGTGGAGAACCTCTGCGGCCCGGCCAAGCTTCGGCCAGTCTTCGATGGGATCGAGCTGCCCGGTGCGCACACGCCCCGCGTCGACCCGCGCCTCCGACGTCAGAAGCCGGGTCACAAGCTGCTCCTTCGACATTTCCAACGAGAACACGCCGACGCCCACGCCCCCGGTTTTCGCAGCGTGCAACGCAAAGTTCAGCGCCAGCGCGGTCTTGCCCATCGCGGGACGCGCCGCGAGGATCACGAGGTCGCCCTTTTGCCAGCCTGTCAACTTCTTGTCGAGGTCCACGAACCCGGTGGTGACGCCGGTCAGGTCCGAGGGGTTGTTGGCGCGGTAGGTGATCTCCGCCATCTGCTCGTCGACGACGGAGTTGATGCGCGTCCAGTCGGTGTTGCCCGACAGCTGGGACACCGCGAACACGCTGCTCTCCGCGCCATCCAACAGCGTGCTGAGGTCGCTCGCGCCCTCCTGAACTTGCTCGATGATGGTCTCAGCGGCGAGCTGCAGGCGACGTCGCACCGCGTGCTCCCGCACCCGCTCGACGTAGATCGGCACGTTCGCGACGCTGGGGCAGGCTTGGGGCAAGCCGAGCAGGTAGGAGATGCCTCCCAACTGCTCAACTACGCCGCGTTTGTCGGCTTCATCGACGATGGACACATAGTCCGCCACTCGATCCCGCTCGACAATCTCGAAAATCAGCGTGAATAACTGCTGATGTGCCGGACGATGGAAGTCCTCCGGCCGCAGGCGGGACGCGACGTCCGACACCTGCGAAGAGTCCAGCATCAGGCCGCCAAGCAACGACCGCTCGGTCTCCGCATTATGGGAGAGCGCGCGCGATGGATTGCCTTCACGGCCTGAGCGGGCCATGGGCTATGCGCGCGAAACGAAGACCTTGACGGAAGCTTCGACGTCGCGGTGCACCTTGACGGCGACCTGGTACACGCCGATCGCCCGGATCGGGTCGGCGAGCACGATCGAGCGACGATCCACGGCGATCCCCTGAGCGGCGAGCGCCTCGGCGATGTCCTGGTTGGTCACCGAGCCGAACAGCTTGTCCTCTTCACCAGCCTTACGCTTGATGGACAAGGACAGACCGCTGATCTTGGCGCCGAGGTCTTTAGCGACCGCGAGCACCTTGGCCTGACGCTGCGCAGCCTGACGGGTCTGGTGCGCGAGACGGTGGCTGTTGCGCTCATCGGCGAGCACCGCGAGGCTGCGGGGAATGAGGAAGTTACGGCCATAGCCGTCGGCCACTTCATGCACCGAGCCGGTGGGGCCGAGGTTGGCGACGTCTTCCTGAAGGATGACTTTCATGAGAGACTCCGGGCCGCTTTTGCGCGGCGGAAAAATCGGACAACAATAAGCGTTTAGCAGAATCGGGCATTACACCCGAAGAATGGACTGCAGAGGGCGAAGCGGTCGTAGACCTATTCGACTTCTTCGATCGGCGCGTCGTCTTCAGCATCTTCTGCTTCGGCGCGGTAACGAGCCTCAGCCTCTTCCTCGGCCTTGAGCGCAGCCATGCGCTCGACGCGCTGGTTGCGACGCTCTTCGGCGAGCACGCGGCGGGACTCCACGTCCACGCTCGACTCGATCTGGACCGTGAGGTAGCGGAGCAGGTCGTCTTCGTTGCCGAGGTTACGCTCGAGCTCGCGGACGATGTTGCCGGGGCCGCAGTAGTTGAGGTACACGAAGTGACCACGCGTGTGGCGACGGATGAGGTACGCGAGCTTGCGCTTGCCCCAATCTTCCGCAACGAGCATCGTTCCCGAGTTATCGGCAATGATCTGCTCGAACTTGGAGGTGAGCTTGGTCATGATGTCGTCCGTCAGGTCGGGGCGGACGATGTAGGTGGTTTCGTACTCGTTGAGAATCATCGATCCCTCCAGGGGAGTTGTGTAGTCGTCAGAAATTGGAAGTGAAGAGAGTCAGGCGCTTCGTCGAAGCGGAGCTACGGCGGGGGATGCAGAGGCACCCTCGGGTAGGTTGAACTGGTTCATCGCACGCGACAACCCCAGTCCTACAATCGCCTCGAACGCATCCGCAGCGCGATCGAGCACCGACGCCAGCTGCGTACCCTCGGCCGAGGTAAAGGAACCAAGCACATAATCGGCCGGCTCCCATCCCTCGGGTGGACGCCCTACCCCCACCCGAAGGCGAGGAAAGTCGTTTCCGCCGATGGCCCGCTGAATGTCGCGGATGCCATTGTGGCCGCCATGTCCACCGCCTTCGCGCAACCGAAGCCGCCCAAAAGCGAGGTCCATGTCGTCATGCGCCACGATCACCGCGTTGCGTTCGAGCTTGTAAAAGCCCATCAGCGACGCGACAGCCTGACCCGAGACGTTCATGAACTGCTGAGGTTCTACCACCACCACTTTCTTACCGGCGATGGAGACCTCAGAGACAAGCGCGCCAAAAGCCTTCTTGTCGATAGAACCACCGGCACGCTCCGCCACACGCTCCGCGACCCGAAACCCGACGTTGTGTCGGGTCGAGACGTAGCGTGCACCGGGGTTGCCGAGGCCTACAAGAAGGAACATCAGGCTTATCCGCCTACTTCTTGGCCGCAGGAGCAGCCTTGGCTGCAGGAGCGCCCTTCGCAGCGGGCGCGCCCTTCGCGGCAGCGGCAGCGGCCTCACCACGCTCAGCGCGCTTGCCTTCAACCGTCAGGACGTTGAAGTCCTTCTGGAAGACGACCGACACGCCCGCGGGGGTCTTGATGTCGGATGCGCGAACGAACGCGCCGACTTCAACCTCAGTGACGTCGATGTCGAGCAGCTTGGGGATGCTGCCTGCCGGAGCCTTGACGGCGACCGTGCGCTTGAGAACGCGGAGCAGACCACCCGCACGGGTACCGGCAGCGCGGCCCACAGGGTTGATCGCGACGTCGACGTGTACGTCCGTAGAGGTAGAGACTTCGTAGAAGTCAATGTGCTCGACGCGACGCGTGACCGGGTGACGCTGGATCTCGCGGATCAAGCAGAGGCGGTCCGCGCCGTCGAGCTGGACCGTGAGCAGCGTGTTCGGGTCGTTCGTCTTGCGGTACACAGCCGCGAGTTGAGCGACGTCAAAGGTCAGAGGGCGAGCCTCCTCGCCAGAACGGTAAAGCACGCCAGGCACGAGGCCAGAGGCGCGAGTCTTGTGCGCAGCACCCTTGCCGGTCGAGGTGCGGGCAGTGGCGGTGACGATGTGAGCTTCCATCAAAACACTCCGGAGTTCCGGCGTCGAAGTCGTCCATCGCTTCAACAAGGAATCGGGCCCAGAACGGGAACCGGGTCAACCCGGGCTGCACCATGGACGAAGGATCCCGAAGGACCGGCACAGCAACCCCGAAGCTCGGGGGCGCCGGCGAGTATCTCGCTGGAGGCTGGTGTCAAGGGGGCCGTTGAAGGCGGACTGCACGGATACGCTCTTACTCTGCCTGCGCTCAGAAAGTCATCGGTCCGAGGGCCGCATCCCTGTTTTCCGGATAGAACGCGCGGCTTATCGGGAGCAAGAATGTCACTGCTCGACCTTTTGCGCGCAGGCAACGTCGCTGAATTCAACACGCGGCGCCCGTCGCGAAGCACGCTTGATTTTTTTGCAGCCGACCTGTCTCAGCTGTCTCTGGTCGGGGTGGACCTTTCGGGCGCGAACCTCGAGAAGGCGGACTTTTCGGGCACCGACCTCACCGATGCGAACCTCGCACGGGCCAACCTCGCGGGCGCGGACTTCACCGAGGCCACCCTCGACAATGTTCAGGCTGTCAAAGCCCGGATGCGCGAGGCGTTCTTTGGGGACGCGCGAGCCGTGGGTGCAGACTTTTCCGGCGCCGACCTCGCTGAGGCCGACCTCACCGGCATCAACGCGCGAAACGCGAACTTCACCGGCGCGAGATTGAAGGAGGCGGTGCTCCAAAATGCGCACCTCATCGAAGCGAACTTTACCGATGCCCGTATCGGTGACGGCGACCTGCGTGGCGCCGATCTCGGTATGGCGAAGCTCTGCGGGACGGACCTGCATGGCGCAAATCTCGGCGGCGCGCGGTTGGCGGGCGCAAACCTGCGCGGAGCGCGGATGGCGCGTGCCACCCTCCGCCATGCCGATCTGACCGACGCGAGCCTCGCGAACGCGGACCTCACCGGGGCCGACCTGTCGGGGAGCGCGCTCAAAGGCACCGACTTCACCGGTGCGGACCTATTCGACGCTCAGGTCGACGCCGAGGCGATGCGAGCAGCCCGTGGAGCGACGTCCGAGAGCGACGCGGAAGAGCACGAGATCGAGATTCATGTAGAGGATCCCTCCGTCGCCGTGAACGAGACCCACGTCGCGATCATCTGGGAAAACGCAGATGGCGAGGACGTTCTGACGCTACGCGTGGCGGTCGTCGCTCACGGCACGTCCTGGGACGCACGCGCGCTCCCCGTCGGCATCGCAGGGGACAACGTGATCGCGCGCTCGTTGGTAGCGTACCAAAATGACTTCATGGCCTTGTTCTTCATGGACAAAGGCGGATTTTGTGAGCTGCAAACCGTCCGGATCGCGAACAACGGCGAGCGTGCACTCCTGCCACCGCGGCGCCTCGACTACCAGCCCGCGGTCACGCCCATCGTCGCGACCGAGGGGGGCAGAATCTTCATCTACGGTCTCGGCCGACAGGGCGCGCTCTCGGTGCATGAGTGGACCTCCGGGGGCTTGGTCGACACCCTGCGGGCGCCGGCGGGCACCTGGCGCGGCTTCTGCTCGCGTCACGAGCCGATCTTGCTTGGAAAGGGCGGCACCATGGCGCTCGTCCGCCCGGACGGCATCGGGCCGGTCTTGAACGTACCCAAAGGGTTCCCTGGACGCCTGCAAAGCGCCGCCAGCGACGACGGCCAAGGCGACAGCATCAGCCTGCTCTGGACCCAGAAGGACGAGCAAGGCGTGCACCTCCTCACCGCAGCCAAAGAGGAACGGCTCTACGAGGAGCTGGACATCGGCACGGTCGACCTCCTCCGCACCCCGTCGGGGGTCACCGCCGCGTGGATGTGCGAAGAAGACGAGAACGTTCCCATGTACGCTGCGCTTCCAGGCGGTGCGGCCCGCCGCATCCTCAGCGCGGACGCCATCGAGGACCTCGAAGACCTGCGGCTGGTCCACAGCGGCCGAGGTGCTTGCGCAGCGCTCATCAACATGAACGGCGAGTGCGTCGTCGTGGACCTCTCTGGCGAAGCGGCCCGCATCCTCGCACGCGTTGGCGGCGACTGAAGCTCGGGGCTTGACCGAGTCAACTAGTCGTCGATGCAGTTTACGATCGCGTTCTGTAGGCAGTCCGCGCGGCACTCCGCGCGAAGCGCCGACTCGTTGCGATAATCAAGCGCGTCCAGATATCCATCGACCTCTGCGCACAGCATCTTTCGGCCGCGGTCGAGCGCGAGAGCGCCGGAACCCATCCAATTTAGGACGTCTCCTTGCCAACAGAGGTCGTCCTCAAACCGGGCGAAGCAGATCCCCCTGACGTCCAGCGACGGATCTTCGCGGCAGGAGATGGTGCGGTTTTCGGTACCCTCACAGTTCTCGAAGTCTTCCTCGGCCAAGTTCGGGTTCTTGGCGATGCCCTCCGCCGCTCGCGCGGTGAGCACAGCGACCAACGCACGCTGGGCGCTGCGAGACGCTTTTGCATCGGTGGAGCCCGTTCCTTCTACGCTGACCGTGCCGAGCACCTTGCATCCAGCCACAGGTCCGCTGAAGGTGGCCGTGCACCGAAGCGGACCCGCGAGGGCCAGGTGGAAAAACGCGATCAAAACCATACGGCATCCATAACGCGGGTTCAGCGCAAGCCAGACCGTCGCCGCATAAGCCACGCCAGCGAAGCAGACACGGAGAATAGCACACCCACCGCAGGGAGCAGGCCGAGCTCCACCACCCGACGTTCATGCACACGGCGCCCGGCCGAAGCATCACGCAGCGGCGGGCTCCATGTTCCCGCAGGGACAAAAGCACCGCCCGCCTGAGCGGAGAGCGCTTTCAGAAACTCGATGTCCGGCTCCACCTGGTCCAATTCCGGATCTCGCGACGTGACCCCATAAACCGTCTCCGCGGCAGCATCTTCCAAGCCGGCACCTACCGCCCGTACGCGAATGCGATGGGCTCCACGACGCTGGGTAGGGAGCTCAAAGCGCGCGGTGCCGTCCGCATCCGTGTTGGCCTGCAAGGTCTGCTCGCCTTCGGGGCCGCTCAGCCGCGCCTCTACCGACACCCCAGCTAGCGGGGAAAATGCGACGCTGCGCACGCGAACTAATGCGGTAGCCGTCTCTCCCGGGCCGTAGTTCTCCCGCGCGGTCTCGACGGTCACCGGGGCGTCGGCGGCATCTCCGATGAGCCAACGCATGGCGCCCTTCCAGAACCGCAAATAGGCCTGATTGCCTTGACCCGCTCCAGCGCCGGCAAAGGACCAACGCCATGAAGCGTCCGAGGTCAGCGCCATGGTGCGCCCCTTTCCAACCTCAGAGACCGCGAGGATCGGCATCGGGCGACCGTCCGCAGCCTTCAAGGTCGGGTGTTCCAGCAAGACCGCGGCCCCATCGGCGGCCCCGACTACGGTGTTCACCCCATCGAGCGGCCCGAGCTGCGCCCAAGCCAACGCGTTGTCCGAGGACTCCCCGGTGAGCTGCGTCACGGGGTGACGCGCGCCCGATTCGGTCAGCTTCGGCACCACAAGGCGCTCGTCCACTCCGCCGCCCTCGACGCCCAAGCGCATCGGGAGGATGTCGGCGATCGGAGTCCCTGCGTAACTACCTAAGTCAAAGCTACGATCACCACCGAGCATGACGAACGCACCGCCGTTCTTGACATACGCGGCGACGTTTCCAAGCAGCTCGTTCGCACGAGACTCGAAGTAGGGTCGATAGTCGAAATTCTGAAAAATGACCAAGTCAAACGTTGATAGTTCACGGTCAAACAGATTCTGATACGGAAACTCGATCAACGACAATTCATCGGGACTGTAGCCCGAGTTCATGTCGCGGCTCGTGCGCAAAATGAAGAAGCTGACGAGGTCGACCGCCGGATCTTCTTTGAGAAACAGGCGTAGAAACTTCTGGTCCCACGACGGTGACCCGCAGACTTGAAGCACGCGCACGCGATCGCGCACCACCTGCACTGCGAGGCCCATCTGCTGGTTCGCAGGAACGGCATCCCCCGCCGGCAACGGCACGCTCGCCTCGTACAGAAAGCGGCCCGCACGATCGGGGTTCAACGAAAAGTGGGCGGTCCCCTCCCCGCGCTCATTGAGCTGGGCCACCGCGCTGCCGGCCGGCTGCCCGTCCCGAGTCAGCGAGACGGTGACTTGCGCAGGGATCGTGCCGATGGCGCGCACATCGACGTCCATGGGGAACGGAGCCCGCAGAAACGCGAACGACCCTGCGCGCACCGCGTCTACCGCCAGATCGGTCCGCCCCTGCGCATCGCCGATCCCGTACACCGTCAGCGGACCGTTGAGGCTGACCGCGCCAGCGCCCTCCCCTACCGCCGCGCCCGTAGAAAGCCGCTTCCGAAGTCCACCCCGATCGATGCCGTCGCTCAACACCACGATGCCGCCCAGCCGTTCCCCAGCGTACTTCCGGGTGATGCCATCCAACGCGCCGCCCAGATCGGTGTCCCCATCCAGAAACGCGGTAGGCGCTCCAGCCCGCAGCCGATCGCCGAAGGTGTAGACCTCGGCCGGACCAATACGGTCAAGCAAGGACGCCACCGCTGCGGAGCGCGGGCGACCATCGGCCTCGAGCACGTCCATGGAGCGCGAACCATCCACGAGGACGATCAGCCGTCCCTCTTCCAGACGCTCCCCGTCATCCACCCACTCGGGGCCGCAAAGCGCCCAAATCACCGCTGCGACAGCCAGCGCCATCGCCGCAGACTCCACGTAGCGCACCGGCCGCAGCGGCAAGATGCTGACCGCCCACGCCAGCAAACCGCCGACGACCGCGAGGATGCACACCCACGTGGGCGCAGACCACGCGAGGTGACCCGTGGTCGAGCAGCAGGAATCGAACAAAAAGTTCATTCGAGGCGACCTTCCCGCATCAGCTCTTTGACGTGGGCCTGGTCCTGCTTGTAATTCGATGTAAGCGCGTACATCAGCAGGTTGATCGAAAGCTTTATCGCCTCGCGACGTTGCTCCTCGCCTCCGGGGGTGCACGGCAGCCGGTCAGACCCATCGGCGCGACGGTCCAGCGCTCCCGACAGGTCGTTGCGCGTGTAAACGAGCGGGTGGGTCGAGACGTGCGCGACGCCCTCGAGCACCCGGGACAGCTGCACCCGCCCCGCAGGCTCCTGCAACAGGAAAAAGCTTCGATAGATCGAGTGATCCGCCGAGAGTGTCTCCAAAGGACGCGTCGGGTACAGGTCGGCGATGATCCGGCGGACGGTCGCATCGAAGTCGCTGTGCAGCGTACCGGAAGCATCATCGATCAGCAAAAACCCACCGTACGACAGGTAGCGAACGAGCTGCTCGCGAGCTTGCTGAGTCAACGCGGGGAGCGCGCCGTCCCCGCAAAGCACCGCAAAAGGATGCTCAAAAAGCTTGGGATCGTCGGGAGCGAGCTGCGCGACCTCGGGAGAAGCCTCGACGCTCGTGGTCTGGATGGTCTCGAACAGCAGCCGCTTCCAGGCCTCCGGCCGGCTGATCGTGCCCGTTGCAAGCTGAATCTCCGCCACATTGACGCGACCGCTGCCACCGAACGCCCAAGCGCGACGCGGTAGCATCGACACCGCGCCCGCAGCCCCGATGGCGGCGAGGAAGCTACGCCGATGCATCATCGCCTCCAAGCCCAGCGACCGGGTCCGGGACAGGGCGAGCGGCCCACACCGTTGCGGCCACCAACAACCCGGCCGCGACCGCAACAACCATCGCGCCGAGGCTGAACCGGGCCATCATACGATCCGGCGCGAGCGCGGCCTGACGCGCGGCGATCGAGCCGTCGTGGCGTACATCGCTCTCAGCGACCGGGGTGTTGACCGCGACCGCAGCGACACGATCCGCGTCGCCGATGCTCACGCGCCAAGCGCCCACGGCGTCTGGCACAAAGTGCAAGGTCGTCCCGCTCCGCTCAGCCGCCCGGAGCTTCCCGTCCGGCCCGCTCAGCTCCAGCTCCGGAGCGTCGGCCGCGACGGGCACGCTGACCGGTTCGCCGACGATCCCGGTCACCGCAGCTCCGTCCCCAGCGGTCTGTCCGCCGAGCACCGACGTCACCCGCTCAACAAACGCTGGAAATACAGCTTCCACAGGAAAATTCCCCCATCCAAGGTCCAGCGTACTGGTCCACAACAAGACCTGACCGGATCCCACATGCCGGCGAACGAGCGCGGGCAGCCCCCCCTCCCATCGCAGCAAAACCTCGGACTCAGCGCCTACCGGAGCTTCGACCGTCATGACGCGGCGGGCATGAACCCGCGAGAACGCGCCTGGCGTGCGATCGAACGGGGAGAGCAAGTCCGAACGCTCGGCGGCTCCCAGCGGAGCACCCTCAGCGCCGCCGCTGTCCACGAGGTCACGCACTTTGCGCAGCGCCAAAGGCAGCAACGCATCCATCGCCGCGTTGTAGCGGTCCACCGCCACGTTTTCTCCCATACCGAGCACCAAACCACCGCCCTTCCGCACAAACTCGGCGAGCCGAGGAACCAGCGGCGCAGGGTCCGCGACGTTGGCCATCCACACCACCCGGTGCACGCTGGGGTCCAGCACGGCGATCCCCGCCGGAGCGATCACGTCGACCGCTGGCCGCGCAAGACCGGTAGGCGCGAGCGCGCGCTCGAGGAAGTACGTCTCCGAGCGGGTGGGAGTGGACCCAGGATCGCCATCAATCACGAGCACCCGACTGGCGCCGATGCGCGGCAGATGAAAGACCCGCACGTTGTCGGCTGGTAGATCCGCGTCATCGACCGTGACGCGCGCCACCCCGCCTTCGACCTGCCGGGGCACGGTAAACTGCACCTCGGTCATGCCCGGCCCCGCTTCGGTCAGTGCAGGCACGGTGACGAACGAGGTCAAAGCCGATGTTTTTCCCTCACCATCGCCGGGGAGCGTCAACGTGGTGGTGACCTCGCGCGCCTTCGCCCCATAGCTGACGAGCGACACGCGGATGGTGCCGCCTTCGAGCCCTTCTCCGTAGGTCGCGTCCGTGACCGCGATGTTGGACGGCGACGCCGGCGCATACACCCGGGGCACCAAAGCGCCGCCGACCGCGAGGATGCGCTGCACATCCTCCTCGCACGCAGCGACCTGCCCCGGTCCGGACTCATCGGTGTACACGACGACCTCAGCCGGCTCGCCCTGCATCATCGACCGCACCAGCACCATCGCGGCGTGGAGGTCACCCGCACCATCCGTCCGCGACGCAGACCCCAACAACGCGGCCACCGAGGCCGCCTCGCTCGAGCTGCCCGCGGTCAACGGGGCGAGCACCGCGGCCGGCGCCGTGAGCACCGCCGCGACGCGCGTACCCGAGGGGAGCTCTCCGACCGCCGCCACCGCTGCGGCGCGCGCGAGGTCATAAGCGCTGCGGGAGGAGTCGAAGCCCCCGTCGGCTAAGCCGCGCTGATCCATGGACATCGAGTTGTCCAAAACGATGATCACCCGCCCGGTCCCTCCGAGCTCGGAGCGCGTCTGTGGCCAGCGGAGCTCAGGCTGCGCCGCTGCGAGCAAGACCAGACCTACCACGAGGATGCGCAGCATCAACAGCGCCCGGTCAGCGAGCTGGCGACGCCGCTCCAGCCGGCTGACAAGGCGATCGAGCAGCAGGGTGGCGCCAAAAAGGCGCTGATCCCGGATGGCTTGCCGCGTCAGATGGGCGAGCACCGGCCCAAGCGCCAGGCCCAAAAGGCCCAACGCCGCAGGAACAAGAAACGCGAAGCTCACGAAGAACCTGCCGTGCTGGCCGCCGCGGGACGAGCCGCGAGCCAGCCGCCCACCGCGCTGATCGCCGAATCCTGCGCCGCAAGCGACCAACACAGCGCGTGCTCGCGGACGAACGCCTGTTGAACCTCAGCCATCCAGGTGCGAACGACCTCGGTGAACGCCCCGCGGATCGCCACCGGGTCGAGGGGGAAGCGCCGCCCGGTCTCCGGCGAATAGAATCGCGTAGGTTGATCCCCGACCAACATCAGCTCATCTCGATCGTAGACCTGCACCGCGCGCAGGTCCACACCACGCCGCGCAAGCACACCGAGCGCGCCAGACCACTCGGAAGGGTCCTCCATGAAGTCGGAGACCACCCCAAGCAAGGTGCGGGAACGAACACCGCCACGCCCTTGCGGTGCTGCGATTCCCTGAAACAACGCCACGAGATCGGCGCGCCCCTCGGGACGCACCGAGGCCAGCGCGCCGAGGATGCGCCCGAGCTGGGACCGCGAACGACTGGCCGGGATGAGCGACTCCGTCATGCCCGCGCCGGCGCCGATTCGGAGCCCAACCGGATCCCCATTCGCCAGCACCGCAAACGCAAGCGCAGCGGTGACCTCGATCGCTTGCTGCCACTTCGCGGGCGTCGACCCTAAGTCTGCGGAAGCGTCAAAGATGAGCAGACACGCAAAATCCCGCTCGGCCCTACGTTCTCGAACCACGAGGCGATCGTTCCGCGCATACACCCGCCAGTCGACATCCTTCAACGGATGCGGCGGAACATAGGGTTGGTAGCCGAGAAACTCGGCTTCATGGCCGCGTTGCACCGCGAGGTGCGATCCCGCTTGCACCCCGGCGACAAGCCGACGCGCCGCTAGGTGCAACGTACGCACCCGCGCGAAGAGCGTCGGATCCCAGGAGGCAGGCACGGTCACCGGGTCACGGCGCCCGCTGCGGGACGATCTCAAGCAGCTTCTGCACCACGGCGTCCGAGCGCATCCCCTCCGCCTCGGCCGAGAAGTTCACCAGCACCCGATGACGCAGCACGTAGGGCGCCACCGCGCGCACATCGTCCAGCTGGGGCGTCAGCGCGCCCCGAAGCGCCGCGCGAGCCCGCGCTCCCAACGCCAGAAACTGGCTAGCGCGGGGGCCTGCCCCCCATTGAACATACTTTTTGACGATGTCCGGCGCACCCGGACCGGGTCGAGTCGCTCGCGCGAGGCGCACCGCGTACCGAGTGACGTCATCATTCGCAGGTAGCCGCCGCACCAAGCCCTGCAGCGCGAGCAAGGTGGCCCGGTCGATCACCGGGGCCGGGTGAGCGCTGGGGGGAATCAGGGTGCGCTCCACCACGCTGATCTCCTCGGCCTCGCTGGGGTATCCTACTTCAATCGCAAGCATGAACCGGTCAAGTTGGGCCTCGGGGAGCGGGTAGGTGCCCTCCTGCTCGATGGGATTCTGCGTGGCGAACACCTGAAACGGAGGTTCGAGGCGCAGCGTCCGCCCACCGGTCGTGACCACGCCCTCTTGCATCGCCTGCAACAACGCCGCCTGGGTGCGCGGCGGGGTGCGGTTGACCTCGTCCGCGAGCAGCAGGTTCGTGAAGATTGGCCCAGGTACAAAGCGCAATTCGCGCCGACCCGTGGACCGGTCCTCGTCCAGGACGTCGGAGCCGGTGATGTCGGAGGGCATCAAATCCGGCGTGAACTGAACCCGTCCGAAGTTGAGGCCAAGGGAGTGCGCCGTCGCTTGGACGAGCAGGGTCTTGGCGAGGCCCGGAACGCCGACAAAGAGGCAGTGTCCGCCCGAGAAAAGCGCGATGAGCATCGCGTCGATCACCTCGTGCTGCCCGACAATCACCTGACCGATGCTCGCGACAAGGCGCTCCCGCACGCCGGCGAGCTGGTCGAAGAGCGCGCCGTCATCCACAGGCGGCAACGGCAGGGTCTGTACAGGATCAGTCAATGGGATCTGCCTTTGGACGGGTCGGAGCCGCCGGTTCGAAGGATGCGCTCGTAACGCCGCCGGCGCTCGGCCTGCGGTACATTTCCTGCGGCGTCGTACAGCGCAGCGAGGGCGCTCTGAACGGCAGGATCGAAGGGGTTGATATCGGCGCTCGCGAGGTACTGTGCAGTTGCGCCCGGACGATCTCCGGCGCGCAAAAGCAGATCCCCCAGCTCCTTCCGGGACGTGGCGTACTCTGGGTAATCGCGGATGCTGTCTGAGAGCACCGCGATCGCCTCGGGTTCCTGCCCAAGCGCCCGGTAGGCGCGCGCGAGGCGCACCGCTAAGGCGGGCGAAGCCGGTTCGTCCTCCGGGATGGCCTTCTTGTACTCGACCAGCGCGGCGGTCGCTTTCTGCGCTTCGAGGAGGAGGTCTCCCAGTCGCGCAAAGCCAGCGAGATCCTGACGGTTCGAGAGCAGCGGGTCGGTGGACAGATCATCGCCGCCTCCGATGACCGTCGGCATCGCGGCGAGCTGCCTCGACACGAACTTCAAGCTGCGCAACCACTGCTTCCACCCGCTCATGAACGCGTTCGCGTCCCCGTGCGTGCCCACGTTGGCGACCGCAGCCAACGCGTCCGTGCCGGACTTGACCTCAGAGAGCACGCGCTTCGTCGCATCGTCTCCGGCAGAATTCTGCAGAAACTGCACCATCGTCGCCACTTGCGCAAACGCGAGCGCGGCCATCTCCGCGGAGGGCAAAAACGCCATGCTGGGGTGCATACGTTCGAGCGGGACCAGCGAATCGCCAGCGAGGGCGTTCGCCAACATCGACTGCTGATACGCAGGCAGGTCTTCGAAGGTGTCCACCCGCCAGAGCACCTCGTGCGAGCGCGCAACGCCCTCCTGCAACCACACGGGCGCACGATCCGCGGTGTTGTACGCGACGATGTAGTGGATGTACTCGTGGGCCAGCGTGTCCTTCCATGCGTAGCCTCGCGCCAGCGCACGAGGACTGGTGACCAGCAGGCGCGACCACTTGCTCAACGCGACCACGCCCGTCGTCCGCACGCTCTCCGCGGGGATGCCGCTGGCAGCGATGAAGCGAGCCGCCGTCGGGTAGATCTCGACGCGCACGCCTCCGGGGGGCGCGCTCCCGAGCCGCGGGCCGATGCGATCATGCGCCGCCTGTAGGGTCACGAAGGTGTCGTCCAGCAGCACCTCATCGGTCCCGGGGAGGTACATCACGCTGACGTCTCCCCGCGTCTCACGTACAAAGCCATCGGTAGCTTCTACCGTAGCTTTGTAGAGATCCACCTCCTTTTGGGTAGCCGCGTCCGGAGTGGGGCCAACCGCGCTCTTCAACAGTCGGAGCGCATCACCAAAGCGCTGCTCGTGAAAAGCGAGCCGTGCTTGAAAACCCAAATCTTCTGTGGAGGATCCGAGGCCCGTGGCGTTGGACTGCGCGCAGGAAAGGTCCATGCGCTCCAAGCAGGCCTCGCCCTGCTTCGCGTTTCCGGCAAAGGCAAAGCCAGCGAAGCACCATGAAAACAGCAGGGCTGCAGGCAGGTAGAGCGACTTCACTGCCGCACCAGCTCTTCATAGTAACGAAGGTTGGTCGAGCGATACTGGTCTGGAACCGTCCCTTGCATTCCCTCAAGCAGCGCCCGCCGATAGGCCTCCGGCGTCTCGAACTCCTCAGGCGCTGGGATGGGCATCTCCATGGAAGCGGGGCCCTCGGTGCCGTTGCCGCTCTTTTCGCCCTCCCCCTCTCCCGAGCTCGACTCGCCTTGCTGCGCCATGGACTGCATGGTCTGCGCGGCTTGCTTCAGCGCTTCGCGCGCCTCCCGAATCCCGTCCTCCGTAGCTTGCTGGCCGCCGGTAGCAGACATCGGGTCCCCGCTTTGCATGGCCTCGGCGGCGCGCCCGCTCTCGGCCGCTGCTTGACGCGTGCCTTGCTCCAGCCCGGGAGCCTTCATCGGCAGGTTCCTCGCCACATCCTTGGCGTCCTTGGACAACTGCTGCGCTCGGCCGGAGATTTGCTGTTGCTTGTCGGCCAGCTGCTGCAGCGCCTGCTGGAGCTGCGGCGATGCGGCTTGGCCCTCGAGCTTGTCGAGCAGCGCGAGCACGCGTCGGGCGTCCGCGGCGATCTTCGAGATGCTCGCAGCGGTCGCCGCGGTCGCGGGCGGAGCGCCTCGTTGCTTCGCAGCCCAGCTGATGATGCTGGACAACCCACCGGCTTCCGAGTCGGTGCTCTCGGCCCGCGCACGGGTCCGCTCCGGGTTCCGGGATCGCGCCGCGTCCAACAGGCCGTCGGCTTCCGCCTGTAGATCTCCTGCGCCGCGGAACACACCACCGCCCAAAGGACCGGTGGCCGCAACCACCTCGGCCGCGCCGCGGGCCGCCGAGCCGGAGCGCTCCTCGATCTCCTTCCAAACCGCGAGCGCATCCTCCATGCTGGAGCCATGCTTTTCTTGGGCCTGCTCAGTCTGCTCCCGTAGCTTGGCTTGATCCGCTTGAAGCTGCTCCAACTGCTTGTCGAGGTCCTTCATCGCGTTCCCGACCGCATCTGAGCTCTCAGACTGCCGCTTCTGCTGGTCCTGCAGCCCATCGGAGAACTGCTGCATCTGCTCAGCGATGCGGTCCATCATCGCCTGCGCGTCCTGATAACGCCCTTCCGCCAGCGCTTTTTGAGCCTCGGTGATCATGTCCGACAAGCGGTCGGCGCTGTCGTTGGTGAACTGGCGCAAGCCGCCATCGCCCATCTGCGCGGCCGCCTTCGCGAGGTCGCTCAACATCCGGCGCAGCTGATCCAGACGCGCGCGCGCATCGGCAGCGTTGTGGCTGTCGATGGACGCGAAATCCGCCTTCATCTCGGCGGCCTCGTTCGCCATCTGGCGCGCCAGATCGGAGACCTCACTCAACGCGAACCGTTGGAGCATCTCATCGTACAGCAACACCGCACCTTCGATCGCGACGATGTTGGCGGCCTGACTGGACCGCAACGACTCTGCATCCGCCGAGCCCAAACGCTCGGCGTGGGAGAGCCCTCCCACCAGCGCAAACAGGCTGCGGCGCTTGTCAGCCACCTCCCGCAGCGCCACCTGATCGGCTTGACCTCCCTCCCCCGACGCCCAATCCGCCGCGACCAGACCATCAAACTTCTGATAGCGAAGGTTGGCTTCGGCGATCCACGCCGCCGCCTCGGAGGGCGCATCGAACGCCGGAGATGCATCGGTCAAGAAGCCGGCGAGCACCAGCACCAGCGCGTCCCTCAGCTCTTTGCGCTTCGGCAAGAGCCGCTTCATGTCTCCGCCGCGACCGGCGACCTCAACCTGAACCGCAGAGGACCGGCCGGCTTTCGACCCCGAAATCTCATCGTTGTCCCAGGACTTGACGCGAAGCTGAACCTTGCTGCCGGCGTGCAGGCCGAGCTCAGCCGGCGTGAGCATCAGCCGGTCATCCAGATCGCGCGGCACACCCAGCGGATCGCGGAGAGGAACCTCACGCGTCGTGCCGCCCTCCGTGATCTCGATAACGACCTTGCGAATCCCGTAGTCGTCGTGCGCGTGCCAAGGAATCCCCAGAGGTTGATCGAGCTTGGCGGTCATGTGATTCTTGGCGACGTCGACCGTGACCTGCGGCGGAAGATCCGGATCCACCACAATTCGATAGTCCGGGGAGAGCATCAAGCTCCCATCGGCGCCGAACTGAAAGTGCCACACCGCGTCCGGAGGCGTGTCTGCGCGCATCTCCAACGCGCCGCGCAACGCTCTACCATCCGCTATTTCTACGGGCAGATCCTGACCAAAAACCTGGAGAACCGCAGTGGACCAGGAGCGTTCGGTGCGCGCAGAGACCTCCACACGCGTGCCGGGCGGCGCATGAATATCCCCGTTGGAGTTCGGAATTTCAATCGTCGAAAGCCCCGTATACGTAGGGTACAGGTATCGGAGCGTGATGTCGCCGACGACGGCACGAGGTCCGGCGGACTCCAGTACGGGGACCGACGCCGGCTCCACGCTGCGCAGCGCGCCCAAAACAGATAGCGGCCCTACGTCCAGAAACCCAGTCAGCAACAACAAGACAGCGGCGACCAGAGCGGCGAGGACCGACTGCACCGCCGGACGGGCGGGGATCACCTCCGAGGACGGCAGAGCCTCGACCGGTGACACCACACGCAGCGCCATGCGCTCCACGAGCGCTTCGGAGCCCAGAGGGCGTGCAGACCGGTCCCAAACCGCCAACAGCTCCCCGGCGAGCGCTGGGCGCAACGCCTCGACGCGCAGCGCGTATCGCCGCAGCTCCCGCGCCTTCGGCAGCTCGCGCAACCACCACAAACCTGCACCACAGGCGATGATGAGCACCCCGAGCATCCCGGCAGGCCCGGGAGGCAGAACACCCAGGTTCAGCATCCCCACGGCAAGCAGCCAGGACCACGCTACGACCGCCACGAACGCCGCGCCGGCAGCCACGCTGAGCACCACACGCTCGCGCCGAGCGAGCTGAGCAAGTCGATGTCGAATCTGGTCGCGAGGGTTCGTCATGCGGAGTGAGGCCTTCCCAAGCTAACCCCGGAGTCCGCGCCCGCCTGAGGCGGCCAACACAGCCGAAACACGCTGCCTGCCCCCAAAGCGCTGTCCACGTGGATCCGCGCGCCATGCTCCTCCGCGACGCGGTGAACGATCGCCAGTCCAAGCCCCGTACCGGCGCCCGGCGGACGCGTGGTGAAGAACGGTTCAAGGATTCTTCCCAGATTCTCCGGGGCGATGCCCTGACCGTCATCGCGAACCTCGATCTCGACGCCCGTTGGCCGATCCGCGACAGCCACCCGCACGCTCTTGGCGCCGGCAGAACCTGCGTTCAACAGGAGGTTGACCACAGCCTGATGGAGCTTGGAGGCTTCGCCGAGAACTGAAGGCTCCCCCTCGATATGAAGCGTGAGCACGGTGTCGCGAAAATCAGGTTGGTGGCGCACAGTCCCCAGAGCTGCTTCGGCGATCTTGACGAGATCGACGCGCTCCACCTCTCGCCGCTCCATCCGAGCGAAGTCCAACAAATTGCGCAGGATCGCGTGCATGCGCTCGACCTCCCCGTGCGAGCGCCCCACCAGCTCTCGGGCGAGGCCCTCGTCCACCCCGCCAATCAGGAGCTCCAAATAGGCACGCACCGCGGTGAGCGGGTTGCCCAGCTCGTGCGCGAGCCCCGCGGCGAGCCGACCGACGCTGGCCAGCTTTTCACTGCGCAAGAGCGCGTCCTGGGCACGCTGAAGCTCCACGTTTGCGCGCTGAAGCTGCTGAACCTGGTCGTCGGTGCGCGCTCGGTAGCCGCCCAGCGCCTCGCCCAGCCCATTGAGCGCACGCGCGAGCGCGGAGAACTCCTCGGCAAATTCACCGGTAGAATCATCCGAGATTCGCGTTTCGAACGCACCTGCTGCGATGGCTTCGGTGCCCCGCTGCAGCTGACTCACGGGTCCGATGACGGTGCGCCGAAACAAGAAAAAGCCAAACACAACGACCGACAATCCCGACAACAGCGCATGCAACCCGATCACCGTCCAGAGCGACCCAGAAACGGCTGCGGGGTCCGTGCTCACCGCGAGCACCGCAAGCGGGCGACCCGGCCCGACCGGGGCAAGCACACGGGTCCCGAGGGTGCCGATCTCGGTGGCCATCTCACGCGAGATGAACACGCGCGAAACCGCCGCGCCGGCGGCTCCTTCGTCCCCCACCAGCAGCTCCCCGCTCGGCGAATACAGAGTCAGCGCGCCGATGTTGCCGCGCCGATGAGACGCGAGCACGCGGTCCCAGTCCGCTTTGGGCGTTGCCGTCAGCTCGCGCGCCAACACCGTAGCCGCGCTCTCGGCCACCGACGTCGTTGCATCCAAAAGCACGCTGCGGGTCACGAGGTACAGAACCCCCGCGTCCAACACTGAAACAAGCACCGTCAGGAGCGCAAGGTTCAGCCCGATTTCAGCCCAGAGGCCCGCTCGTCGACGCACATCTCCCCCTATCCATACCAGCCCATCGGCGCGGAGCAGCGCCCGCGCTAGCTGCGGAGGCGGCGATACACGCCGACGACGAGTCCCAGAATCTCAATCTGGCGCGTCGAGTCTACAAAAATAGGCTGCATCTCGGCGTTTGCCGGCTGCAATCGGATGCGACCGCGCTCCCGATAAAACCGCTTTACCGTAGCCTCCTGGTCGATCATCGCCACAACCGTGTCGCCATCCCGCGCGACCGCCTGTTTACGCACGAAGACATAATCCCCGTCCAGAATGCCATCGTCCATCATCGAGTTGCCTGCGACCACCAGCGCAAACACCTCCGCGTCATGGGGCATCATCCGGGTGTCCATATGGATCGTACCCGACCAGTTCTCTTCGGCCATGATCGGAGCGCCCCCCGCCACGCGCCCTAAGACAGGCACCGCGAGCGTCGTCTGCTCGCGGAATCCGCCACGCGCTGCCGCCGCGAGGCGCACGCTGCGTGAGCTTCGAGCGTCCCCTACGCGCTCCAAATACCCCTTGCGGAGTAAGGCCTTGAGATGATCACTCACCCCGTTGGTGGACTTGATCTGCAGGGCCTCCCCGATCTCACGGAGCGTAGGCGGCACGCCCCGTTGGTCTTGGTAGGTTGCGACGAAGTCGAGAAGTTGACGCTGACGCGGAGATAAAGCTTCCATTTCCGGAAGATAACTGAACACCCGTTCGGGCGTCAAGGGTTCAGAGCGGAGAATATCTGTACAGCCGTGCAGATGAGCAGTATCGCTGCGTACCGCGCGCCCCTCGCCTACTCGACGATCTCGCCCACGAGGTCATAAGCGCTGGCGCGACGGATCAGCACCCGGCGAATTTGACCGGCACGGGCATCTTCCGGCGGGGATTGCAGGAACACCTGCCCGTCCACATCCGGAGCCTGCGTGGCCAGACGACCCGAGAGCAGCAGCTCGCTCTCCTTGCTCGGACCGTCGATCAACACGTCGAAGGTCTTTTTGACCATGCGGCGGTGAAGGTCCTTTGAGATACCCTTTTGCAACGCCATGAGTTCTTTCTGGCGCGCGTTCTTGACCTTCTCTTCGACTTGGCCCGGGAGCAAAGCGGCCGGGGTGCCATCTTCCTGAAAGTACGTGAAAACGCCGACCCGCGAGAAGCGCTCGCGCTCTACGAAGCTCATCAACTCCGCGAAGTCCGCGTCCGTCTCGCCCGGAAAGCCGACGATAAACGTTGTACGAATCGCGATGTCAGGGACAAAGCGGCGCACGCGCTCCAGGATCCGCTCCTGTCCGTCGCGCGTCACCCCGCGACGCATCGCCTTCAACATCGGCCCGCTGGCGTGCTGAAGCGGCATATCGAGGTACTTGACCACTTTTTCTTCTTCAGCGATCGCCCGCAGCAAGCTCTCCGGGAGCCCGATCGGGTACGCATAATGCAGCCGGATCCACCGGATGCCGTCCACCCGAGCCAGCGCACGGAGCAGCTTGCCGAGGTCGGTACCGTCGGCGAGATCCCGCCCGTAGGCCGTAGAGTCCTGCGAGATCAGGTTGATCTCGACTACGCCGCCTTCCGCGAGGCGCTCCGCCTCAGCGACCAGCGAAGCGATGGTGCGCGACCGCATCTTCCCACGCAGCTGGGGGATGATGCAAAACGCGCATTTGTGGTCGCACCCCTCGCTGATCTTCAGGTACGCGGAGTGCTTTGACCACGAGTTCGGGCGCGGGTCGGTGTCGCCGTGGATGTAAAGGGGGGTGTCGACGTACGAGCGTGGCGCAGCGCTGTTGTTCAGCACCTCGTCGATGCGGTGGTACTCGCCGGTGCCAAGAAAATGGTCGACTTCGGGGAGCTCTTCCTCCAGCGACTTGCCGTAGCGCTGAACCATGCAGCCGGTGACCACCAACTTACGCGCGCTCCCGTTGCGCCGGAGCTTGCCCATCTCTACGACCGTCTCGATGCTCTCTTCCGTCGCCGGCTGAATGAACGAGCACGTGTTCACGACGATGACATCGGCGCTCTCGGGGTCGTCCACGAGCTCAAAAGCCCCTTGTTGGAGCTTTCCGACCATGACCTCGCTGTCCACGCGGTTCTTTGGACACCCGAGGCTGATCAAGTGGACGCGCTCCACAGGGCCAGCGCCGCCTTCAACCGGGGCAGGAGCAGCGATCGTCGTCATTTGCCGCCGCTCTTGATGACTTGAACGCCGGCCGGAGCCTTGAACGTAAAGTCACTATCGGGGAGATCCTGATTCAGTTTCATATTGGTAAAGCTCATCGCCGTGACGGTGTCGAACTGGTCGACGAGGCGCAGGTCGGTAAGGGTGAACTTCTGACGAAGCAACGAGATCTGCAAGCTCTTGAACTGTCCGGCTTTGCGGGGTGACAAGGTCACGGTTTGCGTCGCCTTCGGTGGCTTGTCTTCGACGAGCTTGACGTCGAAGATCGAGTCGATCCGCGCCAGATCTTCGAGCAGCGCGCCGATCTCACCGCCGTCACCGACCTCAGGCGTCTCGGTGACCGACTTGGAGGCCACGCTGTAGACCCACAGGGTTTTTCCGTCGCTCACCACCATGCTCTCGACCGGGTTGCCGACTTCGATGCGCATCTTGCGCGGGCGCTCCAAAGCGATCCGCCCGCGCTGCTGCATCGAGGCGCCCATCGCCGCGTTGGTGACAGTCTGGGAGAAGTCCGCTCGGATGCTCTGCACGCCCAGATACGTAGCTTTGACACCCGCAACCACATCAGCGACCGATTCGCCGGCCGGCTGGGCCGTGGCCCCCGGCGACGCGAGCAGCACCAAAATAGTCGCGGCAGACCCGCAAAGCAGGGCAACACGATTGGGAAGAGATGCCAGGAAACGACGCAAGAGAACCTCCTGGAAGCCGCCCGGCGTGTATGCAGAGGCAGCAGTGAACGCAAGCATTTACGAGACTCCCACCCGGGAGACACCCTGAATGGTACGCGCGCCCCCCGAGATCCATGCGGCGGGCCCAGCCCCGAGACGAATCGTGACCCCCTGCTCCAAAACGCGAACGGGGCCTCCCGGAGACTCCTTTCGGAGAGCCGGAAGACCCGCGCGACGCACGCCCCGTAGGGCCTGCGTTCGAGACCATGACGGAATGGACTAGAAGTCCATGTCTCCGCCCATGCCACCCATTCCGCCCATGCCGCCCATGCCACCACCGCCGCCGCCACCGCCGCCAGCCTTCTTCTTCTCAGGCTTCTGCGCGATGACCGCTTCGGTGGTCAACAGCATACCGGCTACGGACGCTGCGTTCTGGAGAGCGCAACGAGCGACCTTGGTGGGGTCGATGATGCCCATCTGGAACATGTCACCGTAGACTTCGTTCTGCGCGTCGAAGCCGTAAGCACCGGAGCCCTCACGAACGCGATGAACAACGATGCTTCCATCGAGGCCGGCGTTGGAGGAGATCGCGCGCAGGGGCTCCTGGATGGACTCACGGATGATGTCCACGCCGAAGTGCTGGTCGCCGGTGCTGACGATGTTGTCGAGCGCGGTGAGCGCGCGGATGTAGGCCACACCGCCGCCGGGGACGATGCCCTCTTCCACGGCCGCGCGCGTCGCGTGCAGCGCGTCCTCAACGCGAGCCTTCTTCTCCTTCATCTCGATCTCGGTGGCCGCACCCACGTGGATGACCGCGACGCCGCCGACGAGCTTCGCGAGGCGCTCCTGGAGCTTCTCCTTGTCGTAGCTGGAGGAGGTCTCCTCGATCTGGGCGCGGAGCTGCTTGACACGCGCCTTGATCGCATCACCGGAGCCGTTGCCCTCGATGATGGTGGTGTGGTCTTTGCCGATCTCGATGCGCTTGGCCTTGCCAAGGTCAGCGATGGTGATGGTATCGAGCTTGATCCCGAGGTCTTCCATGATGGCCCGACCACCGGTGAGGATGGAGATGTCCTCCATCATCGCCTTGCGACGATCGCCGAAGCCCGGAGCCTTGACGGCCACGATCTGCATGTTGCCGCGCAACTTGTTGACGACGAGGGTAGCGAGCGCCTCGCCTTCCACGTCTTCCGCGATGATCACGAGGGGCTTGCCCGCTTCGTGCACGGCTTCGAGCACGGGGAGCAGGTCCTTCATGCTGGAGAGCTTCTTTTCGTGGATGAGCACGTAGGCGTCTTCCATGACGCACTCCATGCGGTCGGCATTGGTCACGAAGTACGCGGACAAGTAGCCGCGGTCGAACTGCATGCCCTTGACAATGTCCAGCTCGGTCTTGTGGCTCTTCGCCTCTTCGACCGTGATGACGCCGTCTTTGCCGATGGTGCCCATCGCGCGGGCGAGGATCTCGCCGACTTCGCGGTCGCCGTTGGCGGAGATGGTCGCGACCTGAAGGATCTCATTGTTGTCGGTGATCGGACGGGACATGGCCTTCAGCTCGCCGATCACCGCAGTGACCGCCTTGTCGATGCCCTTCTTGATGTCCATCGGGTTGGCGCCGGCCGCGACGAGCTTGGAGCCCGAGCGGTAGATCGCCTGCGCGAGCACGGTCGCGGTGGTGGTGCCGTCACCCGCGACGTCATTGGTCTTGGAGGCGACCTCTTTGACCATCTGGGCGCCCATGTTTTGGAGCTTGCCCGGAAGCTCGATCTCCTTGGCGACGGTCACGCCGTCTTTGGTGACGACGGGAGCGCCAAAGCTCTTCTCGATCACGACATTGCGGCCCTTGGGCCCGAGGGTGACCTTGACGGTGTTGGCGAGAGCGTCGACGCCCCGGAGGATCTCGACGCGGGCGGTTTCACGAAACTGAATGTCCTTGGCGGCCATGTTGGCTCCTTGGTTTTCAAAAAAGGTTGTAGATCAGCAGATCAGAGAATCAGGCGATGACAGCGAGGATGTCTTCTTCGCGAAGGATGATGTGCTCTTCGCCGTCGAGCTTCACTTCGTCGCCGGTGTACTTGCCGAAGAGCACGCGGTCGCCCACTTTGACGTTCATCGGACGCACAGCGCCGCTGTCGAGGACCCGGCCGCCGCCGACGGCGATAACCGCAGCTTCCTGGGGCTTCTCTTTGGCGCTGTCAGGGATGTAAAGGCCGCCAGCGCTCTTGGTTTCCGCCGAGAGGCGCTTGACGAGGACACGGTCGTAAAGGGGACGGAATGACATGGGTTGAACCTTTGGATTGAGTTTGTGGACCTCCCGGAGGAGGCCGCCCTGGACGCAGGACGTCTTTGGGGCGTGTGACGCAGGGTTAGGCACGCCAGCGCTTCGAGTCAACGGTTTTTTTCCCACCGGATGCGCACCGTCACACCCAGCCGGCGTCCATCCGCGACTTCAGGCCGCGTACCCGCGCGGGAAGCGTTGTTTCCACTCCCAAGCGTCAGCCACGATGCGATCCAGGTTCTGACGCTTCGGGATCCACCCCAGCGCGCCGCGTATCGCCTCGGAGCTCGCGATCAGCACCGCCGGATCGCCCGCGCGGCGAGGCAACGCCTTTACGGGAATCTCTACGCCGGTAGTTCGGATGACCGACTCCAGAACCTGACCGACGCTGTAGCCGCTGCCACCGCAGCCGAGGTTGTAGCAAACGCTCACGCCAGACGTCAAAATACTGGCATCTAACGCCCGCAGATGTGCATCTGCCAAGTCGAGCACGTGGATGTAGTCCCGAATGGCCGTGCCGTCCGCGGTCGGCCAGTCTGTGCCGAACACCACCGCCTCCGGCTCCTCGCCGCAGGCCACGCGCAGCAAACGCGGGATCAGGTGGGACTCGGGGCGATGATCCTCACCAAAGCGGAGGGATGCCCCGGCAGCGTTGAAGTACCGAAGGCGCACGGACGACAGACCGAACGCCGCCGCGTACCCGACCAGCGCGTGCTCGATCGCCAGCTTGGTCGCCCCATACGGATTGCCCGGCGCGGTCGGGCTGTGCTCATCGATGGGTTGACGCTCAGGGGCGCCATACACGGCCGCAGTGCTCGAAAATACAATGGTCTTGACTCCGGACATCCGCGCCGCGTCGAGCAACGCCAGACCTCCGACCACGTTGTTCTGGAAGTACCGGTCGGGCATCGCCACCGAATCGCCGACCAGCGAGATCGCCGCCATGTGCACCACGGCCTCGATCCCGGCGTCCCGGAGCACGTCGCGCAACGCAGGGTCGCGGATGTCCCCCTGGACGAACTGTGCGCGTTCATCCACCGCAGCACGGTGTCCGGTGATCAGGCTGTCATAGACCACCACGCTGTCGCCGCGGTCACACAGGGCCTCGGTGACGACGCTGCCGATGTAGCCCGCGCCGCCAGTCACCATCACGCGCATGAATCGCTCCGCTGCAATGGACTATCCCGCGGCCGACCGACCAGCCCCCACAGACCGCTACCGCCGCTCGACCACGGCGCGCAGTCCCAACGCGGACGCCGCCCGCGCAAAATCACGTACGACGTCCGCATCGAGCTTCTTTCCCTGCGCCCACGGCACGTCCCGCCCCGAGGCCAAAGCGACCAACGGCTCCAAAAGGCAGGCGTAGACTCGATTCCATCCATACCCAGCGACGAGGTGAAACAGCCCGCCCCACACGTCCCGCTGCCATCCATCGGGCAACGCTACACACTCCCCGGCGTAGACCTCGCAGCTCGGCAAGGCCCGCCCGGAAAGCGTTGGAGGTAATGCCACATCTACCAATATCCCTTTCGGGTAAGCTGCCGGATCCAGCGTGCCACCGGTCGTATGGGCGCCGACGATCATGCCGCACGAGGCGACATCCTGCGGGTCCACCACCACGTCTAAACCAGGAATATCGGCGAGCAGCACGGCGATCACCTTGCCGACGGTCGCTCGGCCCCCCAGCACGCCCACGCGCTTGATCTGCCGCTCGGCGATCAGCGCCTTCGCGATCTCGGTCGCGGCCCACGCCGTCGCCGCGTTCCCGGTGGTCACGGGAATACCACACGCCTGCTGCAGCGCGGCACCCCGACCAGCGACCACCGACAACACGCTCCCAAGGCCGATAAAGTCAACGGGTGCAGCATCTTGAACCGCGCGCTCCATCGCGCGCAGCGCCAGCGCCTGATCCGATAGCAGCTCCTCCGGCAGCATCGGCACCGCCATGACCACGCCTTCTACGCCCGCAAAGCGCAGCCGAGTGATCTCCGCGACGTCCGCGATGGGATCCGCCGCTCGCAACCCCAGCGCGACGCCCGGCTTGAAGGTCCGCACCGCGAGCACCCGGCGCGCGGGCTCCACGAGCGGATGCACCAGAAACGCGAAGCGCTTCACACCGACTTCTTGGCAGCCTCGGCCTGCAGGCCCACGACCACGTTGTAGAAGGTGCCGACGCGCATCAACGTCGGGACCTCGCTCACCTTCAAGCCCGGCTTGAACTCGGCAGGAGGAACCTCGGGCATGTGCAGGGCGAGCTGCTCCCGCGCACGGTCGGTGAGCACGCCGCTCACCTCGTAATGCTCGCCGGCTCCGAGGCCTTCTTTGCTGGCAGCTTCGATACCACCCCGCGGAATACGAACATCAAAGCTGCGCTCCAGCCGAAACGCGATGTCCAGAAAATCCAAGCTCTCTGCACCCAGATCCCCGATGAGCCGCGAGGAGTAGCTGACCTCGTCCAGATCGAGCCCGAGCGCCTCGGAGATGCACGACTGTACCTTGGCGAAAATGGCGGGATCAACATCGTTAGGAAGGTCGGACATCAGAAACTCCGGTAAAAAAGATCGGCGGGACAGGAAATCGCTCGTGAATGTAGACCCGGGCGCGTGAACCGCACCCTCGGGCCGGTCAACTTGCCGTCAACGGCCTACGCGCGCAGCTGCTCCAAGCGCGCGACGGCCGCTTGCAGCGTCTCATCGCGCTTGCAGAACGCAAAGCGCACAAAAGGGACCTTCTGGGGTACTTCATAGAAGGCGCTGGGCGGGATGGCGGCGACGCCAAGCTGGATCATGTGCTTGCAGAACGCGACGTCGTCGTCAAAACCGAAGTTTTTGAAGTTGGCGAGCACAAAGTACGTGCCTTCGGGCGCTTTGACCTCAAAGCCCAGACGCGTGAGCTCCTGGGTCAGGTAATCGCGCTTTCGCCGGTAGGAACTGAGCAGATCCGCATAATAGTCTGCCCCTGCGCCCAACGCGGTCGCAGCGGCGTGCTGCAGCGGGGTGGCGGTGCAGAAGGTGACGAACTGGTGCGCGGCGCGCACCGCGGCGGTGAGCGGCGGAGGGGCAGCAGCCCAGCCGATCTTCCAGCCGGTGAGCGAAAACGTCTTTCCAAGGCTCGACACGGTGATCGTGCGCTCGCGCATCCCCGGCAGCGTGGCCATGCAGATGTGCTGCCCTTCAAAAACAAGGTGTTCGTAGACCTCATCGGCGATGCAGACCACGTCGAACTCGATGCAGAGATCGGCGAGCAGGCGCATCTCTTCACGCGTGAACACCTTGCCGGTGGGGTTGTGCGGCGTGTTCAACAGCAACACCCGCGTGCGGGCCGAAAACGCGCGGCGCGCTTCGGCGGGATCGAACTTCCAACCTGGCGCTTTCAGCGTGATCACCCGCGGGACCGCCCCCGCCATACACACGCTCGCGCGGTAGCTGTCGTAGAAGGGCTCGAACATCACGACTTCATCGCCGACGTCGCAGAGGGCGTTGATCGACGCGAAGATCGCTTCGGTCGCGCCCGAGGTGACGGTGAATTCATCCTCCGCGCGGTAATCGAGGCCCCAGCTCAGCCGGTACTTTGCGGCCAACGCCGCGTGCAACGGCGGGATGCCGCTCATGCGCGCGTACTGTCCATGCCCGGCGCGAATGGCGGCTACCGCTGAGTCCTTCACGAACTGTGGGCCATCAAAGTCCGGAAAGCCCTGCGCGAGGTTGACCGCACCGTGCTCGTTCGCCAGCCGGGTCATCTCGGTGAAGATGGACGTGCCGAAGCCCGCGAGACGTCGATTCAAGGGAGTACGCATCGCAGCCCGTCTATCCGAACATTTTGCGTTCGGCCCGGCGTGGCGCGAGACCGCGGCGTCGTATAAAACGCGCGCTACCCGGGTGCCCCCTTGACCTCTACGCAATCTGAAATCGAAGTTGCCTACGATATCTCCAACGATTTCTTCAAGCTGTGGCTTGATAAGAACATGCACTACACCTCGGCCGTGTACACGCGTGACGACGAATCGCTGGAAGAAGCGCAAGAGGCCAAGGCCCGTGTGCTCTATGATTTTGCAGAAGTGACCCCCGAAAAGCGGGTCTGCGACATCGGCTGCGGCTGGGGCTCCATGCTCGAGTACGTCGTGCGGCGCGGCTGCAAAGACGCCACGGGCATCTCGCTCTCCACCGAGCAGACCGCTTGGGCCAACGCCCGCGGCCTCCCCAACGCCCGATTCATCGTGCAGGACTACCACACCTACAAGCCGGAAGTCCCGTTCGACGCGCTCGTCAGCGTCGAGATGATCGACCACCTGTGCTCGCCCGCGCAGGCCCGCGAGGGCAAAGCCGTCGAGATCTACCGTCAGTACTTCACCGCGCTCGCTGGCTGGGTCAAGCCCGGAGCCTGCTTCGGCTTCCAGGCGATCCTCCGCAACCGCGTGCCCCGCAAGCGCCAGGACCTGCTCGACCTGCAGTTCACCGCCGACGTCATCTTTCCCGGCGGGCTGAACCCGCGCTTGGAAGAGC
>CAIUMM010000017.1 GCA_903900265.1 uncultured Pseudomonadota bacterium
CGCACCAGGCGCGCGCGGGGCCGGAACGGCGGAGCCGCGCCTTGCGCGCCGAATTTCCACCGTTCGCGGTCCTGCAACACCGCTTTCGGGGCCTCGAAGGGCTTGCGGGCACGGGCGAGGAGGGTGTACCGTGTCGGAATATGCTCACCGACAGGCCGTTCAAGTTTCCTATCCTCCCACGCTGGTTCTGAGTGGGCCTCAGGCTGCATTCGTCAGGGACAGGCTAATTTCAGCGGATACCTATCGTGCTTAGCGGTTTATTCGGGGATGCGGATCCCGTGGTCGGGCATGATTTTTCTTTGGAGGAGAGGCGGGCGAGGAGAGGAAACCGAAGGCTACGGAGCGGATGCCCCCATCACGGATTGGGGCAAGTGGTGTACGCAACCGAGCCGTCGAATGCCCCATTATGGGTGCCGGCGGCGTAGTCGTAGACTACGGTAGTCGTGCTTCTCTCGAAGCTCCACAAGGCCGCGGTCTTAGTCGTCACGGGAAGCGGGAATTGAGGCACAAAGCCGGATGCAGAGTATTCCGCCGCGTTTGACCAACGAACCTCCGCAATGTCTCCCTCGAACCGTACCGCGGAGCTTCCGCTCTCCGCTTCGTAGTTGCAAGCTCCCACAAATAAACGAGTTCCAGAAGTGATGTTTTCGGAAAATACTCCAGTCGAAACCGAAACTCCATCCAAGAAGCAGGAAACCGACTGGGCAGCGTCACGCATCACGGCGAGGTGGTGCCAGTCTCCGACGGTCACGTCCATGGTCGAAGAGGCCAGAAGTTCAGACGTTCCAGAGTGGAGGTGACAGAGTACTGACGTGCTAGGGCCACTGCCCACGACCAAAGCAAGACCTTTGGCTGTGACCGCCGGACCACGCTTGGAGATTAGGCAGAGTGGCGCAGAGGAACTCGCGTGTTCAAACCACGCGTCTACAGTGAAGGGACCGGTGCCCGGCGAGAGGTCGGCTGCATCGGCTACCTCGATCTCGTTGTACGCGCCGTCAAAAGTCCCAACCCAACAACCGATCTCGGTCGCCGTTTCGGTGTTGGGTCCCCATGCGTCGCCATCCGTTGGCGTAGCCGAACAACTCCAGATGTCGTTTGATTCAACATCCCCGCCATCCACCACGCTGCTCGTCCCCCCGTCCGCCGCCCCGGTGTACGCCACGCCGTCCACGTCCCAGTCGAAGCTGTACGTCAGCGCGTCCCCGTCGGCGTCGTAGCTCGCCGTCGTCACTGAGCACGTCAGATCGTCCCCATCCACCGCATCCGCAGGCGTAATCTCCACCACCGGCGCCGTCGGCGCCGTGTTCGCCACCGTCACGCTGCTGCTTGTAGCACTCGCCGTGGTTGTGCCATCATCGGCGGTGACCGTCACATAGACCACCTGCCCCCTGCTGAAGCGCGTGACGCCCGACAGCGTGGCGCTCGCGCCGCTCTGCGCCAACACACCGTCGACGTACCAATCGTAGGTGAGCGTGAGGCTGTCCCCGTCAGCGTCGCTCGACACGGGCGTAGCGGTCAGGGTGTCGTTGGTGTACACGGTGCCGGGGGAGAGGGCGACGCTGCTGACCACCGGGGCGATGTTGCCGATGGTCACGCTCGCGGAGGCGGAATCGGTGCCGCCTTGGCCGTCATCGGCGAGGACGACGCAGCTCACCACGTCGCCCGCGGCGAACGCGCTGGCGAGCGTCGAGGTGTCGGACGCGGTGGTGGATGCCGCCACGGCCGCGCCCGCCACGGTCCAGCTGAAGCTGTAGCTGACCGTGTCGCCGTCGGTGTCGGTGGAGGCGGCGCTGCACGTCAACGTCGATGAGCGGGTGGGACTGCCAGGCGTCAGCGAGGCCGTGGCCACCGGCGCGGTATCGAGGATCCGCGTGGAGGCAACCGCCGACGAGCTGGTCGCCAGACGGGTCCTCGCCGGGAACGCCGCGTGGCGTCCGGAGGTGGTGCCCAAGGTCCCGACGTCCACCGAGGCCGAGCGGGCGGAGCGCGCTGCGTTGAAGCTGGTGAAGGCCGAGCACCGGAGGGCCACGAGCGAACGGGCGGGGC
>CAIUMM010000018.1 GCA_903900265.1 uncultured Pseudomonadota bacterium
CCATGCAAGTAGTCCAAGGCCTCGGCGATCGGCGTCAGCAACCGGACCACATCCGCTACCGGAAGCCCGCCCGGAACGACCTTGTTCGTCAACGGCTCGCCGACAACCAAGGACATCACCGTGCCCAACCACGCGCCTTCCGACAGTACATCAAAGGTCGTGACAAAGCCTGGATGCTGCACCTTCCGGCCCATCGCCGCTTCGGACATAAACCGTGAGCGAAAAGCTAGATCGGTCGCGATGTGCGGGTGGATCAGCTTGATCGCTACGTCCCCGCCCTGCTGCCGCGCCCAAAGCTCCTCGGTGTGGCGCGCGCGGACTACGGTGCCCATCCCGCCGGAACCCACAAGGCCGAGGATGCGGTAGTTGCCGAGGCGTTCGGGGAACGCGGCGGGCGCGTCCATGCGCGTCGGGCCCGAGAGCGGGGCTGGAGTCAGCGGCTCAAAACGCGTCGCGCCGGAGAGCGGAGCTGGAGTCGGCGGCGCAAAACGCGTCGCGCCCGAGAGCGAGTGGGCGGGAGTGCCGGTCAGACCGGCGACGGCGAGCTTGAAGCGCTTGCGGTCTGAAAAGCTCGACATCCCCACCAGCGAACGAAGCTCGTCGTCCGTCAGGTCGGCCAAATCGGAAATCGTGATGGCCTGCGCCTCAAACGCATCCGCGTAGGCACTGAGAACGTTCTGGGTAAGGAATTCACGGACAGTCATCGCGATCCACCGGAGGAGTGACCTCCGCCTTAACACACGAGACCGGGGGAACATCGGGGCTGCCGCCCCGAACCCCGCTCAGATCCAGACTCTACCGCAGTGTAACCCTACCGCCCCGTTCCCTCCGCGTCGGTACGGCGGACGGCTAGCGCACGCCCCGCCTACCCGCCACGCCGGGAGGCGGCTATGTCATTCCTGCGACAGCGTCCCCGTACATCCAAGGGATCAAGCGCCTGAGGGTCAAGGGATCGTCCTCGAAAGACGAAAGCCGAGGCTGAAGATGCGGAACGAGGGGTCGTTCCAGTCGCGGAACGCCACACGGGCGACCCGCGCGGAGTTGACCAAGCTGCCGCACCGATTCACCCGGTTGGAGCCAGAAGCAGCGCCCACAGGATCGGTCGCGCTGCCAGCGTAGTCCCCGTACCAGTCCGAGGTCCACTCCCACACGTTCCCGCTCATGTCGTACAGACCCCACGCGTTCGCCTTTTTCTGCGCCACCGCGTGCGTTGTTTCGCCGCTGTTGTCGTCGAACCAACCCACCTCGTCCAAGTTGTCGCTGCCCGCGTACCGAAACTTCGTGCCCGCTCCTGCGGCGCACTCCCACTCCGCCTCGGTCGGAAGTCGAAAGCCCGGCGCAGTGAAGTCGCATGTGACCGTAGGCTCATCTCCCGCGCCGACCGTATACGCCGAACGCAACCCAAGCTTCCCGCTCAACGCGTTGCAAAACCGCACCGCATCAAACCAGTTGACCTGCTCCACCGGGCGCTGCGAAGCCTCGGAGCCCGCTGTAAACTCCGACGGGTTCGAACCCATCACCGCCGTCCACAACGCCTGGGTCACCGGCGTCGTGCCCATTGCAAAGCCGCGCGTCAGGCGGACGGCGTGCTGGGTCTCGTTGGCACCGCGGTCAGGCTCGTTCGCAGGGGAGCCCATCATGAACGTGCAGGGCGGGATGACGGCCATCGAAAAATCGATGGTCCCGGATTCACGGCGGCGCTCGGTTCTTTGGAATATCCATCCTGTCTTGACCTCGACCTCACGGTCGAACGGCAACGAATACTTCTCGGGAGCACGCTGCTGACCGTGTGCGGGAGATGCAGTGGGAAGCGTCGGCGGCGCAGGCCACAGCGCCCCCGATGTGCGTTTTGCCACCGCCCTGTTCTCCCCCGCCGCAGCTCGGTCCGCCGCTGCAGCTCGATCGGCCACCGCTGCGCGCTCTGCCACCGCTGCGCGCTCTGCCGCCGCTGCGCGCTCTGCCACCGCTGCGCGCTCTGCCACCGCCGCGCGCTCTGCCGCCGCTGCGCGCTCTGCCGCCGCCGCGCGCTCTGCCGCCGCTCTATTCTCCACCGCAGCAGCTCGGTCCGCCGCAGCGGCTCGGTCCGCCGCAGCAGCTCGGTCCGCCGCAGCAGCTCGGTCCGCCGCAGCAGCTCGATCGGCTACCGCTGCGCGCTCTGCCACCGCTCTGTTCTCCGCCGCCGCAGCTCGGTCCGCAGCCGCAGCTCGATCAGACACCGCGGCACGCGCCGATGTCGCGACAAGCGCCGCCCCCGCTGCAAGCGTCCTCGCAATCGCCGCATCCCTGACTGCCGCACCATCATCCACCCGCAGCGCACCTACAAACGCCCCACACGTCGCATACCGCGCCCCCGCCTCCAACGAAACCATCTTCATCACCGCAGCCACCACATGCCTCGGCAGACCATCGCGTACCTTCTCCAGAGCCGCAAGCTGCCCAGTCAGCTTCGACACCATCACCCGCGCCTCGCTCGTCCCCTCCTCCCACGGCAAACGTCCCGCCAACAACACGTACGCGATCATGCCCAACGCATAGCGATCTGCCGCACCATCTACGTTCTTGGCATCCGCTTGCTCCGGCGCCATCCACGCGCTTGTGCCCAGCGTCGTCATTGTCCGCGTGTGGTTTTCCAACGCCGCCGAATCTTTCGCGATGCCAAGATCCAACACCACCGGCTGGCCGTCCGGCCGCACCACGATGTTCGCTGGTTTCAAGTCGCGATGTACGATGCCAAGACCATGCAAGTAGTCCAAGGCCTCGGCGATCGGCGTCAGCAACCGGACCACATCCGCTACCGGAAGCCCGCCCGGAACGACCTTGTTCGTCAACGGCTCG
>CAIUMM010000019.1 GCA_903900265.1 uncultured Pseudomonadota bacterium
CAGCACGACGTGCGCTCCACACGCCAAACAACTGTAAAAGCGGTGCGGAGCGATCGTAGAAATCCGGCCCGCGGGGTGGACGAACGCGGCTCGGTCGGCAACGTTGTCGCGGGGTGCGACTCCGTTGATCGGCGGAGCACGTCCCAGGGGAACCGGCGCTCGAACGCCGGCTCCCCACCACAGGGCTCCCAACCTCTAACAAAGCGGCTGCGCGCCGCCTACAATAGAGGCAAACTGCGGCTACTCGCCGAAATCAGGCGGGTTTTGTGGATCGGTGACATTTGCGCATGTCTACCGGATCAATCGCAAGATACACCTTGACCGCCGGCGGAAGGCTCAGCACGACGACCGCGACAGCGCGTGCACCAGGTCGCCGAGCCGTTCGCCGGGTACCCGGATCTGCCAGCCGGTCGGGGTCACCACTTCGACGCAGCGGGCAGCGGCAGGCTCCAAACAAGCCTGAGCGGCGACGAGCTCAACGAGGCGTGCGGCTTCGGCCGGCGGGGTCGGGCTCCTCACGCCGCTGCGCGGCTGCCCCAGCCGCCTGCGCCAGCTCCAAAGCCGCTTGACGTGAACGCCGCTGCGCCGCGCGAACTCGCACGGCCGGAGCCCACTCGCGTCAAGCGCGGCGAGCACCAACTGCGCGTCTGCTTGGGTCCAACGGTGGGAAAGATGTGCGAAGTTGGGGACGAGGGCGGGCATGGCGATCTCCAAAGTGGAGACTGAACGCTACGTGAAGATCACGGCATGGCCTGTGGTTGCCCGGGGGCTTACGTCTCGACCACAATCCCGAAGCCCCCTTTCTTGAAGTCCGCGCAAATCCGGGGAGCCGACCGACCATGCTTCGCCTACCGGGCCAGACGCATCACCAGCTCCTTCTCGAATCTGAATTTGCCCGTCACGCCCTCGGGGGGCATGAAGCGGTGCCGCTTCGCCCATGCCGCGATCGCCTCCTCGAAGCCCGGAGTGCAATCACTGGCCCTGGCGGCCTCTGGAACGCCAAGCGGGTTCACGACCAGACTGACCATGCAGCGACCCTGAGTGACCCCGAGCGCCGACGACGACGCTGGGAAGTCGGCGGCATCGACCGGGGGCCTCACGAGGATGCGCACTGCCGCCCCGTCCACAGTTACCTCCTCCTCGACAACAGGTTCCACGGGCGTGGGCTCCATTACCTCCGGCGTCACAGGTGTCGTCGCTTCCAGCACTGCGCGAGGCTTCGTCGACGACGACACACGGCTGGGCGGTACCGTCGGCGCCGGTGGCGGCACCGCCTCCAGCGAAGTCGGCCCATCCTGCACCACCAAGTCTCCTGTTGATACGCCGTGCTCGACTACCAACACCGGCTCCTCCGCCGGAACACCAACTGTTCGCCATGCGCCGAAGGTCCACGCTCCCCAAAGGGCCCCCAAGAGACACACCGAGGCCACTGAGCCCAAGAATAACAGAGTGCGTGGCGCAAGGCGTAAAGTCCGACGCCCCCGAACCTCGTGCGCCGGCGCGGCTTGGTTCGCACCGCCATCGCCGTCCGAGGCGGCCGCGGGGGAGGCCTTCGCCTCGGGTCGCCAGGAGAATGCCCCACGCGGCGCCTCCAACGGAGCGCTCCTGACCACAGATGCCGGGCCGGAAGTGGACGGAAGCGGAGACTGTGCAGGCCCGCGTCCATCGGGCAGCGACGGTAGAACTTCCGACATCTGGTCCGCCGAAATCGCTGCCAGCCTGTTCAGGGCGTCCGTCGCACTCGGCCGCAGGTCCGCGTCGGTACCTCCCATGTCCCGAAGCAACGCGCCGAGCGGGCCGGCGACTTTCTTTCCGGGGACAGGCCTTGGCGCGCCGTGCAGCAGCTCATCAAAGGACACGGCGAGGGCGTAGATGTCCGCGGCTGGACCGACGCTACCGCTGCCAACGCGCTGCTCAGGTGCCATGTAGATGTCGGTCCCAACGACATCACCGGTCTGGGTCAGGGCCTCGCGGCGCCCGGAATCACGGGCAACACCCAGATCAGAGACGAACAGGTTGCCATCCGAGTCGATGAGAAAGTTGGATGGCTTGATGTCTCGGTGTACAACCCCATTGCGGTGCAATTCCTCCAGCGACTCCAACCCCTGCTGCAGCCAGAACATGAGCCAGCTGACGCCGAGTTCTCCGTCTGCTGCGGCACGTTGGGACAGCGCCGCGTCCTTCAGCGTGCGGCTCATCAAAGGCATGCGTACCACGAGACGTCGCGTCTCGCCGTCCGTGGAGCGGAAGGCCTCCACCGGGCCGACCACGCGTCGACAGCCCGCCCGGTACAGACGCTTCATAGTGGCGACTTCCTGCTCAAATCGCCTCGCGTCGACCTCGTTGGCAACCACTTCCGCCTTCAAGATTTTAAGCGCATACGAATGTCCATCGTCCTCATCCTCGGCCTCCCAGACGGTTGCCGCGGCCCCCTCACCGAGTTGCTGCACGAGACGCAACCCCTCGATCACCATGCCGGCCCTGAGGCCTTGCGAGAACTCGGCCGGAGCGTCAAAACGGAACCCGGGGTGAGGCTCCGAGAGCGTCTGTGACCAGCCCGCCGCATTCGTCCGCCGTGCGGCCAAAAAGGTATGCCAATAGACCGGACGCCAACTCTCGTCCGGAAGAGCGGCGTCTATGTCATCCCGCCCGGTCACCGGTTCCAGAAATCTGGTACGCCCCCGGCGATCGACGGTATCGAAAACTGTGGACCTCGGGTGGCCACCGGAGGCGGCATCTCCAGGTTCAAGGTGATAGAATGGAAGTAGTTTCCATCTTTTTCCATCCATCGACCCCATGTACACGCGATTGTCTTCGAGCGTGAATCCCGGGGGCCAGTCAGCCTCCGTCGCCAGCGTCAGGTACGGGGCCGGCCCCGAAAGGCGGCGCAGAAGGCCCTCCTGGCGCCCTCGCCGCACCCGCACCGGGCCCTCGACGTGTACCAGTTGCAGTTCGCGGAGGAACACAGCGGGAAGCAAGACCTCCAGAAGCGCCATCAGCGCCTCCCTCCGCTTAGAATCCGCCTCGCCTTCACTGCCCGTCACGGCACCGTGCGCTACGCGATTGCGAGCCTCAACCAGTCGCTGCAGCGGTCCCGACGATCCGTCGACGGTCGACCACCACTCCCGCAGGTCGGGCAGAACACCGCCGACCTGATTGCAGTGCACAGCCACGACCTGTCGCAGTATTCCTATTCGCGTACCGAACGTTGGCCTTTCCAGCCCCCGCCGTTCGGGGCCCCCACCCAAAATCGAAGCGAATTCGTCGGGCCACTCCGCATCAATGATGTCACCGAGTACCAGCGCCGTCAGTACGCGTACCACGCCCTCAGCGGACCGAAACACCCCGTCTGGCCCGCGTCCTTGTTGAGCTCGTACCCAGTATATTCCGAGTGGCCAGGGCAGGCGATCCTGGACGCCTCTAGAGAGGGTCCCACGGGCCATCAGTAGGCGCCCCCCACGGACACCCGCACTGCCCGGGGCGCCTGCCTATACATTGTAAGGCCGAAGTTGGCGTCGTCGTTCTCGTAGTAGGTGATTGGGGCGTCAAAGTTGAAGGGATTGAACACATCAATCTGCGCGGAGAGACTGGTATGCCGAGTAAACGTGAATGTGTGCGCGATCGACAGGTCGAGGTAGTGCACGGGCGGCATCGTACGAGACCCGCGTCCTTGCGGAAAGGAAAAGTACTCCATGTAGTTCGACACGTAGCCCCGCTTTTCCCAGGCGTGTCCGGAGTCAAACTCGTAGACGACACTGAACGTGGTTCCGAACGGAGCTGTATAGGCACCGGCGAGTTTGACAACGTGGAAGCTATTGTAGGGCAGGTACCCGTACATCCCGGCGTCATCGGTGGTTGTGCCCAGACCAGCGTATCCCTCCAGGAGGTCGCCGTCGCCCGCATCGAACAGGTCGGCACGGGTACCAAGGTCATCAACATCGTCGCCGAACGTGCTCACATCATTTGAGTATGATCCCACCCGGCCGCTGGTGCTGGTTACCTCGAAGTTTCCGGGCGAAGTGCCCCGGGACTCCGACCACGTATAGCTTCCAAAGACCTGCCAGCTATTCTGAAAAGCTCTTTCAAAATGCAGCTCCAATGCGTGATAATCGCGGGACTTGGCGTCTGTGTTCGCGATAATCGACGTCTGCCCGTCGACGTTGACATCTTCCATGAACCCGCTGGTCTTGGAGACGATTCCGCGCAGGCCGCCGCTGAGCCCCGGCAACCATTCCCGTGTGGCATCGATGACCAGTTTGTCCAGGTGGTAGGGCTGGAGCCCGCCGCCGCATACCGTGTCGGCGACCTGCCGCTGTTCTCCGGAAAGAGAGGCAAGGCCCTCGTTCGTACAGGCCACGTAGGGACTCGCCGTCTGGTCCTGCTCGTACACCAGGGCGTATTCATCAGCGTCGGCGTCCCAGGCGTAGTAGCGGAAGACATTGGGGCTAAGAGAGTCGAACCAAGCGGCAAACGCAATTCCGCTAACGTCGTAGTACCGTCCCGCGTTGACCGAAAGAAGCGTTCGACCATCCGCCGTTGCGTCCCAAACCATCCCTAGGCGGGGTGCGGGCATCAAGAAGCTCGCTACGCGAGTTTCGCCGTTCTCGAACACGGTTTCGTGATCGAGGCGGACCCCCGCGTTCACGCTGAACCGACGGCTGGCCGTCCAGTCGTCCTGAATGAAGGCGCTGACAATGTTGTCGGCATGACCAAGAGCACCGCCGACTTCCTGATACTCGCGATAGCCGGAACAGTCGCTGTAGTCTTCGGATATGCAGGGCCTGCCAGATGCCGCGCTCGCATAGTAGGTCGCGCCCTCCCCCGGGCCGGTCCAGTCGACCGCCCGATTGTCGCTCACACGCACGAACTCCACGCCGCCCTTCAGCATGTGCGTCCCGAACCAGTCGGTGAGGAGATGGGTGTAGGAAACCGAAGCGCCCGAGCGAGCGAGCGAGTCGGTCGTGAGGGCGAGCGCATTTCCACCGTAGATTCCGCTGTCCTTGTCGAGGATCTGCGGAGTCTGCGTTGCTCCGCTTGACGGTGCGTTGATGCTTTGATCTACTTGATAGAGCAATTTCACATCCACGCGGTCGTTCGGCGACGGGAGGACTTCTGCCCGGACCATATGCGACTGCTGGAATACGCTCAGATCGCTCTGGGCCTCGGGAGCATACATCGCACTGTTTTGGGTGTTCGCGGTATCGCTTCCGGAGAGCGTGGTCTGCAGGCGCAGGGTGAGAGCCGGAGTCGCGAACAATGAAAGCTTTGCGAATGCGGTACCGCGGGTGAACCGTTGGGGTACTTCCGGGTCACCGCCCTCCGAAACCTTAGAGCCGAACCCAACGTCTGCGGCGGCAAAGTACCAGAGTCGCTCTCGGAGGATTGGTCCCCCGACTGTGCCGACGAATGACTGCGAAAAGAATTCTCTGGGTTCAGTTTGCGCTTCCTTTCCAAGTGCAAGATCGGCGATCGGGTAGGTGGTGGAAGAGGCGCTGGCATCCACGAGGTAAGCGGCGCTCCCCGAATGGACGTCACCTCCGTCTTTCGTCACGACGTTCATCGTCATTCCGGTAGCCTGGCCAAACTCGGCTGACGCGCCATCGGTGTAGACTTGAATAGATTCAACGGCGTCGTAGGGTAGGGTGACCCCGAAGCCCTTGGTCTTTGGGTTGCGTGTGGACATTCCATCCACCAGATAATTGTTTCCATACGCCCCCTCGCCTCGCACTGAGGGGTTGCCGTCGCCGCCCCCCCCGGCCGAATAGTTGATCCGGCCTTGCACGCCAGCAACCAGATTTGAGCTCCACTGATACGACCGTTCTTGCAGAGGAATCCGATCGAGGGTAGGACGATCGAACTCAGTTGAGACGGCCGACCGTGTGGGGTCTAGCGTCGGCGCCGTTGCCTGCTCTTCGGGCTCCTCCGCGCCCGTCGCGGTGAGCGTGACCGGGACTATCCGTGTCTCATCCAATCGTATGGTAACGACGAGGGTAACCGGCTGCATTCCCTTCTTGAGCACGAGGATCTCGTGCTCTCCGAGCGGTAGTCCAATGAAGTTGAAGCTACCATCGTCGCCGGTTGTGGTGGCGATTTCTCCCGCGAACTCGTCTCCCGACAAGATCACCTTCGCGTTGGGGATGGGGACGCTCTGCTCGTCCGTGACGTAGCCGCGGACATTCCCTGACTGGGCGGCAGCCGCCGTGTGCACAACGATCTGCAGTGCGGTCCAGATTGTGAGAAAGGGCATCAGGCCTCGACCGAAAGAAGAATCTCAGGGGTCTCTGCGCAGCCCGGGGTGTTGGCAGTGTCACCCGAGTCACCTGCCGCGCATTGATCCCCTGCCAGAAGGTTCCCATCGAGGTCGAGGATGACCACGCTATACGAGCCCATTAGCACGCTCGGAACCACGAAGTCGATGGAGGCGGTGCCGCAGCGGGTCTCCGGCGTGAGTATCTCTGAGCGGGTAGCTCCGTCGATACTCTCGAGCTGCACCCGCATGCGCCGTGCGTCGAAGCCGCAACCGCTGATGGTGACCGTAGTGCCGATGGCGGCGGTGGTCGCGCCCAGACCGTCGACATGTGGGCTTGCGGGGCAAGCAACGTAGTAGTACGCTCCGCTGCCAGTGATGGTGTCCTCCTTGCCGCCGCTGTACACCGTCACGTTCGCGTAGCCTGGCTCTGTGGCCGAGGGGGCGGTTGCGGTGAACTCATATCCGACGTCCTCGGAGTCAGTGGTCGTTGCGATGTCGGCCATGCGGTTGCCGCCGATTTCCGCAACCACGTCGGCGCCAAAGCCACTCCCAGATAACATCACGGAATTACAGCCGTCCACCCATCCGTAGATGGGCCGGATCGAAACGGCGTTGAGGCGCTCTCCGCAACCGAGTACCGGAATCAGCGGCAAGACCGCTACCACGAGCAGTGAGCGGTTGGGGCGGAGGGTGGACTGTTTGAAGAAAGTAGACATTCCGCCCTGTAACTCATATCCTACCTCTTCGACAACTCGCGCACGAGGCGCCCGCCTTGGCGAGTGCGCGGTCCCGGGCTGCGCGCCGGCAGGGGCTCCGGCGCCCGCTCATGCAGGGTCTCGTCGACGAGGTGGCCGCCCGCTCTATCCGGTCTCTCGGTGAAGCCGTTGAAGGCGCTTGAGCGTCGCAGTGCCGACCTGAAACGTGTCGGCGACACCCTGCAGCGTGGCGCCTTCGCGTTTGGTCGCCGCCAGAGCACGGACACGGAGAGCGCGGGGAAGCGGAGATGCCGTGGAATACCGGCGCGTGCCTTCCGCTGCGGCTCGTGTCCTGCGTCATCGAGCTTCGGGGTCCCGCCAACGACCTGCTCCCTCCACCCGGTGGTGCGGGAGGGCCTCGCCGCGCTCCGGGGCGCGCTCGCGGCGGTCGAGCGGACGCTGCCGCGGTACGTCCAGAAGGAGTTGGACGGTTTTCTTGAGTGCGGCGACTCGTCGAACGGCTTTGCGTGGCTTCACTGTGGGGCGTGCGAGTAAACCCCCACCCAGCCCCCGGTTGTCAATCCGAAGCGCGAGTCGGTCGGCGACGGAGAGGTCCTTTGCCTCCTTCTCGATCCGGTAATACCAACGGTCGATAAAAAAGATCGCGGCCCAAGCTAGACAAATCAAGATCGCGATGGTAAATCTCAGGAAGAGGAATTCATGCCCTTCATCCTACAGGTTCACCCCCACCTGACCTCCGAGGCTCTCGTCGAGCGGTTCAAGTGGTGCAAGAACGCAGGCGAGCGTCTACGCCTGCAGGCCGTCATGCTCAAGAGCGAGGGCTGGTCGGCGAAGGCGATCTCCGACATCTGCAAGCGCCGCGAGGATTGGGTTCGCCGCACGGTGCACGTGTACAACGACGGTGGGCCCGAAGCGCTCGAGGACGGGCGA